>NZ_MUZR01000028.1 GCF_001995255.1 Thioalkalivibrio halophilus | reverse complement strand
CAGCGAGATAGCCCGCGCGGGGTGGTGCGCTGTCCGCCGCGCCCAGGCTGCCGTGCACGGCCATCGCCTGGGCGCCGTATTCCAGTGCCGCCAGGGCGTGCAGGCCGGGTTCGCCGCGCAGCGGGTTGTCCGGATCACGGTGCGAGCGGGCGCGACAGTGGATGCGGTCGGCATCGTGGGCCACGACCTCGTCGAGCAGGCTCATCGCGCCGGCATGCGGCAGGCGCTCACGGATGGCGGCGGCGTCCAGAATCATGGCGTGGCTTCCTCCACGTGCAGCCCGAGTACCCGCCCGGCGGGGGCTTCCAGGACCACTGCGTCGTGGTGGGCGCCGGCCAGACGTTCCAGCAGGGGCAGGGCCCGGGCCGCGGGATTGGTGGCGCGCAGGGCTTCCAGCGCCGGCGCCCGGCACGGGGTCTCGGGACCGTTCCCCCCGGGGTCCAGGCGCAGCTGCCACTGCGCGCCCGCGACCGGTCCCAGGCGCAGGCCAAAGGCAAAATTCTCGGTGACCGGGCGGACCTCGCGGAACAGCTCCATGGACGGGACGTCGTAGCAGACCAGCAGGACCTCGCCGCCTTCGGACAGCTGCAGGGTGACCGCCTCCAGCAGCCCGGCGGCCACCGTACCGGTAAAGCCGGACAGGGCGGTGGCCGGTGCCGGGTTGCGGGTGGCAATGGACCAGTTGCCGGCCGCGGCGTTGTGCACCGAGTTGTGAAACTGCATGGGCGAGACCGCCGGGTCCGGGTGGGTCAGCGCCTCGCAGATGCGGTCGATGATGTCCATGTCGCCGCTGGAGGAGGCGAACACGCTGCGCATCGACGTGCGGTCACCGCCCTCGCTGGCCTCCTCTGCCGCACGCAGGGCCAGACGGATGGTCTGTGTGGTGCGACGGCGTTCGTTGGCCGGAAGCAGGCTGGTGGGCGGGATCTGCACCGGTGCGTACAGGTGCTCCTCGCGCCCGGCGAGGATCTCCCGCGCCGACGGGAAATCCGCCAGCCCGGGCCCGATCAGCCCGACCGCGTGGATGCCGACGGGATTCAGCACGGGGCCTCCAGCAGCAGCGAGCAGTTGTTGCCCCCGAAACCGAAGGCGTTGAGCAGCACCCGGCGCACCGGGCGTTCTTCGCTGGCCGCGCGCGCATCCAGACCCAGTTCGGGGTCCGGGTCGGTCAGTCCGGCGGTGCCGGGCACGAAGCCGCCGGCCAGACTGGCCAGGGCCTGGGCCGCGCCCACCGCCCCGGCCGCGCCCAGGGTGTGGCCGGTGAGGCCCTTGGTGCCGGCGCAGCGTGCCCGCGGGCCCAGGACATCGGCCAGCGCACGCGCCTCCGAGCGGTCGTTGGCGGGGGTGGCGGTGGCATGCATCAGCACGTAGTCCAGTTCGTGTCCTTCGCGCCCGGCGCGCTGCAGGGCCTCGCGCATGGCCCGTGCGGCGCCCGCACCCTCGGGGTGGGGCGCGGACATGTGATGGGCGTCGCTGGACTCGCCGTGACCGGTCAGGCGCGGGGCGTCCGCCGGGGCGTCCTCGGCGCGTTCCAGCAGGAAGAAGCCGGCGGCCTCGCCGATGGAGATGCCGCGACGCTGACGATCCAGCGGGGTGCAGGGCTCCGGCGCCACCAGCTGCAGCGCATTGAAGCCGTACAGGGTCATGCCGCACAGGGAATCGACCCCGCCGACGATGGCCGCGTCGCAGATGCCCGCGTGAATATGGCGCCAGGCATCGGCAAACACCTTGGCGCTGGAGGAGCATGCGGTGGAGACCACCATGGCCGGCCCGCTCAGGCCCAGGCGCGTGGCCACGTAGTCCGCCAGCGAATACATGTTCTGGGTGTGACGGTAGTCGTAGTCGGGGGGCAGGGCGCCGGTCGCCGGATCGCGTCGCCGGTAGGCCTCCTCCGTGGCCGCGATCCCGGAGGTGCTGGTGCCCAGCAGCACCGCGATCCGGTCGGCGCCGTGGCGACGTATCGCGGCATCCACCGCGGCGAGGAAGCCGTCCTGCTGCAGGGCGAGTTCGGCCAGCCGGTTGTTGCGGCAGTCGAACGCCGCCAGCTCGCCTTCCAGCGGGTGATCTTCCAGGCCTTCGACGCGGCCGATGAAGGTCTCCAGATCCACGTCGGGCAGGTCGCAGCGCCGCAGGCCACTGCGGCCCGCGCGCAGCGCGGCCGCGCCCGCGGCGTTGCCGGTGCCGGCGGCGCTGGTCTGGGTGTGGGCGGTAATGGCCAGGGCATTCATGGAGTCGGGTTCTTCCTCGAGCGCAACAACCCCGGCCCGGGGCCGGGGGCCTCGGGCGTCGGGGACGGGTTCACGGGACGGGCCAGCAACAGGGCCGCCACGTAGGAAAATACCACGCCCAGGGCCACGGTGAGACCCAGGGCGCGCAGCACCGGCAGGCTGGACAGGGCCAGGAGAGCAAAAACCAGACCGGTGGACAGGGCGCACAGGGTCACCGAGCGGCGGGTGCGCCGGGCCTCGTCCGGTTCCATGGCGCCCGGGCGGCCGAGGAATACCGCGTAGTCCAGCCCCAGCCCGATCACCAGCATCAATGCGATCAGGTGGAACAGGGTCAGCTCGATCCCGAGCAGCAGCAGGCTGGCGGTAGTCAGCAGCAAGCCGGCCGCGACTGCAGTCACGATGCGCAGGCTGCGCCCGGGATCGCGCGTCAGCAGCCACAGCAGGGCGGTGACCGCCAGCGCGGCCAGGGCCAGGCGGGTCAGGGCCGCCGTGCGGAAATCCGCGACCATGGCCTCGGTGGTGGCGCGCAGGTCGACCAGCCCGATTTCCGCCCCGCCGGCCGGGGCGCGGGCGTCGAGGCGCTGGCTCACGGCGCCGGCGTCGCTCAGCCCGCGCAGCAGTACCTGTCCGATCCAGGCCTGTTCATGGCCCGCCGCCGAATGTTCGCCCGGGGCCAGCAACAGCGGTTCCAGCGCCTGGCGCAGCGGCCCGTCGGGCAGGCTGTCAGGGGTCACCGGGTCCATCTCGCGACTGCGTTCCACGTCATCGAGAAACGGCGTGAAGGCCTCGGCCTGAAAGCCGTGGTCCCGCACGGCCCGTTCCACGTGTTCGGCCAGGGTGTCGCGCTCGGGCAAGGCCGCCTGGCGTTCGCGCTGGGTCACGATATCCGGGAGGATCCGCGCGGGATGGTCGAAACCGGTGATTGCCCCCGCGTCGCGCAGCGCCTCCAGCGGTTCGTCCAGCGCGTGCGCGGCCTGCAGCACGGCGTCGGCGGATTCCCCCCGGATCAGCACCAGATGGCGCACGTCCGGCAGCCCCAGCGCGTCGCGCAGTTCGCGGTCCAGGGCGATGGCCTCCTCGGGGACCGGATTGAGCGCGGTGAGCTGGTCGTTCCACGGGAAGGGGTCGCGGCTCAGCAGCACGGCCAGCGCCGCGATCACCGCCACCAGCAGCAGCCCGAGGCCCGCTCGCTGTCCGCGCGGCCGCAGCGAGGGCAGGGGCAGCCGCGGTTCCGGCAGGCCCCGTTCGCGTGCGCCGCGTGGCAGCAGGGCCGGCAGGACCCAGCGGGTCACCGCGGCGGCGACCAGGATCCCGGTCAGCACGAAGAGACCCAGCTGGGCCATGCCGGGGAACGAGGTCGCGGCCATCAGCGCGTAGACCAGCGCGGTGGAGCCGGCGCCCAGCACCAGCGCCGGCCACAGTTCCCCGGCGACCCGTGCGGCAGCCCGGCGGCCGGCGTGTGCGAACAGATGCAGGGGGTAGTCCAGTGCGACCCCCAGCACGGTGATGCCGAAGGCCAGCGCGATCCCGTGCAGATGGCCGAAGACCAGCGTGACCACGGCCGCGCCGGCGAGGATCCCGCTGCCCAGCGGGATCGCCGCCAGCCACACCGGATGGGGGTGGCGGAAAACCACCAGCAGCAGCACCGCCAGCGCCAGCGAGGCGGCCAGGCTGAAGGCGGTGACCTCGGCGCGGATGCGCTCGCGCGATTCCACGGCGATGGCGGGTGGCCCGGCCTGCAGCAGATTCAGGTCATCGGCGGCCAGGGCCGTGAACTCGCGGTCGACGCGCTGCAGCAGTTCCGTCTGTTCCTCCAGGCCCGCGGCCTCGGGCGCGATGCGTACGACCAGCAGGGCCCGCTCGCCGGCCGGGTCGGTCCATACGCCGTGCTGCCCGCGGGTTGCGTCGCCGAACGGGTCGCGCAGGCGCTCGCCCAGTTCCAGCAGTTCGCCGGTGGGGTCGCGCGGGATCAGCTCGCGCGGCATCGCGGGTACTGCGCTGGAGAGGTCGGCGCGGCGCTCGGCGAACGCGGTGTCCAGGTGGTCCCGGGAGAAGCGCTCGGGCGTGACCGCCGGGCTCAGCAGATAGCGCAGGTCGAGGATCGCTTCCAGCGCCTCGGGGTCGAAAGCACCGCGTCCGTTGTGGATGCCGGCGACCGCCGGGTCCCCGCGCAGGGCCTCGGCGAGTCGGTCGGAGGCCGCGGCGCGCCGTGCGGCATCGCCGCCCTCGATGGCCAGCAACAGCTGGCGGGCCCCCGGTCCGCCGTCGACGTCCAGCGGCAGTCCGGCCTCGGCGCCGGGGTCGGGCATGAAGCGTCCGAGATCGGTGGCCATCTCGCCGCGCAGGGCCAGGACCAGGGCCGCGATCAGCAGACCGGCCAGCCACAGCGTGACCGCGGCACGCGAGGGGAGGGACGACATGCGTGGTCAGTCGCGTTCGCTGGACGGGTCGCCGGATGCCGGTGCTTCGAAATGCATGCGGCTGGTGCGGTTGCCGGATTCCCAGGTGTCCATGCGCCGGATCTCGCCTTCGCGGCCGCGAATGGTGATCTCGATGATCGCCCGGCGCAGCGCGCGGTCGCGCGGGCGCAGCTCCAGTTCCCAGGCTTCGAGATCGCCGTCCAGCTCGACCTCGAAGCCGGCTTCCAGTGCCTCGCGGTCGCCCTGCAGCAGGCTGCGGAACAGCCCGGCGAAGGCCTCCAGCCCGGGTTGTTCGTCCAGACGGATCTCGCGCACCGAATCGCCCCGGGTCAGGGTCAGCTCCCGGCCCTCGATGCGCACGTGCTCGCCGCGCCGGCCGTCGGTCTCGCGGATCAGGGTATCCGGGGGCTCGAAGGCGATGCGGCCGCTCTGGCGGTCCTCCGACTGCAGCATGGGGTCCTGGCGGACTTCGCGAAAGGCCATCTCCGCGGGGGCGTCGAGGCTCAGGGCCGCCAGGATCGCATCCAGGGTGTCCGCGGCGGCCGGCAGCGGCAGCCACAGCCAGGGCAGCAGGGCCAGCCATGCGAGCCGGGCGGGCCCGCGGGTGCGGAGGTGGTCAGTCGTCATGCCAGAAATCATAGAAGTTGAACCAGTTCCACGGGGCGTCCCGCACATGGGCCTCCAGGCGCCGGGCATAGTGGCAGGTCCAGTCCTGCAGCACCGCGTCGCGTTGTGCCCGCGGCGCCTCGATCGCGTCGGCAAAGTGTTCGAAGACGATATCGTAGCGGTTGCCGCCGCGATAGAGTCCGAAACACAGGATCACCGGCACCTTCAGCACCGTCGCCAGCAGCATCGGCCCCATGGGGAAGACCGCGCGGTCGCCGAGAAATTCGCATTCCACGGTGCGGTCGTTTTCCACCACCCGATCGCCCAGCATGCCCACCATCTCGCCGCGTTCCACCGCCTCGCGGGCGCGGATCAGGGTGTCGGTGCGTCCCAGCGGGATCACGCTGTGCGCGACCTCGGGGTTGAGCGAATCCAGCAGGCGGGTGATCACCTGGTTGTGGTCGGCATCCATCAGCACCCGGACGGGGAAGTCGTGATGGCCGACGGCCAGTGCCCGCAGGGCCTCGAAACTGCCCAGATGGGCCCCCAGCAGGATCGCGCCGTCCCCGGAATCCAGTGCCTGGTGGAAGATCTCGGCGCCGTGCACCCGGATATCCAGGGCCTGCTCGCGCCCGGCGAGCAGGAACACCCGGTCGAGGATCACCGCGGCGAAGCTGTGCAGGTGGCGGGCGACATCGCGTACGCGCGGCGGATGCCCCAGCACCCGCCGCAGATACTGCCGGCTGTGCCGCCGTGCGCGCGGTGCCAGCAGCAGGAAATAGGCGGTGATGGGGTACAGCAGCAGGCGCCCGGCCGGGCGCCCCAGGCGCAGCGCGACCCACAGGATGATGCGCAGGGCGAGGGGACTGCCGCGTTCCTCCTGAGCGCGCCAGTCCCCGCTCATGACGGGTCGGCCGGCGGTTCGGGGTCCAGCTGTCCCGCGCACAGCAGGGTGGCGGACCCGTCATCGAGGACGCAGCGGAAGGCCCGAGAGCCGCGGCGCCCGGGCTCGTCGATCTCCACGCGGAACGGTGCTTCGGGGTGCAGCGGCGCCACGAACTTCACCTGCGGGAACCGGCCGGGGGCGGCCAGCCCCAGTTCTCCGGCTGCGTCCAGCACCTGTTCCAGGATGATCACGCCGGGCACCACGGGGTTCCCGGGGAAATGACCCGGAAGTGCCGGGTGGTCCTGCGGGACCCGGCGGGGCTGACTGGTCAGGGTGGGCATCTCAGACGGGCTCCCCGTGGCTGGCAAGCAGCTCCAGCAGTGCCTGACGCGGCAGCTTGCCGGTGGTCGAGCGCGGCAGGTTGTCCACCCGTACCAGCGGGCGCGGAAGGAACGCCGGGTCGAGGCGTTCGGCGAGCTGCTCCAGGATGTCGGTCTCGCTCAGCTCCGGGGCCACCACCAGCGCCGCCAGCCGGGCGATCCCGGCGGCATCCGAACTGTCTGCGGGCGGAATGAACACCCCGTCCTCGACTCCGGGGAGGGTCTGCAAGTGGCGATTCAGTTCGACCAGCGAGGCCCTCTTGCCGGCGATATTGAGCATGTCGGCCAGGCGTCCGGTCATGCGGAAGCGGCCGTCCTCGGCGACCTCGATGCAGTCCGGCAGCGGAACCGGCTCGCGATGCTGCGGACCATGCGCGAGGGCCAGACCGGAGGCATCGCCGTCGGCGCGGACATGCACACCCGGGTACGGGGTCCAGTGGTGTTCCCGGACCGTGCGGCGGGAAGCGATGGCACCGGCCTCGGTGCAGCCGTAGATCTCGTTGACCGGGGCGCCAAAGTGCGCCTCGAGCTCCTTCGCGGTGCTGGCTTCCAGCGGTGCGGTGGCGGAGAGGATGCGGCGCGGCGCGGACGGGGCCGACTGGCCGGAACGCAGGCAGGTCCCCAGGTGGAAAGGCGTGGAGATCAGCACCGGACGGGTCTCGCGCTCCAGTGCCGCGTGCACGTCGGCAGGGTAGAACGGACGTTCGGCGAGCAGGGTATTGGGGCCCAGCAGGGCCGGGAGCACCGTGGACTCCAGCCCGTACATGTGCTGCGGCGGCACGGTGGCGACCAGGGTATGCCCGGGGGTGCGGTCCAGCTTCAGGCGCTGCAGCGCCTGCTTGGTGACCGCGACCAGATCCCCCCAGCGTCGTGGATGGGCGGTGGGCGTCCCGGTGGAGCCGGATGAAAAACCGAGGATCGCGGTGCGATCCCGGGGGATCATCGGGATGTCCGCGGGACGGTCTTCGTTCCCGCCCCCGGCGTCGCCACGCGCGCTGACCGCCAGGGTGTGCAGGGGGAAGTCCTCCTCGCAGGAGTCCACCAGTGCGACCGCTTCGGGATAGCCACGGGCGATCTCGCCCAGCACCGTGCGCCCGCGCGCCGGCGGCAGCAGGTTCATCTGTCCGCGCAGCAGGATGGCGCCGAACGCGACCGAGAACCGGTAACGGTCCTCGCACAGGTTGAAGGCCGCCGGCGCCTCGGGCAGGCGGGCGGCCAGTTCGCGGACGTCGGCCAGCCAGGCGGCGCGCGACACCGGGCGTCCGCCGACCCGGGCCAGAGGCGTGTCGGCGTCCGTCAGCAGCGGGCAGGCGAGGGCAGCGGCTTCGCTCATGGCTGCCTCAGGAGACGTCGATGATCGGCCCGCGCCAGTTCCATCAGATAGGCGAGAAACCCGTCACGGGGTTCATCCGGCAGGAAGCGGGCACGCAGCGGATATTCCAGCATGAACAGGACTCCCAGCAGAAGATAGTTCAGGCCGTTGGCCACGACCGCCCATACGGTCGTCGGCGCGAACAGCGACAGTCCGGCGGACACTAGCGCCAGCAGGGCGCAGGTACTCGCCCAGATGGCGGTGATGACCCGGGTATAGCGATGGACCGCGGGGCTGTCCGAGGCCCCCATTTCCAGGGCATACCGCGTGATCAGTGGCGTGGAGCCGGACCGCAGCGAGCGCGCGAACAGCGCCGCGATCAGGCCCGGGACCAGCACCGGCACCGCGTGGATCAGCCACTCGCCGGCCGGGGTCAGACCGAACAGGGCCAGCGCCGCCAGCAGCCCCGTGCCCAGCAGCATGCGTGCCCGCGGGCGCAGCGACGTGGCCACGGCGAGAAACACCAGCAGCGTCAGCAGGACCAGCGGCAGCGGCTGCAGCTCGACCCATTGCCCGGCGATCACTGACACCGGGTAGGCCAGCGCGACCGCAGCGGCCGGCCGTGCCGTCACGAGGACGTCCGGTTCGCCTCGATATGTTCGCTCAGCGCACGCAGGGATGCGAAGATCCGCAGGTTGTCCTCGTCGTCCGAACGGATCTGCACGCCATACGCGCGACCGATCGCCAGAGCCAGCTCGAGGGCATCGATAGAATCCAGCCCCAGACCCTCGCGGAACAGCGGGGCCTCCGGCTCGATGTCCTCCGGCGCCGTTTCCTCGAGGTTCAGGCTGTCCACGATCAATCGGGCGACTTCCTGCTCGAATGCCGTCTGCGCCCCCATAACTTCCCCCTGATGTCCCTAGTCGGGGGCGATGATACCGGTAAGACCCCGGGCTTGGTACCCTTCAAACGAAGGTGTTACTCCGGCGTCGGGTTGTGTCAGCCTTCGGCAAGGCTCGGATGCCGATCATTCTCATCCTGATCATGGAGGTCACATTGGCGCAGCATCGCCGGGTAACCCTGGAACGCGTGGGTACGGACGGGCTGGCGATGTTCGCGCTGTCGCAGGTCGTGATCCTGGCGACCCTGGGGATCAGCCTGCTGCTGGCGTGGCACGGCGTGCGCTGCACCGCGCATGCAGCCTGCCGGCCGCGGGAGGTGGGTACCGTGCTGGTGGCGGGGATGCAGCTGGAAGAGGGGCATCCGACCCCCGGATATCGCCTGCGGCTGCTGCGGGCGCTGCGGCTGCTGCGCCGGCATCCGCAAGCCCGGGTGCTGCTGCTGGGCGGTCAGACCGCGGCACAGGGGCCCAGCGAGGCGGCGGCCGGGGCGGCGTTCCTGCGTGAACGGGGCGTCGCGAACGCGCGCATCCGCATCGAGGACCGCTCCACGCATACCCTGGAGAACCTGCGCCATGCGCGCGATTTGATGCGCGAGGAGAGCGCCGGCTCGGACGATCCGCCGGCGGTGCTGGTGACCAGCCGCTATCACCTGGCCCGGGCGCTGGCGATCGCGCGCGGGCTGGGTCTGCACCTGCAGCCGTGCCCCGCCGAGCCCGGCCGTCATGCTGCCCGGGGACCGGTATTGTGGCGCGAGGCCTGGCTGCTGCACTGGTACCACACCGGGCGGGTATTCGCCCGGGTGTTCCGCCGGCGCGGCATGCTCCGGCGGATCACCTGACCACGGACGCGGGTCCGGGTCAGCCGCGGGCGGCGAGGGCCTCCTCGTTGTAGGCGGCATCGATGGTGGTGATGGTCTTCTCCACCAGGCGGAAACCCTCCACCGGGGCATCGTCGGCCATGTACTTCAGGCGCACCGGGCCGATCGACTTGACCGCCTCGGCACGCTCCAGCGTGGTGTCGGGGCCGTCGGCACCGGCCCCGTCCATCAGCGCGGTGAGGATTTCGGCCACGATCGGGTCCTTGTGTTCGCCGTTGCGGGCCTTTGCCAGGGTGCCGGCGGCATCGCCGTCCAGGAATTCCGTGTCCATGTGCCGGTCCAGGTAGTTCAGCAGTTCGCTCAGGGTCATCAAAGCCTCCTCGGGTCGTTTGTTCAGCCGGTGCTGCCGGTGGCATCCATGCGGGCATAGGCCGCACGCGCCGCCGCCATCGCCCGGCCGGGTTCCACCACACCACGATCCGCCAGTACCGCCTCCAGAGCGGACAGGCAGGTCAGCACGTTGCGTTCGTTCGCGCCATAGCCCATCAGGCCGATGCGCCACACCTTGCCGGCGTACGGCCCCAGGCCGGCACCGATCTCCAGGCCGTAGCGTTCCAGCAGCTCGCCGCGCACCGCCGCCTCGTCCACGCCCTCGGGGACATATACGGAATTGAGCTGCGGCAGACGGTGTTCCTCGGCCACCAGGAATTCGAGGCCCATGGCCTCGAGGCCGGCGCGCAGAGCGTCGTGGTGACGGCAGTGCCGCGCCCAGCTGTTTTCCAGGCCTTCTTCCTGCAGGATCACCAGTGACTCGTGCAGAGCGTACAGGGCGTTGATCGGGGCGGTGTGGTGATACGCGCGCTTGCTGCCGCCACCCCAGTAGCCCATGACCAGGTTCAGGTCGAGGAACCAGCTCTGCACCTTGTGGCTGCGCGCCTGGATGCGGTCCACCGCGCGCTGGCTGAAGCTGACCGGCGACAGGCCGGGGGTGCAGGACAGGCATTTCTGGGTGCCGGAATAGATCGCGTCCACGCCCCAGTCGTCGACGTACAGCGGGCTCCCGGCGAGGCCGGTCACCGAGTCTACGATGGTCAGGCAGTCGTGCTCACGGGCCAGCCGGCACAGGGTCTCGACGTCCGAGCGCGCGCCGGTGGAGGTTTCGGCGTGGACGAACGCGAGGATCTTTGCATCCGGATTGCCCTTGAGCGCGTCCGCGACCTTGTCCGGGGAGACCGGGTTGCCCCAGTCATCTTCCACCACCACGGCGGTGCCGCCACAGCGTTCGACGTTCTCCTTCATGCGTGTGCCGAACACGCCGTTGATGCAGACGATGACCTTGTCCCCCGGTTCGACGAGGTTCACGAAGCAGGTCTCCATGCCGGCCGAGCCGGGGGCGGAGACCGGCAGGGTCAGCGCGTTTTCGGTCTGGAAGGCATACTGCAGCAGGCCCTTCATCTCTTCCATCATGCCGACGAACACCGGGTCCAGGTGGCCGATGATCGGGCGACTCATCGCGCTCAGCACGCGCGGGTTCACGTCGGAGGGGCCGGGCCCCATCAGGGTGCGTTGCGGCGGAAGAAAGGAGGAGGTGGTCATGATTTAACCTTCTGCAGTACTCGGGAATCGGATGGCGCGAATGTAGGCCCCGCCCGGGGTGCGGGCAAGCGCCCCCACGGCGCGGCGGGAGTTCCCCGCGCCGGTTCATGGTCACCCTTCCCGGCGGTGGCGGTCCAGCAGGCTCAGCCAGTGTTCCACCCCGCGTTCGGTGCCCGACTGCAGGTGACTCAGGCAGCCGATGTTGGCCGACACGATGCGCGCCGGGGCCACGGCCTCCAGGTTTGCCAGCTTGCGGTCGCGCAGCTGCCGCGCCATGGCCGGCTGCGTGATGGAATAGGTCCCGGCCGAGCCGCAGCACAAATGCCCCTCGGCGACCGGCAGCACCTCGCAGCCGGCCGCCCGCAGCAGCGGTTCCACGCGTCCGGCCAGGCCCTGGCCGTGCTGCAGGGTGCAGGGGGCGTGCCAGGCGATCCGGCGGTCCTCGTCGGCGACCTCGATCCCCAGCGCGGTGACGGTATCGGCGTCGAACAGCTCGGCCGGGTCGCGCACCAGGGCGGTGAGTTCGCGCGCCCGCTCCTGGTATTCGTCGTCGCCCTCCAGCAGGTGGGCGTAGTCGCGTAGCATGGCCCCGCAGCCGCTGGCGGTGGAGACCACCGCGTCCACCCCGCGATCCAGTGCCGGTGCCCAGGCGTCGAGATTGGCGCGCAGCCGGGCATGGGTGCGCTCGGTGTCGCTCAGATGATGCTCCACCGCACCGCAGCAGCGCGCCGCGGAGACCTGCACGACCTCGATGCCGCGCGCGGCCATCAGGCGCTGGAAGGCCGCGTTGATGCGCGCGTCGATGGCGTCGTGCACGCAGCCGGCCAGCAGCAGTACGCGGCCGTGCTCGAAGGGTACGGCCCCGCCCTGCAGCACCGGCCCGCCGGCGGGTCGTCCGGGACGCGGCGGGGCCGGAAGGGCGGCCGGCACCTTGGCCCGCAGTTCGCCCCGCAGCAACGGGCGGGCCAGGCGCCCGGCGCCCAGGGCGAGGCGGAACGGCCACCCGGCGGGCAGGGCCCGCTTGAGGGCCGCGCGCAGCAGGCGTTCGCGCCAGCCGCGCGGGACATCGCGTTCCACAGCCTCGCGGCCGAATTCCACCAGATGCGCGTAGTTGACCCCGGAGGGACAGGTGGTCATGCAGTTGAGGCAGGTCAGGCAGCGATCCAGGTGGCGCCCGGTGGCCGCATCGGCCTCGCCCTGTTCCAGTACCTGCTTGATCAGGTAGATGCGCCCGCGCGGGCCGTCCAGCTCGTCGCCCAGTTCCTGGTAGGTGGGGCAGGTCGCGTTGCAGAAACCGCAGTGGACGCAGTTGCGCAGGGCCTGTGCGGCGATGCGGGCGGCCGGGTCGTCGGCGTAGCGTTCGTGGCTACGGGTGTCCATGGGAGTGCTCGCTTCAGGTACCGGTGGCGCGGGCCGGGGAGCCGGGCAGCAGCGGACTGTGGAACATGCCTTCGGGGTCCATGGACTGTCGCACCCGGGCCTCCAGCCCCTCCAGGGCGGTGCCGCGCGGATGCAGGCGCGGTGCACCGGCCGGGTCCCCGTGCCAGATGCGGGCATGTCCGCCGGCGGCCTCCACCGCCGTGCGCACCCGCGCCGGGTCGGCCTCGCTGCGCAGCCAGCGCTCCCCGCCGCCCCAGTTCAGCAGCCACTCGCCGGGCAGTTCCGGCGGGGGCGTGGCCGGGGGCACGACGATGCGCCACAGGCGCTCGCCGGGCGCGGGTTCGCGCGTGAAGGGTTCCGCGCGATGGTCGCGCAGACCGCTCCAGAAGCCTTCGCCATCCGCGGCCGGGGCATCCCCCAGGCGCTCGGCGGCTTCCGTGACCGCCTGTTCCCCGCCGCTCAGACGCAGGTACATGCGGCCGTCGTTCCACGCCAGCCCGGAAAGGGGCAGGGCCGTACGACCGAGCTCGCGACAGGCGTCGATGAAGCCGGCGGCGTCCAGGTTCCGCTGCAGGGTGAGCTCGTGAGCGGGGCGCGGCAGGAGCTTGAAGCTGACCTCCAGCAGGACCCCGAGGCCGCCCAGGCTGCCGGCCATCAGGCGCGAGACGTCGAAGCCGGCGACGTTCTTCATGACTTCGCCGCCGAAGCGCAGGATCTCGCCGGAGCCGTTGATCACGCGGGTGCCCAGTACGGCATCGCGCAGGCTGGCGGTCCACGGCCGGCGCGGACCCGACAGTCCGGTGGCCACCATGCCCCCCACGGTGGCGCCCGGCCCGGGATCCCCCGGCTCGAACGGCAGCATCATGCCCACCGCCGCCAGCTCGGTTTGCAGTTCGGCCAGCGGGGTGCCGGCCCGCACACTGACCACCAGCTCGCTGGGGGCGAGATGGGTGATGCCGCGGTGCGCGGTCACGTCGAGGGTCTCGACGTCCGCGGGCAGGGGGTCGGGGCGGGCGATCGCCGCCCGGGTCCCGCCCCCGGCGATCCACAGCCGGCGGCCGCCATCAGCGGCCTCGCGTACCGCGCGGGCGAGTTCCTGGCTGTGGTCGGCGGTCTCGGACATCGGTCTCCCGCGGGTTTCGGGTGGCGGCGCGCGGGTGCGTTCGGCATCCGGCCGGTCGGGGGCGGCCCCGCGCGGTTCAGGCCGGGAGCGTCGGCGCCGCCGTTGCCGGGCCGGGCCCCGCAGGCGGATCGCGCCGCCGCTGGTTCCACACCACCACCAGCCCCAGGGCCAGCGCCGGCAGATAGAACCAGTACGGGCTCGGCCGGTCGGTGGGCACCAGCACCGCGGTGATCTCCCAGCCACCTTCCAAGCCTACGCGGGCGGCGGGACTGCCGAAAGCAACCGTGCGGATGCGCGTTCTTTCCTCCGGATCCACGTCCAGACCGGCCTCCGACAGGCGCTCCAGCGGGTCGTCACGGCGCTCGCTCAGGGGGAACATCACCGTGCGGGTGACCTCGCGTCCCTCCAGATCCAGGCCGGTGGCCCGCAGGCGAAGGTTCGCCCCCTCCGGGGCTGCGTCCACTACCTCGGTCAGGGTCGCCGGGTCCTCGCTGACATGGGCCGGCGCGATGCGGTCCATCAGCACGGTGGGTGCGAGCAGGGTGAAGGCCACCACCAGCAGCAGGGCGGACTCCCAGTAGCGGCTGCGGGTCAGGAACCAGCCCTGGGTGGCCGCGGTGAACGCCAGGATCCCCGCCAGCGAGCCGAAGAACACCAGCGCCAGCTGGAACACGTTGTCCACCCCGATCAGCAGCAGCTGGCTGTTGAAGATGAAGAAGAACGGCAGGGCCACGGTACGCAGGCTGTAGGCGAAGGCCTGGAGGCCGGTGCGCACCGGGTCCGCCTTCGCGACGGCCGCGCCGGCGAACGAGGCGAGGCCGACCGGCGGGGTGACATCGGCCATGATGCCGAAGTAAAAGACGAACAGATGGGCGGCGATCAGCGGGATCAGGACGTCGTTCTGGGCCCCCAGCTCGACCACGATCGGGGCCATCAGCGTGGCCACCACGATGTAGTTGGCCGTGGTCGGCAGGCCCAGGCCCAGGATCAGGCTGATCACGGCCGTCAGCAGCAGGACCAGAAGCAGGTTGCCGCCTGACAGAGTGTCGACCACGTCGGTCAGCACCAGCCCGAGCCCGGTCATCGCCACCGTGCCGACGATGATTCCGGCCGCCGCCGTGGCCACCCCGATCCCGATCATGTTGCGCGCGCCGGTGGCGAACCCGTTGAACAGTTCCCAGATTCCGGCCCAGGTGGCCTGCAGCAGGCCGCCGCTGCGGCGGAACAGGGCCACCAGCGGCCGCTGGGTCAGTACGATGAAGATCATGAAGGCCACCGCCCAGAACGCGGCCAGGCCGGGGGACAGGCGCTCCACCACCAGAGCCCAGACCAGCACCACCAGCGGCAGGATGAAATGCATGCCCGCCAGCACTGTGGGGCCGATGCGTGGCAGCGGGCGGTCGGTGTCCAGCGGCTCGGGGTCCGGCTCGCGCGCGGCGATCCACAGCAGCACCAGATAGGCCGCGAACAGCAGTCCGGCGATGATCCAGGCGGCGCGCTCGTCCGCCACGTCCTTGATCCAGCCCAGACCCCAGTACACCGCGGCGGCGAGGATGATCAGGCTGCTCAGGGTCAGGCCGAAGGCGATCAGACGCCCGCGCAGGGTCCCGCCGACCGCGCGCTGCAGGCCTTCCATGCCACCCTTGCAGGCCTCCAGGTGCACGATGTAGAGCAGCGCGATGTAGGCGATCAGGGCCGGCAGGATGGCGTGCTTGAGGACCTCCACGTAGGTGATGCCCACGTACTCCACCATCAGGAACGCGGCTGCGCCCATCACCGGCGGCATCAGCTGGCCGTTGACCGAGCTGGCGACTTCGATGGCCCCCGCCTTGTGCGCGGGGAAGCCGACGCGTTTCATCAGCGGTATGGTGAAGGTGCCGGTGGTCACGGTATTGGCGATCGAGGAACCGGAGACCAGTCCGGTCATGCCCGAGGCGATCACCGCGGCCTTGGCCGGGCCACCGCGCATATGCCCCAGCAGGGCGAAGGCCACGCGGATGAAGTAGTCGCCGGCCCCGGCGCGTTCCAGCAGCGCGCCGAACAGCACGAACAGGAACACGAAGCTGGTGGAGACCCCCAGGGCGATCCCGAACACCCCCTCGTTGGACAGCCACTGCTGGGCCATGGCGCGCGGGTAGCTGGCGCCGCGATGGGCGATGATGTCCGGCATCAGCGGCCCGGCGAAGGTGTAGAACAGAAAGATTGCCGCGATGAGGGTCAGCGCCGGCCCCAGCACCCGCCGCGCGGCCTCCAGCAGCAGGATCAGGCCGACGCCGGCGAGGATCAGATCCACCTCCGTGGGGGCCCCGGCACGCTGGCCCAGGGCCTCGTGGAACAGGTACAGGTAAAGGGCGCTGAATGCCGCCACGCCGGCGTAGATCCAGTCGGTCAGCGGAACCCGGTCCAGCGGATCGCGCCCGCGCAGCAGCGGCCAGGCCACCGCCAGCAGGGCCACGCCCAGCGCGGCATACACCTCGCCCAGGCGCTCCAGCCCGGCGAACTGCCACGCGCCCAGTGCCAGCAGGGCGAGCCCGCCAAGGCCATAGGCGAAGCCGAAGGCGCGGGTCGGCAGGGCGCGCCGCGCGGTGGGCCGGAAGGCCGGGAACAGCAGAAAGGCGAGGAACACCGCGAACGCGAGATGCACCGCCCGGGCATCGGTGTCGGACACCGTGAACCAGTCCAGCGCATCCGGCAGCGGCGAGGCGATCCACAACTGGAACAGCGACCACGCGACCGCGACCACGAAGATCAGGCTGCGCGTCGCTGTTCCGGGATGGCGCGCACCGGTCTCGATCTCCTGCGGGGCGGCGGATTGCGGGGGTGTGCGTTCGGGCTCAGTCATGGATCCATCCTGCCTCGCGGAAATAGCGCCGCGCCCCCGGATGCAGCGGCGCGGACAGGCCTTCGTCGACCATCGCCTCGCGCTCCAGTCCCGCGAACGCCGGGTGCAGACCGCGGAAGGTGTCGAAGTTCTCGAACACCGCGCGGGTTAGGGCGTAGGCGGCCTCGTTGCTGGTGCGCTCCGAGGTGACCAGGGTCGCGCCCACGCCATAGGTACGGATGGTGTCTTCCTGTCCGGGATAGGTCCGGGCCGGGACCTCGGCGGCCATGTAATACGGGGTTTCGTTCACCAGCCGGTCGATGGCTGCGCCCTCCAGCGAGACCAGCCGGGCGTTGCAGGTGGCGATGGGTTCCTGGATCGCGGCCGACGGGTGCCCGACCGAGAACACGAAGGCATCCACGCGGTTGTCGCACAGCGCCTGGGCCTGTTCGCGCGAGGGCAGTTCGGCGACCCGGGCGAAGGTGTCGTGGTCCCAGCCGAGTTCGTCCAGCAGTTCTTCCATCATCGCGCGCTGACCCGAACCGGGGTTGCCGATATTCACCCGCTGGCCGCGCAGGTCATCCAGGCTTTCGATGCCGGAATCCGGGTGCACCACCAGGGTCAGCGGTTCGGGGTGCAGGCTGAACATCGCCCGCAGGTGACGCGCCGGGCCGAAGGCCTCGAAGCGTCCGCTGCCGTGGTAGGCGTGGTGCTGCAGGTCCGACTGGGCCACGCCGAAGTCCATGTCGCCCGAACGGATCATGTTCAGGTTGAACACCGAGCCGCCGGTGCTCTCGGCGGTGCAGCGCATGCCGTGTTCGTCGCGCGCCGCATTGAACAGCCGGCACAGGTGCTGGCCGGCGGGGTAGTAGACCCCGGTGACCCCGCCGGTGCCGATGTTCACGAAGGCCTGACCGGCCGCGGCCGGCAGGGCCAGCAGTACCCCCAGCAGGCCGAGCAGCAGGGCCGGGCCGTTGAATCCGCCGTACCGGTTCATTCGCATTTCCTCGTGGGGCCTGATCGACGGGAGTCCAGGTGTGATCTCTCAACAGGTTGTCCACGGGGCGACTCCGAAGGATGCTGAGTTGGCCGACCTGGCCATTCCAGGGAGGACGCCCCGTGAACCTTCATCAAAATGCCTTAATGAGACCCCGTGGTCGAGAGCGGATGGTTCGCCTGGTGGTGGATCATGGCCGGAGTCTTCGGGCCGCGGTCCGCACCCTGCGGCGAGCAGATCCTCGCGGGGCGGATTCGGGGGTGCACAGTGGTGCGAGCCAGGGAGGGGATGCGCGAAGGGGGCCGGTTTCAGTCGGATAGCGCCGGGTAGTCGGTGTAGCCGTGTTCGTCGCCGCCGTAGAAGGTGGCTTCGTTCCACTCGTTGAGCGGGGCGCCCTGGCGGAAGCGTTCGGGCAGGTCCGGGTTGGCGATGAACGGGCGGCCAAAGGTGACCAGGTCGCAGCGGCCGGCGTCGATGCGCTGGCGTGCCTCTTCGGCGGTGTAGGCGCCGTTGCCGATGTAGGTATGGCTGAAGCGCGCGCGGATCGCGTCGATGATGGATTCCGGGCGGCCGGATTCGTGGTTGCCCTGGAAGGAGTCCTCCACCACCTCGATGTAGGCGATGCCGGTGGCATCCAGGGCCTCGGCGAAGGCGCTGTAGGTCGCCAGCGGATCATCATCATGCATGCCGTTGAAACTGCCGGTCGGGCTCACGCGGATGCCCACGCGCTCCGGACCCCAGATCTCGATCACCGCGCGCACCACCTCCAGCGGCAGACGGATGCGGTTCTCCACCGAGCCCCCGTAGGCGTCGGTGCGGTGGTTGCTGCCACTGCGGATGAACTGGTCCAGCAGGTAGCCGTTGGCGGCGTGGATCTGCACGCCGTCGAAGCCGGCCGCCTTCGCGTTGCGCGCACCCTGGCGATACTGCTCTACGATGCCGGGCAACTCGTCGAGTTCCAGCGCGCGCGGCTCCAGTACTTCAACCATGCCGGACTCGGCACTGATGAAGGTATAGGCGCCCTCCGGCTGGATGGCGGAAGGGGCGACCGGCTTCTGACCGTCGGGTTGCAGCTCCGGGCGCGAGATGCGGCCGACGTGCCATAGCTGCGCCTGGATGCGTCCCCCGGCGCCATGCACGGCCTCGGTGACCTTGCGCCAGCCTTCCACCTGCTCCTGCGAGTGGATGCCCGGGGTGAACGCATACCCCTTGCCCTGCGGCGAGACCTGCGTCGCCTCGCTGATGATGAGGCCAGCATCGGCGCGCTGCGCGTAGTACTCGGCGTTCAGGTCAGTGGGTACGTCGCCTGGCTGCCCGGCGCGCGAGCGCGTCAGCGGGGACATCAGCACCCGGTTCGGCAACTCCAGCGGGCCGAGGACATAGGGGCGAAAAAGCGCGTCGTCGTGCTTGGTCATGGGGTCTTCCTTTGGGTTCGTATCGATCCGTGCTGCGAGTCGGACCCGGATCAACCGAACACGTTCCTTTCAGACGGGAGCATTCCGCTGATTCACGGTCGGATACCCGGCTCGGCCGCCTCGATCAGGGCACGGGTGCGCTCGGCGATGTAGTGTGCGGGGCGGGCCAGGGCCTGGTCCAGGGTGATGCTGCCGTCGCACAGGGCGCGGGCGCCGCTCAGGCCGAAGGCGCCGATCCCGGCCTCGTCGCAGGCGATGGAGCCGGCGATCGCCACCACCGGAACCCGCAGTTCTCGGGCGCGGCGCACGACTTCTGCTACCACCTTGCCGTGCGAGGTCTGGCCGTCCAGCTGGCCCTCGCCGGTGATGACCAGATCGGCCTCGCGGATCGCTGCGTCCAGCCCGATCAGTTCGGCCAGGTAGCCCGCGCCCATGCGCGCGCTACCGCCGAGGACGCAGTCCAGTGCGAACCCGAGCCCACCGGCGGCGCCGGCGCCCGGGGTGTCGGTGGGACGATGGAGGTGCCCGGCGGCATCAATGCAACGCGCCAGGTGCTCCATGTGCCCATCCATCGCCGGGATGTCGGCCGCCTTCAGGCCCTTTTGCGGGCCGAATACCGCCGCCGCGCCATGCGGCCCGGTCAGGGGGTTGTCCACATCGTTCAGCACGGTGATGTCGATGCGGCCCAGGCGCGGGTCCAGCGCGTCGAAAGCGACCCGTGCGAGACCGGCCAGGCCGGCGGGGTGGGGCGCAAGTGCGTGCCCCTCGGCATCCAGGAAGCGCACGCCCAGGGCCGCCAGCATGCCGGCGCCGCCATCCACCGTGCCGCTGCCGCCGAGGCCGATCATCAGGTGTTCGGCGCCGGCGTCCAGGGCCGCCCGCATCAGTTCGCCGACGCCGAAGCTGTGGAGCTGCCAGGGGTCGTGCCGGTCGTCGGGGATCCGGTCCAGCCCGCAGGCGGAGGCGACATCGATCACGGCCCGCTGTTCGCGGTGATCGCAGCCCCATCCGGCGCTCAAGTGGGCGCCGGTGGGGTCGGTCACATCCGACAGGTGCCAGGCCCAGCCAAGGGTGTGGCTGACCAGCCGCGCCGTGCCCTCGCCGCCATCCGCCATGGGCAGGGAGCGTACCCGGGCATCCGGTCGGGCGGCGTGCACTCCGCGGGCCATGGCGGCGGCCACGTCCTCGGCCTCCAGGCTGCCCTTGTAGCTGTCCGGGCAAACGACGACCCGGAGTCGTTCAGACAAAGATCAGGCCCTGGATGTAGATGGTGATCATGCCGGAGGCGGTGACCAGCGCCACGGTGGAGGATCCCCGGGCGGATTTCAGTGCGGCCACCGAGCCGAAATCAATTCGATAATCAGCATGTCGCGTCCTTTTGCCTTCTTATGAGTATCGATCCGGAGTCTAGGGAAACACTGATCAATGTACACGCTCGCGCTCGAGTCGCTTTTGCGTGCGAACAAGGCGCGGCGACCGCCGTGCAGTCATTCTGCACAAGGGAGCCGCAACGCCGTGCGCGCGCAAAAGCGGCCGAGCCCCTGCATTCAATCACTTGTGGGGGTTGGTACCCCGGGTTCCCCGATCCTGCGTTGCGGCCCTTGCCGGTAGAACCACTACCGGCTGCGCACCGCGCCTTGTCTCGGAAAACCCGGGGTGCCAACGCGAGCGTGTATATTGATCAGTGTTTCCCTAGGGAAACACTGATCGGTGTGCACGTTCGCGTTGACGCCCGTCACCCCGGGGGTTCCAATAAGCTTCCCGCGCGCTCGGCGCGAGGGCGATGCGAACCAGGTGACAGGGAGCAAGCGATGCCAGACGGAGGGCCCGCGGTACAGCGGCAACTGGTGGACGAATGGCAGTGGCGTCTCGAACGCTGC
Source organism: Thioalkalivibrio halophilus (assembly GCF_001995255.1). GTDB lineage: Bacteria > Pseudomonadota > Gammaproteobacteria > Ectothiorhodospirales > Ectothiorhodospiraceae > Thioalkalivibrio > Thioalkalivibrio halophilus. Next base: position 28,365 of record NZ_MUZR01000028.1, on the reverse strand, counting down.
CCCGGGCCGGTGCGCGGCCGCGTGCGCGAGCTGGCGGAGCAGCACCGTGCCTCGCTTGCGGAACGGTTCTACGCCGAGATGCTGGCGGACCCGGATGCCTGCGTGTTCCTCGACCACGAGGACGTCAATTCGCGGCTGAACGCGTCGCTGCAGGAATGGATCCGCGGCATCTTCTCGGTGGAGAGCGGCAGCGGCGTGGAAGAACAGGCCGCGCGCCAGGCCCATGTGGGCGGCATCCACGCGCGCATCTCCATCCCCATCCATCTGGTCATGCGCGGCGCGCGCTGCGTGAAGGAGCAGTTCCTGACCCTGCTGGAGCTGGATTCCGCGATGGGGCACGAAATGCGGCTGCAGGCGGCGCGTCACGTCTCCGACAGCATCGACATGGCGATGGAGCTGATGAGCCACGCCTATTCACGCTCGCATGAGCGCAACGCCCGCGCCGAGGAGGCCTACCGTCTGTTCGCGGTGTCGGAGAACCTCGCCAGCGAGAAAGACCGCCAGCGGGCCTGCCTGCTGGACTGGGAGAACGGGCTGATGTTCGATCTGGCCATGGGGGCCTCGGGTGATCAGCTTCCGCGACTGTCGGCCTCCGAGTTCGGCCTGTGGTTCCGGCACAAGGGAGTGGACGCCTTTGGCGGGGCCGCGGAAACCGAGCGGGTGCTGGAGGCCGTCGCCCGCATCGACGAGGCCCTGCTGCCGTCGCTGGTCTGCGTCGAGGCCCGACAGCGGCAGGATTACCTGCGTGACGTGCGCGAGCAGGTCCGCAGCATCGACTACCATCTGGGTCAGCTGTTCGAGCGCAGCAACGAACTGGAGTCCGGGCGCGACGTCCTTACCCGGACCCTGAACCGCAAGTTCCTGCCCGTGGTGCTGGGGCGGCACATCGCCAGCGTACAGCAGACCCATGCCCCTTTCGCGGTACTGGCCCTGGATATCGACTATTTCAAGCGGGTCAATGACGAACATGGCCACGAGACCGGCGACCGCATCCTGCAGCAGTTCGCCACGCTGCTGGTCAGCAACTCGCGGGCCGGCGATTACCTCTTTCGCCTGGGCGGCGAGGAATTCCTGATGATGCTGGTGGACGTGGTCCCGCGCGATGCCGAACGCATCGCCGAGAAACTGCGCACCGCGGTCCGTGCCGAGCCGTTCCAGGGTGCCCATGGCCAGCAGCTCGGGCTGACCGTGAGCATCGGACTGGCCAGTCACGACGGCCACCCGGACTACCAGCGCCTGGTGCGCCGGGCCGACGACGCCCTCTACGCCGCCAAGAACAGCGGCCGCGATCAGGTGGCCGTCGCGGACTGAAACCGCTTCCCGACCGGCAGCGGCCGGCCGGCGGTCAGTACATCGCGGCCATCATCTTGCGGCGGTACTGGCTGACCAGCGGATTGTCGTTGCCGAGGGCGTTGAAGGCCGCCAGCAGCCCCTTCTTGCCGGCGTTGTCGCCCTCGTTGTCCTTGTAGTCCGGATGCTGTTTCATCAGTTCCAGGTACAGGCCCAGGGCCTCCTCGTAGCGGCCGTGCAGCATGGAATACGCGGCCAGGGTTTCCAGGGTCTCCGGCGCCGGATCGCCCTGCTGCATCTCCTGTGTCAGCGCCTGCGGGTCGGCGCCGGCGGCTCGGCGGGAGAACCGCAGGTGGGCGCGCAGGGTCTTCACCGCGTCGTCCTCCGCGCGGTTCAGCGGCAACTGGTTGAGCTGCGCCTCGGCGGTATCGGGGTCGCCCGCCTGGGACAGCGCGCGCGCCAGCTCGATGCGCAGATCCGGGTCCTCGGGGAAGGCCTCCAGCGCGGTTTCCAGGGTGGTGCGGGCGGCCGCGGTGTCACCGGCGCGGATCTGCGCGCGGGCCAGTTCGGAGCGCAGGTCCTTGTTGCCCGGATCGACCGCCACGGCCTCTTCCAGCGCGCGCACGGCACCTGCCGCATCCCCGGCCTGCAGGGCGGCCAGGGCCTGCTGGCGGTGGGCGTCGGAGGGGCGCTCGACGTGGCGATCGATCATCTCGCGGATGGTGGACTCCGGCTGTACCCCCATCTGCTGATCCACCACCTCGCCGTGACGAAAGCACATGATGGTGGGCAGGCTGCGCACCCCGTACTGCCCGGCCAGCTCCTGGTTCTCGTCGCTGTTGACCTTGGCCAGCCGGAACGCGCCGCCATAATCTTCGGCGATCTTCTGCAGCAGGGGCATCAGCTGTTTGCAGGGTCCGCACCAGGCGGCCCAGAAGTCGACCAGCACCGGACGCCGGTGCGATTCGTCCAGCACCGCCTGCTGGAAGCTGTCGCGGGTGACGTCGAGAATGGCATCGCCGGTGGCGTTTTCGGCTTCGGTCATCGGAAACCTCCTGGAAGATCGGAATACGGGATATGCGGTGCATTGTTGGGATCGTCCCGGCGATTGCAAGCAGCCCCGCCCCCGCGAGCTCTGGTACGCTGCGCACTGTGCGGCGCGCGGGGCCGCGGGTTTCGTCCGGGGAGTGCTGTTCAGCAGGCCGGGGCCGGCAAAGGGCACGATCAACAAAGGGGTTCCTGAGTGAGCTATTCCGCATCCGACATCGAAGTCCTCGAGGGGCTGGACCCGGTGCGCAAGCGCCCGGGGATGTACACCGACACCGCGCGTCCCAATCATCTCGCCCAGGAGGTCATCGACAACTCGGTGGACGAGGCGGTCAGCGGCTACGCCAGCCGTATCGACGTGGTCCTGCACAAGGACGACTCGGTGTCCGTCACCGATGACGGGCGCGGCATGCCGGTGGACCTGCACCCGCGCGAGAACCGCCCGGGGGTCGAGGTGATCCTGTCCACGCTGCATGCCGGCGGGAAGTTTTCCGACAAGAGCTATCAGTTCTCCGGCGGGCTGCACGGGGTCGGGGTATCGGTGGTCAACGCGCTGTCCGAACGCCTGGACGTGGACATCCGGCGCGACGGCCGGCGCTGGCAGATGGCCTTCGCCGGCGGTCACAAGCTGCAGGACCTCGAAGCGGTCGGCGAGGTCGGCAAGCGCAATACCGGCACCACGCTGCATTTCTGGCCCGATGCGCAGTACTTCGACTCGTCGAAGTTCTCGGTGCCGCGGCTCAAGCACATCCTGCGCGCCAAGGCGGTGCTGTGCCCGGGCCTGACCGTCACCTTCCGCGACGAGACCTCCGGCGAGGCCTGCGAGTGGTGCTACCAGGCCGGCCTGCGCGACTACCTGGTGGAGGCCCTGGAGGGGCTGGAACGCCTGCCGGAAGAACCGTTCATGGGTTCGGTCTCCGGCCACAGCGAGGCGGTGGACTGGGCGGTGACCTGGCTGCCGGACGGCGGCGAGGTGGTGTCCGAGAGCTACGTGAACCTGATCCCCACGACCCAGGGCGGCACCCACGTGAACGGCCTGCGCACCGGGCTGACCGATGCGGTGCGCGAGTTCTGCGAGTTCCGCAATCTCATCCCGCGCGGGATCAAGCTGGCGCCGGAGGACGTGTGGGAGCGGGTCTCCAGCGTGCTGTCGTTCAAGATGCAGGACCCGCAGTTCGCCGGGCAGACCAAGGAACGGCTGTCCTCGCGTCAGGCCGCGCCGTTCATCTCCGGGGTGGTCAAGGATGCCTTCAGCCTGTGGCTCAACCAGCACCCGCAGCAGGGCGAGCGCATCGCCGAACTGGCGATCCACAACGCGCAGAAGCGCAGCCGCGCGGGGCGCAAGGTGGTGCGCAAGAAGGTGACCCAGGGCCCGACCCTGCCGGGCAAGCTGGCCGACTGCGCCAGCCAGGAGCTGGCGCGCACCGAACTGTTCCTGGTCGAGGGCGACTCCGCCGGTGGCTCCGCCAAGCAGGCGCGCGACCGCGATTTTCAGGCGATCATGCCGCTGCGCGGCAAGATCCTGAACGCCTGGGAAGTGGAGCCCGATCAGGTGCTGGCCTCGCAGGAGATCCACGACATCGCCGTGGCGCTGGGCGTGGATCCGGGGACGCAGAGCCTGGAGGGGCTGCGCTACGGCAAGATCTGCATCCTCGCGGACGCCGATTCCGACGGCGCCCATATCGCCACGCTGCTGTGTGCGCTGTTCCTGAAGCATTTCCGCCCGCTGGTGGAGCAGGGCCACGTGTTCATGGCCATGCCACCGCTGTACCGCATCGATGTCGGCAAGCAGACCTTCTATGCCCTGGACGAGGACGAAAAGGCCGGAGTGCTGGAGCGCATCGAGGCGGAAAAGCTGAAGGGCAAGGTCGCGGTGACCCGCTTCAAGGGGCTGGGCGAGATGAACCCGATGCAGCTGCGCGAGACCACCATGAATCCCGACACCCGCCGGCTGGTGCAACTGACCCTGGATTCGGCCGAGGAGACCGGCAGCCTGATGGACATGCTGCTGGGCAAGAAGCGCGCCTCCGAACGCCGCGCCTGGCTGGAAGGCAAGGGGCACCTGGCCGACGTGGACGTGTGAACGGAGGTCCGCATGTCCCGGCTTTCCATCGACCTGCACGAATGTTTCCGTGATGGTCGGCGCATCGATCAGGCGCTCAACGGGGCAATCGACGAGGCCTGCGAGAAACGCATCAAGACCGTGGAGATTATCCACGGCAAGGGTAGCGGCCAGTTGAAGAAGCGCGTGTTGCGGTTTTTGCAGCAGCCGGAGGTTAAGGCGCGTTACCACCGGGTGGAGAAGGACTCGAAGAACCACGGGCGGCTGTTCGTGCATTTTCGCCACTGAATCCGCGCCTCCGTGTCGGGGCATGCGGCGTCGCGGTTCGTATGCGATAGGATGCGCGCCATGCCGACCGCCCTGCGCCTGTTCGACCGCCTGCCGCTGTGGCTGTTCGCCCTGATCGTGGCGACCGTGGGTCTGTGGCCCTGGCAGCCCGAGCCGGCGATCGCCGGACTGGTGCGTGACCTGCTGGCCGGTGAACTCGCCGGGGTGGCAGGCTGGGGCGGTCTGCTGCTGCACGGGCTGCCGTGGCTGCTGATGGCGCTGCGTCTGGCCCGCCAGAGCCGGAACGGTGCCTGATCGGGTACGCTGCGGACTGCTGCAACAACAACGGGCCCGTCGGGTCCGCCAACCGGCCGCAAGGCCGACACGCGATGACACAGGAGAATCGACCATGCGCTTTATCGTTGCCGTTACCGCCGGAACCGATGACCCCACCCGCGCCACGCTGGGCATGATCGCAGCCAAGGTGGCGAAGGATCAGGGCCACGACGTGACCGTATGGCTGCAGGGCGAGGCGGCGAACATCGCCAACCGCAACGTCTACGACAAGATCGTCGGCCACAACATGCCGGCGATGAAGGACATCGTCGAGGATCTGGTCGACGCCGGCGTGCCGCTGTGGGTCTGCGAGGCCTGCGGCCGTGGTCGTGACGTGACCCCGGACAACTTCCTGGCCACTGCCGAATACGCCGGCATGGGCCACTACGTGCAGGCGGTGGCCGAGTTTGATCGCTCGATGAGCTTCTGATGCCGGCGGGTTGAGCCTTTCGCCCGAACAGTCCGGCCGGCGCCTGCGCGCCGTCCCCGGCGGGGTCCGCGTCCTGCTGACCCTGCTGCTTCTGAACGGGTTGTTCCTGGCCCTGGACATCCCGCGCCACGCGGGTCCGGGTCCGGGGTGGCTGGCATGGGAGGCCGTGGTCCTGGCCGGACTGTTTGCCGTCCTTCCTCCGATCACGGCCCGCGTGCTGGAGCGGGTCGTGGCCGCTGCCCTGCTCGCGCTGGCGGTGCTGGCGCTGTTCGATGCGCTGGCCCGGGTCAGTCTCGCCCGTCCGCTGAATGTCTACGTGGACATCGGCCTGCTGGATGCCGTCTTCCGGCTGCTGACCGGCAACCTCCCCACTGTCGGCGTGATCCTGGCCGTCGCGGCGCTGCTGGCCGTGATCGGACTGGCGGTGTGGGCGCTGGCGCGCCCGGTCGTGCCCCGGGGCGCGGGTTTCGTGCTGCTGGGCGCGGGCCTCGCCGGGCTCGCGGGCCACGCGGTGGGTGTGGAGCCGCCGCGCACGGCGGCGCCGGCGGTGGCGCTGGTAACGGAGCAGGTCGACGGCATGCGCGAGGCGCGGCGCGAGGATCGCGCGCTGGCGCACCGGCTGGAAGAGGATCCGCGGCTGGCCGAACCCCGGCCGCTGGAGGGTCTGGCCGGTGTTGACGTGGTGGTGGGCCTGATCGAGTCCTACGGGGTCTCGGCGCTGGAGATCCCGCGCTATGCCGAGGTCATCGAGCCGACGCTGGAGGATCTGCAGCAGGATCTCGCTGCGCAGGATCTGCACGTGGTAACCGGGGTGATGAAGGCCCCCGTCGCCGGCGGTCAGTCGTGGCTGGCGCACGCCACCCTGCTGTCGGGCGTGGCCGTGCGGCACGCCGGCCAGTATCGCCGGCTGCAGGAGCGCGAGCGGGCGACCCTGGTGCAGGACTTCGCGGCCACCGGCCATCACACGGCCATGCTGGCCCCGGCCATCACCCTCGACTGGCCACAGGGGCGCTGGTTCGGCTGGGACCGTATCCTGGACCGCGACGGCATGGACTACCGCGGGCCCCCGTTCTTCTGGGTCACCATGCCCGACGAATTCAGCTGGTGGCGCTTCGAACAGGATGTGCGACCGGACCCGCAGGGCGGGGAGGCGCCGGTGTTCGCGATGCTCGCGCTGGTCAGCAGCCACGCCCCGTGGACCCCGGTGCTGGACGTGCTGGACGACCCGGATGCGATGGACGACGGGCGGGTGTTCCACGAACAGGCCGGCGCCGGGCCCGCCCCCGAGGTGCTGTGGCGGGACTTCGACCGCGTGCGCGACCATTACGCCGAGGCGGTGCGCTACTCGCTGGAGGTCAGCGGCCACTGGGCGCGCGATCACGTGGACGAGGACACCCTGTTCCTGATGCCGGGCGACCACCAGCCGGCGGCCCTGATCACCGGCCCGGACCCCTCGTGGGCGGTGCCGGTGCACGTGATCTCCGGGGACCCGGACCTGCTGGAGCCGTTCCGGGCCCGCGGCTTCCACGACGGCTTCGAGCTGCCACCGGCCACCGGGGACAAGGACATCCCCGGGTTCGAGGACCTGCGCGACTGGCTGCACGAGGATTACACCGAGCGCCCCTGATCAACCGGTGGCTGCGTAATCGTTTTGTCGCGCTTTCTCTTTTTTGTAACAAAAATGTTTCGCCTGAATCGATTTTGTTGCAATCTGGGGCCATTGAATATCCAGGATTCGGCGTATGAGCCCATTGGGTTATCGGTGGCTGATTCGTGCGTTCGGACTGCCGTCCGCGTCCCTGCCCGTGTCTTCGAGTCTGGGCACGCGCCTGCGTGAGACATGGCAGGAGGACGGGACGGTCCAGTATGAGTACCCGCCGCAGTACGCAGCCGGTGACGCGCTCGCGAACCAGCTTGAATTCGCGCTGAAGCACGAGGGCGTGAATCTGGCGGTTCTGGCGGACCTGTTCCGTGCCTGTGGCCCCGCACCGATCGAGGCGGCGGTAAGCGAAAAACCCACCGGGCGTTATCGGCGGCTGATGGGGTTCTTCTACGAACGCCTGACCGGGGAGCGCCTCGCGGTCTCGCGGACAGCGGGCGGCAACTACGTGGACGCACTGAACCCCGACCATTACCTGACCGCAGCGGAGCCGGAATTTGACCGGCGCTGGCGGGTCCGGGACAACCTTCTTGGCAATGGTGATTTCTGTCCGGTCATTCGTCGGACGCAGCGGCTGGAAGACGCCCTGGCCCAGCCGCTGACCGAGGAGCTGTCCGGATTGATCGGGGCATTTCCATCGGAACTGTTTGCCCGGGCCAACGACTATCTCTACCTCAAGGAAACGCGTTCGACCTACGGGATCGAACATGAGCCGGAACCGGTCTCCGGGCGTCTCGAGCGCTTCGTGGCATTGCTGCGTGAAGCAGGGCGGGTCCCGCTCGCGGAGCTGCTGGACGAGGCCGGCCTGACACGGCGCCAGAATCTGGTGGTGGATCCGCGCTATGCGGAAAGCGGTTTTCGTTCTGTCCAGAATTACGTGGGCGAGCAGCGGCCGGATTTCACGCAGCGTGTGCACTACGTATGTCCCCCGCCCGGATGGCTGGCCTCGATGATGGAAGGCTTGGCGACGGTGGCTACGCGGAGTCACGGACTTTCGCCGCTGGTTCGCGCCGCGGCCGTGGGGTTCGGCTTTGTCTTCATTCACCCGTTCGAAGATGGTAACGGGCGGCTCCATCGCTTCCTGATCCACGATCTGCTGCATCGCGACGGATTCGTGGAAGGCGATCTCATGCTTCCGGTATCAGCCACCATGCTGCGTCGGATTACCGAATACGACGCGGTGCTGGAGCGTTACTCGCGGCCGCTGATGGAGGAGCGGATCGACTACCGTCTGGATCCCGAAGGACGGCTGGAGCTGCGGAATCCGGAAGAAGTGGCCAGTTACTATCGCTACCCCGATCTGACGGCCCAGACCGAATACCTCGCGGAAACGGTGGCCCGCACCGTCCGGGAAGATCTGGTGGAAGAACTGCGTTTCCTTCGTGGTCATGACGCTGCACGCCGCGCGGTGCGCGAGATCGTGGATCTCCCGGATCGGCGCCTGGATCTGTTGCTGCGTTTGCTCCACCAGAACGAGGGCCGGCTGTCACGGAACAAGCGCGGTCAGTTCGGCGAGATCGAGGATCATGAACTCGAACGGATCGAGCAGGTCTGGCAGCAGGCATTCATGCTCACGGACGGCTGACGGGAGGTAGAGGCATGCGCATCGTGGTCGCTCTGGGAGGCAACGCCCTGCTGCAGCGGGGCGAGACGCCCTCGGCCGCGAATCAGCGGCACAACGCGCGGCGCGCGGCCGCGACCATCGCCGGCCTGGCGGCGGAGCACGAGGTGATCGTGACCCACGGCAACGGCCCGCAGGTGGGGTTGCTGGCGAACCAGGCGGAATGCGACCGCATCGCCTGGCCGCTGGACGTGGTGGGTGCGGAGAGCCACGGGATGATCGGCTATATCCTCGCGCAGGAGCTGCACAACGCACTGGGACATGATCGCGTGGCAAGCCTGCTGACGCAGACCGAGGTCGACCCGCGGGACCCGGCCTTCGACGAGCCGAGCAAGTTCATCGGACCGACCTACGCCGAGGAGGCCGCGCGGCGTCTGGCGCAGGAGCGTGGCTGGCGCATCGCCCGCGACGGCAAGGCCTGGCGGCGGGTGGTGGGCTCGCCCGAGCCGCGCGCGTTGCTGGGGGTGCCCGCGATCCGGACCCTGGCGGCCAGCGGGACGCTGGTGGTGTGTGCCGGCGGCGGCGGGGTGCCGGTGGCGCGCGATGCCGACGGCCGGCTCTCGGGTGTGGAGGCGGTGGTGGACAAGGATCTTGCTGCGGCCCTGCTGACCGCCGAGGTGGAGGCCGATGCCCTGCTGATGCTCACCGATGTCGATGCGGTCTATGCCGACTGGGGCACGGACCGGGCCCGGCGGCTGGACCGCCTGAAGGCCAGCGACATTGATCCGGCCGAATGGCCGCCGGGGTCCATGGGGCCCAAGCTGGATGCGGCGCGGCGGGTGGCCGCGGGCGGCCGCATGGCGGGCATCGGGGCGCTGGGGTCGGCCGCGGCCATCCTCGCCGGTACCGCCGGGACCCGGGTGACCCCGTAACGGACGTGCCCCCGGTTGCGACCCGAGTTCTTGGCGCCGCGCCCTTGCGCCGGCACGCTGATGGCGAAGCCTTCGGAGGAGATTGGAAAGACATGAACATCCGGAAGATAAGTCCGGCCCTGCTGCTGGCCGCCGGCCTGTGGCTGGCCGGTTGCGACGGCGAACCGCAGGCGGAGGACGGTCCGCCTCAGGCCCTCGGCGAGCGCCAGATGGAGCCGCAGCCAACGGATAACGAGGGCGTGCGGCGCCCGCAGCAGCGGGGCATGCCGGCCGCCGACGTCAAGCGCACCGACGACGACTGACGCGACGGAGTCTCACCACATCAGGTCGTCGGGCACCACGTAATCCGCATACGGGTCGTCGGCGGCCGGTTCGCTGTCCGCGGCCTCCTCGGCGGGGATGACCAGCGGCCACTGCGGGTCGCGCTCGCGGATGCGATCCGCGGTCTCGCGGGGCACCAGGCGAAAACCGGCCTCCGGTCGGTGGTCCAGGCCGGCGATCGCGGCGCGTCCGTCGGCCAGCTGGCGACGCAGGGCCGGCGTGACCGGCAGGCTGCGGATCCGCCCGCCCTGCTGGAAGTGATAATCCTCGGCGTCGTTGCCGCTGGGCACCGGGTACAGGTTGGAGTTGACCAGCTCGCGCAGTTGAGCCGTCAGGGCCTTGCGCGCGGCGCGCGCCTGGCGTTCCTCGTTCTTGCGTCGTGAACGCTCGGCCTGCTCCGCCTGACGCTGTTCGGCGGCCGTGGGCTCGGCCGCGGGTGGCGCCGCCTTCTTCGGCTTTTTGGTCTTTTTTTTGCCCTTGTGCTGTTCGCTGCGGGCCTTCTTGACCTGCTTTTCGTCGACCAGGCCGGTCTTGAGGAGCTGGTCGCGCATTGCGTCGGACATGTTCGGTTGCCGTCTGGCTGAGTGGAACCTGTCAGGATAGCCGGAACCGCGGGCCGCGTGCAGGGGGCGGCCCGGGCGTGGGGTGTTTTACCGGCGCGGCCGGTCAGTCCGGATCCGGGATCGCCGCGAGTTCGGCCGCCCCGCGGGTGCGTTCGTCCGGCGGGAGTCCGGGTTCGAGGCGGGCGAGGCGCTCCCCGATGGTGTCCGCGCGCGGGCGCCGGTTCGGGGCTGCGGCGGCGGCCGGAGGCGGGCATTCCTGCAGCAGGTGCAGCGCCCCCAGGTGCTCCGCGCGCAATTCCAGTTCCAGCAGGGCGCGGTACAGGGCATGTCGTTCGGGGGTGTGCAGGCGTCGGCGCAGGGCCCGGATCCGGAGGGTGGCGCGGGTACTCCAGTCGCGTGCCCGGGCGTGCAGCCGATCGAGATCGTCGGCGGCCAGTGGACCGGGGTGCCAGGCGGCGAACAGCACCCGAATCACGTCAGCCCCATGGTGATCCTGCCAGGCCATCAGCCGCTCGCGCAGCGCCGGATCGTTCCAGGCGGTCTCGGCGAACGACCAGAAATCCCCGGTCGCCCGGGTGTCAGGCACTGCTGGCGGCGGAGGTGCTGACGCCGGCCGTGGTGCGCAGGGCATCCAGGTCGGGGATGTAGAGGTCGCGGGTGTGCAGCTCGATCAGTCCCTGGCGCCGCATCTGCGTGAACAGCCGGCTGATGGTTTCCTGGGTCAGGCCCAGGTGGTTGGCGATGTCCGCGCGCGACATCGGCAGGATGAAGCGGTCGGCCGCAAGCCCGCGTGCGTGGTGGCGCTGGGACAGCGAGAGCAGAAAGGTGGCCAGGCGCTGTTCCGCGCTGCGCTGGCCGAGCAGGGCGTGCAGGTTTTCCTCGCTGGCCAGGCCGCGGCTCATTACCCCCATCAGGTGCTGCCGGAACGTGGGCAGGCGGCCGGAGAGGTCTTCCACCAGCGACCAGGGCACCGCGCATACGCTGGTGGACTCCAGGGCGATGGCGGTGACCGGATGGGAACCCTGATGAATGGCGTCCAGCCCCAGGAGCTCGCCGGCCAGTGCAAAGCCGGTGATCTGTTCGGTCCCGTCGTCTCCCATCAGTACCGTCTTCATCGTGCCGGTGCGCACGGCGTACAGATATTCAAACGGCGACCCCATGGAGAACAGCGTGCTGCCCTTCTCGATCGGCCGGCGCTGCTGCACGATCTCGTCGAGCTGCCATAGCTCGGTGTCGGGCAACCCCATGGGCAGGCACAACTGGCGCAGGGTGCACTGATCGCAGGCTTGAGTCGGGCGCAAGGTCATGGCCGGAGGGTAGCCCTTTTGCCGCAATGTGGGAAGACGCTGCGGGTTTTTACGCCGGCGCTCGCGGTGGCGGTGTTCCCCGGATGCACTACGCTTGATGCGTTGGTACAACGGATGGTGTGCGGACCGGCTCCACTGGACGGGCTCGGAGGTGAGAGTTAGACTCAGTATAAAAATAGCCGGACACGGAATCGTGCCGGATTTCAGGGAATCGAGGGCACTCAGTAATGATTGAACGGATGCTGGAACAGCATGTTCGCCACGGGACGCTGACCCTGCGTCGCCCGGATGGCACCGAGCAGCGTTTTGGCAGCGGCGAGCCGGAAGTGGTCATGCGGCTGCATGATGCCAGCGCCCTGAAGCGCATCGCGCGGGATCCCGGCTTCGAGCTGGGCGAGACCTACATGGACGGGCTGTGGTCGCCTGGGCCGGAGGGGCTGCGGGCCTTTCTTGATATGACCATGCGCAATTTTGCGCCGATGTTCCAGAAACGGGTCGGCTTTCTCACACGCACGCTGCGCGGCCTGATGGAGCAGGGCAATCGTGTGGCGCGCAGCTACAAGAATATCTCTCACCATTACGACGTGGACGAATGGTTGTTCCGGCGCTTCCTCGACGAGGGGATGTTCTACAGCTGCGCCTATTTCGCCGAGCCGGGGATGAGCCTGGAGGAGGCGCAGCAGGCCAAGTGCGAGGTCCTGCGCCGGAAACTGTGCCTGGAGCCGGGCATGCGCGTGCTGGACATCGGCTGCGGCTGGGGCGGGCTGGCGATGTATCTGGCCGAGCACGCGGATGTCCGGGTCGACGGCATCACCCTGTCGCGCGAGCAGCTGCGGGTAGCGCAGGACGAGGCGAAGCGCCGGGGTCTGGAGCATAAAGTGCGGTTTCTCTATCAGGATTACCGCGAGCACGAGGATCAGTACGACCGGATCGTCAGTGTCGGCATGTTCGAACACGTGGGGCAGCCGAACTACGGCACCTTTTTCCACCGGGTCAACGAGCTGCTCAAGCCAGAGGGGATCGCGGTGCTGCACACCATCGGTCGCCAGGAGCCGCCGGCCACGGCCAACCCCTGGCTGAAGAAATACATCTTCCCCGGCGGTTACACCCCCGCCCTGTCCGAGGTGATGGAAGCGCTGGAGCCCACGCCGCTGTACACCACCGACATCGAATTCTGGCGGCTGCACTATGCCGAAACCCTGGCCGAATGGTACCGGCGCTTTCAGGCAGTCCGTGAAGACGCGGCGGCCAGTTTCGACGAACGCTTCTGCCGCATGTGGGAGTTCTATCTGGCGAGCTGCGAGGGCACCTTCCGCTGGTGGAAGCAGGTGGTGTTCCATATCCAGATGGCGCGCCGGCAGGATGCCGTTCCGCTCACCCGCGACTATCTCTGCGGGCGGGAAGACCCCGGGATGCGTTCGGTGCCGCCGGCGGACGAGCTGATTTCTTCCGCGCGGTGAACCCCGGGCTCCGGCACGGGTCCAGTGTGGATTCCCGTCGTCGCTGACGGCGACGCGCGGGGCTTGCGCGCTTTACACTGACCGGGGTTTCCGGTGTTCGGGGAGTAGGGGTGTTCCGCCTTTTTCGTCAACGCAAATCCGAGGCCCCGGGCGCCCCGGAACCGCAGGAGTCGACTCAGGACCAGGTCCTGATCGAGGCTGCGGGACGCAGCCGCATCACCGAGGTGGCGACCAGTGCCCGCAAGGTCCCGTGGTCGCTGAACCTGCTGCAGCTTTTGTGGGCGGCCGGCCCCGTGACCTTCCTCGCGATGCAGGGCGGCTACTTCCTCGGGTTCGGCCATGCGGCTCCCACCCAGAATTTCGTCTTCTTCGCGGTCTATACCCTGCTGTTCGGGGTGATCGGCCTGATCGCCCGCTTCGTCGCCGATGCCACGCGGGGAAGGCGGCAGGAGCGCTCGCAGGTCCAGCTGCGCAACACGATCGATTTGCTGCCGGATCTGCTGTTCGCGACCCGCGACCTGGCCATGGGCGAGATGACGCCGGACATGCGGCGGCGGCAGTCGGCGGCGGTGCTGCTGCACGAGGTCGAGGTATCGCCGGAAGCGGTGGCGGTCGCGGTGCGCGAGATGACTGGCGACCCGACGCTGGCCTCCACCGCCGAGCAGATCGAGATCTACCGGCGCCTGGGGCTGCATGCGCGGGTAGCGGACCTGGTGGAGGCCACCGCCGATGCCCGCATGGCCGCGCTGGAGCGCCTGCATGCGGAGGATTCGGAGCTGGCGGAATTGCTGCGCGACCGGCTGCAGGGGGTTGCGCCCACCCGCGAGGAGGGAGTGCGTCGCATCGACCAGTTCCTCGAGCGCCTGTTCTCGGCGGCGGATGCCGACGATCTGTCCCGCTGCAGCCTGGACGACGTGCAGGCGATCTTTGTGCTGGCCTTCGAGTTGATGAACGGGCGTCAGATCAAGCGCCTGACCTTCGGATGGTCCGGGTCGTGGCAGTTGGGTCGGGCCCTGGATCGACTGGAATACCAGGGCAATCGCTTCCGCGTGGCTCAGGCCGGGGTCATCAGTCGTCTGCGTTCGCTGGCCATGTTGCTGGCACACAGCGAGACCAGCGGCATCACCCAGCAGCATCTGCGCGAACCGCTGCCGGTGCTGGGCCAGCAGGTGCTGGCAGGCCTGCATGCCATGCTGGCGGCCGAACCGGACGTCCGCACCGCGGACGGCCGTATCCTGGGGGTCGCGATGGCGCAGGTGGACGAGCTGCGCGAGGCGCGCAACCGGTTGATGCAGGCGCAGAGCCGCTATGGCGACGCGGCGGAGCGCTGGGGAGCCCTGCGCCGCCGCGAACGCGACCGCAAGGGGGGGCGGCGCTGGGAAATGCGTTCGGCGCGGCGCATCCGCGTGTCCGAGGAGCTGATCGAGCTGGATGACAACCAGAAGATCAAGCTGGCCGACGGGCTGTGCGAATACCTCGAGGAGCTGCAGATCCGGCGCGAGGGTGATTTCATCTATTTCGGCAAGAAACCGCTCGACAACGAGACCGCCAAGCGCATCGGGATCCAGCTGGCGCTGTTGCTGGACCCGCTGGTGGATCTGACCAACCCGAGTATCCAGCGTGCGATCTATTCCAGTCCGGCGGCCTATCTTGGCGGCCTGTATGTGGGCATGAGTGCCGACGCCAAGGCCGGGCTGGGATCGGCCATGGTGCGCATGGTGCGCCAGGACCTCGGCCGGACGGCCGAGTGGCTGGCCCTGCGCCTGACCCGGGTCTATCACCTCCCGCTGACCGAGGGCCTGCGCGAATTCCTCCAGCGTCAGTACGGGGCCAACCCGGAGCGACTGGCGATGCTGGCGCAGAACACCGGAGATGAATCCCACCATCCCGTGGCCCTGCGGGCCGAGCGCTCGCCCGAGTTCGACGCCATGCTCCAGGACAAGGAATGGGGCCGCCTTCTGCGTCGTGGCGCCCGCTATCGCCAGGCCGAGGAGGCGCGGCAGAACTGAACGCCGCGCGGTCGGCCGGAGAGCACGGGTGGAAAATCAGGGGGGGCTCATGTACCCTGCGCCCCGTTCCTCGGTGCCCTGGCGGTTTCGCCGCCGGGTTAAACGGGAAGTCCGGTGAGCGCTCACGCGCGAGTCCGGCGCTGCCCCCGCAACGGTGATCGAGCGCGGATCCATTCCGGAGTCCTTCGGCAGTGGATCCTCGAGGCTGGCGGCCGAATGCCACTGTGTCATGGACACGGGAAGGCGCCGCCCGCCGGGAATGTCCCGCTCGTCAGCCCGGAGACCGGCCGGGGAATGGTCGTGCGGCACGCGGAGGGCGTGCGAGACGGATGACCGTTCCCGCCACGGGTCCCCGTACCCGTTTCCCGCCGGGAATGCGTTCCTCGTCTTCATCCCTCGCGCCGGCGCGATCCCCGTGAACCAGCGGCGTGCGGGCGGCTCGCCGGGAGATCCGAAGACATGAAACGCAGCATCCTTTCCGCAGCCATCGTTGCAGCCGTGTCCCCGGCCGTGGCCGACGAAGCGCCGGGCACCGACTCCGATGCCGCGACCCTGGAACCCGTTCAGGTCACCGCGACCCGCCTCAGCCGGACCGTCGACGAGGCCCTGGCCTCGGTGACCGTGATCGACCGCGAAGAGATCGAACGCCTGCAGCCGCGCCAGTTCACCGATCTGGTGGAGGGACGCGCCGGGGTCTCGGTCTCCAGCGCCGGTCCGTTCGGCAAGCAGTCCAGCGTGCGCCTGCGTGGCACCGAATCCGATCACCACCTGATGCTGATCGACGGCGTGCGCATGGGGTCGGCCACCACCGGCGGTGCCAGCTGGCAGTTCCTGCCGCCCGAGGAGATCGAACGCGTGGAGATCGTGCGCGGGCCGCGCACCTCCATCTACGGCTCCGATGCCATCGGCGGGGTGACCCAGGTCTTCAGCCGCGCGGGCCGCGAAGGTCCGCCGCGGGTCAATGCCTTCCTCGGCGCCGGCAGCTTCAGTACCTGGGAGGCCGGGCTCGGCGTGGCCGGCGGCACCGGGCGCACCGATTACAGCCTGTCCGTGAGCATGTACGACACCGAAGGCATCAATGTCCAGGATGACATGGGTGATGACGATCCCGACGGCTATGACAACACCTCGCTGGCCGGCAAGGTTGCTCACCGCCTCGACAACGGGATCGAACTCTTCGGCAATGTCTTGTATTCCGAAGGTAACACTGAAGTCGACACTTTCAGTACGGATGAGACGGATTTTGTTCACGGGGCAGTGCAGGCCGGAGTCCGTTTCCCGGTCCTGGAGCAATGGGATACGGAGCTTGCCTATGCTCAAAGCCGTGACGAAAACGAAAATTTCGAAAACGGGGTTGCCGACTCCCGTTTCGACACCCGGCGGGATCAGCTGACCTGGCGTAACGATGTCCGCCTGGGTGAACGCACCGACCTGATCGCCGGGGTGGATGCCTACGAAGATCGGGTCGATAGTAACGAAGATTTTGATGAGGATTCGCGCTACAACGTAGGCGTCTATTCGGTCGTGCGCACCGAGCTCGGCAACCATGATCTGGAAGGCTCGCTGCGCTACGACGACAACGAGCAGTTCGGTGACAAGACCACCGGTCAGGTCGCCTGGGGCATGCAGGCTACCGACGCTCTGCGGCTGCGCGCCAGCTATGGCACCGCCTTCAAGGCGCCGACCTTCAATGACCTTTACTGGCCCGATCAGGGGTGGTTCCGAGGTAATCCGGACCTTGCCCCGGAAGAATCGCAAACATTTGAACTGGGCGGGAGGTATTCAGCCAGCCTTGCCTATGTGGATGTGGCGGTGTTCGAAACCAGGGTTGATGACCTTATTGTGAACCGCTGTGTGGCTAATTGTGATGACGGCAATCCTTTTAGTGATGTCTATGAGCCGCGCAATGTCGAAAACGCGCGGATTCGCGGACTGGAAATTGAGGGTGGGCACGATCTTGGTCCGTGGAATTCGCGGGTGTCGTTGACCCTGCTGGACGCCGAGGACCGTGACACGGGGAATGAGCTGGAGCGCCGGGCGCCAGTCTCGGCCCGCTTCGATCTGGATCGCCGGATCGGCGATTTGTCCGTGGGCGGTACGGTCCTTGCCCGGGGTCGCACTTACGACGACGCCAGTAACGACGAGCGGCTTTCGGGCTACGGCACCATGAACCTGCGCGCGGCGTATGCCCTCGACCCCGAATGGACGGTCGAAGGCTCCCTGACCAATCTTTTCGACCGGGATTACGAGACCCAGGGTGGTTTCAATAACCCCGGCCGCGCAGCGTTCGTGAAACTGCGTTATCAGCAGCAGAGGTAAGGCATGGGCAATCGACTGTCGAGGATCGTGACGCGCACCGGCGACGAGGGCCGCACCGGCCTCGGTGACGGCTCGCGCGTGGACAAGGACAGCCACCGGGTCGAGGCCTTCGGCGACGTAGACGAGCTGAACAGCGTGGTCGGCCGGGTGCTGGTCCACGACCTGCCCGAGGACGTGCGGCGTTCGCTGTCGCTGATCCAGCATGAGCTGTTTGATCTGGGCGCGGAGCTGGCGGTGCCGGGGCATCAGGCGCTGCCGGAGGCCTCCGTGGAGCGCCTCGACGTCGAGCTCGAGAGCTTCAACGCCGATCTGCCGCCGCTGGAGGAGTTCATCCTCCCGGGCGGCGGCCCGGCCACCGCGGATTGCCATATTGCCCGCACCGTCTGCCGCCGCGCCGAGCGGCGGCTGGTCGCGGTCAATCACCACGAGGCGCTGCGGCCGAGCTCGCTGGCCTACCTCAATCGCCTGTCGGATCTGCTGTTCGTGCTGTGCCGGTTGCTGGCGCGGCACGAGAACGGTTCCGAGGTCCTGTGGCAGCCCGCCGCGCGGCGCGAGGCCTCCGGCGGCTGAACCGGCCGGGCTTGCCTCAGCGGCGAGTCGCCTCCCCGATCCATGCCGGTGCCGCAGCGATGCTGCAAGACGCGGCCGGTATCCCCTTTCTCCCACACCCCGCCGGATGCCTCGAGGCTTCGGGCGGGGCGTGTCTGCACGTATTCAGGTGTTGAAGATGAGTACATGGAAAAAACGCTCCCCCCTGTTGCTGGCGCTGCTGCTGCCGGGGGTGCCGGCGGCGGACACGAACCCTTCGCCGCATATCCTCGGCATCGTCTCCGATCGCTCCGCCGCCGAGGTCACGGCCGGGGCGCATCGTTTCCTCGAGGCCTTCCCCGAATCCGACGTGCGCCTGCGTACGCCGGAGCAGCTGGCCGACAAGGATGACTCCGAAGTCATCGCGTTGTGGCAGGACGCGGATGCCGTGCTGGTGGCGGCGGTGCTGGGCGACGAGGTCGGCCGGCTGACGCGGCTGCTGCGCGAGCGCGGCCCGGATGCCGAAGTGCCGTTGCTGGCGATCAACAGCGACCGGGAGCTGACGTCCCTGTCGCGCCTGGACGGCGAGCAGCCGCTGGCCGGTCTGGAAGACGACGAACGGACCGAGCTCGCGGCCAATCCGGATGCCGACGAGGATCCGCACGAACACCTGCGGGAGCAGCGGCAGGCGTTCCCCGAACAGGCCGGCTGGCTCACCGGCCGGGCGTATTACCAGGGGCGTACGCCGGAGAGCATGGAGGGCCTGATGCGCTGGCTGGCCGCCGAGGCCGGCCACGACATCGACGTGCCGCGGCCGGATCCGCGCGAGACCATCCGTTTCTACCACGACGGCCGCGCGGTAAATGACGCCGCCGCAATGGAGCTGGATGAACGCCCGGCGGTCGCCCTGCTGGACCTGGACACCGGCGACCGGCCGGGGGACCGTGCGCTGCTGGACGCCGCCTGCGACGCGCTGGAATCGCGCGATCTGCAGTGCTTCGGCGTGCTGGCGCGCTGGGGCGGCGCCAGCCGTCAGGCGGTGGAGGACCTGGCGCAGTCGGCCGCACCCGCCGATCTCGCCGGTATCGTTTCCCTGCAGGACTTCGTGATCGGGGGCGGCGGTAACCGCGAGGCGGTTGCCGGGGCGCTGGGCGAGCTGGACGTGCCCGTGGTCAAGGGGCTGCGCCTGGCCTCGCGCAGCGAGGATGAATGGCGGGTCGCGCATGACGGCATCCCCCGGGACAGCGTCCACTATCAGGTGGCCATGCCCGAACTGCAGGGCGTGAGCCAGCCCACGGTGCTGGCCGCCGCCGGCGAACCCGAGATCGACGACCGCACCGGCGTGCGCCTGATGCTCTCCGAGCCGATCAGGGAACGGGTCGACGCGGTGGCCGAACGCATGGCCCGCTGGCAGCGCCTGCGCGAGCGCTCCAATGCCGACAAGCGCGTGGCCATCGTCTACTACAACCATCCGCCGGGGCGCCACAACATCGGCGCCGACAAGCTGGACGTCCCCGAATCGCTGCTGGAGACCCTGGATCTGCTGCGCGACGCGGGCTACGACACCGGGGATCACCCGGAAGATGCCGAGGCCCTGCTGGATGATATCCAGGACCGCGGCGTCAACCTGCCCGAGCATGCCGACGCGGCCGCCGACATCGCCGGCCGCGTGGCCAGCCTGGATGCGGAGACCTATCGGTCTTACTTCGAGACCCTGCCGGAGACCGTACAGGCCGAACTGGTGCACGGTCCGGTGGGCTATCTGCACGAGCGGCTGCTCAAGGCCCGCGAACTGGGCGCGACCGACGCCGCCGAGCGCGCGCTGGAGAACGGCATCGGCGACCTGCGCCACATGGTGCAGAACCACTCGCACGACGCACAGGAGCGTGCGCAGTCACTGATCGACCAGCTGGAGCGCGAGTGGGAGGCGCTGCTGGACGGCGGTGGCGATCTGGCCCGGGCGGAATCCCTGCGCGACGCCCTCACGCGCACCGGCATCCCGGGCCTGAGCGGCTGGGGCGAACCCCCGGGCGAGGCCATGATCCACGACGGGGCGATGCATTTCCCCGGGATCGCATACGGCAACGTGTTCATCGGCCCGCAGCCGCCGCGGGGCTGGGAGGTCAGCGAGCGTCTGCTGCACGCCAACACCACGTTCCCGCCCACCCATCAGTACGTGGGCTTCTACCACTGGCTGCGCGACCATTTCGAGGCGGATGCGCTGGTCTACATGGGGCGCCACTCCACCCGTGAATTCCTGCCGCGGCGCCGCGCCGGGCTGGCCCCGGACGACTATCCGGAACTCCTCGGCGGCCCGTTGCCGGTGCTGTATCCCTACATCGTCGATGGCGTGGGCGAGGGCATCCAGGCCAAGCGTCGCGCCCAGGGCGTGATCATCAGCCATCTGACGCCGGCGCTGGCGACCACCGAGCTCTACGACGACCTGCTGGAACTGCGCCAGCTGGTCGAAAGCTATGAGGCGAGCACCGACCCGAATTCGCCGACTCAGGCCCGGGCCGCGGAGACGCTGCTGGCCCGAATCGAGGAGCTTGGTCTGAGCGAGACCATCGAGGAGGCGATGGACGCCCATGACCACGACCACGGTCATGACGAGGAACATGCTCACGAGGGTGATGACCACCACAACCATGACCACTCGGGTGAAAGGGGCAAGGAACACGATCGGGAGCACGAGCACGAGCACGAGCACGATCGGCACGAGGATCATGCCGAGGGATATGACGGGAAACACGCGCACGAGCATGAGCACGCGCACGAACACGGGGCCGGGAATGGTCATGAAGAGGACCACGAGGCCGGTCTGGCCGATCTCGACGAAGAGCTTCTGGTCCACGACGTGGGCCACTGGGTGACCGACATGCAGGAGGAGCACATGCCCCTCGGGCTGCATGTGCTGGCCCGCGACTGGGATGGCGAGGCCGTGGACACCATGCTCGACTCGATGGCCGGCGACGCGGAGCCGGACGCGGCGATGCGCGAGGCCCTGGAGGGTTCGCCCGCCAATGAGGGAGCGAACCTGCTGGCGGGGCTTGAGGGCCGTTTCGTGCCGCCGAGCCGCGGCAACGATCCGGTGCGCACCCCGGATGTCCTGCCCACCGGGCGCAATTTCCACGCCCTGTCCTCCGATCTGGTGCCCACTCGCATCGCCTGGAGCCTGGGCCAGGACCTGGCCGCGGATGCCCGCGAGCAGGGCGACCCCGAGGCCGAAGGCAGCGAGGCCGTGGTGCTGTGGGCCTCCGACACCGTGCGCGACGAAGGCGTGATGGTGGCGTTCGGACTCGACATGCTGGGGGTCAAGCCCGAGTGGAACAGCCGCGGGATCGTCGAGGGCCTGAAGCTGATGGATCTCGACGAGGCCGATCGTGAGCGTCGGCGGGATGCCCTGTTCACCACCTCGGGCCTGTTCCGCGACCTGTACGAGGATCAGCTGGTCTGGCTGGACCAGGCCGCGCGCCTGGCGCTGGACGGCTCGTCGAAGACCATCCGCGCCGAATACCCCCATCTGGACGAGGCGCTGGACGAGGCCCTGAAGCCCCTGGGCGAGGACCTGAGGGATCCGGGCCGGGAGCCGCTGGAGAGCAACGACGTGGCGAGCCAGTGGGTAGCCGATACCCGGGCGCTGAAATCCGATGGCGTGGAGGCGGTCGAGGCCGGCCGCCAGGCGGCGCTGCGGGTGTTCGGCACCGCGCCGGGGGCCTATGGCGCCGGGGTGAACCGTCTGGCCGACCGCTCCGGGGCCTGGGAGGATCGTGCCGAGCTGGCCGACGCCTATGCCCGGCGCATGGGGCATGCGTATGGCGCCGGGACCCGCGGCGAGCCCGCTCACGAGGCCTTCGATGCGCGCCTGGAAGGCGTGGGCCGCACCTATCTGGGACGCGCCAGCCATCTCTACGGCCTGCTGGACAACGACGACGGCTTCGACTTCCAGGGCGGTCTGTCGGCCGCGGTGGAACACGCCCGCGGAACCCCGCCGGACAATCGCATCCTGCAGCATGCCGACCCCGACAACCCGCGCGTGGAGAGCCTGCAGCGTGCGCTGATGACCGAGCTGCACGGGCAGAACCTGAACCCGCAGTGGATCGAGCCGCTGATGGACCACGGCTATGCGGGGGCGCGGACCTTCACCGCCGATTTCGTCAACAACCTGTGGGGCTGGCAGGTGACCAGTCCCCACGTGATCGGCTCCGAAGCCTGGGACCACGTGCACGACGTCTACCTGCAGGACCGGCACGACCTGGGGCTCGACGAGTTCCTGGAAGACGGCCACAAGGTGCACGTGAAGACGCACATGCAGGCCACGCTGCTGGTGGCCGCGAGCCGCGAGTTCTGGGACGCCGATCCCGAGGTCCTGCAGGCGCTGTCCGAGGACTTCGCCGAACTGGTGGCCGAGCACGGTCTGCCCGGCAGCGGCCACACGCGGCCGGATCACCCCGTGCTCGATGAAGTCGCTGAACGCCTGGACGACGCGGAACTGGCCGAGGCCTTCGACGCCGTGCGCGAGGCCGCGCAGATCGAACGCGAGCCCGCCGAGACCGACCCGGCGCGCATGGCCGAGATCCAGCCGCTGGAACAGCCGGATGCCCGCGAGATGCAGGAGGCCCCGGAGCCGGCCGAGGTCGAGGCGGCGGAGGTCGAGGACGGCCGCGAATCGGGTGAGGCGCGCGCCATGCCGTGGATCCCCTGGCTGGTCTCCGGGGCCCTGTTCGTGCTGCTGCTCGGGGGCATCGTCGCCGGCCGGCGCCGTTAAGAAAGCGCTGAACAAAAATTGATGAGGTAACGCGAATGTCGTTCTCGATCACGATGCAAATGATGGACACGGTGGTGAGCTGGCTGCTGGAGCCGGTGATCATCGGCCTGCTGGTGCTGGTCGCGGTGGCCGTCTGGGAGCTGGGACAGGCCGTGGGCGAGCGCACCGGCGGGGTGCGGCGCCTGGAGGTCAGCGGCAATGCCGAGCGGCTGGCGTTCCTGGCGCGGCGGCGCATCGACCGTGCCGACCTGCTGGCACGCATCGGCCCGATGCTGGGGCTGATGGGGACGCTGATCCCGCTGGGACCGGGGCTGGCGGCCATGGGCCGGGGCGAACTCGACGTACTGGCGCAGGCGGTGACCGTGGCCTTCAACACCACGGTCCTGGGGCTGCTGATCGGTATCCTCGGTTTCCTGCTCGGCCGCCTGCGCCGGCGCTGGTATGACGGCGCGATGGAACGCATGGAGGCGGCATGAGGGTCCCGCACTACCGTGCCAGCCGGTTCGACGCCCCGGACGAGGAACCCATGGGGCCGCTGGCCAACCTTGCGGACATCATGCTGGTGTTCGCGGTCGGCCTGATCGTGGCCCTGGTGGCCGCCGACGACGGGCTGGAACAGCAGGAAGCCGGTGGCGTGGAGGTCGAGGCCGGCGAGGAGGTTCCCGAACTGCCCGACGGCGCCGGCGAGGCCGGCTCCGGTTTCGAATCCATGGGCCAGGTCTACCGTGACCCGGAGACCGGCCGCATGCTGCTGATCGAGGGTGGCGACTGAGCACACCCGAGCCGGCCGCCCGATGGCCGCAAACCGAATCGAGGAACAGGACCATGAGTGAACAGGACGAACGCGCGCGCCGCCACGCCGAGCGCATGGCGCGCAAGAAGGAAGTGGTGGACCGCAAGATCGCCGAGGCGCAGGAGGAACGCGGTGTGTTCCTGGTGCTGACCGGCAACGGCAAGGGCAAGAGCTCCTCCGGCTTCGGCATGGCGGCGCGCGCGCTGGGCCACGACATGCAGGTGGGCATCGTGCAGTTCATCAAGGGCCGTTTTGCCACCGGCGAGGAGGCCTTCTTCAAGCGCCAGGACAACGTGCAGTACCACGTGATGGGCGAGGGCTATACCTGGGAGACCCAGGACCGCGACAAGGATGGCGAGGCCGCGCGCGAGGCCTGGGCCCACGCCCGCGACATGCTGACCGATCCGGCCATCGACCTGGTGCTGCTGGACGAGCTGCACATCGCGCTGAAGTACGGCTATCTGGATGTCGACGAGGTGGTGCGGGACCTTACCGCGCGCCCCGAGATGCAGCACGTGATCACCACTGGCCGCGCGGCCCCGCAGGCCCTGATCGACGCCGCCGACACGGTGACCGAACTGCAGGTCGTCAAGCACGCCTTCCAGGCCGGCATCAAGGCGCAGAAGGGCATCGAGCTGTGACACGGCGGACGCTGCGGGCAGCCATGGCGCTGCGCTACTATCAGGGGGACGACGGCCCGAACCGGAGACTCCAGCATGGGCAACCCGCAACCCGCACATATGGATGCCGACGCCTTTCTGGCGTGGGAGGCCGAACAGCCGGAGAAGCACGAGTTCGTGGCCGGCGAGGTCTTTGCGATGGGCGGGGCCTCGGATCGGCACGTGACGATCTCGCTCAATGTGGCTTCAGCCCTGCGCGAACACCTGCGCGGCGGACCCTGCCGGACCTTCATCGCGGACATGAGGCTGCGGGTGGAAGCGGCCGATGCCTTCTTCTATCCGGACGTGATGGTCACCTGCGATCCTCAGGACCGGGGGCGCGAGCAGTACAAGCAGGCCCCGCTGCTGGTGGTGGAGGTCCTGTCGCCGTCGACCGAGGCCTTCGACCGCGGGGCGAAGTTCGCCGCCTACCGTTCCCTGGCCTCGCTGCAGGAATACCTGATGATCGACCCGGCCAGCGGCGCGGTGGAGCTCTACCGGCGCGACCCGGAGGGGCACTGGGTGCTGTACACCCACGAAGCGTGCGATGCCACGGGGCGCGATGCCACGGGGGATGCCGTGGAGCTGCGCAGCGTCGGCCTGACACTGGAAGGCGGGCGCATCTTCGAGGACGCACCGCCGGAGTCCCCCGCGGGCGAGGCCTGACCGCGCGCGGTCTTTGGCCGGACGGGCACCGGGGTCGGCAGGCGGCCGGCCTGCAGTTGGAGGTGTCGGCATGAGTGCCCCGGTGAGCTGTCCGGCGGCGTTCGTGGCGGCGCCGGCCTCGGGGCAGGGCAAGACCACGGTTACCGCCGCGATCGCGCGTTACCATCGCAACCAGGGGCGCCGGGTGCGGGTGTTCAAGACCGGCCCGGATTTCCTCGATCCGATGATCCTGGAGCAGGCCTCCGGGCATCCGGTGGATCCGCTGCATCTGTGGATGGTGGGCGAGGCGGCCTGCCGGGCGAAGCTGCATGCCGCCGCACAGGATGCGGACCTGATCCTGGTCGAGGGCTCCATGGGCCTGTTCGACGGCGACCCTTCGGGTGCCGATCTGGCGGTGGCCTTCGGCCTGCCGGTGCTGGCGCTGGTGGATGCCGGCGGCATGGCCCAGACCTTCGGCGCCATCGTGCACGGGCTGGCGACCTGGCGCCCGGAGATGCCACTGGCCGGGGTGATCGCCAACCGCACCGGCAGCCCGGGACACGGGCGCATGCTGCGCGATGCGACCCCGGACGGCGTGCATTTCTTTGGCGCGATCCAGCGCAACGAGGCCCTGAGCGTGCCCGACCGCCACCTCGGGCTGGTGCAGGCCGGCGAGGTCGCGGACCTGGACGCCCGTCTGGAGGCCGCCGCGCAGGCGATCGCCGAGGCCGGGGTGACCGAGCTGCCGGCGCCGGTGGCGTTCGCCCCCGAAGCGGACGCGGGTGCGGAGCCCGACTCGCAACCCGGGGCCGAACGGGCCCCGCGGCTGGACGGGCTGCGCATCGGCATCGCCCGCGACGCGGCGTTCGCCTTCACCTATCCGGGCAACCTCGAGTTCCTGCGCGCACAGGGCGCGCGGCTGGAGTTCTTCTCCCCGGTGGCCGGCGATCGCCTGCCCGAGGTGGATGCGGTGTGGCTGCCGGGCGGCTATCCCGAACTGCACCTGGAGGCACTGGCGGCCAACACCGGCCTGAAGGCGGACCTGGCCGCGCATCACGGGGCCGGCCGGCCGATCCTGGCCGAGTGCGGCGGCTTCCTCTACCTGCTGGAAGAGCTGGCGGACCGCGACGGCCATGCCGCGCCCATGGCCGGTCTGCTGCCGGGGCATGCGCGTCTGGAGGACAAGCTGCAGGGCCTCGGGCTGCAGGCGGCGCCGCTGTCGGAGGGCGAGCTGCGCGGCCACACCTTCCACCACACCCGGGCCGAGGTCGGGGTGGAACCTCTCGCGCACTGCACCCGTGCCCGCGGCGCCGGTTCCACCGGCGAGGCGGTCTACCGCGATGGCCGGCTGACCGCAACCTATCTGCACGCCTGGTTCCCCTCCAATCCGGAGGCGGCCGTGGCCCTGTTCGCGTCATGAGTCGGGCGTTCACGGGCAGCACGCCGGCCGCCGGCCGCGTGGATCTGGTCGGCGCCGGGCCGGGTGATCCCGGGCTGCTGACGCTGGACGCGGCCGCGGCGCTGCGCGATGCCGAGGTATTGCTGCACGACCGCCTGATCCCCGAGGCGATCCTCGCGATGGCCAGTCCGCAGGCCGAACGCTGCTACGTGGGCAAGGCGCGCTCCAACCACAGCCTGCGCCAGGAGGAGCTGAACGCGCTGATGATCGAACGCGCCCGCGAGGGGCGTTACGTGGTGCGGCTGAAGGGCGGGGATCCGTATGTCTTCGGCCGTGGTGGCGAGGAGGCGGCGGCGCTGGCGGCGGCCGGTATCCCGGTGCGGGTCATCCCCGGCATCAGCGCGGCCGGCGGCTGCGCGGCGTTCGCCGGCATCCCGCTGACCCACCGCGATCATGCCCATCGCTGCCAGTTCGTGACCGCGCACCGGCGCAACGGCAGTACCGAGCTGGACTGGGAGGCGCTGGCCGCCCCGCGACAGACAGTGGTGATCTACATGGGGCTGAACCCGCTGGCGGAGATCTGTGCCGGGCTGGTCGCCGCCGGCGCCCCGGCCACGCGGCCCGCTGCCATCATCGAGCACGGGACCCGGCCGGGGCAGCGCGTGGTCGCCGGCACCCTGGGGGACCTGCCCGGGCGCACCGCGGCGCTGGCGCTGGAGTCGCCCAGTCTGCTGATCGTGGGCGACGTGGTGGGCGAACGTGCCCGGCTGACCGGCGATGCTTCCGGGGCGCCCGCGATGGACCTCGGCGCGGTTGACGGGATCCATGGTTGAACCCGTACCCGAGCCGGGCGCGCAACCCGGAGCGATGCGCGCGGAGAGCCGTGACGGCACCGCACCGCTGCGCACCGGCCTGACCACCGGCACCAGCGCAACCGCGGCGGCCCTGGGCGCGGCGCGGCTGGCGCTGGCCGGCGAGCGGAGTGCGGCGGCCGAGGTGGTGCTGCCGCGCGGCCAGGTGGTCAGCCTGGCGCTGGCGTCGCTGGAGCGGGTTCCGGGCGGTGCCGAGGCGGCGGTCATCAAGGACGCCGGCGACGATCCCGATGCCACCCACGGCGCCCGGATCCGCGCGCGGGTGGAGCCGCGGCCGGCCGCGGGGGTGACCTTCGTCGCCGGGCCCGGCGTGGGCACGGTGACCCGCACCGGGCTGGTGCTGTCGCCGGGGGAACCGGCGATCAACCCGGTGCCGCGGCGGATGATCAGCGACCACCTCGAACGCCTGGCCCGCGAGCTGGGCCATGCGGGCGGCTTCCGGGTCACGCTCGGCGTGGATGGCGGCGAACGCATCGCCCGGCGCACCATGAATCCGCGCCTCGGCATCCTCGGCGGCATCTCCATCCTCGGCACCACCGGCATCGTGCGGCCCTTCTCCTGTTCCGCCTACATCGCCTCCATCCACCAGGCCATCGACGTGGCGCGGGCCAACGGCCTGCCGCAGGTCGCCTGCTGCACCGGCGGCACCAGCGAACGCACCGCGAGCGAGCGCTACGGGCTGGACGAGATGGGCCTGGTGGAGATGGGCGATTTCTTCGGCGCGGCGCTCAAATACCTGCGGCGCCAGCCGCTGCCGCGCGTCGCGCTGGTGGCGGGCTTCGCCAAGCTGGGCAAGTTCGCCGCCGGGCACCCGGATACCCACAGCCGCAGCAGCGCGATCGATCTGGATTTCATCGCCGCCACCGCCGAGGCCGCCGGGGCGGATGCCGCGCTGGCGCGGCGGATCCGCGGCTGCAACACCAGCATCGAGGCCCTCGCCGTCTGTCAGGAGGCCGGCGTGGCACTGGGGGACCGCATCGCGGCGCTGGCCCTGGAGCAGGCGCGCAGCTATCAGCTGCCCGATACCACGCTGGAGGTGGTCGCGGTGGATCGCCAGGGCCGAGTGGTGGGGACGGCCGGTGACAGCGCGGATGCCCCGGGGGTGACGCGATGAGCCCCCCGGCCATCGCCATCGAC
>NZ_MUZR01000027.1 GCF_001995255.1 Thioalkalivibrio halophilus | reverse complement strand
GGGCGGGCGATGGCATAGCCCTGGCCGTTCTCGCAGCCCATGCCGATCAGGATGCGCCCCTGTTCGACCGTTTCCACGCCCTCGGCCAGGACCAGGCGGTCGAACGCCCGGGCCAGGCCCACCACCGCCTCGATGATGGCCCGGTCATCGGCGTCCTCCAGCATGTCGCGGACGTAGCTGCGGTCCATCTTCAGCGCGTTGGCGGGCACGCGCTTGATGTAGGTCAGCGACGAGTAGCCGGTGCCGAAGTCGTCGATGCTCATGGACACGCCCAGTTCGCGGACCGCACGCATGTTCGCCTCCGCCGCCGCGGCGTTGTCGAAGGCGGTGCTTTCCAGCACCTCGATCTCGAGATCGGCCCGCGGGATCTCCGGATGGCGATCCAGGATGTTTTCCAGACGTTGCGCCAGGTCGGCGTTCTCGAGCTGCAGGGCACCGATGTTGACGCTGACCGGAAGATGGTGCCCGTTCCGGCGCCAGGCCTCCATCTGGCGCATGGCCTCCTCCAGCATGTACTCGCCCAGCTCGATGGAGACCGGGTCGTTTTCAATGGTCGGCAGGAATTCGCCCGGCGTCAGCAGGCCGTGATCCGGATGCCGCCAGCGCACCAGGGCCTCCACGCCCAGGATCGCGCCGGTGCGCATGTTCACCTTGGGCTGGTATTCCACGCTCAGTTCGTTGCGATGCATCGCGTGGCGGAAGGCGCTGATGGTGCGATGCCGGCTGGCCACCCGCTGGTACTGGCCATGGTCGAAATATTCCCAGGCCCGGTCGCGGCGCAGCTTGGACTCGTACAGCGCATGGTCGGCCTGGCGCAGCACTGTTTCCGGGTCGAGGCCGCTGCGTGGCGGGCGGATCGAGATCCCCGCGCTGACCGAGATGCTCTCGCTGGCGCCGGCGGGCCCCTTGTCGGACACCGGCAGGTGATGCCCGGCCTCGATCACGGTACCCATGATCTCTTCCAGGCGTTCGATCGCCCCGGAGCTGCGCAGCACCAGGATGAACTCGTCGCCGCCGCGGCGTCCGAGCAGGGCATCGTCATTCAGACGTTCGCGCCAGCGGCGGCTCAGTTCGGCCAGGATCCGGTCCCCGGCGGCCGTGCCCAGGCGGTCGTTGAGAGCACCAAAGTCGTCCACGTCGATCGATATCAGGGCCAGGGCCGTATCGTCGTGCTCGGTGGTGACCTGCTCCAGCGCCTGGATGATCCCGGCCCGGTTGGGCAGGCCCGTCAGCGGATCATTGAACGAACGCCATTCCAGTTCGCGGCGGTGTTCCAGCTCGCGGGTCATGTCCTCGTAGAAGGCGACGCGCAGCCTGCGGCCGTGATCGCGGAGTTCGCCGCCGCGGGTGATGCGGACCGGGACGTCGCGCTGCGTGGCGGTGCGCACCCGGCTGTACAGCGGCGGGCTGTCGTGCCCGGCGGGGGCCTCGGGCGGTGCCGTCAGGAGTGCGGCGACCCGCTCGCGTTCGTCGTCCGGGTGGAGATCGGCGATGCTGCGTTCCTTCAGCTCGCTTTCCGTATGGCCGGTCAATGTGCAGGCAGAGGGGTTGGCCTCGAGCACGCTGCCGTCTTCGGCATCCAGGATCAGCAGGGGGTGGATGAAGCAGTCGAACAGGGTGCGAAAGCGGTTCTCGGCCTCTTCCTGCCCGCGCGAGGCGAGATGCCTGGCGAACTGCGAGACCTGGCGCTCGATATGTACGTAGGTGTTGAGGAGGGATTCCAGGCTCGCCGATGACTGTTCGCGGAAATGCCGCGCGGCCCGTTCGCGCGCCTCGGCTACCCCGACCCCGGCTTCCAGTGCGTTGATGGCGGCGGCCATCTGCTTGTCGCTGCGCAGGATGTGCAGGGTCAGCCAGCGGACCAGGAACTCCAGCAGGGGCTGCAGGCGATATTCGTCGGGGCCCTCCAGGGCGGCGATGCGGTCCAGTTCGTCGATGAACCCCGCGTGGGCCTGACAGTGGCGGGCGAACCATTCGTCGTCACGAAAGGCCCGTGCCCAGATGCCTTCCTCGGTCTCGAAATGGTAACGCGCGTAATCGCGCAGTTCCGCCACGATCCCGTCGGCCGTGGCCTCGTCGGTGCCTTCCAGCACCGTGCGGGCCAGGCGGTTGATGAGGTCCACCAGGTAATGATGCTGGTGGTCCACCTCGGGGATGCGGGTCAGGAATTCACCGCCCCAGGGGAAGATCTCGAATTCGTCCGTGTTCATGGTGCTGCTCCAATTCCCGCTGATTCCTCCGGGTAGAGTGTACGCACCGGATAGCGGGTTTTCCCACCGGCCGCTTGTGGCAGTCCGGGTTCAGGGCGCCCGCCGTAGAACGGCGCCCGCCCGGGCCAGCAGAGCGAGCAGCAGGAACACGACCACCAGTACCGGGGCGAAGGGCTGGTCCAGTGGCAGGCTGATGGTCCAGGCGACGAGGAAGCCCGCGATCGCCAGGCTCTGGGTCCACAGCAGCGCGCCGGTCAGGCCGCGGGCCAGAAAGGCCGCTCCCCAGGCCGGCAGCAGCAGGGTGGCCAGCGCCGCGGGCATGCCCAGCACCATGCTCCCGAGGACGATCACGGCAACCAGCCATGCGATCTCCAGCCAGCGCGCGATCGCCGGCGGTGCCGGTGCGGCGGAGACGTCCGGGGCGAGCTGGGCGTGCAGCCAGACCCGGCGCAGCCACGGCCACAGCACGGCGCTGGCCACCCCGGCGACGACCACCGCGATCAGCTCGTTCGGGCCGGCGAAATACAGCTGTCCCTCGGCCCACGCGGCGGCGGCAAGGCTCGCCTGCGAGAAGTTGGCCGCCAGCAGGGTGACCGCGGCCAGCCCGCCCAGGAACAGCGCCAGCGGCAGGCGCTCGGCATCGCGTACCCGCTGCAGCAGGGCCATCACCCCGGCCCCCAGGGCCAGCGCGACCGGCAGCACCGGCCAGTGCAGGACCGAGGCCAGCACGCCACCGGCGGCGGCCCACTGACCCAGCGCCAGCGCCTGCCAGACCGAGCCGCGCAGGAACAGGCCACTGCCCGCCAGCGCCAGCACCAGCGTGATCAGGAATCCCGCCACGAAAGGCGTCAGCAGCAGGTCAGTCATGGGCGTCGAGGTAGTCCTGCAGGGGGTGGCGCTCTACGCCCAGGGTGCCCAGCAGTTCGTCGTCGTGGCTGGTCATGACCAGAGTGGCGCTCGCGGGCAGGGCGGTGATCAGTTCCACCGCGTCGGCGCGGACCTCGGCATCCAGGTGGTTGGCGGGCTCGTCCAGCAGCACCAGGTGGGGGCGGCCGGTGTCG
Organism: Thioalkalivibrio halophilus; assembly: GCF_001995255.1. Taxonomy (GTDB): domain Bacteria; phylum Pseudomonadota; class Gammaproteobacteria; order Ectothiorhodospirales; family Ectothiorhodospiraceae; genus Thioalkalivibrio; species Thioalkalivibrio halophilus. The sequence continues at coordinate 33,983 of NZ_MUZR01000027.1, read as the reverse complement.
CGGTCGGCGGCCTCAACGGGCGCCAGTACGGAGGCCAGGCGCAGGAGCTGCCACTGGCCGCCGCTGAGTTGATCCAGACGCCGGCGCAGCAGCGCCCGGATGCGAGGGTGTTCGGGCACGCGCGTACCCATGGCCCGGAACCAGTCGTGTCCGGAAAGGGGCCATGGGTACGGGCGCGGATGATCCTGGGCCAGCAGGCTGATGCGGGTGCCGGGAGCGGTGGTGAGCCGCCCCCCGTGCACCCGCGCCTGCCCCGTCAGGCACTTGAGCAACAGCGACTTGCCGGACCCGTTGGGGCCGGTGAGTGCCCAGCGTGCCCCGCCCGGGACCGCCAGAGTGAGCGGCCCGAGGACGGGGCGGTCAAAGCCCGGGCGCGCGGCCCGGGCCTCGATGACGGGGGAGTCGGACATCCGCGCAGCCTAGCGGGTGCGGAAGGTGGATGCCCAGGTTTCCATCAGCTCGAGGTAGCCATCCAGGCCGGCGTTCTGTGGCGGATCCAGCGGGACCGCATGGCTGTCCCAGCCGAGTTCGCGCTCGAGGAACTCGGCCCCGCGCGGCGGCTGGAACTCGGCGTACAGCACGTGACCGTCCATGCTTTCCAGCTCGCCGATCAGGCTCTGCAGGTGGCGACCGGTGGGCGGGATACCCGGTGCCGGTTCGAGGTAGCCGACGACAGTGGCGGGCAGCCATTCCTCGAGATAGTCGAGGTCCTCGTGATAGACCACGATGTTCTGGTCGGGGGCCAGTTCGCCGGCGAGGTCATCGGCATGCTCGCGCAGCCGCTGCGCGGTCTCTTCCGCGCGTTCGCGATAGACGTCCGCATTGGCGGAGTCGAGCTCCGCGAGCCGCTCGCCCAGGGCCAGGCCGACTTCCGCCATGCGCAGGGGGTCGACATTGAAATGCGGATTGCCCTCTTCATGGACGTGGCCCATGTTGGGCCCGTCCTGGGTGATGGAGCGGCGCAGATCGACCTTGCCGGCGGCATAGAAATGGCCGGGCTGGCCCTCGTTGATGTCCGGGTTGGACGCGCCGCGGGTGGCGGCCGGCAGCCAGCCTTCTTCCAGCCCGGCGCCCAGTTCCAGCAGCAGGTCGGCGTTGCGCAGAGCGGCCATGAAGCTGGGGCGGGCATCCAGATAATGGGCGTCGCGGTCGGGCGCCGCCAGGACACGCACGCTGGTTTCGTCGCCGCCGATTTCACGCGCAAGCGCTCCCGGGCTGGAGGTCGTGGCGACCACGTTGAGGTCGTCCGCAGAGGCCTGCGCGGGCAGGAACAGGGCGGCGGCGAGTGCGGCGCCGGTCAGGGCGGAGAGCCCGATGGCCGGACGTTGCTGCGGGGTCTTGCGGTTTTTCATGGGTACTCCTTGAAAAATGCAGGTTTTGCGCGAGGCCCGTGGCGGGGCCTCGCGCTCCGTGAGGGGTCGATCAGAAGCGGTGCGCGCCGTGAGCGCCCAGCGCCACGTTCACCTGGAACATGAATTCGAGGCCGCGATCGCGGTCGCCATGATCGTCGACGAAGTCGTTCTGCGTGAGCTGCGCGCGCAGGAACACCGGCTCCACCGGCCGGAAGGTGACCTGGGCCGAATGGCGGTACGAGGTGTCCATCGATTCGATCGTGAAGTATTCGTCCCCGTGGTGATGGCTGCCCTCGACCGCGTCGTTGGTCAGACCGAGGGCTTCGGTCCGCAGACCGGCCTGCCAGCGGGGAGCGAAGCCGTAGATGCCCTCGACATAGAGACCGTCCTGCTTCTCGGTCAGGCTGTCTGCACTTTCCCAGTGCATATGGGTGTGGTGGCCATGGCCGTGTTCGTGGCCGTCAAACTGGTCCAGGTCCCGGCGTACATAGAAATATTCGCCCTTCACATTCCAGTCGCCGTGGCCGTAGGCACGGCCGGAGTCGTACTTGTAGACCGCGTCCAGGCCGGCGAACCAGGCATCGCCTTCAAGGGCGTGGCCATGGTCACCATGGATTTCGGTCACCCCGGTCTGGGTGACATAGCCGCCGGAGACGCCGAACCGGGCGGCATGATCGGGGCCGAAATCGGGCCCGACCCTGGCGAAAGCGGTGGCGATGCGCGGCCCGCTCTTCTCCGAGACCGGCCCGTCATCGAACGCGGCGATGCCGCCGTCCTGATCCCCCTGCAGGAGCTCCACGCCCAGCCGGGTGTAGGTCTCGGTCGGTGCGACCCAGGTCCCCTGCACGCCGATTTCCTGCAGGCCGTGGTCGCCGAACAGGTATTCGTTTACCAGCGGGCGGTCGACGAAATCCCAGTCGTGGACGTGGCGGCTGTTGATGTAGCCGATGTCCGACAGGAACTTGCCTGCCTTCAGCTGGAGGCCGGCCGGCAGCGAGCGGGTGGTCAGATAGGCCTCCTCGGCCTCGATGTCGCTGTCGTCGAAGCCGATCATCAGGGTGCCGTCCAGCAGGCCGCCCAGGTCGGCCTCGAACACCAGTTCGTTGTGGCCGAGGTTGAAGCCGTCGTCGAAGGAATGGTCGTGATCATGGCCGTGGCCATGGTCATGGCTATGCCCGTCGTCGAACCCGGCGGGTGTGTCGATCCCTTCGCTCATCTCGTTGTAGTAGATCCCTTCCAGGATCAGCGAGATATCCAGGCCCCAGTCCGAACCCGAGTCGTCCGGGGCCTGGGCGGCGGCCAGGGCCGGAGTGGCGCAGGCCAGAACGGTCAGGCCCGTCAGGGCGTTGCGATGGTGTCGCGCACTCAGCATGTCTTTTCTCCCCTTGTGAACACTGGTTGCCTCCGTTCATCGCTATTCATACGTTATAGCGTAACGAAAGAGCGTAAGAACGATATAATGTAACAATAGGGTCATACAAGGGGCGGTCACCCCGGTGGGGGCAATGCCGGGAGGGAGAACGGAAAAAAAGCAGCCGCCCGTTACAGCGGGCGGCCAAGCGTAGCGGAGGTTGGAGAGACAGGGGAGCGAAGAGGCCCCGGTCCCGGCGACACGCCAGAGTCCGACAACAATCGCGTATCTAAGTGAGAATTATATGCATCCGCGTTTGGGTGTCAACGTGGCCGATTCCAATGGCGCGGTTCATCGACCCGATGGGGCGGCGGGTCGCGCGGGTTCAGGGCGTCGGGGCGCCCAGCCCGGCCTGGCGGAAGGCCTCGGCCCAGCGTTCGAGCTTGGCCTCGAGATCGAGGCGGGCATTGGCCGGGCTGGTGGAGGGCAGGCGCACCGCGGTCACGCCCAGCGCCCGGGTCTCGCCGATGCGGCGGGCGCTTTCGGCGCCGTTGTGGACGATCAGCCGCAGTCCCGGGGCCTCGCGTGTCAGCCGGCCGAGGTCGTTGGGCTGCGGGTTGCGGATGGCGCTGTCCAGACTGCCCTCGCGTGCGCAGGCGCCGTAGATGTCCCACAGCCCGACCCCGCAGTCGAGCAGCCGGGTGTAGCGCTCCGGCCAGGGCAGTTCCGGGAACGGCGGTCCGAAGATGCGCGCCATGATCGGCCAGAACTGGTTGCGCGGATGGGCGTAATAGGCCGCCGCCTCCAGCGAGGCGACCCCGGGGAAACTGCCCAGCACCACGGCCCGGGTATCCGCGCGCAGCACGGGCTCGAACGCCCGCAACTCGGGACTGGCATGAGCGTCAGACATCAAGGGCCAGTGTAGGCAAATGCCGTCACGGATACACGTCCGCGAACGGGCATGATTCGGTCCGGTTCCTTGTGTATATTAGTTGTGTACACAAACGATGAGCAGGAGACGGCAGATGGAAACGGTCAGCGCCCGCGAGGCTCGCGAGCGGCTTGCCTGGGTTCTGGATCGCGTCGAGGCCGGGGAAGAGGTGGTGATCCAGCGTCAGGGGCGGCCGGTCGCAAGGCTGGTGCGGCCTTCGAGCCCGTTCCCGGGGTTTCCGGATCGCAGTGGCCTGCGTGCGGAGCTGCCGCCCTGTGGTGAAGGAGGGGCGGAGGCGGTTCGCGCGGGCCGCGACGAAGAGCGGTTCTGATGCTCTATTTCGATACCAGCGCGGTCCTGCCGTACTATCGTGAAGAAGCCGCCAGCCGCCCGGTTCAGCAGATGTTGCAGGCGAGCACACGCCCGGTGCTGGTCAGTCATCTGACACGGGTGGAGGTGGCTTCGGCCCTGGCCCGCTGGGTGCGCATGGACGAGTTGTCCGAAGCTCAGGCGAACCGGATCGAGTCGGCATTCCTGGAGGACCTGCGGGCAGGTCGTTTTGTGCGGGTTTCGCTGGATCCGGAGGTGTTCGAGCGCGCCTGCCACTGGCTGCTTACGCGCCGTTCATCGTTGCGCACGCTGGACGCCCTGCACCTGGCGGCTGCCGAGATCTGCGGCGCGGAGCTGGTGACGCTGGATCGCCCGCTGGTGCAGGCCGCCCGGCTGTTCGGCGTGACGGTCCGGTGTCCCGGAGAGGACCCCGCGGAGCCGGGTCAGCTCGACTGACAGTCGCGGCACAGGCCGTGGAGTTCCACGGTGCGGGTCTCGATGGCGAAGCCGGTCTCGGCCGCGGCGGCCTCCAGGGCATGGCTGGCAGTGTCCGGGGTGTGAAATTCGATGATCCGGCCGCAGCCGTCGCAGATCATCAGCGCGGATTCGTGGCGTTCCCCGGGGTGGCTGCAGGCGACGAAGCCGTTAAGGCTCTCGATGCGGTGGATCAGGCCCTGTTCCAGCAGGAAGGCGAGGGTGCGGTAGACCGTCGGCGGCTTGATGCTGCGGTCCTCGGACGACAGCGCGTGGATCAGGTCGTAGGCCTTGATCACGCCGTCGGTGCGCAGGATCTGCTCGAGGATGCGCCGGCGTTGCTCGGTCAGGCGCGCGCCGCGCCGGGTGCAGACCCGCTCGGCCTCGTCCAGGGCCTGCTGGATCGCGGCGTCGTCGGTGGTGTGCTGGCGGGTGGCCGTGGTCATGCCGCCAAGCTTAATCCATATGCACGCGCGGGGGCGAACACGGTCCGGACCGCTTACTGCAGCAGCGACAGCGGAGGGGCCTCGGCGTCGGCGTCTTCCCCCGGGGCGCGATGGTGGTAGGCCGTGCAGTTGCGTCCGGCGTGCTTGGCATCGTAAAGGGCGTTGTCCAGGCGCTTGAGCAGGGTGTCGGGGTCGTCGTCGCGGTGCAGGATCGTGACGCCGAGGCTGATGGTCACCGGCCCGGCATCTTCGAACGGCGTCGCGGCGATCTCGCGGCGCAGGCGTTCCGCCATGTACCGGGCGCCCTCGGCGTCGGTCTCCGGAAGCAGCACCACGAATTCCTCGCCACCCCAGCGCGCAAGGAAATCCGCGCGCCGAAGCGAGTGGGCGACACGACGGGACAGCTCGACCAGTACGCGATCCCCGATGTCGTGCCCGTGGGTGTCGTTGAGGCGCTTGAAGTGGTCGATGTCGAACAGGATGGCACCCGCCTCGCTGGCGTAACGCTCGGTCCGGGCCAGTGCCCGGTCCAGCTCGGCATCGAACCGCTGGCGGTTGTACAGCCCGGTCAGGCGGTCGGTGGTGGCCTCGTGTTCCAGTTCCGCTTCCAGGCGCTTCTGCTCCGAGATGTCGTGGAACACGGCGACAAAGTATTCGAGCTGGCCGGCTTCATTGCGCACGGCGCTGATGCTTTCCCATTGCGGGTAAACGCTGCCGTCGCGGCGGCGGTTCCAGATCTCGCCCTCCCAGTGGTCGTTTTCCAGTAGTTCGGTCCACAGCCGGTGGTAGAACTCCAGATCCTGGCGGCCGGACTGCAGCACGCGCGGATTCTTGCCGAGGACCTCGTCCTCGGCATAGCCGGTGATGCGTGTGAAGGCATGGTTCGCGCGCAGGATCCGGCCCTGAGGATCGGTCACCACGATGGCCTGGGCACTGTCGAAGGCGGTCGCCATCAGGCGCACCTCGCGCTGGCTGCGGTAGCGTTCCATCGCGTAGTGCAGGGCGCGCGCCAGCAGGGCCGGGTGCAGTTCTTCCTTGGGCAGGAAGTCCTGGGCCCCCAGGCGAATTGCCCCGGTCCCGGTACCCCGGTCCTGGTGGCCGGTCATGACCACCACCGGGATGCCGCCCGCGGACTCCACCAGCAGGCGCAGGGTATCCAGGCCCTGTGAGTCGGGCAGTCCCAGGTCGAGCAGGGCGATGTCGAAGGGACGCTCTTCCAGAAGCCCCAGGGCCTCGCGCAGGCGGCCGGCCCGTTCCACCACGTAGCCCCGCTCGGCGCAGTCGTCCAGCAGATCCTCGACCAGCTCGGCGTCGGCGGGGTTATCCTCGATCAGCAGCAGTCGGTACTCGCTCATGGCACCGAGTGTCCGCTTGCGCCCGCGCGCGAGGGCAGGGTGGCGGCATGCAGCCAGAACTCGCCCAGCCGTCGAGTGAGCTCCAGGAATGCGTCAAAATCCGGGGGCTTGGTCAGGAAGGCGCTGGCGCGGTGCTCATACGACCGGGTCACGTCCTCGGGGGCGTTCGAGGTGGTGAGGATCACTACCGGCAGGCTCTGCAGCTTCGGGTCGTTCTTCACCGCGGCCAGTACCTCGCGTCCGTCCATGCGCGGCATGTTGAGGTCCAGCAGCATCATGTCGGCCTGTGGCGCGCCGGCATGTTCGCCCTCGCCGCGCAGATAGGCCATGGCCTCTACCCCGTCGCTCACCGGGTGCAACTCCGCCGCGAAACGGTGGTGCTCGAAGGCCTCGCGCAGCAGCTCGACGTCTTCGGGCGAGTCTTCGGCCAGGAGAATGGTGACGGGGTTCATCGGGTTGCGGTTCCGCGGTGACAAGTCTGGAATAGATCTTAGTCTAGCGCTTGGCGCGTGGTCGAGACGATAGCCCCGCCCCTCGGCGCAGGAGTTCAGCTGGCAGAGGTCGCATCCGCAGGCTGCCGCGGGAGGGTGAGGCGGAACGTCGTGCCGTGGCCCTCGCCGTCCGACTCGGCCCGGATCCGGCCGCCGTGGCGTTCGGTAATGCGCCGCGCCAGTGCCAGTCCGGCCCCGGTGCCCGGGTATTCGGCGCGGCCGTGCAGGCGCTGGAATACCTGGAAGATACGCTCGCTCTGTTCCGGGTCGATGCCGATCCCGTTGTCGGTTACGCGGATCTCCCATTCGTCGCCCCGTTCGTCACAGCCCACGTGAATCTCGGGGACTGCATCGGGTGGCCCGTACTTGATCGCATTCGACAGCAGGTTCTGGAACAGCCGCATCAGCTGCCCGGCGTCGCCCTGTACCGTGGGCAGCGGATCGCGGGAAATGCGGGCCCCGCTGTCCTGGATCGCCGTGTGCAGGTTGCCGCAGGCGTCGTCCAGTGCGCGCGTCAGGTCCACCGGTGCGAAGGCTTCGCCCATGCGCTGAACGCGGGAGTACTCCAGCAGGTCCTGGATCATCTGCCGCATGCGCCCGGCCGCGTCGGTGGCGGTGTCGATGTAGCGCCGGGCCTTGTCGTCCAGGGCGTCGGCATGGCGTCGCTTCAGCAGCCCGAGGTAGCTGTTGATGATACGCAGCGGTTCCTGCAGGTCGTGCGAGACTGCGTACGCGAACTGCTCCAGCTCGGCATTGGAACGCTCCAGTTCCCGCTCGATGCGCTTGCGTTCGGAGATGTCGCGGATGATGGTCGAGGTCTGGGCGATCGCTCCATCCGTGTCGCGATGGATCAGCAATACCTGCGACGCCGGTCGTTCGCGGCCCTCGGCGTCCAGCAGTGCGGTCTCGCCCTGCCACTGACCGTGTTCCATCGCCGCCGGCAGGGCCTCTTCGCGCACGCGCTCCAGCGCCCAGGGCGGATGCACGCGCTCGATGGTGCCTTCCACGGTGTCCATCTCGCGCGGCAGCCCGGCGCGATTCCAGCCGGTCTCGGGGTCCCAGTGGTCGGCGAGCTCGGGCTCCGGCAGACCCATCAGCCGGCGCCCGGCGGCGTTGAGATAGAGCATCGCCCCGTCCGGGCCGTGCATCGACACCACGTCCGGGGTGCTGTCGAGGATCGCCACCAGCCGTCGCAGGCTGTCCTCCAGCTGGCGCTGTTCGGTGATGTCCTGCACCGTACCCAGCATGCGTACCGGCTGGCCGGCGTTGTCGAATTCGGTGTAGCCGCGTTCGCGCACCGTGCGGACCTGTCCATCGGGCCGGACCACGCGGTGCACGATGTCGTAGGGCTCGCCGGCGAACGAGGCCTCCAGGGCGGCCTGCACCGCCGTTCGGTCATGCGGGTGGACCGCCTCCATGAAGGTCTCGTGTGTCACCGGGCCGTCTTCCGGCCGGCGGCCGAAGATGCGGTAGATCTCGTCCGACCAGCGGATCTCGTTCACGCGGAAATCCGAGACCCAGCTGCCCATGCGCGCGATCCGCTGCGCCTGGTTGAGCTCCGCCTCGCGCTGACGCAGCGCCTGCTCGGTGGCCACGCGCTCGGAGATGTCGCGGATGATGGTCGAATAGCGGCGCACCGCGCCGGTTTCGTCGAAATGCGCGACCACGGTCTGTGACACCGGCAGCTCGCGGCCGTCGCCGGCCAGAATGGCCATCTCCCCCTGCCATACGCCGTTGTGGCGTGCCTCGGGCAGGGCCTCTTCCTGCAGGCGGCGCCGGGCCCACTCGGGATGGAGACCGCCGACATCGTGGAGGCTCGCCTCGGCCGAGTCTGCGAACCCCATGGCACGGTTGAACGAAGGGTTCTGGTACAGGATGCGGCCATCGGGGTCGGCCATGCCGATGAAATCGGGCGCGGCTTCCAGGATCTGCAGGAGGTCTTCGCGCTGGCGTTCGGCCTGGTGGCGTTCGGTGACATCTTCCACCACGCCGTCGAACACGGTGCCCTGTTCGGTCTCGTGGGCGCGTGCCGTGATCGCACACCGGATCGCACGGCCGTCCAGGGTCCGCAGGTCCAGTTCGCGACGATGCACCTCGCCCCGGGCGAGGAGGTCGTCGCTGAAGCGGCGGCGTTCCTCCGGGTCGGTATATAGCTCGGCGGTGGAACGGCTCAGGAGTTCCGCTATGGAGCCGGCGCCGAAGATCCGCGCCATGGCCGGGTTGACGTAGTCGAACTGCCCCGTGTGGCCCGGCAGGTTGCGGTAGACCCCGACCGGCAGGGTGTCGAAGATCGCCTTGTAGCGTTCCAGCTCCCGCAGGTAGCGGCGGGTGTCGGTGGCATCGTGGATGATGGAGTGCAGATAGCGCTTGCCGCGCAGCCACACCGGGCCGGAATAGACCTCCACGTCGCGGATCTCACCGCTCGCGACGCGGTGGCGAAAGCGGAAGTACAGCCGCTCCTCCTCAGCGGCCCGTTCCATCTCGGTCCGAACCTCCTCGGCGGAGAGGGTGTTGATCGCCTGGATGGGGCGTTTTTTCAGCTCTTCGATCGACCAGCCGTAGAAGGTCTCGGCGGCGGGATTGGCGTCGACGATGCGGCCGTCGTCCGGGTCGATCAGCAGCTTGACTGCGACATTGTTGGTGAACGTCTGCTGGTAGAAATGTTCGAGTTCGTCGCGCTCGGCCTCGCTGGCCTTGCGCGCGTCGATGTCGGTGGCGGTCAGGGCCAGACGCGTCGCGCCATCATCGGCGTCGGGCAGGCGGCTCAGCGCCAGCTCGACCCACAGCGGCGGGCCCTGCCGGGGGAGCAGGCGGCATTCGTCGCGCCACTCGCCGGTCTCGCCGTAAATGAGCGAATGGATCGCGGCCGCCACCCGGTCGGCCTCGGCGGAGGCCACCCACTCCGTCAGCGTCTGCCCGACGAGGACGTCCGCTTCCCGAGCCAGCAGCCCGGACAGGCGCCGGTTGGCGGCGCGCAGACACCCGTCGGCGTCCACGACGGCCATGCCGACCGGGGCGTGTTCGAAGAAGGCGGAATGCGTGTTCTCGGGGTCCATGGCGTGTTGCCCGCCGAAGATCGGGCGGCGGTCGGGAGACAGGGCCGCCAATTCTGCCACGCAGCGTCTGCCCGTACGAGGCGGGGGCAGCGTCAGTCGGCGTGGCGGCAGCCGAAACGGGCGGCGGCCCAGGCCGCACGCGCCGCCTGGGGTTCTTCGGCGGTCTTGCGAATGTGTTCGTCGACCGCGCGCAGGCGCGGGCGGAGGCCTTCGCCATTGGCGATCTGGATCGCCAGTCCCGGCCGCGCGTTGAGCTCCAGGATCAGCGGGCCGTGGCGGCGGTCGATGACCACGTCGACGCCCAGATAGCCCAGGCCGCTGAGTTCGTAGCAGCCCGCGGCGAGTTCCATGAGTTTGTCCCATCCCGGGATCGCCAGGTCCACCAGGCTGGCTTCGGTGTCCGGGTGGACCCATACGGGCTGGTTGTGCTGCACGCCACCCAGGGTATGTCCGCTTGCGAGGTCGATGCCGGTGCCCACCGCCCCCTGGTGGAGGTTGGCCTTGCCGTCCGATTCCTGCGTCGGCAGGCGCAGCATGGCCATGACAGGATAGCCGCGATAGACCACCGTGCGGATATCCGGAACACCGGTATGGGTCACCTCGGCGAAGATCTCGGAGAATTGCACCCGTTCCTCGATCAGTGCGACGTCCGGCCGCCCGCCGAGGCTGTACATCCCGGACAGGATCCCGGAGACATGGTCCTGCAGCTCGCTGACCTCGTGCATGCGCCCGCCGGCCCGGCGCAGCCGCTCACCGCGCCAGCCGGAGATCACCATGATCCCGTCGCCGGCCGCGCCATGGGCCGGTTTGATGACAAAGCCGTTCGCATATTCGCGCAGTTGCCGTTCCAGGCCGCGCAGCTGGTGGTGACCGTGAATGACACCGATGAGCTCCGGCACGGCCAGGCCCGCGGCGCTGGCCAGCTGCTTGGTCATCCGCTTGTCGTCCACGCGCGGATAGTGGCGCCGTGCGTTGTATTCGGCGATGTACAGGCCGTTGCGCGCATTCATGCCGAGGATGCCCTGCCGGCGCAGGGTCGACGGGCGCACGAAACGGGGCCACCAGCCGGCCATCAGTCGGGTTTCCTCAGGGCGTCCTGCATCTTCCCGAAGCGGGCCAGCTCGGTCAGGCGGTAGCCGGTGTAACGCCCGAGCAGCAGGGTCACGGCGAGGATGACCAGCAGGAGTTCGGGGAACACGAACAGCAGGTGTTCGAGCTGGCGACTGGCCATCAGGCCATAGGCCGCCGCAGCCACGATCAGGCTGCCGACCCCCTGGGAGATGGCATCGGCCGGGCCGTGTTCTTCCCATACCACCGACATGCGCTCGATGGTCATGGCCAGGATCACCATCGGGAACAGCGACAGGGCCAGGGCACGCTCCAGCCCCAGGTGGTGGGCCAGGATGGACAGCCCCAGCATCAGCATGATGACCACGCTGACCACGGCGGCCAGGCGGGGTACCAGCAGGAGCCGCAGGTGTTCCAGGTAGAAACGCACCGCCAGCCCGAGCGAGACGATCAGGGTGAACAGGATGACCCCGGCCAGCAGCTGGGTCTCGCGAAAGGACAGGGCGATCAGCACCGGCATGAACGTGCCGAAGGTCTGGATGCCGATCACGTTGCGCAGCAGCACGATGATCATGGCCCCCAGCGGGACCATCAGCAGCACGCGATAGGTGTTCTGCGTGCCCAGCGGCAGTTCCAGCGGCGAGAAATCGAGGATGCGGGTGTCCAGGGTCTCCCCCAGACGCTGAGCGGTGCCCAGCGCGTCCTGCACGCTGCGGGTCACCGCGAAGCGCAGTTCTTCCCCGGTGCCGTTACGGACCTCGAGGATCGGCGCGTCGCCATGGCTCCAGACCACGACGTCGTCGGGGTAGTCGGTGTTGCCGTTCAGCGGATGCACCGGAACCCAGCGCTCGGTGTTGTGCACCTCCAGCCAGGTCTCCGGCTCGATATTGCGATGCCCGTCGCGCAGCGGGATGACCGTGACCGCGCGGGCGGGGATGCGGGCGACGGAGAGCAGGTCGATCAGGGTCTGCGTGCGCAGTTCGCGGTCGCCGTCATCCATCACGAACAGCGACGCGTTGCCGTCCGCTCCCGCGCCTCCCAGGTCCCGGACCAGCACCGTGGCAAAGCTCTGGATGCCGGAGGAGCGTTCGCGCACGCTCTGGATCAGGGCCTCGGCGGCCGAATCGAAGGGTTCGTCCCATTCGCGGGGCGCCACCGGTCCGGGGTACTCCGCATGCGGGCCGGCGCTGGCGTCGCGATAGAGCGTGGTGCGGTAATAGAGCGTCTGCTCTCCGCGCGGGTCGCGCGAGGTCCACTGCGCGATCCGGTCATCCGTCCCGTGCGAGGTGGTCAGGCCGTAACCCCGGGAGATGAAGTTCTCGTCCAGCCGGGCGAAGTTCGGGAGCCGTTCGGGGATGCTCAGCCGAACGTCGGCTGCGCCGCCGGTCGGCTGGAAACGGATGCGCGATTCCACCACCCAGGTGTCGGCCGTCGCACCCGGCTGCAGGGGCATGTCGAGCAGGGTGGCCTTGTAGAGAAAGATGCCGAGGCCCGCCCCCAGCAGGAGCAGGATCAGCAGGGGCAGATGGAACCGTTTCATTCGTCGGCGTCACTGCTGTCTTCGTCCGCCGGGCAGTCCGGTGGCAGCAGGTGTTCGTTGCCGGAGTCCACCAGGATGTGCCCGGCCATGTGGCTGCGGCCCACCAGCAGCTGGTAGGTGAGTTCCGTGCGGTCCACCAGGGTGGTGTCGGCTTCGATCTTCCGGTCGCCGAGGCACAGTTCGAGGCGCACGACGTGCCGTTCGTCGAGTTCGCCACTATGCTGGCGGATGCGGGCGCTGCGTTCGATGGGGCGCTCCAGGGTGATGCGGGCGTCTTCGTTGTGCGGATCGATGATCTCGAAGCGGATCCATTCCGCGTCATCGCGCTCGAATGTCTCCTGCTGTAGCGCGTTGAGAGAGGAGGAAGTGGCGCCGGTATCCAGGCGTCCCTCCAGGGTGATGTCCTCTTCGAGGATAGTGGCGTCTTCCACGGTGCCGAGAATGGTCAGGGAGGAAGGCGTTCCTGCGATCGAGGGGGCGTGCGCCACGGCCGTGAGCAGGGCCACAAAAACCGCGGCCGATTTGGGTACACTGACGGTCGGGCGCATACAGTCGACGATGGCTCGGGATGAAGCCATGGATGATATTGCATGCCCGGACGATGCGCCCTGACACGATTCACATGACAAGGAGCCGGCCATGAGCTGGGTGATCGACCTCGCCGACCTGACCATGAATGACGTTGCCGAGACCGGTGGCAAGAACGCCTCGCTGGGCGAGCTGCTGGGGCAGCTGGGGGCCGCAGGGGTGCGGGTGCCGGGCGGTTTTGCCACTACCGCGTCGGCGTTTCGCACGTTCCTCGCCCGCGACGGACTGGATACCCGCATCAAGGAACGCCTGTCCGGGCTGGACATCAACGACATCGAGGCCCTGCGCGCCGCCGGGCGCGAGGTGCGCGGCTGGATCGAGGCCGCCCCGCTGCCCGCGGAGCTGGAAGACGCGATCCGCGAGCATTACGCGAAGCTGGGCGAGGACGTGCCGGTGGCGGTGCGCTCGTCGGCCACCGCCGAGGACCTGCCCGAGGCCTCGTTTGCCGGCCAGCAGGAGACCTTCCTCAACGTGCGCGGCATCGATGCCCTGCTGCAGCGGGTGCGCGAGTGCTTCGCCAGCCTGTACAACGACCGTGCCATCGCCTACCGCGTACATAATGGCTTTGCCCACGACGAGGTGGCGCTGTCCGCCGGGGTGCAGCGCATGGTGCGCTCGGACATCGGCGCCTCCGGGGTCATCTTTACCCTGGATACCGAAACCGGTTTCCGCGACGCGGTGTTCATTACCGGCGCCTGGGGCCTGGGCGAGACCGTGGTGCAGGGTTCGGTGAACCCCGACGAATATCAGGTGTACAAGCCGGCGCTGGCGGCCGGCAAGCGCGCGGTGATCGGGCGCACGCTGGGCACCAAGGCGATCCGCATGGTGCTGACCGAGGACGGCACGCAGACCGAGGATACCCCGGAAGAACTGCGCCGGCGTTTCTGCCTGTCGGATGGCGACGCGGAGCAGCTGGGCCGTTTCGCGGTGGCGATCGAGCAGCACTACGGCCGGCCGATGGACATCGAGTGGGCGCAGGACGGGGAGACCGGCGAGCTGTTCATCGTGCAGGCGCGCCCGGAGACGGTGGAGAGCCGCGTGGAGATAGGCGGCGGCGAGACCTACAAGCTGGGTGCGCACGATGTCGAGCCACTGGTGACCGGACGTGCGATCGGTTCGCGCATCGGCAGCGGCGTGGTGCGGGTGCTGGAGTCGCCCGACGAGATGCACCGCATGGAGGAGGGCGACATCCTGGTCGCGGACATGACCGATCCCGACTGGGAGCCGATCATGAAGCGGTCCGCGGCCATCGTGACCAACCGCGGCGGGCGCACCTGTCACGCGGCGATCATCGCGCGCGAGATGGGCGTGCCGGCGGTGGTCGGCTGCGGCGATGCCACCGAAAAGCTGAGCGACGGCTTCGAGGCCACGGTGTCCTGCGCCGAGGGGGACGACGGCCACGTGTATCCGGGGCATATCTCCTTCGAGGTGGAGAAGGCCTCTCCGGAACAGTTGCCGGAGCTCCCGCTCAAGCTGATGCTCAACGTCGCCAACCCCGGGCGCGCCTACGCCTTCTCGCAGCTGCCGCACGCGGGCATCGGTCTGGCGCGGCTGGAGTTCATCATCAACGGCACCATCGGCGTGCATCCGCTGGCGCTGCTGGACTACGCCGAGGATCCGCAGCGCCTGGAGCCGGCGGTGCGCGAGCGGATCGCCGAACGTCTGCACGGCTTTGACGATGGCCCCCGCGAGTTCTTCGTGCGCAAGCTGTCCGAGGGGATTGCGACGCTGGCGGCGGCCTTCGCGCCGGAACCGGTGATCGTGCGGCTGTCGGACTTCAAGTCCAATGAATATGCCCACCTGATCGGCGGGGGCGGTTACGAGCCGGAGGAAGAAAACCCGATGCTGGGGTTCCGTGGCGCTTCGCGCTATCGCGCCTCCAGTTTCCGTCCGGCGTTTGCCATGGAGTGCGAGGCCCTGCGCCGCGTGCGCGACGAGATGGGCCTGGACAACGTGCAGATCATGGTTCCCTTCGTGCGCACCCTGAAGGAGGCCGACGATGTTCTGCAGGTGCTGGAGGAGGAAGGCCTGAAGCGCGGCGAGAACGGGCTCAGGGTCGTGATGATGTGCGAGATCCCGTCCAACGCCCTGCTTGCGGATGACTTCCTCGAGCGCTTCGACGGGTTTTCCATCGGTTCCAACGATCTGACTCAGCTGACTCTGGGGGTCGATCGCGACTCGGGGCTGGTGGCGGAGTCCTTTGACGAGCGTGACGAGGCGGTGAAACAGTTGCTGGCGATGGCCATTCAGGCGGCGCGCCGGCAAAACAAGTACGTGGGGATCTGCGGGCAGGCGCCCTCGGACTATCCCGAGCTGGCCGGCTGGCTGATGGAACAGGGTATCGATTCGCTGTCGCTGAACCCGGATGCCCTGATCTCCACCTGGAAGAGTCTGGCGCAGCTGCGCCAGGCGGGCGGCCGGGGGTGACGTCCATGGCGGGCGGCGAACCGGAGGAGCCGCGCTGCCCGCAGGTGTACCTCGTGTCCGACGGCACGGGGATCACCGCGGAAACCCTGGCGCGGTCACTGTTCACCCAGTTCCCGGCGCTCGCGCCGGACTGGCACCGGCTGCCTTTCGTGCAGTCGCCGGGGCGGCTGTCGTCGGCGTTCGCGCGCATCGGGGAGGGGCCGCAGCCGGCGCTGGTGGTGGCGACCCTGGCCGATGGCCAGCTGCGGGCGCAGCTGGAGCATTGCCCGGTGCCGGTGATCGACGTGCTCGGGGAACACCTGGGACGCCTGGAGGCGATCCTTGGGGCCCAGGCCGAGGCGGTGGCGGGGCGTGCCCACGGGCGCGGCGATGCCGAACGCTACGACCGCCGGATCGACGCCCTGAACTACACCCTGGCGCATGACGACGGCCTGGCCAGTACCGATCTCGCGGTGGCCGACGTGGTGCTGCTGGGAGCCTCGCGCTCCGGCAAGACCCCCACCAGTCTGTATCTGGCGATGAACTACGGACTGTTTTCGGCCAATTACCCCCTGGTGCCGGAGGATCTGGACCACGGCGGCACGCCGCACATGCCGCAGCCCCTGCGCGGGCTGGAAGGGCGCATGGTCGGCCTGACCATTCACCCGCAGCGGCTGGCACAGATCCGCGAGGCGCGGCGCCCGGGCAGCCGCTACGCCAGCCTGGAGCAGTGCCGGGCCGAGACCCGGGCGATCGCAACCTTTCTCGAAGTCTGGGAGCTCCCGCAGCTGGACGTTACCGAACGCTCGGTCGAGGAGATCGCCACCCGGGTGCGCGACCTGCTGGAGCTGCCGCGCTGAGTCAGGCGGCGTCCGGCAGTCCGAGGCGGGCGAGCCAGTCGGCCGGGTCGCCATTGCAGACCAGGAATTCCGGGTTGAGCAGGCTCTCGCGGGTGTTGTAGCGCAACTCGTTGCCTTCCAGATCGGTGACGCGGCCGCCGGCCGAGCGCACCACCGCGTGGGCGGCGGCGGTATCCCATTCCGAGGTCGGTCCCAGACGCGGGTAGATGTCGGCGCTGCCTTCCGCCACCAGGCACAGCTTCATGGAGCTGCCGAGGCTCACCAGCTCGTGCGGTCCGATGCGTTCCAGCACCGCGTTCAGTCGCTCGGCGCCGTGCGACCGGCTGCCGGCCACGCGAACCGTCTCCTCCCGGGTGCGCGGCGCGGTCACGCGGATGGGTGTGCGCGGCCCGTCGCCGTCGCGACGGAAGGCTTCGCCGTCGATCTGCCCGGCATACAGGCGCTGCAGCACCGGGCACCAGACCACGCCCAGCACCGGTTCGTGGTTGTGGATCAGCGCGATGTTGACGGTGAACTCGCCGCTGCGCTTCACGAATTCGCGGGTGCCGTCCAGCGGGTCGATCAGCCAGTAGGTGTCCCAGTCCTGGCGGGTGGCGAACGGGATGTCCTGGCCTTCCTCCGACAGCACCGGCCACTGCGGGGCGATCTCGCGCAGGCCGTCGCTGATCACGCGATGGGCGGCCAGATCGGCCTCGGTGAGCGGCGAGCGGTCGTCCTTCTCGGTGACGGCAAAGCGGGTCTCGTAGATCTCGAGGATCGCGCGGCCGGCGTCCTCGGCCACGGTGCCGACCTCGTTGAGCAGGGCGGACAGGGCCGCGCCTTCGGGCACGGCAACGGATGCGGTTTCGGTCACGGGCGGCTCCTCAGGTGTTCCCGGATCATGTACAGCGCGGCGATGGAACGGGCCTCGGTGCAGTCTTCGCGCTGCACCAGTTCCTCCAGGGCATCCAGGGGCCAGGGCACCACCTCGATGGCCTCGGGTTCGTCACCCTCGGCGCGCTGCTCGTAGAGGTCCTCGGCCAGGACCAGATGGGTCTGATGGCTCATGTAGCCGGGGGCCACGGTCAGGCTGCCCATCGCCGTCAGGCGACGGCCGGCATAACCGACCTCCTCCATGATCTCGCGGTTGGCCGCGGCGATGATCTCCTCCCCGTACTCCATGCGCCCCTTGGGCAGGCCGAGTTCGTAGCGGTGGGTGCCGGCGGCGTATTCGCGGATCAGGAGGACATGGCCATCGTCGCGTACCGGGGCGATGATCACGGCCCCGTTGCCGCGGCTGACCAGGCGCTCGAAACAGGCATGGGCCCCGTTGCTGAATTCCAGGTCCAGCTCCTCCACTTCGAACAGGCGGCTTCGGGCCACCGTGCGGCGTTCGTGGACGGCGGGCTTGTCGCGGCTCATTGCGGGTCCATCGGTCGGGGCGTCCGGGGGCAGACAGGCTGCTCCCCGGACGCGGGTCACTCGTCGCGGCTCAGCCGGATCCGGGTCTCCAGCTCGCCTTCGAAGGTGGTGTCCAGGATCATGCCGTGCTCGAAACCCCGAACGTCCACGCCGGGCTGTCGTTCGGGGGCCGTGTCTTCCAGCGTCAGGTCCAGATCGCCCCAGGACAGCGTGAGCGTCACGCGCATGGGGAAGTAGCCGTCCAGGAAGCGGCGCATGAACGGCCCGTTCTCCAGTACGTACTCGCCGTTGCCCCGGCTCTCGACCACCCGCATCTCGGCTTCGACACACAGCTCCGAGGTCTCGGTGACGCCGATGACGACGACCCGGTCGTCCTCGGCCCAGGCATCTTCGACCTCGTCGGCGCTGGCCACTCGCAGGCCCCGGATGTTCGGCTCATTGTACACGATGGACATGCGGCTGATCTCGGCCAGGCCACTGTGGCACTGGCGCAGCCGCACCCATCCGTCGTTCAGGCTGTCTTCGTCGAGGGTCAGGTGGTTGTCGTGGTGATGCAGCGGTGTGTCGCGCTCTGCCGGCGGCTCGGCGTAGATCCGCAGTTCGGGGCTGGTGGTCTGGGCGTCCTCGGGATCCACCTGACCGGGGCCCGGGGGGGCGTCCTCCCACAGGCTGTCGTCCTCCAGCGGGTCGTAGTCCGGGTCATCCGGGTCCATCGCCATGGCGGGTGCCGTCGCCAGGGCGCCGCCCAGGGCCAGGATCAGTCCCGCCGCAACCGCGCCGGGTCCGCGTGCCGTTCGTGTTTCGGTTATTCTGTGCATCGTCAATCCCGTCGTTGCTTCCCCACATCTCATGGACTCGCAGACCCGCGCGAAAAATCCCGAGACGCCCGCCGCGCCGGTGGACTGGTCGCGGGTGGATACCGTGCTGTTCGACATGGACGGCACGCTGCTGGACCTGCACTTCGACAACCGGTTCTGGGGGGAGCTGATCCCGCAGGAATACATGCGCTGCCAGCCCGATGACCCGGAATGCGCGCGCCGGCGGCTGGAAGACGAGATGCAGCGGGTGCGCGGGCGGCTGGAGTGGTACTGCGTCGACCACTGGACGCATTTCACCGGTCTCGACGTGCTCGCGCTCAAGCGCGAGCTTGCCCATCACGTGGCCATCAAGCCGCACGCCGTCGAGGTCCTGGACCGGATCGCCGCCAGCGGGCGCGAGCGCGTGCTGGTGACCAACGCCCATCCCGAGGTGTATGCCTTCAAGCACCGCCTGACCGGGATCGGGGACCATCTCGACCGCATTGTCTCCGCCCATGACCTGTTCTGCGCCAAGGAGGACGCGACCTTCTGGGAGCGCCTGCAGGCGGTGGCACCCCACGACCCTGCGCGCACCCTGCTGGTGGACGACAACCTGCATGCGCTCGCCAGCGCGCGCCGGGCGGGTATCGCCCAGCTGCGCGGCATGCGCTACCCGGACGAGCGCGGTGCCCCGATGACAAGCGATGACCGGGTGCTGCTGGAGGACCTGTCGGATCTGCTGGACGGGCTCACTTGACCGGCGTGGGCATGTTCCGGATCCGGTCCAGGCGGATGTGTACGGTCTCGCCCTCGCAGGTGCCTTCCAGCCAGTGATGCCCGCGGTCGTCCGCGGTGACCTCGCGCGGCGTGACCCGGCCCATCCAGGCGCGCCCGGCATCGGGCCCGTCATCGGGGCCGGCCCAGTGCAGCTGCAGGGTCTCGCCGGTCAGGATGGCGATTTCCAGGCGTTCGAGGATGTGGCGCGGGGTTTCTTCGGTCATGGTGTCTGCGGTCCGGGTGGCTGGCGGTAGTCGGTCGGGTCGGGGACGTCGGCCGCGGCGAAGGCGGCCTGGCGGGCGTGGCACTGGGGGCAGCGGCCGCAATGGCGTTCCTGACCCAGCAGGCAGCTCCAGGTCAGGCGCCATGGCACTCCGTCCTGTGCGCCCCGACGGATGATATCGGCCTTGCCGAGTTCCTGCAGCGGGGCGGCCACCGACAGGCCGGGAACCAGCCGGGCGGCCAGCGAGCCGAAGCCCTGCAGGAAGGCCGCGCCGCTGCCCGGGCCGTGCCCGGCGTCCTCGCGGTTGAGCGCGAGCAGGATGCGTCCGGCACCGTGGTGCTGGGCCAGATTGACCGCGAGCGCCAGGATCAGCAGATTGCGCTGCGGCAGCGGGACATGCCCGACCCAGTCGGCACGCCGGGTGAACGCCTCGCGCAGGGCCCCGGTTTCCACGGTTTCCAGGCGCACGCCCTCGGCTTCGGCCAGGGCGAGGACCGCAGCCCGCTCACGTGCGGCATTGCGCTGGCCATAGTCGGCCCAGGTGGCGATGACGGGGCGGTTTTCGGCGCACCACCGGCGCAGCAGGGCGGCGCTTTCGACGCCGCCGGAGAGCAGGAGCAGGTCGGGTTCCGGGTTCATGGCTACAAATTATGCGCCGCGCGGGAACGTCGCCAGAGACCGGGACGGGGACGGGGTGGGAGCCGCGGAACCCGGGGGCATGGTCGTGGCCTCATTGATGGGACTTCACCGGGAGCAGACAGACGATGATTGAGCAGTTGCGGGCGCGCTGGCAGCAGCTGATGCGCGCCGAACGCAGTGACAGCGAGACCGGCGACGAACAGGAGCGCCTGCAGCACGCCGCGGCCGCGCTGATGATGGAGGTGTGCCGTGCCGACTTCCAGCTGGTGGATGCGGAGCTGGAGACCGTGCGCGCCAACCTGATCGAGATGTTCGGACTGGACGACGAGGCGGCCGATGCCCTGCTGGACATCGCACGGGAAAAGAGCGATGCGCTGGTCTCCCTGCATCCGGTGGTGCGCGAGGTGAACGCTGCCTTCGATGCCGATCAGAAGGCGGCGATCATGAAAGGCCTGTGGCGCTCGGCGCTGGCCAACGACGAACTGCACAAGCGCCAGGAGGCGGTGATCCGGCGGCTGGCGGACCTGCTGTACGTGCCGCATGCCACGTTCATCCGCACCAAGCTGGCGGTGCTGGAGGAGCGCGGCGAGGCACCGGAAGAACAGGGCGGCCGGGAATGACGGTCGCACGACATCATGGCTGATCCGGGTACGCTGCTGGCGGCCGCCGCGGTGGGCATCCTCGGCGGTGTGCACTGCCTCGGGATGTGCGGCGGCATCGTGGGGGCCATTTCCATGGGGCATGCCGGGCGCCGTGGCCCGGTGTGGCCGCTGCTGCTGGGTTACAACATCGGCCGCATGACCAGTTATGTCATCGCCGGGGCGCTGGCGGGGTGGCTGGGTGCCACGTTGCTCGGGGGGCTGCCCGCGGGGCAGACCATCCTGCAGGTGGTGGCCGCGATCTTCCTGATCCTGCTGGGACTCTACATCGCCGGGTGGTGGCCGGTGCTGGCGCGGCTGGAGCAGGTGGGCGGCGTGCTGTGGCGGCGCATCGAGCCGCTGGGCCGGCGCTTTCTGCCGGTGCGCAATCCGGGGCAGGCGCTGGTGGTTGGCGGGCTGTGGGGCTGGCTGCCCTGCGGTCTGGTCTACAGCGTGCTGGCCTGGTCGCTGAGCGCCGGCGGCGCGCTGGAGGGTGCGGCGCTGATGGCGGCGTTCGCGCTGGGGACGCTGCCCAACCTGCTGCTGATGGGGGTGTTCGCGGCGAAGCTGGCGGGTTTCGTGCGTCGGCCCTGGGTGCGCCGGGTCGCGGGAGCGGCCATCGCCCTGTACGGGGTCGGGATGCTGGTGGTTCTGCTGGTCTAGAACGGCCCGGAGCGGCGGGTGCAGCCCCGCCCCGGGCACGGACTTCAGTCGACGTAGAACTTCTGCTCGAACTCGATCGGCAGGACCTCGTCCGACCCCGCGGGCGTGATCTCCAGATTGAAGGTCATTTCTTCGCCCGCGCGCACCGTCATTTCCGAGAGGTGGTAGATCGCGTCGCCGTCCTCGATCTCGCGAAAGCGCAGGCTGCGCGACTGCTGGTTCATGTTGACCGCGTTGCCGCTGACATCGGCGGAAACGGCCTGCAGACCGTCATCGGTGCGTTCCATGACGGTGACGTTGATCATTGCACGGTTGCTGCTGCGACGGACGTCATAGGCACGCGCAACTTCGGGCGACAGGAAGGTGGTGTTGATGACGTTGTAATAGACCACGTGATCGTCGAACCCGGTCTCGTTCGCGTTCGCCACCGAACTGCCGAGGGCGAGGGCGGCCACGATCGAGACGACGCCACCGAGAACACGCTGAACTCTTGTCATATCGGACTCCTCATTCGCTTGAACCATGCCCCGGGATCCATACCGGAGCCGGGCGGCGGGTTCCGCCCCTGATTTCGAGTCTAGTCTTTCTGGCACTATTTGCGCAGCCGGGTCTCAGAAGATCCCGCGCACGATGATGGTCAGGATATACAGCCCGACCAGGGCAATCATCGGCGAGAAGTCGATGGCCCCGGTGGACGGGAGCATGCGCCGCAGCGGGCCGAGAATGGGGCGGTTCACGTCGGCCGCGAGTCGCGCGATAGGGTTGTATCCGCCCCCGCCGCCGGCCTGCACCCAGCTCATCACGACCTCGACGATCAGGGCGATGATGAATACCCAGATCGCAGTGATCAGGAGTTCGCGTATGGCCACCAGCAGCAGAATCACCGGGTCGGCTTCCATGCCCAGTACGGCAACGCGCAGCCACAGTTCCAGGAATTTGAGGACAACCATCAGCACGATGGCTGCCGTGTCGACGCGCCCGATGGAGGGGATGATCGGCCGCAGCAGGTTCAGCGGCGGCGTGGTCAGCATCAGGATGGTCTGCGAGATCGGGTTGCGGTAGTCGGCCCGCACCAGCCCGAAGATGACCCGCAGCATCAGCAGGATGATGGCGATGCCGAAGGCAACGCCGATGAGGAAGTTAAGGATCTCCTGGCCGGTGGTCATGGCTCCGGGGTTCATGCTGGCTCCTGGCGGTCTGCGCGGCGCGAATGAAGACGCGTATTTTCCTCCAGGGTTGTCGGGAAGCCAAGGGACATGATCAGTGTTTCCCTAGCCGCGGCCGAGTTCCTCGCTGCGTGCCGCCGCCGCCTGCATGGCGCGCCGCAGCAGGCCGCGCAGGTCGCCCTGCTCGAGTGTGTTCAGGGCCTGTTCGGTGGTGCCGCCGGGCGAGGTGACGCGCCGGCGCAGCTCCGCGGCATCCTCGGGGCTGTTGGCCGCCAGCCGGGTGGCGCCGGCCAGGGTGCCCAGGGTCAGTTCGCGCGCCGTCTCCGGCGGCAGCCCCAGCTCCTCGGCGGCGGCCTGCATGGCCTCGATGATCAGGAAGACATAGGCCGGACCGCTGCCGGAAGTCGCGGTCACGGCGTGCATCAGTTCTTCGTCTTCCACCCACAGGGCGCGGCCGACGGCCTCCATCAGGGCCGTTGCGGCCCGGCGGTCTTCCTCGCCCACGCCGGGCCCGGCGAACAGGCCGGTGACACCGGCGCCCACCAGCGCGGGCGTGTTGGGCATGGCCCGTACGATGCGCGCCTGCGGTCCCAGCCATTCGCCCAGCCGGGCGGTGGTGACCCCGGCGGCCACGGAGACCACCAGCGGGTCGCCGCTGGCCACCGCGTCGCGCAGCGTCGGTGCGACCTCGGGCAGGGTCTGCGGCTTGACCGCCAGGACCAGGATGCCGGTGTCGCCGGCGAGTTCTTCCGGGCTGCCGGCGCCCAGGCCGGGGAAGCGGCCTTGCAGGGCTTCGACGCGTTCCGGGCGGGTGTCGGCGAGGGCCAGGCGGTCGGCGGCGCGTCCGCTGTCGACCAGCCCCTGGATCAGGGCCTCGCCCATGTTGCCGGCGCCGATGAAGGCGACTTCGCGGGAATGCTGGGGCATGCGGACTCCGGTGCAGAAGGGGTGGATTCAGGCGGGACGCGGGCCGAACAGGTCGGTACCGATGCGCACCAGCGACGCACCTTCAAGGATGGCGGCTTCGAGGTCGCCCGACATCCCCATGGACAGGGTATCGAGTTCGTGGCCGCGACGGCAGAGGTCGTCGCGCAATTCGCGCAGGCGGGCGAACGGGATGCGCTGGCGTTCCGGGTCGGTTTCGGCCGCCGGCAGGGTCATCAGGCCGCGCAGATGCAGGTGCGGCAGGGCGGCGATCGCGTCCGCCAGCGCCGGCAGGGCGTCCGGTTCCACGCCGGCCTTCTGCGGTTCGCCGGAGACATTGACCTGGATGCAGACCTGCAGTGGACCGAGGTGTTCGGGACGCTGCTCGCTCAGGCGTCGCGCGATCTTCTCGCGTTCCAGGGTGTGGACCCAGGCGGCGCGTTCGGCCACCGCGCGGGTCTTGTTGCTCTGCAGCGGGCCGATGAAGTGCCATTCGATCCCGGCCGGTTCCGGGGGTGCCTCCAGGGCGTCGTGCTTGTCGATGAGCTCCTGCACGTAGTTCTCCCCGAAAGCGGTCTGGCCGAGGCGGTGCAGGGCCCGGATTTCCGCGACATCGCGGGTCTTGGAGACCGCCAGCAGGCGGACGGAATCCCGCGGACGGCCGGCACGGTGGCAGGCCTGCGTGATGCGGGCGTGAACTCGTTCGAGGGCGGCTTCTGGCGTGCTCATTGGCCTATGATATAGTCCTGAAGACATGATCAGAAGTGGTGTCTTTATCGGCGCCATCCACGGTCGCCACGGACGGAGCGCGCGGCGGCCCGGAACAACGGGGGATTGAATGGATATCACGCAGCTGCTGGCGTTTTCGGTCAAGAACGGGGCCTCGGACCTGCACATCTCCGCGGGCATGCCGCCGATGGTGCGCATCGATGGCGACATGCGCCGGGTGAATGTCCCGGTGATGGAGCACAAGGAAGTGCAGGGCCTGATCTACGACATCATGAACGACCGTCAGCGCAAGGACTACGAAGAGTTCCTGGAGACGGACTTCTCGTTCGAGGTTTCGGGGCTGGCGCGCTTCCGTGTCAACGCCTTCAATCAGGACCGCGGCGCGGCGGCGGTGTTCCGGACCATCCCCTCCAAGGTCCTGACCCTGGAAGACCTGGCCACGCCGAAGATCTTCGAGGACATCGCCAACTACCCGCGCGGGCTGGTGCTGGTGACCGGCCCCACCGGTTCGGGTAAGTCCACCACGCTGGCGGCGATGGTCAACCACCGCAACGAGAACGACTACGGGCACATCCTCACCATCGAGGACCCGATCGAATTCGTGCACGAGTCGAAGAAGTCGCTGATGAACCAGCGCGAGGTGCACCGCGATACCCACGGTTTCTCCGAGGCCCTGCGCTCGGCCCTGCGCGAGGACCCCGACACCATCCTGGTCGGCGAGCTGCGCGACCTGGAGACCATCCGTCTGGCGCTGACCGCGGCCGAGACCGGGCACCTGGTGTTCGGCACGCTGCACACCAGTTCGGCGCCCAAGACCATCGACCGCATCATCGACGTCTTCCCGGCTGCGGAAAAGGACATGGTGCGCGCGATGCTGTCGGAATCCATGCGTGCGGTGATCTCGCAGACCCTGATGAAAAAGATCGGCGGCGGGCGCGTTGCGGGTCACGAGATCATGCTGGGGACGCCGGCCATCCGGAACCTGATCCGCGAGAACAAGATCGCGCAGATGTATTCCACCATCCAGACCAGCGCCGGAACCGGCATGCAGACCCTCGACCAGTGCCTGAAGGACATGCTGGCCCAGGGGCTGGTCAGCCGTGAGGATGCCCGCCGCAAGGCCGTGAACCCCGACGCCCTGTAAAACCGAGCCATCGCCGTGGTCGCCCGGCGGGGCGGCCACGCCAATCGGAGGATGCCCATGGATCGTGACAAGGCGATCAAGTACATGCACGACCTGATGAAGGCCCTGGTGGACCGGGGCGGGTCGGACCTGTTCATTACCGTGGGGATGCCGCCGGCCGCCAAGATTGACGGGAAGGTGGTCCCGCTGACCGAGCAGAAACTCACGCCCTCGCACACCCAGGCGCTGGTGCGGGCGATGATGAACGACAAGCAGTCGGCTGAATTCGAGCGCAATCAGGAGTGCAACTTCGCGGTGGGCCTGGCGAGCATTGCGCGCTTCCGCGTGAACGTCTTTACCCAGCGCGGGAGCAGCGGCATGGTGATGCGCGTGATCAATTCGGAGATCCCGCGTTTCGAGGACATCCGCATGCCGCCGCAGCTGGAAGAGATCACCATGGAGAAGCGTGGCCTGGTGATCTTTGTCGGGGGGACCGGCTCGGGCAAATCCACCTCGCTGGCCGCGATGATCGGTCACCGCAACCGGTCTGCCTCGGACCACATCGTGACCATCGAGGATCCGATCGAATTCGTGCATCAGCACGGCAAGAGCATCGTGACCCAGCGCGAGGTCGGTGTGGACACCCACGACTACCAGATCGCGCTCAAGAACACGCTGCGCCAGGCGCCGGACGTGATCCTGATCGGCGAGATCCGCGACCGCGAGACCATGGATTACGCGGTCGCCTTCGCCGAGACCGGGCACCTGTGCCTGTCCACGCTGCATGCGAACAGCACCAACCAGGCGTTGGACCGCATCATCAACTTCTTTCCCGAAGATCGGCGCGAACAGCTGCTGATGGATCTTTCCCTGAACCTCAAGGCCGTCGTCTCGCAGCGGCTGGTGCGCCGCGAGGACGACCAGGGGCGCGTCCCGGCCGTCGAGATCCTGATCAACACCCCGCTGATGGCGGATCTGATGCTGAAGGGTGCCGTGCACGACATGAAGGAACTGATCTCGCGCTCGCGCGAGCAGGGTATGCAGACCTTCGACCAGGCGCTGTTCGATCTCTACGAGAACCACGAGATCAGCTACGATGAGGCCCTGCGCAACGCCGATTCGGTGAACGACCTGCGCCTGCGCATCAAGCTCGACAGCGAGCGCGCACGGCGCGATGGTGCCCCGGCGGTGGCCGACACCGGCGAGGGCATTGCGGTGGAAGACGATCCGGAGGAATTCCGTGTCCGCTGAAGCACAGAACACCGGTTCCGACGGTACGGCCGCCGGTGAACCCGCGAAGCGCCAGCTCCAGATCGAGCCCTATCTCAAGCTGATGGCGCAGAAATCGGCCTCGGACCTGTTTTTTCTCACCGGGGCGCCGGCGTCCATCAAGGTAGATGGCGTGCTGCAGCCCATCGCGCGGCGGGCACTGGCCCAGGGACAGACCGAGGGCATTGCCCGCGAGATGATGAACGACCATCAGGAGCGGATCTTCGACGAAGAAACCGCGGTCAATTTCGGCCTCACCCGCGAGGGGCTGGGCCGCTTCCGCGTGAACGTCTATCGCCAGCGCGGCGAAGTGGCGATGGTCATCCGCTTTATCAGCAGCTCCGTGCCCACCATCGACCAGCTGGGGCTGCCGGAGGTGCTGAAGGAGTTCATGACCTACCGCGACGGCCTGGTGCTGGTGGTCGGCTCGACGGGTACCGGGAAGTCGACCACGCTGGCGGCGATGATCGACCATCGCCTGACCATCGATACCGGGCATATCCTGACCGTCGAGGATCCGATCGAATTCCTGTTCCAGCACAAGCGGGCGATCATCGGCCAGCGCGAGGTCGGAATCGACACGCCCAGTTACGAACACGCCCTGCAGGAGGGCATGCGCGAGGCTCCGGACGTGATCATGGTCGGGGAGATCCGCAATCGCGAGACCATGCGGGCGGCCCTGAATTACGCCGATACCGGGCACCTGGTGCTGTCCACCCTGCATGCGACCAATGCCTCGCAGGCACTGGACCGCATCATCAATCTGTTCCCCGAGGATCACCGTTCGCAGATCCTGTCGGACCTGTCCCTGAACCTGCGCGCGATTATCGGCCAGCGCCTGCTACAGAAGAAGGATGGCTCGCGGGTGGCGGCACTGGAGGTGCTGGTGAATACGCCGTACATCTCCGAGCTGATTCACAAGGAGGAGATCGGCGAAATCAAGGAGATCATGGCGAAGTCGGCCTCGGTCGGCATGCAGACCTTCGACCAGGCGATCGTCAAGCTCTTCAAGTCGGGCAACGTGATGCTGAACGAGGCCCTGAGCAAGGCCGATTCGCGCGCCAACCTCGAGTGGAAGCTCAACTTCGGCGGGGGCGTGGGGGCCGCCGAGGAAGGTGGCGAGGAAGAGCTCAAGCCGCCCGAATAGTCTGTCGCGGGCCCCGTGTCCTTTCCGGCCCCGATCCGAGCCGGGGAGGAAGCTTACGGGGCCGGTTCGGGGAAGACGTCGGCGGCCGCGAACACCGGGCCGTCGACGCAGACGCGTTTCATCGCCACGCTTTCCCCGGTGCGCACCGGCACGGTGCAGCCGGCACAGCCGCCCACCGCGCAGGCCATGAATTCCTCCAGCGACACCTGGCAGGGCAGGTCGAATTCCGCGGCCAGCTCCGCGCAGGCCTCCAGCATCGGGTGCGGCCCGCAGGCAAAGATCTCCACCTCCCTGCGTTCGGCGGGGTCCAGTCCGTCCAGCCAGGCGCGCGCGAGGTCGGTGACGAAGCCGTCGAACGCCCCCGGAATTCCGGCCTTCGAGGTGAGGCGACACGAGATCCCCCAGTCTTCCAGCAGCGGCAGCGTGCCGATGGCGCCGTCCGGCAGCCCCGGCCACAGCACTTGCGATGGCCGCGGGCGGAACGGGAACGGGACCTCGGACCCCAGGATCGCACGGGTTGTGCCCGCCTCGCCCTGCTGGCGCAGGCGGTCGGCGAGGAAGATCATCGGCGGGATGCCGACGCCGCCACCCAGCAGCAGGCGCCGCGGCCGCTCCGGGGGCAGCGTGAACGGCCGGCCGATCGGTCCCAGCACCTGCAGGCTGCGGCCCACCGGCTGTTCCGCCAGCGCCCGGGTGCCGTCGCCCACCGTCTTGTACAGGAATTCCACCCAGCCGGCATCGGGGTTGACCCGCTGGATCGACAGCGGCCGCCGCATCGGCAGGCGTGGCGAGCACTGGATGTGGGCGAACTGCCCGGGCTGCGCGCGCCGTGCACACTCCGGGGCCTCCACCCGCAGGATCCACTGACCACTTCCGGCATCCTCGTGGGACAGGATGCGCGCGGCCTCCTCGAACAGGGTGCCGCGATGCGGCGGGTGCTGCGGATTCATGCGTCGTCCTCGCCGGGGCGGCTCCAGGTGGGGCGTCCGGCGACCCAGGTCTCGCGGACCTCGCCGCCGAACGTCCAGTCGAAAAACGGGGTGTTGTGCCCGGCGCTGAGCCAGTGCTCCCGCCGGATGTCATGGAGGGCACCCGGGTCGAACAGCACGAAATCCGCCCGCGAGCCGGGCGCCAGGCGGCCATGTTCCAGTCCCAGAACCTCCGCGGGGCCGTTCGTGATCCGCGACAGGGCCTGTTCGAGACTCAGCAGTCCGTCTTCGACCAGGCGCAGGGTCAGGGGCAGCAGGGTTTCCAGCGCGGCGATGCCGGGAAGGGTGTCGGCGAAGGGCCCCAGCTTGCTGTCGGCCTCGTGCGGCTGGTGGTCGGAACAGATCGCGGCGATGCTGCCGTCCGCCACCGCCGCGCGCAACCCGTCGCGGTCGCGCTGGCTGCGCAGCGGCGGGATCACGTGGCAGTCGGGATTGAACTCGGCCACGTCCACTTCGGTGAGGAACAGCTGGTGGGCGGCAACATCGGCGCTGATCGGGAGGCCGTCGCTGCGTGCCTTGGCGATCATCTCCGCGCCCCGCCGGGTGGACAGCCGCGCGACATGCACCCGCGCCCCGGTCTGTTCCACCAGCGCCAGGATCGCACCCAGTGCGGCGGTCTCCGCGGCCTCCGGGATGCCGGACAGCCCCAGGCGGGTGGATACCGGGCCCTCGTGCACGCAGCCGGAGCCGGTCAGGGCCGGATCCTGGGCCGACAGCACGGTGGTCAGATCGAAGGTGCTGGCGTATTCCAGCGCGCGGCGCAGGATCAGGAGGCTGGCGAGCGGGCGCTGCCCGTTGCTGACCCCCGGAGCACCGGCGCGCATCAGCGCGGCCATCTCCGCCAGCTGCTGGCCTTCCAGTCCGTGGGTCAGGGCGCCCAGGGCGTACACCCGCACGCCACAGGCCTCGCGCGCGCGGCGGGTGATCAGCTCGATCACCGCCGGCGAGTCCACCGGCGGATGGGTATCCGGCGGCATGACCAGGGTGGTGACACCGCCGCGCGCCGCGGCCCGGGCCTCCGAGGCGATGGTCGCCTTGTGCTCCTCGCCCGGTTCGCGGGTACGGGCGGCCAGATCGACCAGCCCCGGAAACAGCCACAGGCCGCTGCCGTCGATGCGCCGGCGTGGCTCGAAGCCCTCCGGGGTGCTGCCACGGGCCAGGATCTCCTCGCCCTGGACGCACAGGTCGCCCACCGCATCAAAACCGTCCGCAGGGTCGAGGATGCGGACGTTCTCGATCACCACGCTCATGACTGGTGGGCTCCCATCACCATGGACATCACGGCCATGCGCACCGAGATCCCGTAGGTCACCTGTTCCAGGATCACCGAGTGGGGGCCGTCAGCGACCGCGGATTCAATCTCCACGCCGCGGTTGGCGGGGCCGGGGTGCATCACCAGGCAGGTGGGCGAGGCCAGTTGCAGGCGCCGGGCAGTGAGCCCGAAGCGCTGGAAATACTCGTGCTCGGAGGGCAGATGGGCGTGCTCCATGCGTTCGCGCTGCAGGCGCAGCATGATGACCACGTCCACGTCCTGCAGCCCGCTGTCCAGATCATGGTGCACATGCACGCCCAGCTGCTCGACATCCGCCGGCAGCAGGGAGCGCGGGGCGACCACCCGCACCTCGCCGGTCTGCAGGATGTTGAGGGCGTGGATCTGCGAGCGGGCCACCCGCGAATGCAGGATGTCGCCGACGATCGCAACCTTCAGTTTGGTGAAATCGCCCTTGTGCCGCCGGATGGTGAACATGTCCAGCAGGGCCTGGGTGGGATGGGCGTGGCGCCCGTCGCCGGCGTTGAGCACGCTGATCCCCGGTGCCGCATGCCGGGCGATGAAATGCGCGGTCCCGCTCTCCTCGTGGCGCACCACAAACATGTCCACGTTCATCGCCTCGAGGTTGCGCAGGGTGTCCAGCAGACTCTCGCCCTTCACCGCCGACGAGGTGCTGACATTGATGTTGAGCACGTCGGCCGACAGCCGCTTGGCGGCCAGTTCGAAAGTGGTGCGCGTACGGGTGCTGGCCTCGAAGAACAGGTTCACGATGGTCTTGCCGCGCAGCAGCGGGACCTTCTTCACCGCCTTCTCGTTCATGTTGGCGAACGATTCGGCGGTATCCAGGATCTCCGTCAGCAGCGTGCGGTTCAGCCCCTCGATCGTGAGCATGTGCCGGAGCTGCCCCTCGTCGGTCAGCTGCAGGCGGTTGGGGAGCGGACCGGGCTGGGGCAGGCGGCTGGTGTGCGCGGCAGGCAGCTCCGTCATCCGTCAGCGCCCTCCGGGGGCTCCACCGCCACGCGCTCGAGGCTCAGCGGTTCGGGACCGCGCAGCTTGATCTGCTCGGCCAGGCCCAGCTCCATGTGGGCCCCGGCTACCGCGGCGCAGACCGGCAGTTCACGGCCGTCACGATCGACCAGGACGACCAGCGAGACCGAGGCCGGGCGGCCCCAGTCGAAGAGCTCATTCAGGGCGGCGCGGATGGTGCGGCCGGTGTACAGGACATCATCCACCAGCAGCACGTGTTCGCCGTCCAGGTCCTCCGGGAGTTCCGAGGGGCGCACCTGCGGATGCATGCCGATGCGCGAGAAATCGTCGCGGTAGAAGCTGATGTCCAGCTTGCCCAGCGGACGCTGGATGCCCAGGCGCTCGCGCAGATGTTCGGCGATCCACACACCGCCGGAATGGATGCCGACCACGATCGGGGCCTCGATCCCTCGGGCTTCGAGGAGCTCGCGGGTCCGCGCGGCCATGTCGTCGAGCAGGGTGGGGACTTCAGGCGTCATGGGCATTCTCCAGAAACCAGCCTTCGAGGATGACGGCCGCGGCATGGGCATCCAGCCCCGGGTCGTTGCGGCCCGACCGGCTGCGGTCGCGGGCCAGGTGCGAGCTCAGGCGCTCGTCCGACCAGTATACCGGCTTGCCGAAGCGCGCTTCGAGCGCCGCGCCGAATTCGCGGATGGCCGGGCCCAGCGGGGTCGCCTGGCCGTCCGCCTGGGTGGGCCAGCCGACCACGAACCCCTCCGGGCGCCATTCCGTGACCAGCGCGTCGATGCGGGGCCACGGCGGCGGCGACCCGCCGGCCAGCGTGACCAGACCGCGCGCCGAACCGGTCAGCGGCTCGCCCACCGCCACGCCGATGCGGCGGCGCCCGTAGTCGAACGCCAGAAAGGCCACCGTCTCAGGCGTGCCCGGAGGCGGAGCTGATCAGGTTGACGTCGATGCCGATGAGTTCGGCCGCGCGCGACCAGCGCTCCGCCGGCGGCGTCTCGAACAGGATCCCAGTATCGGAAGGTGCGGTCAGCCAGGCGTTTTCGCCCAGCTCGCTCTCCAGCTGCCCCGGCCCCCAGCCGGCATGTCCGAGGGTGATGAGCACCCGCGCCGGCCCGTTGCCGGCATTGATCGCCTCGAGGATGTCACGCGACGTGGTCAGGCTGACCTGGTCGGTCAGCGGCTGGGTCGCGCGCCACTGCTGTTCCGAGGAATGCAGCACGAACCCGTGCTCCGGCTGTACCGGCCCGCCGCGGAACACCGGCAGCTCCGGCAGATCGTCAGCGGGCTCCAGCTCCACATGCTGCAGCAGGTCGCGCAGCGTGAGTTCCGTTGGCTGGTTGATCACCAGCCCCAGCGCGCCCTCCGCGTCGTGTTCGCACATGTAGGCCACGGCGTGGCTGAACAGCCCGTCGTTGAGTGATGGCATGGCGATCAGGAACTGATCGCGCAGGCTCGATTCCAGAGTGCCGGAACTTGCAGTATCCATGGGTTCCAGTATCGGCTTGTGCCGGTCTGCGATCAATCACCGGATTCCGCGATACGCCACGACCCGCTGTTGACAGGACAAACTGACGCCGACGATGCTTAACCCCTGAACATGGAAAGGGATTGACCATGGACTCGTCACGGAACGATGCAGTCTCCGGTTCAACACCGAAGCTGGTAGCGCCTTGCTGGTCCGCGCCGACTTCACTGGATTTTCCATCGGCGAAGGGGGCGTCGCGCGGTGCTATTCGCCCGCCGGCTCCAGCGGCAACCTCGCGTGCGCACGGCCGTGAGCCCGGGGGCTCCCCATGGGCTGGCTGATTCCCTACGCGATCGCCTTCCTGGCGGCGGTCGGCATCCTCTCGGAACGCCGGCGGGCCTCGATTCGCACCCGGGTCTTCTACGCCGCCGCGGTGCTGGCTGTGCCTCCGGCGCTGATGACCGGCGTGGCCAGGCTTGTGGAGTCACGGTATGGCGAAGCCGCGTTCGTCGCCGTGGTTCTGCTGGCTTTCGTCGTCGTGCCGCTGGCCCTGGCGTGGCATTTCCTTCGCCGCCATCCCCATCCGGGTCCGCCCGACCCCGGGCTGCGGGGCGCTGGTGTCCGTTTCCTTCCCCGCGATGAATCCGAAGCATCCGTTATCTATTGCTCGGATCCCGAGAATGTCCCCTTCCCCACCTGCAGGGCAAAGAGCGCATTCAGTCATGGCATCGTGCTCGAGTATCTCTTCTCCCTCGAATACCTTCCCGACTGGAGAGAGATTGACCGTGAGCTCGATGAGCTGGTGATGCAATTTCGCGGGCAGGATTCCCCGTAGCCAATGACCGTCTTCGTTCAAGGAGGAAATGAGTATGACGCCCGCACTTGATTGTTCCGAACCTGGTCTCCCCTCGGACTTGCGCATGTGTGCCCGCTGGCGGCACCTGCCGCCACGCATGCGGATGCGAAAGATGTTGGTACCGCTTGATATGCGCACATGCGCTTTCAGTCAATCCGGACATGGAAAGCATCGCGCATGATCTACGGGTATCTGATCCTCATTGGCATTATGGCCGTCATCCTCCTCGCGCCGGCCGTGATCATTGCGTTTTCCCGCCAGGTTCGAAGATGGAGAAAGTTCAAATGGATCGTTCTTGCGCTGCTTCCGATTGTTCTGGTGCCCAACGTCGGCATTTTCCTCGCGGCCCTGATCTTTCAGGGGCGGCCCGAAGGTGCGTTGATGGCGCAGGGGCCGGTGATGCTCGCATGGTACCTGTCGCCATGGGTGGTTCTGATCGTTTTCTTCCTGATGCCGGACTCCGGTCGCAAATCATGAGCGGGCCTGCGGTCGACGAAGTCCGGACATTCAGCCCGTTACCGCTGAAGTCCGCAGGCTGTACGGCTGCCTCCGGTATCTTGAAGATCATCTCCCTGCTCTTTGTGTTCCTGTGGACGGTGGAGAGTGTATCCGCGGGTACCGGTCGCCTTCCGGCCGAATTCGGGGCGGATGTGTCCATTGAGTCGA
>NZ_MUZR01000026.1 GCF_001995255.1 Thioalkalivibrio halophilus | reverse complement strand
CAATCAGGCGTGACCTGACAGTTACTTCGCAAAAGGCAGGTAGACCATGGATGAGCGGGAATGGGAAGAAGGCGGCACGACGGAGAAGCATGACTCTGCCGGCGCCGAAACCGAGTCGGAATCCCCCGAGGAACCGACGGCGTCGGCGGAGGACGATGCTCGAAGCCGAAGAATCAGTCTTGTCCTGGGGGCCTTCTTCACGGTGATCGCCGTTGGTTTTCTGGCCCTCGTGGTGCCGGGCATCGACAAGGCCCTGGAATCGAAGACCGTGACGGTGGTCGTCGGTGGGGCGGCCTGGGAAATCGAAGGCGAAGAAGGGGTCGATCGGGTGCGCGCGAACGCGGGCGCGAGCCTCGAGTCCGAGCAGGCCCGGATTCGACGGGGCCTGCAGCACGAGTACCACACCGGCGTGGACTGGGCCTTCGAGGCCGCGATCGATCAGGTTCCGGCGTTCGTTGATGAATACCACTCGTTCGGCGGCTGGGCCACACGAATGTCGCTGCCTTTCTTTGGTGATCTCGACGAGTATCTGGATGAACAGGCCCGGACCTTGTTGGAGGAAGAATCCCGGATCCAGGAACACCTGGATCGGGCGGACCGGCACCTCCGGGAACAGGTGCTGCCCGCAGAAATCGCGAAATCGGGAGCACGCCTGACGCACCACCTTGCGGACGTACTGGATCGGGAACCGTCAGCCACCCGCGTCGATGAACAGGTCGAAGCGGACGTTGAGCTGTCGGGACTGTCGGCGCAGCTTGAGCAGTGGGTCAGTGAGGACCTCGAACGGCTTTCGCAGAGCGGTGCTTGGGTAGCTGGTAAAACCTTAGTAGCCACGTCCGCTGTGGGTGCCCTGCCCCTGAGCCGGCGCGTGCTGCAGCGTTCCGCGACGGTACAGGCTTCGCGTGCCGGCGGCATCAAGGCGGCTGCACGTTGGATGAGAGCCCCGGCTGCGCGCATTGCCGCGCAAACGGGCGCGGCGACCCTTGCCACTGTCAAAACCGGGCCGATGGCGGGTGTAGTGGGGGGTACGGTCTTCGTGCTCGCGACCGGCGCCGAGGGTGTCCAGGTATACCGGCAGGAGCAGGTGAGGGCCGCGGAACTCACGCAGGAACTGGAATGGGCGTTGCTCGCGGAACGGGAGGCCGTGAAATGCCGGGCGAACGAGTCACTGGATGGATATCTGGATGCCGTTCTCGATGCATGGGGCGAGCAGGTGGGGGAGCATTCGCAGGTATCGACGGACACCGCTTCATTCCGGATATTCGGTGGAACGTGACGGGGTTTGCCGTCCGCACGGTCGGCAGGCAGCATCTCGGTAAAGGGGAGCTCGGAATGGAGCAGTCGACGACCCGGGCGACGCGAATGGACGTCTGAATGGCGGAGGCTGTAGCTTGATCAGACCCATGGGAAGGGGGACGTGATGGATTATCCGAGGGCCTGTCTTGCCCGCCTGCCCGGCGTCGGACTGTCAGGCTCCAACGTGAGCCGGCATACACACGGGCAGGGGATAGAGGGGAGATGACCCAGGGCAACGGAATGCGCGCGACGCTGCAGAGGCGGATGCTGCTGCTGGGCATGCTCCCGCGACAGCCCCGCCGGGTGAGTGCGCCGGAACTGGTTGAACGCCTGCAGGCGCGGGGGCTGGATACGACCCTGCGGACCATCGAGCGCGACCTCGAAGCGCTGTCGGCGTTCCTGCCACTGGGGCGCGACGAGCGGGACCGTCCGTATGGCTGGTACTGGCTGGCCGACGCCCCGCTGCAGGACATGCCTGCCCTCGATCCCGAGACGGCGCTCACCCTGCAGATCCTGGATGCTCACGCATCACGCCTGCTGCCCCCGTCCGCCCGGGAACGGCTGGAACCGCAGGTCGCGCGGGCGCGGGAGGTGCTGGAGGCTACGGGGCAGTCGTCCGGCCTGAGTCTGTGGCCCGAGCGGGTGCGCATCCTCCCCAACGGGCCGCCACTGGATCCGCCGGCGATCCCGGAAGGCGTGTTCGCGACCGTGCAGCAGGGCCTGCTGGAACGCCGGTGCCTCGATATCACCTACCGCTCGCGCTCGAAGAATCGGATCCGAGACCACCGCATCCACCCCCTGGCGCTGGTGTTCCGCGAGCCCGTCACCTACCTGCTGGCCACCATCGCACCGCACCAGGACGTGCTGCATCTGGCCGTGCACCGGGTCGAGGCCGCGGCCCTGACGGAGATGCCGGCGCGCGATCCGGACGCCGGCTTCGCCCTCGACCAGCTCATCCAGGAGGGCGCATTCGATTACCCCGAGGGCGAAACCATTCGCATCGAACTCCGGGTGAACCCCGCGCTGGCGTACCACCTGCACGAGGCCTGCCTGTCCGACGACCAGATCATCGAGCCTGAAGCGGACAGCGAGCGCTCTCGCGTCACTGCAACCGTACGTGACACCGCGCACCTGAAGTGGTGGCTGCTGGGCCTGGGTGCGGGGGTGGAAGTGCTGGGACCGGTTCACCTGCGCGAGGCGATCGCGAAGGAGCTGAACGATGCAGTGGGCCAATATCGCGGCACGCGCTTCTGAACTCATCCCTTTGGTCCACCGAACAGACCCCTGGTCGTCCGGGCGACGAGTATTGTCGCCCGGACGATTCACCATGCGATGCACCACGACCTCGGAAAAGGACTTATATGAAGCAAAAAACGAAAAGGCATCTGCTCACCATCGGGCTGCTATCGCCGATGCTTGTTCTGGCTCTGGGCAGTTACGACGAGGAAGGCGCCTCACGTGAGGTTGCGGAGATGGAGGTCGAACACCGTGTTTCGGCGCAGCAGCTTTTTTCGGAGTATGACGCCAATGAGGTGAGGGCAGGTCAGACCTACGAGGATACAGTCGTGGCCGTGACAGGCACCGTCGACAATATCGGCCGGGATATCGCGGATACCCCCTACATCACGTTCGGAACGGACAACCCGATCGTGGGGATCCAGTGCATGCTTGCGGAGTCGGATGCGGGTCTGGCGGCCAGCGTGGATTCCGGCGATCGAATAACCCTCAAGGGGCGGGTCAGTGGAAAACTCGGCAATGTGGTCATCCGCGGCTGTCAGGCGGAGTGACGAGCCGGGGAACACGGTGCCCGTCCTGCTGGGGCTGGTGCCGCTGCTTCCGGGCGCCTTGATCTATATCGGGTTCCGGCCGGAGACGCTGATCTTCGTGTCCTGGCTGGAATCGGCCGGGCTGGGAGAGCTTTACCGCTTCCTCCGGGCGTTGCTCGGTCCGGCGGCGGGTCTCATGCCGGACTGGGCCATCTACAACCTGCCGAACGGGCTGTGGGCGTTCGCCGTGTTCGCGGTGATTGCCGTCATCTGGCCGCTCCGTAGCCTTGCGGGTGGCTTCTACCTCTCGATCGGCATTCTGCTGACTTGGGGCCTCGAAGTGCTGCAGCGGTTCGGCCTGATGCCCGGAACGTTCGATCCCGGCGATCTGGCAATGATGGCGTTGCTCGGGGGCGCCGGTCTCCTCACAGGGGTTGTGCTGAGGACGCGCCGGGCCCCGGAATAGCGCCCGCAAAGGTCGCGAGCGGTCTGGATTTGCTGGACAATAACGAAAATCCCATGACCTTCCTCCGGAAGTGACATCGCGAGCAGGAGAGCAGCAGTTGAACACGGAGAACCATTCGGAGACGGCGGCATGGATCTGGTCGGTGGCGGATCTGCTGCGGGGGGACTTCCGACAATCTCAATATGGACGCATCATCCTGCCGTTCACGCTCCTGCGGCGACTGGAGTGCGTGCTGGAACCGACCCGGGAGACGGTGCTCTCGGCCGCCCGGGAGCACGCGCAAAAGCCCGACGCGGTGCGGGAGAAGCTGCTGCTGCGCGCATCGGAGCAGCCGTTTTTCAACACCTCGCCGCTGTCGCTGGTCAGCCTGTCGGATACGCAGACGGCCGAGGACCTGATGAGCTACATCGAGTCCTTCAGCAAGGATGCCCGCGAGATCTTCGACCACTTCCACTTCGAGGAATACGTCGAGCAGCTCGCCAGCAACAACCTGCTGTACCAGGTGGTGCAGCGCTTCGCCGCCATCGACCTGCGCCCCGCGAGGCTGTCCAACTTCGGCATGGGGCTGGTGTTCGAGGAGCTGATCCGCAAGTTCGCGGAGAGCTCCAACGACACCGCCGGGGAGCACTTCACCCCGCGTGACGTGGTGCACCTGACCACCTCGCTGGTGCTCACCGGGCAGGACGACAAGCTCAAGCCGCACGGCATCGTGACCGTCTACGACCCGGCTGCCGGAACCGGCGGGTTCCTGTCCGAGAGCGAGGAGTACATCCGGCAGATCAGTCCGGATGTCAGCGTGTCCCTGCACGGGCAGGAGCTGAACCCCGAGTCCTACGCCATCTGCAAGGCGGACATGCTCATCAAGGGACAACAGGTCGAGAACATCAAGCTCGGCAACACCCTGTCCGACGATCAGCTCGAAGGCCTGCACGCGAACTACATGCTCGCCAACCCGCCGTTCGGCGTGGAGTGGAAGAAGGTCCAGAAGCAGGTGACCGACGAGCACAAGCACAAGGGCTTCAACGGGCGTTTCGGCCCCGGCCTGCCGCGCGTATCCGACGGCTCGCTGCTGTTCCTGCTGCACCTGGTCAGCAAGATGCGCGACCCGCGCGAGGGTGGCTCGCGCATCGGCATCATCCTCAACGGCTCGCCGCTGTTCACCGGCGGGGCCGGCAGCGGCGAATCCGAGATCCGCCGCTACCTGCTGCAGCACGACATGGTGGAGGCCATCATCGGCCTGCCGACGGACATGTTCTACAACACCGGCATCGCCACCTACATCTGGGTGCTGAACAACCGCAAGCCGGCCGAGCGCCGCGGCCATGTGCAGCTCATCGATGCCACCGAGCGCTACGCGAAGATGCGCAAGTCGCTCGGCTCCAAGCGCCAGTACATCGACGACGCCAATATCGACGCCATCGTGCGCAGCTACGGCGCCTTCGAGGAGAGCGACAAGAGCAAGATCTTCCCCAACGAGGCCTTCGGCTACCGCCGTATCACCGTCGAGCGCCCGCTGCGCCTGAACTTCCAGGCCAGCCCCGAGCGCATCGAACGCATGCTGGCCGAAAAGCCGATCCAGAAGCTGGACGAGACCACCCGCCTGGGCGTGCAGGCCGCCTGCGAGCGGCTGGACGCCGAGCGCGTGTACACCAACCGCGAGACCTTCCTGACCGACCTGAAGGCCCAGTTGAAGGCGCTGGACGTGAAGCTGCCCGCCGCCGCGCTGAAGGCCGTATGGAACGGCCTGAGCGAACGCGACCCCGAAGCCGACATCTGCACCGACAGGAAGGGCAACCCGGAACCGGACAGCGACCTGCGCGACACCGAGAACGTCCCGCTGGGCGAGGACGTGTTCGAATACTTCGAGCGCGAGGTGAAGCCGCACGTCCCCGACGCCTGGATCGACGAGGACAAGCGCGACGAACAGGACGGCGAGATCGGCATCGTCGGCTTCGAGATCCCCTTCAATCGCCACTTCTACGTGTTCCAGCCCCCGCGCCCGCTGGAAGAGATCGACGCCGACCTGAAGGCCGTCACCACCCGCATCAAGCAGATGATCGAGGAGCTGTCGGCGTGATGGCGGTGACCCGGAACGGATCTGCGATGGGCGGGCGTGACGGGCGGTTGACGCACGTGTGTAGCATCTGTAAAGTTCCTGGTAACACACCTGCCATGCCTATGCCCGTTTTCGGGTACGCACAAATCGGCGGGTTTTTTTGTGTCTGGAGGAATCGACCATGACGGTCTATTCCAAGCAACCGTTGCGGCCATCCCAGCACGTCGAACAATGGCGTCGGCGGGGACTGGAGCTTGCCGAATCGGAACGGGAGCGCGCGGAACACTATCTGGCGGTGATTGGCTACTATCGCCTCAGCGCTTACACCCTTCCGTTCCAGCTCGGAAATCCCGACCACCGGTTCCGCCCGGGCACGCAATTCGAGCAGATCCTCGACCTCTATCGTTTCGACCGTGAGTTACGGTTGCTCGTACTGGATGCGATCGAACGGATCGAAGTGGCGATCCGGAGCCAGCTCAACAACCACATGTCCTGCGCCTATGGGACGCACTGGTATCTCGACGAGAAGCACTTCGACGGGAAATACGACCACAAGAAATTGCTCTCGGATGTCGAGCGGAGCTGTCGCCGGAGCAGTGAGGCGTTTGTCCGCCACTATCGAAGCAAATATACCGAACCGCGCCTTCCACCGAGCTGGATGGTGACGGAAATGCTCACCTACGGGCAGCTTTCCCGTGTCTACGACAACCTCGCCTCGTTCAAGGATCAGAAGGCCATTGCACGCTCCCTTGGTACAACGGCCGAACTGTTGCGTTCCTGGGCCCATGCCATTTCCTACCTGCGAAACCTGTGCGCGCACCATATGCGCCTTTGGAACCGGGTCCTGGCCAATGCGCCAAAAACGCCGAAACACCCCGGCAGTAACTGGATCCGCTGGCCTATACGGCTGGACGACCCGGGCATTGAGGCGCAGAAGCGCCTCTACCCGGCGCTGGCGGTCATCGAGTATCTCCTGCAAGCCGTCAATCCATCGTCCACCTGGCATCTGCGCTTCAAGGAGCTCATGGACCGTTACCCCGGCGTCAGCCGCACCCACATGGGGATGCCTATGGACTGGGACAGTGACCCTTTCTGGAGGTTAACCCGAGAGCAAGCGGGCGCCCGCCATGACTGACACGGCACTGCATGGTCATCGATATAGCGATGCATTTATCTCCCTTCGCTTCCTGTCGCATGGATGGCTGGATGGAAAACAGGGCCGGGCGCCGTCCGGTTCAGGGCTCGATTGGCTCGCGCGGCAGTTCGATGCGTACCACCCCGATGAGCTCCCAATGCCCTGGATCTATCCGACGGCCGAAGGGGGTGTTCAGCTGGAATGGCGATCCGGTGATCGCGAGATCAGCCTCGACATTGATCTGAACCGGAAGATTGGAGAGTGGCATAGCCTGGATCTGAGTACTGGAGACGAGTCCGCCGAAAATTTCGATCTCTCGAATTCCGAAGGCTGGAGTGAACTGGTGCGTCGCCTCTGTGCGCTGGGCGGGGTAGAACGATGACCTTTCCCCGTTACCCGCGATACAAAGACTCCGGCGTCGTATGGCTGGGCGAGGTCCCGGCGCATTGGGAGGTTCTGCCGTTGAAGTCTCGATTTCGCGTTGTTGGAGGCTCAACGCCCACTGCGGAGGAAGAACACTGGGGTGGTCAGGTTACTTGGGTCACGCCGGGCGATCTGAGTGCATTGCCATCGCTTGATGTCGACGCTTCTGCGCGGCAGATTACCGATAAGGGTCTCGCCTCCTGCGGCGCAACACTGGTTCCTCCCAGAAGTCTCATCCTTTCGACACGAGCACCGATTGGCTCTTTGGCGATTGCCTCCGTGCCGCTTTGTACTAACCAGGGCTGCAAATCTCTGATTCCCCAGAAGGGAATTGAATCCCGTTTCTTTGCTTACCTGCTGCGGAATAGCACTGAAGCGCTGAATGTTCGAGGCAAAGGGACGACATTCCTCGAGCTTTCAGGCGATGAGCTTGCCTCATTCAAGGTCTCGGTTCCTCCCCCGGATGAGCAGATGATCGTAGCCCGTTTCCTCGACCACGAGACCGGGAAGATCGATGCGCTGATCGAGGAGCAGCGGCGGCTGATCGAGCTGCTCAAGGAGAAGCGGCAGGCGGTGATATCCCACGCCGTCACCAAGGGCCTCGACCCCAACGTGCCCATGAAGGACTCCGGCGTCGAATGGCTGGGCGAGGTTCCGGCGCATTGGGGCGTTGTATCGTTATCCAGGGTCTTGTCGGGTATCGATCAAGGATGGAGTCCGACTGCCGAAGCATTTCCCGCTTCCGCGGGGGATTGGGGGGTTCTAAAGCTAAGTGCAATTCGAACAGGGCAGTTTGTTGAGAAAAATAATAAGAAACTTCCGGATGATGTTATTCCGGATTCGGATATAGAAATCCACGCAGGTGACTTACTCGTTACACGTGCCAATACCCCAGAGTTGGTTGGCGATGCATGTGTCGTACGGGATGAGCCAGAAGCGCGGCTTATTTTTTCGGATCTTGTTTATAGGCTCAGGGTTTCGGGAGCGATGAGCTCGAGGTTCCTGTGCTACGTGCTTCTGAGCGACGTAGGTCGAGCGCAGCTTCAAGCTGATGCTCGCGGGTCAAGCATGTCGATGGCAAAGATTTCACATGGCCACATCAAGAGCTGCCTGATTCCGCTGCCACCGGTAGAGGAGCAAAACCGAATCTCATCGAGGATC
Organism: Thioalkalivibrio halophilus; assembly: GCF_001995255.1. Classification (GTDB taxonomy): domain Bacteria; phylum Pseudomonadota; class Gammaproteobacteria; order Ectothiorhodospirales; family Ectothiorhodospiraceae; genus Thioalkalivibrio; species Thioalkalivibrio halophilus. The sequence continues at coordinate 6,689 of NZ_MUZR01000026.1, read as the reverse complement.
GATCAAGAACTTGCTGCAATTTCGACTTTGACATCGGCCGGCGAGCAATCGATTGGCTTGCTGACCGAACGGCGGTCTGCACTTATCTCCGCTGCCGTCACCGGCAAGATCGACGTGCGCGGCTGGCCGGCCGGGGCCGAGTCGAAAGAGCCGGAGCTGGCGATGGTCGCCGAGGAATCGGCCGGGTATTCGGCGCAAGGCGGTGCCGCATGAGTCAGGGTCGCAGCATCCGCCTGTTCTTGGTCGATGGCACGCCGCACGGGCTGCTGACGGCGGAGATCATGAACTGGACCGGGCATGTACTGACCGGGCCGCGCGGCAAGCTGAGCGAGCTGGTGCAGCGTCCGGAGTGCGGGCGCACCGGCGTGTACTTTCTGGTGGGGCCGGATGCGGAGAACAGCGCCCGCCCGCAGGTGTACATCGGCGAGTCGGATGATGTCGGCAAGCGGCTCAAGCAGCACAACCGCACCGAGGAACAGGGCGGCAAGGACTTCTGGGAAAAGGTCTGCCTGATCACCAGTAAGGACCAGAACCTGACCAAGGCCCACGTGAAGGTCCTGGAGAGCCTGCTGATCCAGCAGGCCCAGCGCGTGGGCCGCTGCACACTGCTCAACGGCACCCGCCACGACTACATCAGCCTGCCCGAGGCCGACCAGGCCGACATGGCCTTCTTCCTGGAGCAGATCCGCACCGTGCTGCCCGTACTCGGCTTCGAGTTCCTGCGCGACGCCAGCCGGCCGCCTTCCCGCGATGCGGTGGAAGGGGTCGCTGGGGCCGATGCGGCACCCGAGGCCTCGCCGCGCTTCCGCCTGACCTTCCCGAAATACGGCATCACCGCGTACGGACAGGAGGCGGAGGGGGAGTTCTTCGTGCTGGAGGGTTCGCAGGCCCGGGCGGAGTGGGCCGCCTCGGGGCACAACTACCAGCGTCTGCACCAGCAACTGCGCGAAGAGGGCGTGTTGGTGGAGGACGAGACCGGCCTGCTGCGGTTCTCCCGCGACTACGCCTTTTCCAGCCCCAGCGCCGCCGCGGCCATGGTGGTGGGACGGGCGGCCAACGGCCGCACCGAGTGGAAGCGCGACGACACGGGCGAGACGTACGCACAATGGCAGGAAGAAGTGGTGAATGCCGCAGCGGAAGGGACAGAAGCGGGAGTGTAGGGCCACGCCGGGCGGGCATGCCCGTCATTGCGAGCGCCCGAAGGGCGAGCGCAGCGAGTAATCGCCGCCCGAGGTCCGAACCGGTTGGGCTGTGCGGATATCGGGGCACGGGCAGGACATCGCCACGTCCCGCCACGCTACGCTCGCGGCTAAAGGCTTCGCTCCGCGCGATGATGCAGGCGGAGTAGCGAGTGACAACGAGGCGTTGGCGCCCGGAAACCGGGACGACGGTTTGCCGTTGAGGGCGTAACCCTTCAAATTGAGGCCTGCGGCGGCGGTTACCAGCGGGAACAGGACGGATTCATGGCGGACAGCAGGGAAGCACAGTTTCAGCAGGACATCATCGACGCGATGACCGCCGATGGCTGGCTGACCGGTCCGGCCACCGGGTATGACGCCGCCCATGCGCTATACACCGAGGATCTGGTCGCCTACCTGCAGGAGGCCTGGCCGGAGCGCTGGGAGAAGTTCGCCGCGAAGAACCCGCAGGATCCGCAGAAGGCCCTGGTGCGCGTGGTCAGCCGCGAGCTGCAGGGTGACGGGACGCTGGACGTGCTGCGCCACGGGGTGAAGACGCCGGGGGTGAAGCTGGAGCTGTGCAGCTTCAGGCCCGACCACGAGATGAACCCCGAGTCCCTGGCGCGCTACCGCGCCAACCGCCTGCGGGTGGTGCCAGAGGTCTCGTATTCGCCGCACGCGCGCAGCGGCGAGTACAACCCGCGGCTGGATCTGGTGCTGTTCGTCAACGGCATCCCCACCGCCACGCTGGAGCTGAAGAGCGAGTTCAAGCAGTCGGTGGAGAACGCCAAGCGCCAGTACCGGCGCGACCGCCCGCTGAAGGATCCGGTCACCCGCAAGCCCGAGCCGCTACTGACCTTCAAGCGCGGGGCGCTGGTGCATTTCGCGGTCAGCCAGGACCAGGTGGCGATGACCACGCGCCTGAACGGCAAGGACACCTTCTTCCTGCCCTTCAACCAGGGCACGGAGGACGGCGGGGCCGGCAACCCCGCACCCCCGGACCAGAACAGCTACGCCACCGGCTACCTGTGGCAGCGCGTGTTCCAGCCGGATGCCTGGCTCAAGATCATCGGCCGCTTCCTGCACCTGGAGCAGAAGACCGAGGAGAACTTCCACGGCAAGCGCCGCAGGAAGGAGTCGCTGATCTTTCCGCGTTTCCACCAGTGGGACGTGGTGAACCGCCTGATCGAGACCACGCGCGAGGAAGGCGCCGGGCAGCGCTACCTGATCCAGCACAGCGCCGGCTCCGGCAAGTCCAACTCCATCGCCTGGATCGCGCACCAGCTTGCCGCGCTGTACGACGAGGCGGGCGGCAAGTTGTTCAACTCCGTGGTGGTGGTCACCGACCGCACGGTGCTGGATAGCCAGCTCCAGGACACCATTTATCAGTTCGACCATGCCCACGGCGTGGTGCGGCCGATCACCCGCGATATCGGCAGCCAGAGCAAGTCGGAGCAACTGGCCGAGGCGCTGGCCGAGCAGACCCGCATCATCATCGTGACCATCCAGACCTTCCCGGCGCTGTTCGACACGCTGGACAAGCGCCCGGACCTGGCCGCCGGGCGCTACGCGGTGATCGCCGACGAGGCGCATTCCTCGCAGACCGGCTCCTCCGCCACCAAGCTCAAGGCGATTCTTGGAACGGACAAGCCGGAGGACGAGGAGATCAGCGCCGAAGAGCTGCTGGACGCGGCCGTGGCCGCGCGCAAGCCGGCCGAGCGGATCAGCTACTACGCCTTCACCGCCACCCCCAAGGCGAAGACCCTGGAGCTGTTCGGACGCCCGCCGGATCCGGAGCTGCCGGCCTCGGCGGACAACAAGCCCGAGCCCTTCCATCTGTACTCCATGCGCCAGGCCATCGAGGAAGGCTTCATCCTCGACGTGCTGAAGAACTACACCACGTACTCCACTGCCTGGAAGCTGGCGCACCCGCACGCCGACGAGCAGGAGGTGGAGTCGCGCAAGGCCTCGACGAAGATCGCCCGCTGGGTGCGCCTGCACCCCTACAACATCTCCCAGAAGGTCGAGGTGATCGTCGAGCACTTCCGCGCCAACGTGCGCCACCTGCTGGACGGCCAGGCCAAGGCCATGGTGGTGACCGGCAGCCGCCAGGAGGCCGTGCGCTACGCGCTGGCCATGCGCGCCTATATCCAGGAGAAGGGCTATACCGACGTGCACGCGCTGGTCGCCTTCTCCGGCTCCGTCCTGCCGGACGAGGTGATCCCCGAGGAGGTGACCGAGACCAGCGCGCTGCTGAACCCGGGGCTGAAGGGGCGTGACCTGGCCGAGGCGTTCGACACCGACGAATACAACGTGATGATCGTCGCCAACAAGTTCCAGACCGGGTTCGACCAGCCCAGGCTCTGCGCCATGTACGTGGACAAGAAGCTGCAGGGCGTGGAGTGCGTGCAGACCCTCTCGCGCCTGAACCGCACCTTCCCGGGCAAGGAGGACACCTTCGTCCTCGACTTCTTCAACGATGCCGAAGACATCCTCGAGGCCTTCCGCCCGTACTACAACAAGGCCGAGCTGGCTGACGTCTCCGACCCGCAGATCGTCTACGACCTGCAGAAGAGCCTCGACGCCGCCGGCATCTACCATTGGGACGAGGTGGAGAACTTCGCCCGCGCCTTCTTCGACCCGAAGGCCGGCGCCAGCCAGCTCAGCTACTACTGTCAGCCGGCCAAGGAACGCTACCACGCCCGCTACAAGGCGGTGCTGGAGCAGATCCAGACCTGGCAGGCCGCCTACGACGAAGCCGAACGCAATGGCGACAAACCCGGCCTGCACCGCGCCGAACAGGAGCTGAAGGACGCCCACACCACCCGCGACGAGCTCGACCTGTTCCGCAAGAACCTGCAGAGCTTCGTGCGCAGCTACGAGTTCCTGTCACAGATCGTCGACTTCGAGGACCACGAGCTGGAACAGCTCAACGTTTATGCCCGCGCCCTGCACCCGCTGCTGCGCATCGAGAACCTCGAAGAAGAGCAAATCGACGTCGACGAACTGGAGCTGACCCACTACCGCCTGAACAAGCGCGCCGAACAGCGCCTGAGCCTGGAAGAGGAAGGCGCCGATTACGAAGGCCTCAAGCCCGTCTCCGACGTCGGGTCGGGCAAGCCACACGACCCGGAAAAGAAACGCCTTTCCGAGATCATCGACCAGCTCAACGAACTCTTTGGCGCCGAGGTGAGCGACGAAGACAAGCTCCAGTTCGCCAACGGCATCGCCGACCGCATCCGCCGCGACGACGCCGTAATGGCCCAGGTCGAGAACCACAGCCCAGACCAGGTGATGCACGGCCTGTTCCCCAAACGCGTCACCGACACCGTCCTCGACGCCATGACCGACCACGAAAAACTCTCCATGCAGGTCCTGGACGACCCGGAGCGCCAGCGTGATTTCGCCTTGCTGATACTGCGCTTGCTAACCGGCGGAGTAGGGGAACACAGGCCCGCCACTACAAGGATGGATCAGTGATTTGGATATGTATTTGAAGCGGTGACCATCGCGGTCCCGGCTGATAAAGGACACGTTCGAAAACAGGAAAGCTGTCCACTTCGTAACAACGATTAAGAATGCACTTGGATGGGGGCTATGAAAAAGTTTAACGAGTTCGCCAGCAAGATTGCTGGGCAAGCAAGCTCTTTCGCCGAAAAAGCTGCTGATACGATAGGGGAAATTACTGATTCAAATCTGGAGGAGCGAGGGCCGCAATATTGTTCCTTTTGCTTTGAGCGTCATACCTGTACGCCTGTTGAGTCTTCGAATTTCTCAAGGAATGTCTACTCATGTGATGGGTGCGGAAACTTTGTCGTGAAGTGCCGTGTCTGTGACAGCTTTGCAAAGTACCGGGAGAAGGGGGTTGAGCACGAGGATTCCCAGGCCGATGATCCGGAGGCTGAGGTAAAGGGGTCGTCATGGGGGTGGGAAAATCAATTCTGCTCTGTCCATTCCGGCAGTATTGCGAATTTCCAATATTTGAATGAAAAGCTCGATGTGATCACGGACTATCAGCGTCTGTTCGAACGCAGCGGAAGGGATTTCAAGAAGATCGGTACCACGGCGGCGGGTGTCACGGGGGGCGCAGCAATTGTCGCTCCGCTCGCATTCTTGGCGGCGCCCGCTGCGGGTGCCGCGATCGGCTCCAGCGCTTATGGTCTTAGTGGTGCAGCAGCTACCAGCAAAGGCCTGGCGGTCCTTGGCGGTGGATCACTCGCGAGTGGGGGGCTCGGGATGGCGGGGGGAGTCGCGGTCGTTACGGCGACTGGCTCCGCTCTTGGCGGAAGAAGTGGCGCGATCATCGCCAATGGTTATTACGGAGATATTGAGGGCTTTGAGATTGAACCGATGACCGACGGGGAGGGGTCCGCGGTTTTGTGCATTAATGGATTTCTCACTGAAGGGGATGAGAAAACCGGTGCAGAATGGTTGAAAGGGGTCATTAGGCGATACCCCGAAAATCCGATCATGCACGTTAAGTGGGAGTCGAAGCGATTGCGGGAACTCGCTGAGTCGGTAGGGGGGGTAACGAGTAGGGCGGCGGGCTGGCATGCCATGTCGACGTTAGGTAAGAGAGGTCTCAAGACGGCGGCCAAGAAAGCGAGCCCGGTCGGTGCTGCGTTGTCGGCGCTTGGGGTTGCGTCCAATCCTTGGTCTGTGGCACGCGTCAAAGCGGCGCAGACGGGTGCGTTGCTGGCAGACCTGATTGCAAGGACCGACCAGCGATACATTTTGGTAGGGCACTCGCTGGGCGCTCGTGTGATTTATTTCTGCTTGCGTGCTCTTGCAGAAACACAAGGAAGGCAAGTGGCTGAAGCGCATTTGTTAGGTGGGGCTATAGATAGTTTCGCGTCCGACAACCAGCGTGACTCGGTGGCGGAAGAAGCGGATGAAGTCGTGGATTGGGCTGTCGCGGCATCCGCGGTTGACGGAATGATAAAGAACTACTATTCGATGAATGATGATGTTTTGAAGTACGCATATACGGTTGGTGAGCTCTTCCGTGGTAGTCCGGTGGGTCGGACTCCGATTGTTCATCCGGAGATAAAGAATTTTGATGTTACGACCGAGGTAGAGGGGCACTCTGAATATATTGGAAAGTTGCGGGGCTTTTTGGAATCCGGTGAAGTGTCGTGACGGTTTTGGCCTTTCAGGTTAGTGTTTGTGGTAATAGATATGAAATTGATTAGGGCAACTTTCGGACATTAGGTAAGACGGGTGTAGGGTAGGGGCTGGATGTTCAGTTCCAGAATTTCCTCGCTTGACCATGATGCGGAGGCGCGCGAGAGGAGCATGCGCTTGCTGGCGATGTGCGGGCAGCGCGATACGCGCGATGAGCTAGGGGTTGGGGCAATTCGCGAAACCGGGTGGATCTGCTTTTTCCGGGCACAAGTACGATCCAGACGCGCTTGCGCTACATGCTGCTGGCGGCGTGGGTGTGTATGTAATGGTCAAGTGATTTCGGACACTCAAGGGAGCCTGAATTCAGAGAATAACTGCAACGCCTGA
>NZ_MUZR01000025.1 GCF_001995255.1 Thioalkalivibrio halophilus | reverse complement strand
CGGAGGGCCGGCCTCCTACAGGGCGGGATGGGGTCGTAGGAGGCCAGCCCTCTGGCCGATCGGGGCCAGAAGACGCACCGGGCAGATCGGCCAGGGGGCTGGCCTCCTACGGGTCCGGGGTGGGGTGGTGTTCCTTCAACCATTCCTTCAGGGCCGCGTCCATGCGCGTCTGCCAGCCTTTTCCGGTTGCGCGGAACGCGTCCACCACCTCCGGTGACAGGCGGATCGTGATTCGTTCCTTGGTCACTTCGGACCGTGGGCGACCGACCGGACGAAGGTTCGCGAACTCCTGTTCATCGGGCTCATGGGTATCCGGATCCGCGGCGATGCCCTCGTTGACCCGGGTTTCCTCGTCGGCATCGTTCAGCGCGACCCGGCGGCCGTCACGTAGCGTCATAAATTTGGGCATAGCGAAGGATCTCTCGGTTGTTGGCCTTGCGCAGGCTGATAATGCGGCGAGCGGATCCCCGGTCCGTGAAGACGACGCAGTACAGCCGCTCTTCCCGGAGGGCGTATCCCGTCATCCGGCATTCGCCGTAATCGGCCCTGCGGTCCTCCATCGCCAGCAGCGTGTCCCAGTCGAGATGCGCGGCGTCGGCCAGGGAGACACCGTGTTTGGCCAGGTTCGCGGCGTCCTTGTCCGCATCAAATTCGATCTCCATTTGAATATTGTATGTACAAAAACCATGTGCCGCCAGCGCCACCCGGCGCCGGGGCTGGTCGGCCGGAGGGCCGGCCTCCCACAGGGCGGGATGGGGTCGTAGGAGGCCAGCCCCTGGCCGATTCGGGCCTGGAGATTGCCCGGACGCACAATCGGCCGGAGGGCCGGCCTCCTACGCGGCCGGGTGCAACCGTAGGAGGCCAGCCCCCTGGCCGATCGGGCGCCGGAGACACCCCGGACGCCGAATCGGCCGGAGGGCCGGCCTCCTGCGCGGCCGGGTGCAATCGTAGGAGGCCAGCCCTCTGGCCGATCGGGCGCGGGATGTCGGGCGCCTGCGATTGGCCGTGGTTCGTTGCGCCTTGCTGTGCCATATTGGAGCTGTATGTGGCAGAGGATGAGAGCCGTGGCACAAAACGAAAACGAGGTGCAGGTTGGCGCACAAGGCAGGGTGGTGATCCCGGCGGCACTGCGCAATACCCTCAAACTGCGCCCGGGCGACCGCCTGGTCGCGCGTCTGGTTGGGGAGAGCCTGGTGCTGGAACGGCGTGAGATCGTCGAGCAACGGCTCCGTGATCGATTCAGGCACATCCCGCAGGACGTCAGCCTTGCGGACGAACTCATTGACGATCGGCGGCGCGAAGCCGGGCATGAACATGGTGAACCATGACCACCGTGCTGGATGCTTCCGCCCTGCTGGCCTTTTTGCATGACGAGCCGGGCGGAGACAGTGTGGCGCGTGCCCTCGACGGCGGCTGCGTGTCCACCGTGAACTGGTCGGAGGTTGTCCAGAAATCCCTGCAGCGCGGGGTGGACGTCCGGGGCATGCAGCAGGAGTTCATGGATGTCGGGCTGGTGTTCGAGCCATTCACGCCGCAACAGGCCGAGCTGGCCGCACAGCTCTGGGAGTCCTCCCGCCGACATGGCCTGTCAATGCCCGACCGTGCCTGCCTCGCGCTGGCCAGAGACAAGGCCCTCCCGGTCCTGACCGCCGATCGGGCATGGGAGCAGCTTGACCTGGACATCGAGGTTCGCTCGCTGCGTTAACCCGGCCAGCCGCTCGTGTCCGGGGCCTGGCCGACGGGGTAAGACCGGCACCGGGCGGATCGGCCGGAGGGCCGGCCTCCTACCGGTCGGGTGCAACCGTAGGAGGCCAGCCCCTGGCCGATTCGGGCCTGGAGATTGCCCGGACGCACAATCGGCCGGAGGGCCGGCCTCCTACCTTTCCAGGATCTCCATGGCACGTTTGGGGTCGTCCAGGCAACGGTAGAATTCCTGTGGCTTCAATCCCGTCTGGTCGATCATCGCGCGCAGGATGCCTTTCGCAAATGGCTGATTGTGTTCACTGACCAGGACCACGCGTTTCGCGCCGCGAAACTCGGGATGCACCCACTTCTCATGTGCGCCCTTTCCCTGTTTTTTGTTCACCTCAAAACCGAGGTGTCGAAGCACGCGGGTGAATTCACGATGGCTTACCTGCCGTTTGTTGGCGCCGAATCCCATGGCACATGGAGCGGTGGGTCACGCGACGGCGCTCGGGATATCGGCATCCTCTTCGAAGCGTTGTCGATCGCGCGGCCCCTGGCCGTTGTGTCGCAACCAATCCATGAGCCGTACCCAGTGAAATTTCAGAAAAACTCCGGGTCGTGCCTTGCGCCGGAGAAGCTGCTTCGCTTCTTCAAGATTACCGGCCTCGGCGGACGCGGCCACCTCTTCCAGGTGGTTCTGGATCATGGCGTGGAGCTGTTCGCGTACGTCCTCCAGCGAATCCCCTTGAGCAGCAATCGCAAACTCGAGGGAATATCCCGCATACAGGTTGTCAGCCCGCCGCTCCAGCAGGCAGCGAACATGAATACGCTTCTGTTCCATGGTTATCGGCGCTCCCTGTCCCCGATTCAAGGTCAAAATGCTACGCCTCCGCAACGGGGCTGTCACCACGGCATTGCCTTCCCCGACCCGTAGGAGGCCAGCCCCCTGGCCGATCCGGCGCTGGGGTATGATGCCGACATGGACGATACCGTGATCCAGCCCGTGATCCTCGCCGGCGGTTCCGGGACGCGCCTGTGGCCGCTCTCGCGCGAGGCGCATCCCAAGCAGTTCCTGGCCCTGCCGCATGCCGATGGCCCGACGCTCCTGCAGCAGACACTCGCCCGCGTAACCAGTGCTTACCCCGGTTCGACCACCCCCCGCGGGAGGCCGGCCCTCCGGCCGACCAGCTCCGGCGCCCGATCGGCCGGAGGGCCGGCCTCCTACCGGGCAGGGTTTGGTTGTAGGAGGCCAGCCCCCTGGC
>NZ_MUZR01000024.1 GCF_001995255.1 Thioalkalivibrio halophilus | reverse complement strand
CCTGGTCTGGCTCAGGGTGGGACCCCGTCCCACCCTGAGCCAGACCAGGAGGAGAACGGACGTGCCGAGGATTGCCACAGTAGACGCGGATCAGGCCCTGGATCGACTGCTGGACGTGGCGCTGAACCACAGCGGGCAGGCGCGCTCCGTCCGTCGCGTGCTGCTCGCCTGCTACAACGCGCCGGAATGGCCGCTCGACCTGTCCGATCTACGAGGACTCGATCCGGATCTCCAGGCGTCCGCGCTCACGGCAATCGGACTCTTTATGGAAGGTTCCGATCTTTATAAACACCGCCCGGAAGCGCCCTGGCAGGCGATTTGGGATTTGGCCTGCCAGGAAACGGAGGACGGTGATAGAACACGCTGACCGGGATCTCCCGGCACTCACGACATTAGGAGGCGACCATGGCCGACACGAAACCCATGCCCAACGAGGCCGACCCCATCGTGGACTGGCGTACCGCCAGTTCGTCACCCGGAGGCCTGCGCGGGTCCGCCGCGATGGAGATCCAGACGCGCCAGGCGCAGCGGCTGGTGCACGGACGCGGAGCCACCGACAAGAAGGCACCCATCATCGGACTCGTGCGCTTCGCGACCACGATGCGGCGGATCTGGCGAGCCGCCGCCCTGGACGATCCGTGGGCCGACTGGAAACTGCTCCAGACCTATGAATCCCTCACGGAGAACCGCGAGGGCATCAATGCCCTCCGGGAACAGACCGAGCGCCTCCTGGCCTCGATGCCCGGTATCGAGATCGATGTGGCTCAGAGCCAGAGCCCGTGCACGGTCCCACTGGAGTTCTCGAACCCCTACGGCTTCATGGGGGCCTACCTGATCGCCGACTTCGATCGGACCGCACGCGCCATCCTGACCGCGCGCCACGTCGGGCTCATGGGCCGGGACGAGAGCGAGCGGATGCTGTATCAGGGTGGCCGACTGGTCCGCAGTGCGTTCAACGCTCCTCAGGGATTCCAGTATCAGGGCGTGACCCGGGACGACGTGGCCGCTGGCACAGCGAAAGCCCGACAGGCAATCGAGACCCTCGGCCTGCCGCCGAAGGAAGTCCTGGAGGGGAAACTGCGGGCGCCGGTGGCACCCGACATTCGGGACCCGAAGGCGCGCAGCGAGCCGCCCCCAGGGCTTTATGACGACGAGGACGACGATGAAACCGATGCCCCGGCAGGCGAGCGCGCCGAGTCCTACGATTCGCCCGTGGCTCAGGAAACCGGAACGTGATGGACCTTGATGGATCGCCTGGCTCAGATGCACGGAGAGTAGTTATGGCCGAAGGCCTGCCATGTAGTTACGCCCTAAAGGGCCCTTTAAGGGTAAGGGGCGCGCGAGGCCACTGGAGAGGGATACATGAAACTCGCTGACGCACGTAAGCGAATGCAGGTTCTCGAAACCGAGCTACGGCAGATCGATGATCAGATGGACCAGCTGGTGCAGGAGTTCAAGAACACGTACCAACGGCCCTGGGTCGCGCATCCCGCGATCCATCGCTCCCGGCGGGAAGGCGGGTCCGTGTTCCGGTGGCGTCTACGTGGATTCGACGGCATCGGCCAGTCCTGGCTGATGTTTACGTCGGACATGCTTCAGGAGGCACTTTCCCGCGAGGGTGTGCCCTTGCGGACGCGTCTGGCGTGGCTGAAGATCGAACGTCGAGGGCGGATCCTCACGTTCGAGCACCGGCGGCGGAACTACGAGCGGCTCCGACTCAAGGATCTGGTGGCACAGATCGAGGCGCTGAACGCGCTGGAAGACCAATGGCGCGGTCGAGGGAGCCATGCCGAATGACACCATGAGCCAGAAACTGCGAGAGGGTATCCGTAAGTCTGCCCGGGCGATGCGCCGGTCAATCGGCAGCATGACCATGGAAGAGGCGGCCAGGGCGGGGCATATCGTTCCGCTGGACGGCTGGAATGGTCTTGACCTCGTGGAACTCGACGAGCTTTTCGACGGACTCGATCAGGCGCGGGCACTGCGTGTCATTTGGCGGGCACGAACGGAGTTCGGCATCGACGTCACAGGACCCGACCACGCGTTGGAGCAGATTCGCCACCACCGCCTGGGTGATCAGCAACGGTTCCAGCTCGTGACGATCGCGAAAATCGAGACGGCGAGAGCCGACGCGTAACCGCTATCCCGATAGTGGCACCCTGAGCCAGACCAGAGGGGGTGGAACCCCGTTCCACCCCGAGCCAGTAGTAGGACGAGTCGGCCTCTTTCGGCCAAAACCACCCCGCTTTACTTCAGGATTTCGCCTAGCTTCCGGATGGGGCGCCGCGCACGCTGACATCGAACCCATGTCCGGTGTGAATCATGTCCAATACCTTTTCCGGTCGCGGCAATCTTGGCGCGGCGCCCACGCTCCGCCATGCCGAGCGCGGCGGCGAATCAACCCCCGTCACCAACCTCCGCATCTTCTTTGATCGACCGAAGCCCGACGGCAACGGCGGCTTTGAAGACAAGGGCGGGTTCTGGTTGGACGTGGCCTTGTGGGGCCCCCGTGCCGAGCAGGCCGCGCGCCTGTTGCCGAAGGGCGCTCGGGTCCACGTCGAGGGTGAACTGTTCGAGTCCACATGGAGTGACCGCGAGACCGGCGAGGAGCGATCCCGCCTCGAAGTCCGCGCGTCCGCCGTCGATCTGGACCTTGCGCGCGTCGAGGACGTGACGTTCCGGCAACGTGACGAGCGCGCGGGAGGGACGGATGCCTGAGACCAAATTCGCCCGTGCGCGCTGCGATGCCTGCATCTACTGGCACCGTCTGGGCACCAATGAAGGCTCCTGCCGACGCCACCCCCCGGGACTGCTGCAGCCCGTAGGCGCGAGCGACGGACCGTTCCCCATCACGAACGCGATCCACTGGTGCGGCGAGTGGACGCATCCCGAGGAGGTCCGCTGAGGCATGCCCGTGTACCAGGCTCAACTGGTGGAACTCGGTCGCGTGGTCGCCACGACCCGTTTCGAGGCGCACAGCGACCAGGCGGCCGGGAAGGAGGCCGATGAAAGCGCCGACTGGCGCAGAGGGCAATGGGCCGCGGTCACCCGCGTACCCACGGAGCCAGAACCTACGATCGCCTCGCGCGTCACCGCCGATGACCCAGCCAAGGAAGAAGGAGACACTCCATGATGAACGGCATGATTACCCGCACCCTCCTCGCCGGTGCCGTAATCGCGGCCCTGTCCGGCTGCATCGTGATTGAGGAGACGCGGCCGACCACGACGAGCAGCCCCTCGGCTGGATCCAACAACCAGGCCTCCGGCCAACAGCAGTACGCGAACGAGGTCCTCAACTTCGAGGTCACCACCACGACCGACGTTGATACCGCCTTCAATCGCATCCGCCGCGAGTTCGGGTATCTGCCACTGGAACAGCGCACCAATCGCGCCGGACAGGCGTGGCTGGAAGCCTCGGATGCCTACCATTTCCATGAAAACCCCGGCTCCTTCTACTCCGTGCGGGACTACCGCGAAATCCTCGGTCACGCCGGCGTGGTCCAGATGGACATTTCCCGTGACGGCAACGGCAGTCACATCGCCGTGGAGTATTACGAAGGTACGGACCAGGTAGACGGCTTTCCCGCCACGGACGCGTTCATGGACCGCTTCCGCGCCAAAGTGCGCGAAACCGTGGAGTAACCCCGTACACGAGGACCCCATGATGCCCACCGGAATGTTCTCTAACCGTATCGACACACTGGCGCGCGATCAGATGGGACTCAATGATCCCCAGTTCACGATCTACGCCGCTGCCGTGCGCCAACTGGACGAGTGGCGCGAAGACGAAGGCGACTCTCCGTCCGTGGTGACCGTTGAACTTCCGCCGGGGTTCATGCGGGTCTCACTCGCCCCAACCACGGCCACGGACGTGAGCGGTCGGGCCACCGATTGGGACGTTACCAAGGCTCGACACGGCATCGTCTACGTCGAACTGGACGCGCCAGAACCGTCCCCACAGGGACCCCAAGCCTCGTCCGACTCCCTGCCAGCATGAAGCTCTTTCTTGCGGAAAAACCATCCCAGGCCCGCGACATTGCGCGTGTGCTGGGAGCATCGCGCAAGGAAAATGCGTGTATTCGCGGGGATGGGGTGACGGTCACCTGGTGCTTCGGGCATTTGTTGGAAATGGCCCCGCCACAAGACTATGACCCGGCGCTCAAGCAGTGGCGCGTGGAGACGCTCCCCATCCTGCCGGACCAGTGGCGAATGAACGTGCGACCCAAGGTGAAGGGGCACTTTTCCAGCATCCGGTCCCTGCTGAAACAGGCCTCCGAAGTCGTCGTCGCGACGGACGCCGACCGGGAAGGCGAGACGATTGCGCGCGAGGTGCTGGATCTGTGCGGCTACCGGGGGCCGATCCAGCGCCTCTGGCTCGCCGCGCTGGACGAGGCCAGCGTGCGCAAGGCCCTCGCCAACCTGCTACCGGGGGATCAAACCTTCCCCTTGTACCGCGCCGGCGTGGCACGCGCCCGCGCCGATTGGCTTGTGGGCATGAACCTCACGCGGGCCTACACCCTCGCGGCGCAGGCACGCGGGTATGACGGCGTGCTCTCGGTCGGGCGCGTCCAGACGCCCACCCTCAAGCTCGTGGTCGATCGTGACCGCGCGATCGAACAGTTCAAGCCAGTCCCGTACTACGAGGTATCGGTCCGCTGCGGCCATACGAACGGCGCGTGGGAGGCCCGATGGGTGCCACCCGAGGGAGTGAGTGACTCCGAAGGCCGCTGTACCAGTCAACAGGCGGCCGCCTCTGTGGCGCAGCGTGTACAGGGGGTGCAAGGCACCGTGACCCTGGCGCAGACCGAGCGCAAGCGCGAGAACGCGCCGCTGCCCTACGATCTCTCGACGCTGCAACAGGAGGCATCGAAACGGCTGGGGATGGGGGCGCAGGAGGTCCTCGATACCGCACAGTCGTTGTACGAGAAGCACAAAGCCACCTCCTATCCCCGGACCGACTGCCGCTACCTGCCCGTCAGCCAGCACGGCGAGGCACGCGACGTCCTGCAGGGACTGATGCAGAGCGACTCGACCATCGAACACCTGGTCGAAGGCGCGGATGCCGCCGTACAGGGACGCTGCTGGAATGACGCGAAGATCACGGCACACCACGCCATCATCCCGACCACCGCCGTCGCGGATGTCCACGCGATGTCGTCGCGGGAACAGGCGGTCTACGACCTGATCCGACGCCGTTTCATTGCACAGTTCTATCCCGCCTACGAGTACGACCAGACGCGGCTGGAAGTCGCGGCCGAAGGCGAAACGTTCCGCACGCAGGGGCGCGTCAATCGCCGAACCGGTTGGCGTGTACTGATCCAGACGGACGCTTCGGCCGAGGAGCGCGCCGAAAGCGACCAGGCCCTTCCCAACGTGCAGAAAGGCGACCCCGTCTCACTGGCCGGCGCGCAGATCCGCGACAAGGAAACCACCCCGCCGGAACGCTTTACCCAGGGCACGCTGCTCGCCGCCATGAAGAACATCGCCCGCGAGATCGCGGACGAGCGGCTGCGGCGCGTCCTGAAAGAGAACACGGGCATCGGCACGGAGGCGACGCGCGCCGGGATCATCCAGACCCTCATGGATCGCGGCTACCTGGAGGAGCGCAAGAAGAAACTCACCTCCACGGCCGCCGCCCGGTCGCTGATCGATGCGCTGCCGGATCCGGTGAAGGACCCGTCCACCACGGCCCTGTGGGAACAGGCTCTGGACCAGATCGCCAAGGGCGAAGGCGAGATCGACGGGTTCCTGCAACGGCAGTCCGAATGGGTCAAGCGACTGGTGCAGAACGTTCAACAGCAGGGCGCCGACGCGGTTCAGGTCGAGGCGCAGGCCCAGCACGCCTGCCCCGCATGCGGTTCGCCCATGCGGCGCCGCAAGGGCGGGTCCGGGGCGTTTTGGGGTTGTACCCGCTATCCGGACTGCACGACCACGCTGCCCGACCAGGGCGGAAAACCCGGCAAGGCCCCAAAACAGGGGCCGGTCGGGCAGTGCGGCTGCGCCCAGCAGGGCAACATCAAGGAATCACCCAAGGCCTGGCAGTGCGAAGCGTGCAACGCCATTGTCTGGAAGCAGCTCAGTGGCAAGAAGCTGACCGAGACCCAGGCGCTCACGCTGTTCGCGGGGGACCTGGTACAGCTCAAGGGTCTCAAGAGCAAACGGACTGGCAAAACCTTTGATGCCGGTGCGAAACTAACGGAAGGCAAGGTGCAGCTGCAGTTCGACTGACTGCGCCAGACTACAGGAGAGCCCATGGCGATCATCCGATTCCCCATCGAGCGCCGCGATCACTGCGCCGCCGGCGCGACCGTGGAACACCCCGAGCACGGGATCTGCGAAGTCCTGGATATTCCGGACGACGCCCCGATGCAACGCCTGCTCTACCGGGAGCGGGACCACGCGTGGGTGGAGGCCGATGTGCGCGAGCTGGAGCAGGTTGAGGAGCCGGTCGATGAAGACATCGCGGCCGGGTTGACAGACGCTTTCTGGTGAGGCTAGTTTTCCAGCAATAACAGTCTTCAACGCCCACCACGTGCGTATCGTGGCCCCTTCAAGCACCCCCGGACCGGGCAGGGGTGCGCTGGTACAGCCAGTCGGTCCCGACATCATTTCCACCCACCCTGCCGGGGAGACTCCCCCGGCAGGGCGAGTCTCTTCCGGCTATAACCGGAGGAGAACCATGAGAGGTAAACGGGTGTCCATAGATCCGCAAGGCTTCCGGGAGGATTCCCGCCGTGTCGGCATTGCTCTGACCGTAGCCGGCTTGATCGCGGTCTTTCTCGAACCCGAGCACGTGTCCTTTGCAAGCGCTCTGTACGCCATTCTCAGTGGCGTGTTCCTGATCCTGCTTGGATTGGTGAACGTGCAAAACAACGAGGAGTGACTTATGGATCCACTCGCCATTGCCACAACGGTCGTTCTTGCGGTCTTCCTAGTCGTCCACTTTATCGTGTGGAGACAGGAAAAGAGGAAGCGTAAGTAACCACGACACCGACCTTATCCACCCTACCGGGGAAACCAATCCCCGGACGGGCATGGTTTCTCCGGATTCGTCATAAGGAGAAACACCATGTCCGAATCCCACTACTTTGACTTGCACATTTCTGGCCTCGGGTACGTGAATCGCATCCGTGAGGTGCGGCCCAGGAAGGGCCAGCCTTTCTGGGCTTGCGACATCGTCGCTATTCACGGAGATCGTGAGGCCCCAGAGAAAACCCGCTTCGACTGCCGCGTAAGCGGCCAGGAAGCGGAACGCGTGATCAAAGCCGCCAAGGCTTACGTCGATCACGAAAAGAAGGTCCTTATTGCCTTCAAGCTCGGGGATCTGTACCCCGAGACCTTTGTCTATAAGAAAGGCGAGAAATCCGGTGAAACCGGAATCTCGCTGAAGGCTCGGCTGTTGCGTGTCGCGTGGGTGAAAGTGGACGGCGAAACCGTCTATACCGCCGAGCGCACGACCCAGGAACCCCCCGAGGAAACCACCTCGGAGTAATCAACTTCTCTTCTGACGCCCTCCGGGGCGTCTTCCCCGAGCCGGCCGGCAAGGCCGTTTCCGGGAAGACGCCTTTACCGCCCGCCTGAGCGTATCAGGCCCCTTGAAGCACCTCCGGATCGGGAAGAGGTGCGCCGGTTCTGCCGGTCGATCCATATTTTTACCCACCACGGGGACAGCGCCCCGTGGGGTGGTCTGTCCCCAAACTTTGAGGACAGATCACTATGGGACGTCACATTTCGCGGAAAAATGAAGGTCAGCTCTGGCAGTCGGTCGCAGCACGGCTCGATCGCCGGTTCTCCGAACCGGATCGCAATCGGCGGCCGATGCCGAAGTCGGTGCCCAAACACTGGGCCCTGGCCGAGGCCTGACCTTCTGGGTGTCTCCTCCGTTGAGGGGGCACCACGGAATCTTCTCGCGTCCGCCTCCAGCGCGGAGAAGGTTCCGTGGTGTCCCCCAACAAGCAAAAGGAGTACCCCCATGAAACAGCGTCCGATCCTCCAGGTTTTCACCTCGTTCGATTCCGTCGCGGAAGCCCTCCGGTGCGGGTTCAGTGTCCTCGATTCGCGGACCGCCGAACCTGTTACCGAGGACGACCTCGGCCAGCTGTCCATCACGGATCTCGATCATCTGCAGCTGCAGGTGGCGTGATCTTCGGACGCCCTCCGGGGCGTCTTCCCCGAGGCGGCCGGTACGGCCGTTTCCGGGAAGACGCCTTTACCGCCCGCCTGAGCGTATCAGGCCCCTTGAAGCACCTCCGGATCGGGAAGAGGTGCGCCGGCAAAAGCCGGTCGGTCCCGACTTCACAATTTCACCCCACGGGGACAGACATCCCCGTGGGGGTGGTCTGTCCCCTCCACGTAGGAGATAGACCATGGCTGAGAAGCAGCAGAAGGAAACCCGTGACCTTTACCAGGAGGTCACTGACAAGATCGTTGCGGCCCTCGAAGGGGGCACGGTCCCCTGGGTCAAGCCCTGGAATCCCGACAAGGCGGCCCTGGCGAGCGGAATGCCGGTCAATGCCGCGACCAATCGCCCCTATCAGGGCGTCAACGTCATGCTCCTGTGGATGCGGGAGGTGGCACACGGGTATTCCAGCAGTCGGTGGATGACCTTCAAGCAGGCGAAGGATGCCGGCGGGTCGGTGCGCAAGGGCGAGAAAAGCACGCTGGCCGTGTTCTTCAAGCCGATCGAGCGGCAGAAGACCGACCGCGATGGCAAGCCGGTGACGGACGAGAAGGGCGAGCCGGTAATGAAAACCGTGCCGATCCTTCGGGCCTTCAAGCTCTTCAACGTAGACCAGATCGATGGCCTGGAGGACCGGTATCGCGTGGGTCCCACCGGGGACGCCCCGGAACCGAGCTTCACGCCCATCGAGGCCGCGGAATCGGTGCTGGAGTCCTCCGGGGCTCTGATCCGACACGGGGGCACCCGGGCGTTCTATTCGCCCGAGCTGGATTACATCCAGTTGCCCCCGAAAGCGTCGTTTCGGGAAGAGGCCGGTTATTACGCCACGGCACTCCACGAACTCACGCACTGGACGGGACACGAGTCCCGACTCGCGCGCGAAGGCATCGTGGAGTTTGATCACTTCGGATCCGAGCGCTATGCGTTCGAGGAGCTGGTCGCTGAACTGGGAGCCGCCTTCCTGTGTGCCGAGATCGGCATCCAGGGGGATCTTCGCCACGAAGGCTACATCGGCTCCTGGGTCAGGAAGCTCAAAGAGGACAAGCGGGCCATTTTCCGTGCAGCCAGTCAGGCGCGGAAAGCCGCTGAGCACCTGCGGCCGGAGGCCGAGGTGCAGTCCGAGGAGGCGGGATAAATCCCGGCTCGAAATCCACCCTCAATCCTGACGGCCTTCGGGCCGTCATTCCCGAGGGTCGCGCGCGATCCTGGGGAATGACGGCTTTACCGCCCGCCTGAGCGTATCAGGCCCCTGAAAGCACCCCCGGATCGGGCAGGGGTGCGCCGGCTTCGCCGGTCGATCCATTCACTTCACCCACCACGGGGACACCGCTCCCCGTGGGAGCGGTCTGTCCCCTCCATCCGGAGACAGACCATGACTGCGCGTATCAAGATCACGTTCGAGCGATGGAAGCCCGTCGATCTGGAACTTGGCGAACCCTCCCAGCGAGGATGGATCGATTCCGAGGGGGTCCGTATGGACCCCGAAGACGCAGAGGATCCGTCGGCCGTCGAGGCGACCGTTGAGTTCCTGAACCGGAAGGGTGCCGTGCACCCCTCCAGCGACCCGCCGACCGGCATCGACCTGTGGTTCTCCACTGAACCGGAGATCGATTTCGAGTCCGGGGATCAGGAGATTCGGAGTTACCACCTCTACGGCTTTTCCGTGGAGGAAGAACTCCAGGTATTCCACCGGATCCGGTACGGATAGGAGGCGAGGATGTACGGGAAGATCGCTTTTGAATACTTCGGCCACCATGTCGAACTCCAGCCCATGGCATCCGCCCGAGGCTGGTATGTCGGTACGGCGGACCCTCTGGACGGGACTCCGTTGTCGCGGGAATCCCTGGAGTATTTCGCCACGGAGGAGGCGGCCACGGAGGCTCTGAATACGGGCGCCTGGACACAGCGGGCCCATCCATAGAACAGACGCCTGAGCGTATCAGGCCCCTGAAGCACCCCCGGATCGGGCAGGGGTGCGCCGGCTCGCCGGTCGATCCATTCACTTCACCCACCACGGGGACACCGACCCCCCGTGGGGGCGGTCTGTCCCCTCCATGCAGGAGATAGACCATGACGTTTTGCACTGAAACGGATCTTGCGATTCATCGCCACCGTGTCCCGGACCTCGAACGGATCCGGATCCTGCCGAGGTATCTCGGGGCACATGCCCTGGCATTTGAAAACTGCGTCTTCGATTCGCTGGGAACCCTTGCGGAAGCCTACCGGGGCGGCTTTTGGGAGTTCTACGAGCTTTCCAACGGCGGTTTCTATATGGCTCCCGAACAGGAACGGAACCTGCGGATCGTCGTGCCCGGTAACGGCTACGAGGGCGAGTTAAGTCCGGATGCGGCGGGCATTGTTGCCTGTCTGTTCGCCTTCAACGCGATGGCCTGGCGCTTTCGCGAAGATCGGCACGTCAACCTGTACCACTGGTTGAGGGATTACGCCCTGGACCACGACGAGTCCGGCGAGATCCTTCGCACGATCGACTAGCCGACGGTATTCCATTCCCCAAAGGGACGACCACCCCTTTGGGGGTCGGTCGTCCCTCGACACAGGAGACTGACCGTGGAATCTCGACATCACTCCATTCTTGGGGACCTGGTCCCCATGGACCGAGGGCTGTACGCCCTTGGCTCGGACGCGACCCGGATCATGGTCTGCCATGGCCCGGGCGTATTCCTGCTCAACTCGCACGCACTGGAGCCGATGGATACGTCGCCCGGTGCCCTACGTGCTCAGGCACTCGAACACCTGGCGTTTCTCGCCGAAATCGAGCCGATCGAATCGCTGGCTTTGGCGGTTGCGACCGGCAAGCAAGCCGCTTGACCACACGCCCCTGCGGGGGCGTCATTCCCGAGGGCCGCGAGCGGCCCTCGGGAATGACGGCTTTACCGCCCGCCTGAGCGCATCAGGCCCCTGAAAGCACCCCCGGATCGGGCAGGGGTGCGCCGGCTCGCCGGTCGATCCATTCCTTTACCCACCACGGGGACAACCGATCCCCGTGGGGGCGGTCTGTCCCCTCCATGCAGGAGACTGACCTATGGCAACGACAGTGATTTACACGACCTTGGGAGAACGCAAGGGGACCAAGCGGTTGTGGCTGGAAGGCCGACGTCTGGCACGGGCCGGGATCAGCCCGGGTCAGCAGTTCGAGCTGAAAAGTCTTGATCGCGAGAATGGTCCGCACGGAGGGATTACCCTGCGGTTCACCCCATCTGGCGATCGGAAAGTGTCCCGTCGCAAGCGGGGCGACCAGGAACTGCCGGTCATCGATGTGTCGGGCGAGGCCCTCGTGTCCGCTTTCGGCGAGGCCGAGCGAGTCCGCGTGGTCATCCGCCCCGGGTCCATCGAGATCCGGGTCCATCATCACGACCGAGCAACAACCGAGCGCTCGATCCGGCTGCTTGAGCGGCTGAACCAGCACGAGCCCCTGCGTATGGGGTCTCTGGCGCACGGCGGGGGTATTCTTGACCACGCCCTTCATCGAGGCCTGGAAGCCGCTGGAATCCCCGTCGAGCTGGCCTTTGCCAACGAGGCGGACGGCGACTACTTGGAGGCGTCGTTGGCGAACAATCCGATCTGGAAATCGGATTCGATCGCCATCGAGGCTCCAATGCAGGATGTGGAGTGGCGCAAGCTACCGGCCATCGACATCCTCGCGGCGGGGCTTCCTTGCACAGGGGCCTCCCTCTCGGGTCGAGCGAAAAACCGCTTGGCGAAAGCCGAGGAGCACGAAACCGCTGGTCCGTTGTTCGTCGCGTTTCTCGCGGCGATTCAGACCTTGCGGCCGAGTGTGATCCTGCTGGAGAACGTGCCTCAGTACGGCACCACGACCAGCATGACGGTGATCCGGTCCATCTTGAGCAGCCTGGATTACGAGCTGCACGAGACGGTTCTCGATGGATTTGAGCTGGGCTCGATGGAGCGGCGCAATCGGTTCTGCATGATTGCAACCAACCCGGAGGTGCCATTCTCGTTCGACGGGCTGCGTGCCGTTCGGGATCGTGAGTCGTGTATCCGGGACATCCTGGAGGACATCGACCCTGACGATCCTGCCTGGAAGGCATACAGCTACCTGGCCGAGAAGGAGGTCCGCGACAAGGAGGCCGGAAAAGGCTTTCGGCGGCAGCTCCTCGATGGATCCGAGGCAAGCCTTGGGACCATCGGACGCGGGTATGCAAAGGCGCGGTCCACCGAGCCGTTCATTCGGCATCCGAGCGACTCGGCGCTCACTCGGCTGTTGACACCGAAGGAGCATGCCCGCGTCAAAGCGGTTCCCGAGTCCTTGATCGCAGGGCTCTCCGCCACGCGCGCGCATGAAATCCTGGGTCAGTCTGTGGTGCACGCCGCATTTGAAGCCGTCGGAATGCACCTCGGGCGCGCTCTAGCCGCCCTGCGGGACTCGATGCAGCCACATCAGTCCGTCGCGGCATAACCCTTGTCGCTCCGTCCGTGCTCACCCAGCGATCTGCTGGGCGAGCACGCTTTCACCCACCACGGGGACACCGATCCCCGTGGGGCGGTCTGTCCCCTCCTTGCAGGAGATAGACCATGTTTAATCTCGCACGAATCCAGGAAGGCCTGCGGCAGGCCGGCATACTGTTGGCTGTTGCCGGAATCCTGGCTCTGTTCATCGAACGCGGATTCACCGCAGGAGGACTCAGCACCGTGGTCCTGGGCCTGATCCTCTGGCTCGTGGGCTGCTGGGAGAGCTAAGATGATGCTCATGGAAGACTTCGGCGTATTCATTGGGCTGGCACTGATCGGGATCGTGATGATCGGCGCCTACCTGATCGCCCGCCGACAAAACCGTCGGCGCCATTGACCGACCGCCACTCCCGCCTCTGGTGCGGGGTGGCGTCATTCCCGAGAGTCGCGAGCGGCCCTGGGGAATGACGGCTTTACCGCCCGCCTGAGCGTATCAGGCCCCTGAAAGCCCCTCCGGACCGGGAGGAGGGGCGCCGGCTCCGCCGGTCGATCCATTCACTTCACCCACCACGGGGACACCGCTCCCCGTGGGAGCGGTCTGTCCCCTCCATGCAGGAGACTGACCATGCACACCTATGAACTCGCGGCGCTGTATCGGGACCCGCTGTACCAGAAACGACTGGTGGAGTACGGCACCCGTGCCGAGCTTCTCGCCTGGGCGGCGTGGAATGATCCCAATGGCGTATTTCTCGACATGGACTGCGATGCCGAGGGCCTGCCGCGACTGAATCGGGCGCAGGCCGTCCACGCGGTTTCGGGGATGCTCGATTTTCCCCGAGTCGCCGGGACACCACTGACGTCGCCGGAATATCGCACCCTGCGGGTGTCCGACGAGGGCACGCCGCTGGTAGGCGACTACGTCGCCACGCTTGCTGTTACGGACGCTCTCGGGAAACTGGAAGCGCTGCGGCAGGAAGCCACCGAGAATGGCGGCAACACTTGGGCCAACGCCCGCGCGGATGTCGTGGAGCTACCGCTCGCCGAGGGCGAGCGGATGCAGCACGTCTTCCGCTGGATCTAACCCTGACGGCCTTCGGGCCGTCATTCCCGAGGTGCGCGCGCGCACCTGGGGAATGACGGCGGAGATTCAACATTTGCAGTCTGGAGGATTGCCCGAATCGGGCCCTTGAGTTTGAATGCGTATTACACCGCCCGCCTGAGCGTATCAGGCCCCTTGCCGACGCCCGTCGGCAAAAGCCCCTACGCGCCGAGAGTGGGGGTGCCGCATTTGCCCCTTTGCGGCCCGGCGCTGTCGGCTGATCCAATTTTGTCCCTGGCTCGGGTCAGTCGATCAATACCGATCCTCGGTGGAGGTTCACAAGTCAACTCGTTGGGCCCTCCGGGCCCGGCACGAGTTCTTCTCGAATGGTTTAGGGGGGTCTCCCCACGGTCGGTGCGTAGCGCCCGCCGTGGGGAGACTCTGGTCTCCGTGATTCAAATCACTGGCCGCCCACCGCCAGGTGCAGCGTGGGTCCCTTTGTGCGGTACTGCCGCGCCATTCGAGATAGATCCATCCCCCCAAAACCATGGATCGCCGGAATACGACTCGCTACTGCAGGAGGGTGAGATCGATCCGCCCTGGGGAAGACTCCTACTCGACCGGGCCATCGCACAATCGACGCGCCCGGTCCTGAAGCACCTCAATCGAAGTCAACTCGCGGATCAGCCACCCCCGACCCAACCGGGGTGGCTGGTTACGTTTTGCCCACGCCTGGCAAGTCCTTGTTCCCTCGCTTTCTTCCCCCTCTTTCCCATGCAGTTATCCCCAGTTTTTGTGGATAACTCAAAAACCCTTCGCGCTCGCTTCAGGATTTTTCGTAGTCGCCACACGCGGGACCCGGAGAATTGGCGACGTCCGCTGCCTTGGCGGCGGGCAGCCCATACCCCTTAGGGCTGGTGCCCGCGCCTCCGTTGGCGCGGGTCTTTATTCCAAGCAGGCGAGGCAAGACATGCGAACACGGTTACCCGCACTCCTTGTGGCGCTGACGTTCACCTCCTGGGGAACCGCTACGGCCAGTGACATCCAGGTGGGTCGATACCTCACCGCCACCGATGCGCCCGCGCCCGAGCAGGTGCAGCCCCTGCAGGTCACGGTCCAGATGGATTTCCCGTCGGACGTCCGGCACGTCGGCTCCGCGCTCACCTACCTCCTGACACATAGCGGGTATCAGCTGGAGGAGCCGGCCAAGGCGGACCCGGCCATGCGGGTGCTCCTGACCCGACCGCTTCCCGAGGTGCATCGAGAGCTGGGGCCCCTGAGCCTTGAGAATGCGCTTACCACCCTCGCCGGCCCCACCTGGCGCCTGGTCGTCGATCCCGCCATGCGGGAAATCTCCTACGAACCGCGTGCGCCTTATGCCGAGTCCGCGCGGGCGCGCGGCCAAGCGATCGAAGCCGACACCGTGCGCGACGTGCTCGCGCCACAGCCCCCAACAGCCCGCCTGTATGGCCCGGTTCAGCTCGGAGAGACCCTCGGTTCCATCGCTGAGGCGGTTTCGCCGGAGCAACCGGCGCGCATGGCCGCCGCGCTGTTCGAGGCCAACCCGCACGCGTTCTTCCCGGCCAATGCGCCGAACCCGAATCAGCTCCGCACCGGCGCCGAACTGGAGATCCCCAGCGACGAGGTGGCCGCCCGGTATGCCCCGTCCCGCGCCCGGTCGATTCTGCGAGGTGATCAATGAGCACGAACGAGAAGTCGGACAATCGTCCAGCGCCTCAGCCCATCCCGCGCTGGCTCAAGATCGCGGGGCCAGTCGTCGGCCTCGCCGTCGTAACGGGGTTGCTCCTGATGTTCATCGGCGGCGGAAAGGCCGAAACCGAGGAACCCGAACCCGTACGGGCCGAACCGGTCGCCGAGGTCGATCAAGGGAACCTCAACGAACTGGAAATGCTGCTCGCCTCCCTGGAGGCACGGGTCGCCAGTCAGGACGAGGATCTGCGCGCGCTGCGCTCCGAGCAACGCGACTTCCGCGAGAAGCTCGACGGGCTGGAGTCCGCGCTCGACCACCAGGGACCGGATCAGGCCGTGACCGACCGACTGGAGGCCCTGCAGGGTGAACTGATGGACCTGCGCGCCGAGGTGGAATCCTCGGAGGCCCTGGAGCCCATCGAGGCGCTGAGGGGCGATCTGAACGCCACGCAGCGCCGCGTCGCCCGCCTGGAGGAAACGCCTGAAACGCCGGAACCGAACGCCACCCTGACGGGTATCGAACACTGGGGGGCTCGCCACTTCGCCATCCTGGAAGGCGCGAGTGGCCGCGAGCGTATCCGCGTGGGCGGGCGCTACGGGCAATGGACGCTGGAAAGCCTCGATCCGGATGCAGGTGTCGCGGTCCTCCGGCACCCACGCGGGTTCATGCACGCCCTCGCCATCCACGACGAGTAGGAGCAGGAGACCATCATGGGTGGAGCTGTCGTTTTGCTGTTGATTGGAGTCGGCGTCATCGCGGCCACGCACGAACCGGAACCCGAGGTGACACCCGATCCGCCCCCCGTCGAGCCCGTCGCGATTCCCGAGCCGCCGCCGACCTGCCTTGACCAGGTCGCCGAGCGGACCCGGGTCGAAGCCGACCTTTCGTCCAAATGGGAACAGCGGGTCTATTTCATTGATGGGCGACCCTGCATGCGGGGGTACCCATGACCCGGCCTCGCTACTCCGTGATCGCGTTGCTGGTGACGACCGGACTGTCCGGCACCGTGCAGGCCAGTTCGGTCGAGTCCGACGCGACCCGCGCCGAGGCCCGAGCGTCCGAAGGCGTCGAAACGGCACCGGCCCGGACACAGCATTGGGATCTCTCCGACGCCGAGTGGGAACGCTACGACGCCATCATGGAGGGTCCACGGGGACTCTGGTCGCCGGATCTGGACCCGATATGGGTCCTGGGGATTCATGCAGAGACCGAGCGCGAACGTCGGTACTACGCCGAGCTGGCCGTGGAGCAGGAGCGGGATCGCGTCACCGGAGAACTGGCCTTCCAGCATGCCTACGATGCCGCGTGGGATCGCCTCTACCCGGACAGGGTGCTGATCGAGCCGCGTGACCGGTCCGGCTCCGCGACGGGTGCCACGCCCCGCATGAGTGAGCCGAGTACGCCCACCCTGGATGACCTCCGTGCGGATGATCGCGTGGTCTTGGTCGCCGCCCGCGACTGCAACCGCTGCGGGGACATCCTGGAACGCGCCGTGGAGCGCTTGCAGGACGGGGCCCAATGGCGGCTGGACGTCTTTCTGACGGATACCGATGCGGATCAGGAGGTGCGCCGATGGGCGGCGGAGAACGCGGTCCCGATCGACCTGGTGCGAGCCGGTCGTATCACCCTCAATCACGACGACGGCACGCTGGCCGATCACGACACGCCCTCGCTGTTGCGGCAATCCGGGCAGCGCTGGCAGCCGGTCTTGCCCTAACGCTCGCGACCCAGGCGGTAGCCGGCGTTCCTGAAGGCTACCACCGCGTCGCTCAGGCCGAGGGTGTTCCGGCCGATGTCCTGTACGCCCTCGCCGCCGCCGAGTCCGGCGCACGGCTGTCCACGGGTGCGGCGCGGCCGTGGCCCTGGACCCTCAACGTGGGTGGACGGCCGGAGCGATACCGCACGTACCGGGAGGCGCTGGACGCCCTGGAGCGCCACCTCGCGGCCGGGAAGCGGAACATCGATATAGGACTCATGCAGGTCAACTGGCGCTGGCACGAGGCGCGTCTCCAGGACCCGGCGCGGGCCCTCGACCCCTATCGCAACCTCCGCATCGGTGCCGCGATCCTGCGAGAGCAGTACGAACGCAGCGGCCACTGGCTGGAAGCCAGCGGCCTCTATCACGCGCCCTCGAACACCACCAACGCCGCCCGCCACCGGGCCCGCGTCCAACACCATCTGGAGGCTCTGCCGTGATCGTCAAGTCCCCCCTGGCCGCCCTGCTGCCCCTTCTCTTCGTCTCTGCCTCTGCGCAGGCCCTGGAGGTGATCCTCGATACGGGCGAGGGCCGTCCGGCGGCCCCCTACCTTGAGCGCCTGGAGGGCGCCGAGGACCCCACACCTCGCAATACGGCCGCACTCCCCCCGTTGAACGACGCGGCCGAGCGCATGCTGCCCATCGAACCCTCCCGCTTGCGCGTGGCACCGCTGCAGGGGCAGCCGCCGGCGCATGTGCGCGAGACACTCCGAAATATGCCGCGCCCGCTCTGCCTGGTGGGATCGGATCCGCAATCGCTCGCCTGGCTGGAACACCACCGGGTCGCGCTCATGCAGGCGGGGGCCGTGTGCATGCTCGTTCAGGCGGAGAGCCCCGAGGACCTCGAACGGGTGCGCGACACCGCGCACGGGATCCCGGTCCAGCTCTCGCACGGCGATGATCTCGCCGAGCGGTTGCAGCTCGACGTCTACCCGGTCCTGATCTCGCGCGAGGGGATCGAACAATGAGCCAACTGCCCGTCGAGGCCCTCCTACGGCCGCCGGTCGAGTTCTACTCCGCCTTTGTGGCCGGCGCCGCCGCCGTCATCGCGGTCGCCGCGCCCTGGGCCCTGATGATGACCCCCTCGATCGCCTGGGTCGCGGCGGCGATGCTCGGGGCACTGGCCGTGCACCGGGCGCGTCAGGGGTGGCGGATCGTGCGGTATCACCGCCACCTCCGACAGCTACCCGAGTTTTCCATGAGCGCGAAACAAATCCCCGTCTCGCGGCGGAAGCTCTACCTCGGACGGGGGTTCCGCTGGACGCAGAAGCACACGCAGCGCCTGCGGGACACGATCCGACCGGAGGTCCAGCATTACGTGGATCCCGGACCCCTGTACCGCTGGGCCCGCCGCAAGGAGGTCCAGTGGGAGTCCATCCCCGGGCTGCGCGGCATTGCGCGCGCACTCGGGAAACGATCCTGGTGGAACCCCCTGGCCCCTCTGCCTCCCGTGGGTGGAAAACCCGCGCTGCACGCCGTGGAACCGGACGAGGAAGATGCCTGGACGGATCTCGGTGAGCGCGTGGGGCACACCCTCGTACTGGGCGCGACCCGGGTGGGCAAGACGCGGCTGGCCGAAGTGCTGATCACTCAGGACATCCGGCGTGGCGACGTCACCATCGTGATCGACCCCAAGGGAGATGCCGAACTGCTCAAGCGGATGTATGCGGAGGCCCGCCGCGCGGGGCGCGAAGACCAGTTCTATATGTGTCACCTGGGCTACCCCGACCACTCGGCACGCTACAACGCCGTCGGGTCGTTCAGCCGCATTACCGAGGTCGCCACCCGTGTCTCGAACCAGCTCCCGAGCGAAGGCAACAGTGCCGCCTTCAAGGAGTTCGCGTGGCGATTCGTGAACATCGTGTCCCAGGCGATCGTGGCGCTGGGCCGACGCCCCGATTACCAACAGATCCTCCGGCACATCACCTACATCGAGCCGCTGCTGATCGAATACTACGAGCACTGGCTCCCCAGTGTGGCGCCCGAAGGCTGGAAGGAGGAAGTGGGGCGGCGCGAGGCCAACACCAACGAACGTCAGCTACCGCGCAACCTTCAGGGTCGGGACAAGCGTGCCGTCGCCCTGATGCTCTACGCCAAGGAGCAGGGGCTGTTCGACCCCGTCGCCGACGGCCTGCGCAGCGCCTTCGAGTACGACAAGACCTATTTCGACAAGATCGTGGCTTCGCTGCTCCCCCTGATGGAAAAGCTGACCACCGGCAAGACGGCGGAGCTGATCGCCCCCGACTATCTCGACACCGACGATCCGCGCCCGATCTTCTCCTGGCGGGAGATCATCCGCACCGGCGGGATCGTCTATGTGGGTCTCGACGCGCTCTCGGATGCGGACGTGGCGGCGGCCGTGGGCAACTCGATGTTCGCGGATCTCTGCTCCGTCGCGGGTCAGCTGTACAAGCATGGGCAGGACGACGGGCTACCGGATGGTGGTCGGTCGGGGCTTCCGACCGTCAACGTGCATGCGGACGAGTTCAACGAGCTGATCGGCGACGAGTTCATCCCGCTGCTGAACAAGGCCGGTGGAGCGGGATTCCAGGTCACGGCCTATACGCAGACCTGGTCCGACGTCGAGGCCCGGATCGGATCCAAGCCCAAGGCCGGCCAGGTGGCCGGTAACTTCAACACGCTGGTCATGCTGCGGGTGAAGGAGTACGAGACGGCCGAAATGCTCACGGAGCAACTTCCGCAGGTCGAGATCAACACGCTCATGCAGGTATCTGGCACCAACGATTCGGCCGATCCCGAATCCGACCAGCACTTCTCCAGCCGCAACGAAGACCGCATCACGGTAACCGAGGTCCCGCTGCTCACGCCGTCCGACATCGTCACCCTGCCCAAGGGTCAGGCGTTCGCCCTGATCGAGGGGGGACAGCTCTGGAAGATCCGGATGCCGCTTCCGGACAGTAAAGCGGATCCGGTGATGCCCGGGTCGCTCGCCGACATCGCCGAGCGCATGCAGCGCGATTACACCACCGCCGAGCATTGGTGGCAGGACACCGCCATGCCGGTCGCCCCGCAGGAACCCGCCTGATGGCGAGCGCGCGCCGGCAGACATCGAGTCACCCCGCGCAGCAGCGCGAGCCGGGGCTGATCGGGCGAACGCTGAACCTCGCGGGCCAGACCGTCCTATGGTTGCTCGCGGCGTTGCTGTTTTCCCTGGTGGCGGAATGGGTCGGCATGACCTGGATCTGGCCGGACCAAGGCATCCAGCACAGCCAGCAGATGCTCGAACGCGAGATCGGCTACCTCAACGAGGATTTTCGTCAGTCCATGTTGACCGCGGATCCAGGGAGCTACGCGCGCAGCTTCGCGGAGGTGTCCTATCGCTTCCTGTTTGAGTACACGGGGATCCACTCGCTCGTGGAGTGGCTGTCGATTCCCGCGCACCCCGAGGATGGCCGGATCGTGCACTCTCTGCGCAACGGGTATCACTCCA
This sequence comes from Thioalkalivibrio halophilus, assembly GCF_001995255.1. Classification (GTDB taxonomy): domain Bacteria; phylum Pseudomonadota; class Gammaproteobacteria; order Ectothiorhodospirales; family Ectothiorhodospiraceae; genus Thioalkalivibrio; species Thioalkalivibrio halophilus. The sequence continues at coordinate 20,196 of NZ_MUZR01000024.1, read as the reverse complement.
TTGAGCCTTATGTCCTGGCCGGCATGGCGATCACGCAGGTCTTCGCCCTCCGCCTGGGGGTGCTGACCCTCGCCATGCCGGTGTTCGTCCTGTTCGCCATGGTGGCCCTGGTCGATGGACTCGTGCAGCGCGATCTGCGCCGCTGGGGGGGTGGCCGCGAATCGTCGTTCGTCTACCACCACGCGAAACGGCTGATGGCGCCCTCGATCGCCATGGCCTGGGTGGTCTACCTCGCGCTGCCGTTTTCGGTCCACCCGAATTGGGTCATTCTCCCGTTCGCCCTGCTCAATGCGATCACCGTGGCCATTACGGCATCGAGCTTCAAGAAATACCTCTGAGAACCCCTCCCGCCGCTGCGAGTGTCACGAGCGCAGGGCGTTTCTCCACCCCCGGACGGCCGGACGCCAAACCCCTTCCCACCGACGTTCGACACAGCACCCCCCGCTCGGGCTTGCGTAAGCGTCCAGCGAAATACATTCTTTCGTCGTCCCGCCGCGGGTCCGATCATGAAGCCGAGCCCAGTTGGAGAGGAACGGCATCATGGGTTGGAGGCGACGGAGTGGGGAGGAGTGGCAGCGATTGGTATCGGGATGGCCGCGTAGCGGTCTAACCCAGGAAGCGTAGTAAAAATTCACACAGGGCCGGTGAAACCGAGGGAAACCCGCACTGGTATAGTGGCGGTTCGATCGGTGCCCTACCCACACATCAACCCAAGGAGTGGCGGAATGATTCGCAACCAACGCCCCCTGCTGCCGAGCATCGCCCTTGGGGCAATCCTGGTCCTGGGCCTGTTCCTGCAAACGGCCTTCGCGTCGGATCCAACGAACCGGCTTTTCCAGGCCGCGTGGGCAGGCACCCCCGGTGAAGCTAGGGCCGCGATCGAGGCGGGCGCCAAAATTTATGCGCGGCGGTACGAAAACAGCTCGACCGCGCTCATGGTCGCCGCGGGGCAAAACGACCCGGCGATGGCTGAGACCCTGCTGGACCATGGCGCCAAAATCGATGCGCGGAACGAGCGCGGAATGACCGCCCTCCTGTTCGCCGCTCAGGACAACGACCCGGACATGGCCGAGACCCTGCTGGACCACGGCGCCAACATTGATGCGCGGTCCGCTACCGGAATGACCGCCCTCATGTACGCCGCTCAGAACAACGACCCGGACATGGCCGAGACCCTGCTGGACCACGGCGCCAACATTGATGCGCGGTCCGCTACCGGAGCGACTGCCCTCATGTACGCCGCTCAGGACAACGACCCGGACATGGCCGAGACCCTGCTGGACCATGGCGCCAAAATCGATGCGCGGAACGAGCGCGGAATGACCGCCCTCAAGTTCGCCGCGTTGCAAAACGGCCCGGCGATGGCTGTGGCCCTGCTGGCGGGCGGCGCTGACGTAAATGCGCGGAGCGAGAGCGGAATAACCACCCTCATATTAACCGCTGCGGTCAGCGGCCCGAACATGGTCGAAATCCTGCTCGACCACGGCGCCGACGCCAGCGTAGTAACCTCTGAGGGGTTCACAGCTGCGGGGATGGCCGACAACAACTCCCTCATCACCGAATCCGATGATGTCTATTGGCGCCTCCGCGAAGAGCTCTACGAGTAGCCCCTCTGATTTACATCAGACCGAATCCGCGACGACGGCGTGAACCTCATCCATTGGCACGAAGAAATCGACGAAGGAGAGTACATCGTGCCCGCTTGATGGTGCTTGGCAGATAGATGGCTGGGGAAACAGCCGCGAAGCCTACTCACAGGATGCCGCGACCCGGAGCTCCGACATGATGGAAGTCATTTTCACCATCCTCGCTCTCATCGCCGCGAACTACCTGTTCATCATCAAACACCTCAGAGACTGACCGGTGTTTTCGCGGCCCTCCGGGCCGCGCTACGGTGGAGACTCGTAAGAGCCGACGCTGGCTGAAAAACGCGAGCCGACGAGCGATGCCGGATCTCGACCCCCACCGGGGTGACTGCCGCGCGTCCAACGCAATCATGCGGACTCCCGCACGACTCCGAGAACCCGCTTCGGGGTCTCGGCCGGACATGCCGTCCCGATCTCGAGCCGCACCCCATCGGCCAATACCAGGGTCAGCTCCGCACCGCCCGCCGCGGGGGGGGGTGGGGGGCCGATCGCCCACCAGCTTCACCGGGACGAACTCGGTCGCGGCACTCCCCTCCGTTCGCGCCGTCGCCGCTTCCGCATCCAGGATGCCGACGCCCGCGCTGCAGGCTACCGACGGAGATCCCGTGCTGCGCACAATACGCTTCCTGGGTTAGACCGCTACGCGGCCATCCCGATACCAATCGCTGCCACTCCTCCCCACTCCGTCGCCTCCAACCCATGATGCCGTTCCTCTCCAACTGGGCTCGGCTTCATGATCGGACCCGCGGCGGGACGACGAAAGAATGTATTTCGCTGGACGCTTACGGGCTTGCGACGTGACCCGCTGGACCCACCCACGTTTCACCCTCGCCAAACCCGCCCTTTCCGAAGGCCCGAATAGCACGGCGCAGGGGCTCAACCCTGGCGTCCGAAAAACCCTCGCGATCGGTTTGAGGATTTTTCGTAGTCGCCACGGCCGGGAATCAGAAGACTGTGGCTCACGCTAACGCCTCGGAGTCACACGTCATGCACAGGACCCTTGTCGCGCTCGCTACGGGCGTGGTGATGATCACCCTCACACCGGCGGCCCTGGCCGACCGCGATGCGGAACGCGAGAGCCTGAGCCGACTCGCTCACGAGATCCAGGCCCTGCACGCGCTGGTCGATCAGGCCGAAGCCCATGCCGAACCCGACGCGCGGATCCGCTTCCAGTACGACTGGCTGCGCCACGACCTGGAGCGGGTGCAGGCCGGCATCGAGGAGCACCTCCGGGCACCGCGCGCCCAACCGCGCCGGGTCGAGCCCCTCAGTGGTGATTACCGCCGGTGAGCGGCGATGCCTCCAGTCAGTTCGAGCAGTGGGCCGGCGCGAGTGGCGCCGACCTGGGGCTCGCGATCGCGGCCATTGTCGCGGTCACCTATCTGAGCTGGCTCATGTGGGTCGTGATGGGCCAGTTCCGCGCCTGGAGCGATCGCGAGACACCCATGTTCGACCTGCTTTGGGTCTCTGTACGGGCCGCCGTCGTGGTGATGCTCGTGGGTTACTTCATCCGTCCATAGGAGGACTTTTCGATGCTCAATACCTGCAAACGCCAATGGGCCCGCGCCCGCCACATCCTCATGACTGGAGTCGTGGTCGCCCTCCACTCCACGCCCGCCTGGGCGCAGAACCTGCCGACGGCACCCGAGCCCGACGGAGGGTTCGAGGATGGCAACTGGATCGACCTCATGCGCGGCTACATCTTCGAGGGGGCGATCGTCCTCGGGACACTGATCGCCGTCGCCTCCTTCCTGTGGGTGTCCTGGACCGCGCTGACCAAATTCAATGAGGCCCGCCAAGGCAAGGCCGAATGGGGCGAGGTGGGTCTGCTTGGCGTGGTGGGTGCCGTGGTGCTCCTCGTCCTGAGCTTCTTCGTCAATCAGGCCATTTCGATCATGGAGTAATGCCGCGTGGCGACACCCGGACTCGAAAACCGAATGGCCGAGCGGCTTAACGAGGAGCCGCCCATCTTTCGCGGCTGCTCCTCCAGTGAGCTGCTCGCCATTCTCGTGCTCGCCGTGATCGGCTGGCTACCCGTCGGGATCCTGCTCGGTTTCGTGGTCGGCGCTCCGATGATGGGCGTCGGATTCGCGGCGGTCGCCGTGCTGGGGACCGTATTCATCACCGCCACGATCTTCCAGAAGATCAAGCGGGGCCGCCCCACGGGCTACTACCAACAACGCGCCATGCTCGCCCTTCACCGGAGCGGCCTGCGCAAGGTCCCGGTGACGCTACGCAGCGGGACCTGGGACCTGGGGAGACGTTCGTGAGATACCGCAAGGAACTCGACAGCGCCCGATCGCACATCAACACCCTCCGGGGCGTCATCGGCGTCATGGCGCTCGTGGCCCTCGGCCTGTGGTGGGGGTGGCAGCAGGCCCCCGACCGTCTGACGGTGCACATCCCCCCGGAGCTGCGCACCGGCGGGGTTCTGGAAGCCGGAGAGGTGCATCCCGCGTCGGTGTACACCTTCGCGTTCTATATCTGGCAGCAGGTCCATCGCTGGCCCGAGGACGGACGCGCGGACTACGCGGACAACCTGTGGTCGCTGCAGGCGTTCCTGACGCCACGGTTTCAGCAAACCCTCGAAGCGGACCGAGAACAGCGCGAACGGCGCGGTGAGCTGCGGGATCGCAGCCGGTTCATCCGGGAGATCGACGGCCTGCGCTACACCCCGGACCGCGTGCAGGCCACGGGGGACGGGACGTGGACCGTATGGCTGGACGTGGAGGTCGAGGAGCGCATCGACGGCGAGCGCGTCAAGCAGGTCTTCATCCGCTACCCCCTGCGGGTGGTCGCCTACGACATCGACCCTGAATCGAACCCCTGGGGACTCGCCCTCGCGGGCTTCGTCCAAGATCCCTATCGCATCGACCCGGAGGAGGAGCAGTAATGCGCCCGATCCTCGCCATTGCCCTTATCGCGGCCCTCGCGGGGCCGGTGTCGGCCACCGCCGGCGACAGCCCCGACCGCATTACGTGGGACGGAGCGCCCGTCCAGGTCACCCTGCCCGTGGGGCAGGAGCGGCTGATCCGCTTCCCTGCAGGGCACGTCCGCGTGGGGCTTCCACCCCACATCGATGACCAGGTCCGCGTGTTCTCGAACGACGGGATCGCCTATCTCAAGGCGCAATCCTCGTTCGGCCCCGCCCGCGCCGTCATTGCCGATGTCGAATCCGGGGCGACGTTCATGCTCGACCTTTCGGCCGAAGACGGCGCCCGCGCCAATGAGGTCGTCATTCATCGGCCGGGGAGTCGGCGGGACCACGCGACGGACGTCCCCGACGCCGAACCCGACCACCAAAACCTGGACTACGTGGCGCTGACGCGATTCGCGTCCCAATCCCTGTATGGCCCCAGCCGGCTCGCCCCGCAGATGCCTGGCGTGCGCCAGGTTTCGCTGAACCAGGAACCGGTCCGCCTGGTCCGGGGCGCGGCCGTCACCGCCGAACCGCTCGCGGCCTGGCGCGGCGGGCGCTGGTACGTCACCGCCGTCAAGCTACGCAACGCCACGGAATCCCCGGTGACGCTCGACCCCCGCGACCTCCGGGGCGACTGGCTGACGGCCACCTTTCAGCATGCACGGCTGCACCCGGCCGGCCACGAAGCCGACACAACCGCCGTGTATGTCGTGTCGGACCGCCCCTTTGACGAGAGCTTTTGGGGGGTGCGCTGATGGTTTCCACCAAGGGCAATCGACTTCTGCCGATCATCGGCCTGGCCGTTGGCGCATTGATGATCCTGGTGATGCTTCGCTCCTGCGGCACCGAGCCGACGGCCGAGGCACCGGACTCGTTGGACCAGCGGCAGGCGGCGGCGCAACCGGACGCGGACACGGCCACCGACACCATCCGCACCCTGACGGCCGAGCAGCGCGAGACGCGCCGACAGCTGCGCGAACTGCGCGAAGACAACCAGCGGATGCGCGAGCAGCTGGCCGAGGAAGCACGGCAGGAGCCGGACCCCGAGCGCCAGAGCCACCTGGAGGGACTCCTCGGGCGCATGGACCAGCTCAGTTCCCGCGTACAGGACATGGGGCAGCAGCTGGAGCAGCGCGACGAAGATCCCGACCTGGTGCCCGGGAGCGACATTCCGATCGGTCTAGGCATTCGGGAAGACGAGGCCCCGGTCATTCAGGACCGCACGCGCACGGCCGAACCCGAGTCCGCCGACACCCTGCGTTGGACGAATCCCGTGGGCTATGACCCCGAAGAAGAAGGGGGCGGACTCCTCGATCGCAGCCGGTCGGTGGCCGGCACCATCCGGGATCGCGGCGCCGCCGGCGTGGAGCACGCCCGCGACACGGCGGCGCGCGCCACCGGCACGGATACGCCGGAGGAAGATCCCCGGTACACGGTGCCGCGCAATTCGACCCTGATGGGCTCGACCGCCATGACGGCCCTGATCGGGCGCGTACCGCATGGCGGAACGGTCGAGGACCCCGTGCCCTTCAAGGTGATCGTCGGCGAGCGCAACCTGGCCGCCAACGACATCGAGATCCCCAACATCGAAGGCATGATCTTCTCCGGAACCGCGATGGGTGACTGGACGCTGTCCTGCGTCCGGGGCTCGGTAGAGTCGGTCACGTTCGTCTTTCAGGACGGCACCGTGCGCACCCTGCCGGACCCCGACGGGGATTCCGGGGACTCTCTCGGCTGGATCTCCAACGAACAGGGCGTTCCCTGCATTGCGGGCGATCGCATTTCCAATGCGCCGGCCTACCTGGCACAGGCTACCGGCATCGTGACGGCACAGGCCGCTGCGGACGCAGCCGCCGCTGCGCAGACCACGCAGATCGTCGGGCAGGAGGGCTTCACGCAGAACATCGTCACCGGCGACACCGGGGAGTTCATCGCCGGCCGCGCGGCTTCCGGTGCCGCCCGCGAAGTCGCGCAGTGGCTGCGGGAACGCCAGGAAAGCCACTTCGACGCGGTCTTCGCCCCCGCCGGCGAGACGGTCGCCGTCCACCTCGACCGGGAACTGAGGATCGATTATGAACTTGAAGGCAGAAGGGTCTCCCATGAAGCGTTCGAGCGCCGCTCTACCCATCGCACTCTTGATTAGTGCGGTCCTGACCGCCGGCTGCGCCTCCACTTCGGCGGACAAGGTGATCCCGAAGGACGGCCCCACAATGGACGAGGTGTACGAAGGACACTTCGAGTCCATGGGGCGCACCGATGTCGATGCCGCGCGTCAGGCGCTGCAACAGCCGATCGGCCGAGACGTCCAGGACGGCACGGCGGATCTCGCGGGCTACACCCGGTCCGCACACGACGAAATCGAAACCCGTTTCAGTCGGGTGTCCAATCCGACCCTGGTGATGTTCGTCTACCCGCACCTGGCCGGTCGCGACGAGGTGCCCGTGCCCGGGTATTCGACGTCGTTCCCGATGTATGACCGCCACCACTATGCACTCCCCGGAGAGGCGGGAGCCCGATGATGCTGAAGATGCTCACCTCGCTCCTACCCGGCCGTTCGGCCAGGGATGAAGACGAGAATCAGGGGCCCGACCCGAACCTGGGCGGGTCGCGGCCGGTAACGCAGGCCGAGGTCAAGGACCTCTACCGCCGGCCCAACTCGTTCACGGACCTGCTCCCGTGGACGGACTACGACCCGACGACTCAGGTGTTCCTCCTGGAGGACCAAAACAGCGTTGGCGCCCTGTTCGAGCTGACCCCGGCCAGCTCCGAGGCGCGCACGCCCGAATACATGGAGGACCTGCGCCAACAGATCCAGGGCGCACTGACCGACGCGGTCCCCGAGGTGGACGGTTCACCGTGGGTGCTACAGGTCTTCGTGCAGGACGACCCCGCCCTGGGCGGGGTCACCGACCATATCCGGGCCTACGCCCGCGAGCGGTCCGAGGACAATCCGTTTCGGGACGCCTACCTCGCAGAGGTGGACGACCACCTCCACCGGATCTCGCAGGAGGGCGGTCTCTTCGTCGATCAGCAGGTCACCGGGGGCGCGTGGCGCGGGCAGAAACGTCGCGTGCGCGCGTGCTTGTACCGCCGCTCGATCTCGGGCGACCTGTCGCCCGAGGAGACGCTCAACCAGGTCGCCGCCCAATGGGCGACCTCCCTGGAAGCCGTCGGGGTCGGCGTGAAGCGCTGCAAGGCGCAGGATCTGTATGAGTGGCTCGTCCCGTGGTTCAACCCGCGTCCCGAGGTGGCCGATGGCGACCCGGAGAAGCTGCTGAACGTTGCCCCCTATCCGGGTGACGAGGATCTCCCGTTCGGTCGCGACCTGGCCGAACTGTTCACGTATTCGATGCCGGTGTCGGATGCCGAGGCCGGCGTCTGGCGCTTCGACGGGATGCCCCATGCGGTCCTGAACGTCCAGAGCCTGCGTCAGGCGCCCAAGACGGGGCATTTCACGGCGGAACGCCAGGCCGGCGAGAACATCTATGCGCTGTTCGATCGCGCTCCCGAAGGCACGATCCTCTCGGTCACGATTACCATCCAGCCGCAGGACCAGGTCTCCAATCACATCGGGCAGATCCACGCCGCGTCCCGTGGGGACAACATCGAATCGCGGCTGGCACTGGAGGAGGTGGAAACGGCGCAGGAAGAACTCGCGCGAGGCAACAAGCTCTACCCCACCCAAATCGCTTTCTATATCCGCGCGGAGGACGACACGCAGCTGGTGCGCCGGTGCAACGAGCTGGCCTCGCGTCTGGTGGCGAACGGCCTCCAGATCATCACCCGAGAGGCCGAGCTGCTCCCGCTGGACACCTATCTGCGCGCGCTCCCGATGGCCTATGACCCGGCGCTGGAGCGCGTCACGCGCCGGAGCCGCTACGTGTACGCCGACCACCTCGCCGCCCTGCTACCCCTCTACGGGCGCACGAAGGGGACGGACCACGCCGGGTTTCTGTTCTACAACCGGGGCGCCGAGCCCCTCATGTTCGATCCGCTGCATCCCTCGGACCGGAAGAAGAACGCCCACGCGTTGATCCTCGGCCCCACCGGGGCCGGCAAATCCGCCCTGCTCACCTATCTGATCCTCCAGATGGTGGCGGTCTACCGCCCCCGGATCTTCATCATCGAGGCGGGCAACTCGTTTGGTCTGCTGGGTCAGTACCTGGACCACCGTGGCGTCTCGGTCAATCAGGTCTCCCTGAACCCCAAGGAGCGGGTCAGCCTGCCGCCGTTCGCGGCGGCGACCCAGCTCCTGGACGACCCCCTGGTGGACAGGAAGATCGAGGAAGAAGACCTCGACGAAGACGACGAGGACAACATCGAGGAGGGGCGCGACCTGCTCGGCGAAATGCAGATCGCGGCGAAGATCATGATCACCGGGGGCGATCCGCGTGAGGAGGCGCACATGCGCCGCCCGGACAACACGGCCATCGCCAACGGCATCCTCCGTGCCGCCAAGAACGTCCGCGCGGCGGGGCGTGAACAGGTCCTGACCGAGGACGTGGTCGCCGGGTTGCACGAGGTCGCGAAGGAGGAAGATTCCCCCGAACGCCGCAAGCGCGTCAGCGAAATGGCGCAGTCCATGGAGGTGTTCTGTCACGGGTTCGCCGGCAAGGTCTTCAACCGGGCCGGCGAGCGCTGGCCGGAGGCCGACGTAACGATCGTCGATATGGGGATCATGGCGCGCGAGGGCTACGAGGATCAGCTCACGGTCGCCTACGTGGGCCTGATGAACCATATCAACGACCTGGTCGAGCAACACCAGCACTCCGAACGCCCGACCCTCGTGCTCACCGACGAGGGCCACATGATCACGACCAATCCGTTGCTCGCCCCCTACGTCGTCAAGATCACGAAGATGTGGCGAAAGCTCGGGGCCTGGTTCTGGATCGCCACGCAGAACCTGGAGGACTTCCCGGATGCGTCCCGGAAGATGCTCAACATGATGGAGTGGTGGATGTGCCTGGTGATGCCGAAGGAGGAGATCGAGCAGATCGCCCGCTTCAAGGACCTCACCAGCGAACAGAAGAGCCTGCTGCTCGGAGCCCGCAAGGAACCCGGCAAGTACGTCGAGGGCGTGGTCCTGGCCGACCAGGTCGAAACGCTGTTCCGCAACGTCCCACCCCCGATCGCCCTGGCCCTGGCGATGACCGAGAAGCACGAGAAATCGGAACGCCGAAAGATCATGGACGAGCTGGGATGCTCGGAAGTCGAAGCCGCCGAAGAAGTCGCACGCCGGATCGGAGGGGACGCATCGTGATCAATCAACACACCCTTTGGGCGAGCGACTTCGCCTGGACCGAATGGCTGTTGGTCGCCGGGGGTCGCAAGGGCCTGTTCCTGATGCCCGAGAACAAGGGTGGCCCGGAACAACTGGAGATCCACACCCTCCCGCTGCAGGGCGAGGGCCAGCTGATCCACAAGGGCGGCTGGCTTACCGATACCCAACGCGATGCCGTTCTGATGGAGCTGACCGTGTACGGGCGCACGCCCGAGACGCTGGCGCGTGAGTTCGAGGAGGGCGAGGTGCGCGCGGGTCCGCTGCGGGACATGGCGATCCGTTTGGCTGAGGCAGAAGGCCGCGTGTGCGAGCGCATGCTGAACGAGCCTCAGTGCCGCTTTCGGGCACAGCTTCACCTTCCCTCGACATCCAGCGCAGGAGGCCGCTCATGCGACGAATGATTGCCATGCTGCTCCTAGTGGGGATCAGCCCCGCCAGTGCCGACCCGGGGCAGATCGAGGTCTTCGTGACCACCGGTACGACCGTATCCACCACGCCAGCCGACCGCCGGGGGATCCCCATCGAGATCCATCATGTGGACGCCGTGGACCGAGCCACGGAGGCCCTGAGTCAGGGGCTTCCAGCCGACCCCGAGGCCGCGGCCGCGATCGCTCAGGAGCGCCTGGACGCCCGGGCGCATCGGGATCTCGAAGCCGCCTACGATCCGCTGCTGCGCGCCTATCGTCTGAACATTGAACAAGTACCGGCCATCGTCTTCGACGGCCAGGCCGTGGTGTATGGCACAACGGATCTCGCGCGCGGCCTGCGCGAGTATGAACGGTGGCGGCAATGATCCGGGGGTCCATGCGCCGCATCGGCGCCGGAATCGTGGCCGCGCTCTGCCTGTTGGTGGGCAGCCCCGCGAAGGCCGAGGATCCGGACACCATTAGTACCTCCGAGATCACTTCACAGACGAGCAGCGCCCTCTCGTCCTGCCTGAATTGGGAGATCATCGGGGTCTGTCTGTGGCTACGCTGCACCATTACCGGGTGCAGCGTGGTCACCACCGAGCGGATCCGGCACTACGTCCCGGACGCCGTCATTTCGGCCTACCAGAACACCGGCGAAAACCCGTGGGCCGAGATCCGGGGAGCGCTAGGGTCCGCACAGGAATCCGCCGCCGAATCGATCCTGTCGTTCGATGCCTTCGTGGGAGGCGGGAACACGCTGGAGGGGCGCCATTCCCGCGATGCCCGTCAGCTTCGATTCAAGGAAGCGGATGTAGTCGGGCACCCCTTCATGGAGATCCTGGAGTACATCGACGTCCCGTACATTTGTCCGGGCGCGGCCACGGCCGAAGCCTTCCACCCCTACTACCAGTCCGCGACCAGCGTACTCGCCTGGCGCTACGCGGTGCCCGAAATGTTCTACCTCGAATCCCTCCAGGAGGGTGAACGGGAGATCGGAGAGTGGGACGACTACACCTGGGGTGCGGTGTACCCCCGGTCGGGTTATGTCTCCCAGCCGGAGGATGCCAAGGCGGCCGCGATCGTCGCGCAGCGGGCGGGCGACATTACCACTCGGGAAGACCAGTCGGGGCATGTCTACGAGCAGCTCCCGGGCGACGACGTGGTGCATGAGGACGGTTACCGCGTGTGGCTTCCCCCCGAACTGGTGGAGCGGGACGAAGAGACCGGCACGTTCCAGATGCACATGCCCACGGACACCAACGCCTGCGAGGTGTTCGGGGAGGATGACACCGAGGACAAGGAGGGCTGGTCCAGTGACAAGACCAACCTCAAGGGCAACTACGTGTGGACCCTATGGCGTCCCTACAACTGCTGCGAAATCGGGGGCCAGGTCTACCTCGGCTCTGTCACGTTCTAGGAGACGGATCATGCGGATGCGGAAAACACTGATCGCTGCTACAGCCTGCGCGGCGCTTTGGGGACCTACCGCCGGCCATGCTCTGGTGCCGTCCGAAGACGGGTTCTGGTACTACGAAGTGGGCGGTGCCGAGCCCATTTCCAATGCCCCGAATCCCAATGTCACCACGACCCGGCTGGCCTTCGGCGCGGAGGCCAGTGCGGGGTATAGCTGTGGCAGCTTCGATCCCCTGCTGAGCATCGAGAACACCCTGAACGAAGTCGCTCAGGGCATGGAAGACATGGTCGATCAGATGGTCCAGTCCGCGACGGACGCGATCGCCTCCCTGCCGGCCATGGTGCTCCAGAGGTCCAACCCCGGGCTGTACGATCTGTTCCAGAACAACCTGCTGCGCGCCGAGGAAGAGCTTTCGCTCGCGACGCAGAGCTGCGAGGAAATGGAGGCCGCCATCGCCGACGGCCGCAACCCCTACCAGGAGTGGGTCACGCTCTCGAAGGGCGATGACTGGCGTGCAGCCATGGGCTCCGGGGGCGACATCGTGCAGGTCCAGGAGGAGATTGATCAGAACGCCGGGAACGATGGGGCCGAATGGATCGGGGGCCGCCGGGGCGGACAGGGGCAGGAGCCGATTGACGTGATCAGCGATACCGTCAAGGCGGGCTACAACATCACCCTGGATCGGCCCCCGAACGCCGGCACACCCTATGCAGGCGGTGGTGAAACACCCCTCCTGGCACGGACCTGGAGCAGCCCGCAGGAGGCTCAGGAGTGGGCAACCCGGGTGCTCGGAGACAAGCACATCCGCACCTGCCAGGGGTGCGAAAGCGAGACCACCCCCGGCGTAGGCCTCCTGCCCATCCTCGAAGAAACCAACCAGCAGGTCCGCGAGGATCTGATGCAGCTCGTCTCGGGGGCGACCAATCCGACGCGGAGCAATCTGCGCGACGTCTCGGCCCCCGGCGTGGGGGTGTCGCGCGGCCTGATCGAGGCGCTGCGTGAACTCCCGGAATCCGACCGGATGGTGGCGACGGGACGGCTGGCACAGGAAGTCGCGACCGCGCGCACGATGGAGCAGGCCCTCCTGACCCGCCGCATGCTGCTGAGCGGGCGGAAGGCACCGGAGATCGACGCGGCCGGTGTCGCCCGCGAAGACATCCGCGACGGCGTCGAGGAGATCACCTCCGAGATCGACACGCTGATGATGGAGATCGAGGCGCGTCAGGCCGTGGTGTCGAATACGGCCGGGTCGATCCTGCGTGAAGCGCAGCGCCGCACCCGCGCCTCCAGCGGCACCCCATCCCCGCAACCGATCGAGACCGCCCCAATCCGTGGCGGCGTGGTGCCACAGCCATGATTTCGCGAATCCCGCGCCACCTCCTGATTGGGGTCGCGGCCGCCTTTGCGATCGTCATCGTGGCGGGGCTCGCGTGGAACATGATCGAAGGGGCGGAGGCGGTGCGGGCCCGCCTCGATCGCACTGAGTGGCTGCTGGCCGGTTGGCGCTGGCTGCTGATCGCGGCGGTCGTGCTGGGTTGGCGGTATTGGGTGACCTGGCTCGGCGGGCACCTGCCGCCGGAGTCGCAACAACGTCTGGTGGACGCACGCTGGAGAGTCGCGGCCTGGCTCGTGATCCTGGAAATCCTGCTGGGGCAGAACCTGCTGGGCCGCGCCGTGGAGTTAGTGGTATGACCGTTGGGCATCCCCTCGAAGCATTCACCACCATTTTCGGGTGGATGCAGTTTCAGAACCTGTGGGACATCCTCGTGTTTTCGGGGATCGCGTTCATCCCCTTTCTGATCATCGTGATCCGAGCCTTCGTGGACAACTACACCGGACAGGAGGCCAAGGCCGGGAGCCGGAAGTCCGTCCACATGATGGAGGTCGAGATCGTAAAGGCGCTCTCGGTCGTCGTGCTGGCTGCACAGCCGATCTGGCCCCTCACGCTCAGTGAGCTGGAGTTTGAGAACACCTGCGGCCAAGTGCCGGACATTTCCAGCATCGAAGACACCACGTACTCGACTACGTTCGATCTCTCGAATGCCTCGGTACCGGTCTGGTGGTACGGCACCATGGCGATCTCGAAGGGGATCACTGGCGCAGCGATCGCCGGTATCGGGTGCCCGGAAGAAATGGTGCGCACCCGCCTGACAATCGATGAACAACGGATCTCGGATCCCGAAGTGGCGCAGAACGTCCAACGATTCACGAATGAGTGCTTTATCCCGGCCCGCTCTCGATTCCAGCGCGAGCGTCCGGACGTCGATTCACTGCTGGCCACGCACGGCACCGATGATCCCGAGTTCATCGGTTCCCGGGTCTACCTGCAAACCGATGGATTCTATGACCGCTATAGGGCCGGGAGCCCCGTACACGGCTTCGACTACAACCCGGCCCGAGACGATCCAGATTACAACGAGGGCGCGGAGCCGCCTTACGGCCGCCCGTCCTGCGAGGACTGGTGGAGCGGGAACGGAGGACCCGGGCTGCGGCAGCAGATCCTGGATGAAATGGAAACCAGCACCTTTGAGGGGATCCGGGACCGGGTATCCGGATTCTTCGGGACTTCGGACGAGGAGATCGAAGACCGGATGATCCGCCGGATGGTCGATCAAGCTGCGGTCAACGCACCAATCGCTACCAGCGAACTGATCAATACCGACTCAGGGGGTGGAGTTTTCGCGACGATCGCAGCGGGGATTGGACTCGGCGCGCAGGAAATGTTTTCCCATGGCCCCATGATGCTCACCATCCGCGAGGCCGCGCCCATCGTGCAGAGCTTCCTGCTCATGGGGATCTACATGCTGCTCCCCATCCTGCTCGTGTTATCGCTGTACTCTTGGGGGCCGGTGTTCATCGCAACGGCCTCGATCCTCACGATCACGTTCTGGACCTACCTCTGGGCGATCAGCCGCTGGCTGGAGGACAACATGATGGCGGCGTTGTATCCATCCACGGGCAGCTATATGGCGTCGAGTTTTGGGTCGCTGCTGTCTGCTGATGGAGGGACAAAGGCCAGCATCCTGAGCATGGCAATCGGGTTCCTGCACATCGGCCTTCCAGTGCTGTTCAGTATGATTGTCGGTTGGGCGGGTTATAAGGTGGCCGATTCCGTCGCTGCAGGCGACAAAACGACGGGGTCAATGGCTAACGCTGGGCCCGCCGCAGCCTCCGCCGCCGGTTCCGCCGCCGGTCGTTTTGCTAGTCGAGGGAAGAAGTAACACTCCGCGCTCGTTGTTGGCGAGGGAGGAGTGCTGTCAGACGATGATGGGCATCAACAGCTTATAAGCCCATCACTCCTTGGTGGCATAGTGCGCGTAATCATTTTCGCCGTAGTAGCTCCCAGGGGACATGGCGATGTCCTCTGATGGCGTTCCGAAGGCGGAAAACTCTTCGCTTTCGCCGCCTTCTGCTGCGGCGGATTCCAGAAGCACCGCCAATAGTTCTCCCGAACTAACCCCCGATGCCAATGGCTCAACGCCGTTTTGTGCGTGTGGTGAAACGGGCGCCGCGACGGCGTTTCGACCAACAGCCTGCGCCACACCTGAGCCCAAGCCCGCAGAGGCCACACCGAACTGCCGCACGCCGGCCTTCCAGCCTCGCCGGCGGATCGAAGTGACGAGCCCAGCGGCCAGGAACAAGGCCAAGGGGGCAAGAATGAGTGTCGTAAGTACCAACATGCTTTATCCAGTCGTTTTCGTCCTTAACTACACCAGTAGCGCACGCCGGCCCGAGATTCAAGGCCCGGGGGACCAATCCACGACGCGCGGCACAAGCGGTTAAAGCTCAAGCTCCATCAGTAGCCCGCCTCTTTCTGGTGCCGGAAGGCGAGGACATACACGGCATCGTCGGCCGGTTCGTGTCGGTAGAGCGCCACAAAGCCGGAGTCACCGAAGGCAATCACCAGCTCGCGCAGCTCGGGGATTTCAGGGTCCGGCCGCCCCATATCGGGGGCCGTTTCCAGCAGCAGGAATTGCCGCTCGATCGCCTGGCCCGCGCGCCTGGCGGCATCCGGGGCTTTAGTGGCGAGAGCGCGCCTGCATCGCTCCAAACCTTCTGCGGCGCCTGCGGTGACGATTACTCGTGGCACTCGGGCGCGGCTCCTTCAACGTCAGTGCCCCATGTACTCAACCAGTCGCGGGCTTCCTGCCCGGTCAGGTGCTGCCCGGTTTCCCGGTAAGCCGACCAGGACGCCAGGGCTTCCTGCCGGAAACTCTCGCGGGCTTCCTCGCGGTCAACGTACTGGCGGATGGCTTCCAGCATGATCCAGTGAGGCGACCTCCGGCGTTGGGCGGCGAGATCCTGGAGGCGATCTTTCAACGCGTCATCGATTTTCAGGGACGTTGCCATGGTGGCCCTCGTATTACGTGGTATTACCTTATATCAAGTTAGCGCGGTACCCGGCCCCGCGTCCACCCCGCCGATCACCGAACAGCCAGTATCAAAAACGATCGTTTTCGAGACGGCCAAGCCGAACCCATCTGAGCGACTCGATTTCTTCCGGCTCAGTGCCTCAAAACCATGTCTTGAAACCTACTGTCGCAAAACCTAGCATAGCCATGAGTTTCGAGAGGCCAAGCCTATGAAAGTCGGGTACGCACGCGTTTCTACCCGGGACCAGGACCCATCGCTCCAGACCGATGCTCTGCGGCAGGCCGGGTGCGACCGGATCTACGAGGACCGCGCATCCGGAGCCCAGCGTAACCGCCCGCAGCTTCGGGAGGCCCTGGACTACATGCGGCAGGGCGACGTCCTGGTGGTCTGGAGACTGGACAGGCTTGCCCGATCCATGCGGCAGCTCATCACCACCGTCGGGGACCTGGAGGAGCGCGGGATCGAGTTCCAGTCCCTGACGGAATCCATCGACACCACGACCCCAGGCGGGAAGCTGGTCTTTCACGTATTTGGCGCAGTGGCCGAGTTCGAACGCTCCATCATGCAGGAACGGACCCGTGCGGGCCTCGACGCAGCGCGCCAGCGTGGCCGCACCGGCGGACGCCCCCCGGCGCTTACAGACGAACAGCTGGCCCTTGCGTGGACAGTCCTTTCGCATTCCGATGCCCCCGTGCGGGAACTCGCCAAGCAGCTGAGTGTTTCGCCCGCCACGCTCTATCGCCACTTTCCCGGCGGTCGAACCGCACTTCGTGAGGGTGGCGATGATCGAGATCCGCCTGCATAAAGTTGTCCCTGACCGCCATCAATACCGGTCATACCGGATGTTCATCCGGCGGGGGCTCTTCGGGGCCTACGCCCTCACCCGGAGTGGGGTCGTATCGTCCGACCGGGGACGGTCCGAGATGATTGGTGCAGGACCTTGGACGAAGCAGCGGCGAAACTGGCGCAAAGGGCGTCTGCCAAGGCGAGACGCGGCTACACCGGCTAACGAGCAACGCATCTACAAGAAAGGGAAAGGCCCGGGAAGGGAATGGGATGGAGAACGGCAAGGGGGCTTATCCGGAAAGGGCAGAGCGAAAGGTCAAAGGAGAGGCACCACCCGCAGCCCCAGTAGCGCTGGCTCTGGGACTACGGGTTTGGCAAGCTCGAGCACGGGATCCCGTTCATTGATGGCATCGAACACGCAGACCGATCCAGAAACGACGGGGCGGCGCCCGAGCCCCAGCTAAGAGGGGGGCGCGAACCGAGGCAAAGCCCCAGCCTTGCCAGCGGCACGCACGCCCCTTAGTCTGACTCGATACCAATGGGGTGCGTATCCGCCTTTTCGACTGGGTCGCGCCACTGGAGGCCCACCCCGTCAGGTGAGGACAAACCCATCACCATGCGCAAGGGATTCAGTAACGCACGGGAAATTATGGCTGCTGTGGATCGCCGCGAGGCGGTTTACTGGACCAGCCTACGGTATCCCGTACACAAGGACCATCTGGGTCAGTATTTCATCGGCGAGGGCCCGGGAATGATCGGCCTTACCTGGGCGGACGGGGTTACGCTCAACGGTAGGCTCGAAGACTTCTTCGTGCTTACCGGGGAAGAACATTCAACGCTATGTCCCAACATCGTGCACTGAAGCGAGTTCAGCTTGCTGGCCGTGAGCTGCCGCTACTCCGGGCGCTGGGTCCTATCCGACGGGTATTCGACCTTAAGGAGCCGCAAACTGGCAGATAGACTTGCGCCAAGCGAGCGGAGTGAACGAATGTCCCGCATCCGCTCTAGGGACACCAAGCCCGAGATGCTGGTCAGGCGTCTTGTTCACGGCATGGGATATCGCTATCGCCTTCACCGCAAGGACCTGACCGGCTGTCCAGACCTGGCCTTCCCGTCTCGACACGCCGTAATATTCGTCCACGGTTGCTTTTGGCATAGACATCGCGGGTGCGCTCGTGCCCGACTGCCGAAATCCAAGGTCGATTTTTGGCGGACAAAGCTGGAAGGGAATCGGCGCCGCGACGAAGTCAATCAGGAGAAGCTACTCGCGATGGGCTGGCGAGTGCTTGTCATCTGGGAATGCGAGCTGGGCGACACCGAGGCAGCTATAGGAAAGATCCAGAAGTTTTTGGATCGCGAAGCAGGAATGAAAAATGATGAAGGCAGTTGAGTTGTTCGCGGGTGCAGGGGGCTTGGGAATGGGCCTTTCCCTGGCGGGATTTGAACCCTTGGCAGTCGTGGAGTGGGACAAATGGGCATGCGATACCATCCGCGAG
This sequence comes from Thioalkalivibrio halophilus, assembly GCF_001995255.1. GTDB lineage: Bacteria > Pseudomonadota > Gammaproteobacteria > Ectothiorhodospirales > Ectothiorhodospiraceae > Thioalkalivibrio > Thioalkalivibrio halophilus. Next base: position 1,869 of record NZ_MUZR01000024.1, on the reverse strand, counting down.
AACCAGCGAAGAGACTACCCCTTGGTGCGCAACTGGCCGCTGCATGGCGGTGATGTCCGTGACTTCAACTGGGACTCGATCCCCGGAGGCATCGACTTGGTGGCCGGCGGACCGCCCTGCCAACCGTTTTCCATGGGTGGAAGGCATGGCGCGCACGGCGACAAACGCGACATGTTCCCTGCCACGGTGGACATTGTCAGGCGCTTGCAGCCCCGCGCATTCATAGTCGAGAACGTTAAAGGCCTGACACGTTCCAGCTTTGCCAACTACTTTCAGTACATACTGCTGCAACTCGAATTCCCCGAGGTCACCCTGCGCGGTAACGAGACCTGGGCCGACCACCTCAAACGCCTCCAAGAGGTGAAAACCTCCGGTGGTGCTCATGGTACGGGTTTAACCTACAACGTTATTCCCACGCTGGTGAACGCGGCAAACTACGGCATTCCGCAAAAAAGGGAACGGGTCTTCATGGTCGGTTTCCGCGCTGACCTTGGTATCGAATGGTCCTTCCCCCGCGCAACACACAGTTTTGATGCGCTATTGCACGCCCAGTGGGTAACGGGCGCGTACTGGGAGAAACACCGAATAGCCCGGCATTCCCGCCCGGCCATTCCGGCGCAACTGGAAAAACGGGTAGCCCGACTCGCCTCGGAGCCACCACCGTCGCGGGAAAAGCCGTGGAGGACCGTGCGCGATGCGCTGTGGGACGTACCCGATCCACGTGCTCGCAAGCGCCACGGATTCTTGAACCATAATTTCCAGGACGGCGCGCGCGTCTACCCGGGACATACGGGTAGCCCACTCGACCTGCCCGCCAAGACCCTCAAGGCAGGGGATCATGGCGTGCCCGGTGGTGAAAACATGATGGTGCGCGATGACGGTACGGTCCGCTACTTTACCGTGCGCGAGTCGGCGCGACTCCAGACGTTCCCCGACGGGTTCGTCTTCCACGGCTCGTGGACCGAGACGATGCGACAGCTCGGCAATGCCGTACCGGTCGCCCTGGGTCGGATTGTTGCCGCGTCTGTGGCCGAACAGCTTGCAGAGGCGGCGATACGCGTACGGGCATCCGAGAGGCGGGACGAAAGGAGCCAAGCATGACGGACGACAATGTCGTCCCGTTCAATCCCCTCGACAAGCGCCATTTGGGCGAGAGTGTGGGACAAGCAATGTTGCGCCGGCCGGTGGTGCCTCTTGCGAACCTTGAACAGTTCCGGGGCGCGGGAATCTACGCCATTTACTACACAGGCGAGTTTTCTCCCTACGAGGTTATTGCAGAGCGCAATCGGGAAGGGCGTTTCATGGCCCCGATCTATGTTGGCAAGGCTATTCCAAAGGGGGCGCGAAAAGGAGGAACAGCTGTAGGCACCAACCCTGGATTCGTTCTCCACAGCCGGCTAAATCAGCACCGGAACAGCATCCACGAAGTGGATAACCTTCGCGTGGAGGACTTCCATTGTCGATTCCTGATAGTTGACGATATCTGGATCCCCCTAGGTGAGTCGCTCCTCATCGCAAAGTTCAATCCTCTCTGGAATGCAGTCTTGGACGGATTTGGCAACCACGATCCTGGCGCCGGGCGGCGCAATGGAGCGAGGCCCCGGTGGGATGTTGTGCATCCGGGGCGGGGTTGGGCGGAACTCTGCCAACCTCGCAACGAAACGGCACAGCAAATCACGCGGGAAGCTGCGGACTTCCTTGAGAACAATCCGCCACCGGATGATGTAACGATGATCACCACCTAAATTGCGCGGGAGGCCTGCGGTCGGTTAGCCACCCGCCCGCCTCCTCAACCCGGGGCGCCCTCTACCGCGAGCGACCCGCAGCCTCAGTAGGGGATGAGCCACCCCCCTGAATTCACAGAATAAC
>NZ_MUZR01000023.1 GCF_001995255.1 Thioalkalivibrio halophilus | reverse complement strand
GCTGGCTGAAGGCCGAAGCCGGTTTCGAGTCCGGGGTGCGCCGACGCCTGCTGGAGATCCTGCGCGACGAGCTGCACAACGTGATCCCGCGCTACCGCAAGCTGGCGGAACAGGGGCGGGTGGAGCTGTCGTTCACCCCCTACGCGCACCCCATCATGCCGCTGTTGCAGGACCTGGCTTCGGCCCGCGAGGCCATGCCCGAGGCCGAACTGCCGGAGGCCCCGGCGTATCCCGATGGTGAAGCCCGGGTGCGCTGGCACATCGAACGCGGGCTGGAGGTGTTCGAGAAGCACTTCGGCATGCGTCCGACCGGTTGCTGGCCGTCCGAGGGCAGCCTGAGCGAGGCCACCATTCGCCTGCTGGACGAATACGGCCTGCGATGGACGGCCAGCGGCCAGGGCGTGCTGGGCAACAGCCTGGAAGCGGCCGGCAGCGCACCGGACGCGGAGGACAACGGTAACGGCAACGGCGAGGGCGAGGAAGACGGGCCCCGCGACCTGCAGGGCTGGCTGCACCGTGGCTATCGACTGCGCGACACCGAGATTGCGCTGTATTTCCGCGATGACGGACTGTCCGACGCGATCGGTTTCCGCTACGCCGACTGGCACGCCGACGACGCGGTGGCCGACTTCGTGCACCACATCGGGAACATCGCCGAGGTGGCCCCGGCCGGCAGCGTGGTGTCGGTGATCCTCGACGGCGAGAACGCCTGGGAGTACTACCCCGAGAACGGCTTCCATTTCCTCAGCGGGCTGTACGAGGCCCTGGCGCAGCACGAGCGGCTCAACCTGTGCACCTTCGACGACGTGTGCGCCCATGCCAGTACCGCCGGTGGAGCGGCGCCTGTCGAGCTCCCGTCCCTGGTTGCCGGTTCCTGGGTCTACGGGACCTTTTCCACCTGGATTGGCGACCCTGACAAGAACCGTGGCTGGGATCGGCTGATCGAGGCCCGCGAGGCCGTGGATGCGGCGATCGCGAAGGACCCCTCGCTGGATACACCGGAACTGCGCGAACAGCTCGCCATCTGCGAGGGTTCCGACTGGTGCTGGTGGTTCGGGGCCTACAACCCGGCGGGTTCGGTCAGTGACTTCGAACAGCTCTATCGGCGCCACCTGGCCCGGTTGTACCAGCTCGCCGGCCTGGCGGTGCCCGAGGCCCTGGAGGAGGTGCTGTCGGTGGGCGGTGGCGATCCGGCTGCCGGAGGGACCATGCGGAAAGGGCAGGACTGATTCATGGAAGAAACGCAGCATTCCAATCCCCTGCTGCAGCGGCGTCGTGCCGGCATACTGCTGCATCCGACCTCGCTGCCGGGCCCGCATTCGGTGGGGACCCTGGGCGACGAGGCGTTCCGGTTCGTCAACTGGGCGGCCTCGGCGGGTTTCACCCTGTGGCAGGTCCTGCCGCTGCACCCGGTGCAGAGTGATGGTTCCCCCTACGCCAGCATCTCGGCCTTTGCCGGTGATCCGCGCCTGATCGATCGCTCCCGGCTGGCGGAGGCGACCGGGATCGTCGATGACGGGCGGGCGGTCGAGGAACTCCTGGAACGGGCCGGTGCCGCGGTGGCGCGGGAAGAGCATGCCCTGCATGCGGCGTACCGCGTCTTTCTGGAGGAGCAGGGGCCGGTCTGGCTGGACGATTTCGCGCTGTTCTGCGTGATCCGTGCGCGCCACGACGATCGCCCCTGGTGGGAATGGGATCCGGAACTGCGCGATCGCCAGCCGGAGGCCCTGGCGCGTGTCGCGCGGGAAGAAGCGCAGGCGCTGGAACAGGTGCGGTTCGTGCAGTTCGTGTTCGCCGATCAGTGGCGCGCACTGCACCGCCACGCGAACGACTGCGGACTGCTGCTGCTGGGGGATATGCCGATCTTCGTCGCCCACGACTCCGCGGACGTCTGGAGCCACCGGGATCTGTTCGATCTGGATGAGCGCGGGCAGCCGCGCACGGTCGCCGGGGTCCCGCCGGATTACTTCTCCGAGACCGGACAGCGCTGGGGCAATCCGCAATACCGCTGGGACCGTCTGGCCGAGACCGGCTATGCCTGGTGGATTCGCCGCGTTCGGCGTGCGCTGGAGACGGTGGATGCCCTGCGCATCGACCATTTCCGTGGTTTCGAGTCGAGCTGGGCGATCCCGGCCGAGGAGCCGGATGCCATCCGGGGCTACTGGTTCGAGGGGCCGGGCGCGGCATTCTTCGAGGCGCTGGGCGACGAACTCGGGTACCTGCCGGTGCTGGCCGAGGATCTGGGGGTGATCACGCCGGAGGTCACCGCGCTGCGTGAACGGTTCGACTTCCCGGGTATGCGGATCCTGCAGTTCGCGTTCGAGGGCGGCGAGGCCAACCCGTACCTGCCGGCGAATCATGACGAGATGAGCGCCGTGTATACCGGCACGCATGACAACGACACCACCGTGGGCTGGTTCGCGTCACTGGATGAACCCATGCAGCTGCACGTGCTGAATGTCCTGGGGGAGCCGGAAGATGCGGCCGATACCATGCCCTGGCCACTGATCCGCACGGCGTACGCCTCGCCGGCGCGCATCGCGATCCTGCCGATGCAGGACGTGCTGGAACTGGATGCCGGGCACCGGATGAACCGGCCCGGGACGGTGGAGGGTAACTGGGACTGGCGTTTTGACTGGGAGTGGGTGCCCGGGGAACGTGCCGGCGAGATGCGGGCACTGGCCGAGGCGCACGGGCGCCTTCCGCCCGACTCCTGAGCTCGCGGTCCCCGCGGGGAATCCCACGGGCCGCAATGAAAAAGGCCCGGTCCTGAGAGGACCGGGCCTTGCTGGCTGCCTGCGAGTTCGCCTGCGAGCAGGCTCCTACTGCTGGGGCGCCATGCCGGGCGCGCCACCGCCACCCCCGGGCTGCTGTTGCTGCATCATTTCCTGCTGCAGGGCTTCCATGCGCTCGATGACATCGTCAATGTCGGCGTTTTCCGCACGCATGGCGCTCATCAGGTCTTCCCGCAGGGATTCCTGGGCGTCCAGGATCTCCGGATCCTCGGCCACGGCCTGCTGGGCTTCCTGCAGGTTGCGCTGCGCCTGCTGAACGTCTTCGGACTGGATCAGCTGCTGGCGTTCTTCCGCGCTCAGGTCGGGATCACGCAGGCCTTCCTCGGCGGATTCCAGGGTGTCCAGATCGGAACGCGGTTCAAAACCGGCGGCTTCCATCTTGTCGAGGACCAGTTCTTCCAGTTCCTCGCCCTTGCGCTCCAGCTCGGGGTTGTTTTCGATGGCCTGCTGCTGGGTCTGCGCGAGGGTCTGCTGGAGTTCCTGCATCTCCACCTGGGGGCCGCCCTGCTGTTGCTGGCCGCCCATGCCCTGGCCCATGCCCTGGGCGTGGGCCATGCCGCTGGCCAGTGCGAGGACCGCGGCGGCGGTCAGGCCGATGATCGACCGGGAATGTTTCTGCATCGTACTGCTCTCCTGAAAGGATGTCTCTTGCCACTCTGAAGGCGAGTGATGAACCACAGCTTAACAGCCTCGAGGGCCGGGTGTCGGCCCGCCAACGGGGCATGATGCCGGCTGTGGCGGTGGTGGAGAGACCGCGCAGGAGGCCCTTGCGTTCCATTGGCGGGCGACTCGCCCGATCAGCGCCGCAGGTAGCGGAACCACGAGGCGATGTTCAGCAGACTGGCGAGTGACTGGGCGAGATAGGTATACGCGGCCGCGCGCAGGATACGCTCTGCGTGGCGGTAATCCGGTTCGTGCAGGTAGCCGCCCTCGCGCAGCATCGGCATCGCCCGACGGAAACTCGCGTCCAGTTCCGTGGGCAGGGTCACGAAATGGACCAGCGCCGCCATGCCCATCGACAGCACGCCGGCCAGGAAGAACAGGATGCCCGGCGCCGGGTGGCGGGTGATCAGGGTGATGATCGGGATGCCGATCATCAGGATCGCGCCCAGCCGCTGGGCGTGACGGGTGGCGGCCACCAGGGTGCCGCGCAGCTGCAGCGGGCGGTAGCCCCGTGCGTGCTGCACCGCATGGCCGACCTCGTGGGCCGCCACGGTGACCGCGGTCAGCGAATGGCCGTGATAGTTCTCCTGCGACAGCCGCACCGTGCGGTCGCCGGGATCGTAGTGGTCGCCGTCTTTCGTGGTCTCCACGTCCACATGGGTCAGACCGTGGCGGTGCAGCAGCTCGCGCGCCATGGCCGCGCCGCTGTAGCGGTAGCGGTCCTCCGGGCGGTGATATTTCTCCATCGTGCGTCGGACCCACCACCCGGGCAGCCAGGCGACGAGCAGCAGCAGCGGTATGACCAGGATCAGCAGACGCATGCCATGATCTTCGCCGGAGCGGCCCGCCGGTCCAAGAACCCCCGGCGGCCTGCGGGGCGTACACTGTCCGGCGGGTTACTGGCCGGTCACTCGTCGACCTCGTCGTAGTCGCCCTTGTGCTTCGGATTGGGGCGTGCCCGGCGGTCCCGCGAGTAATCGGTATCGTCGGTATCCGCTTCGGGCACGCGCCGCGATTCCAGTACCCGAAGGTTGGCGGCCGGCGCCGAGCCGTCCTTGTCCTCGCCGAAGTACAGCGTGGTGTGCGGGAACGGGATCTCGATGCCGGCGGCGTCGAAGTGGCGCTTGACCAGGCGGTTGAACGCGCGCCCCAGGCCGAACTGGGTGCCGGGCGCGGTCATGATCCGGATACGGATGTTGACCGAGGAATCGTCCAGCGCGGTGACTCCGTGCACCTCCATCTCGTCGAGTACGTTGGGGCCCTGTTCCGGGTCCTGCTTGAGCTCCTCGAAGGCCTCGCGCAGGCGGACGATGACCTCGTCGATGTCCTCGCGATAGGCCACCCCGTACTCGCCCACGTGGTAGGCGTATTCGCGCATGTAGTTGGAGACCGCATCCACCGAGGAAAACGGGATCAGGTGGTAGGTTCCGGCAAGATCGCGCATCCCGAGGGAGCGGATGGTGAGCTTCTCCACCGTGCCGGTGATGCCGGTGACGGTGATCACGTCGCCCACGTTGATGGCGTTCTCCAGCTGGATGAACACCCCGGTGATGATGTCCTGTACCAGCTTTTGCGCGCCGAAGCCGATCGCCAGGCCGAGCACGCCGGCGCCGGCCAGCAGCGGGCCGATGTTCATGCCGAGCTCGGCGAGGACGATCATCAGCGTGAACACCAGCAGCGCGATGGCGACCGCATTGCGGAAGATGGTCAGCAGCGTCTGCTCGCGCGCCGTGGGTTCGCCGTTGCCGGTATTGGGGTTGAGGCGGTGCTCGATCCAGCTGGCGAACACCAGCCACACCAGTGCCGCACCGAGCAGGATCAGGGCGACGGAGATGGCGGTGCCCAGGATCAGCGTGCCCGCACCCGAACGCACCCAGTCGAACAGGTTGAAGGCGCCCCAGCCGTCGGCGATGACCGCGAGCACGATCAGCAGGATCACCAGGCGCATGGTCTTGAGTGCCTTCGGTACGTAGGCATTCAGGCGCGTTTCCAGCAGCGGGAACTTTTCCCGCGTTTCTTCGGGAAGGGCGATTCTGCGCCCGATGATCTGGGTCAGAAGGGTCGCCACGAAGAAGCCGACGAACGCGGCGATCAGAGTCTGCAGGGTGGCCGTGGCCATGAACGGCAGTGCGTCTTCGGGCCGCACGACGCTGACCACCGTCAGGGCGAGGAAGTACAGCAGCGCCAGGACGTGCCAGAAACGGGCCAGCAGGCCGGTGGTGATGCGGGTGAAGGAGAAATACGAACGGTTCGCCAGGACCATCAGGCGGCCGTGCACCCGCTGGCGGTTCTGCAGGATGATGGTCGCGGCGTACAGGAAGGCGGTCAGCATCACCAGCAGTCCCAGCGAGCGTCCGGCCTCCAGCGAGATGTGCAGGCTGGTCAGCGGGACCAGGAGCAGCAGGCCGTAGCCGATATAGGAAACGATGCGGGCCAGCCAGGCGTTCCAGTAGGCCGCTTCCTCGCCCTCCATGGGGAGCAGGCGCAGGCCCTGGTAACGGGTCGCGAAGATCAGCCGCAGCGCGGCGCGCGCCAGCTCGATGAGCAGGAACGCATTGAGGAACAGCGAATGCCGGGTCTCCATGGCGCCGGTTTCGCCGAGTACGAACAGCGCCAGCGCGTAACCCGCGATCCAGGCCAGAACCACGGCGACGAAATCGATGACCGCGGCCAGCCCGACTCCGGGAAGGGTGCGCAGCAGCCGGTACCGTTCTGCGGCATTGAGGACCCAGCGGTTCAGCCCCCCGAACATCGGCGAGACGGCGCGGCGCAGTACCCAGTAAACGATCAGCGTGAAAACGATCACGAGCGCGAGGTCCGTCACTGCCATGCCGAAGGCTATCGGTTCGATCGCCCGCAGCTGTGCGGCGGTGTCCTCGACGACCGTCCCCAGAGTACGGATCTCGGCGACGGCCCCCTCGGCCAGTCCCTGGGTCATGCGGGCGATGCGCCGCGGCAGGGCCACGGCTTCCTCGTCGGCGTTCTCCGGTGCAGCGTCCGCGGCGCCTTCATCCCCAGGGGTGTCGCTGGCCCGCAGGGTTTCCAGCAGCCGGTCGCGTGCCTCGGGATCCTCCAGCAGTTCGATCAGCGCGGCGTGTGTTTCGGCGGAGGACGGCGTCTCGTCCGCGACCGCCGAGCCCGAGACCAGCAGGGTCAGTGCGGTCAGCAGGAAGACGAGAACGGCCAGGAGGCGATGCGGGACGGGAAGTCGTGCGGGCACGCGGAACCTCGGACGGGTTGGAGGAAAGGCCTGCGAGTGTAAAGGTTACAGCGCGTCCCGCTAAAGCCCGGGCTCGCGCACGGGCCGCAGCCAGCCGGGGCCCAGCACCCGCATCTGTTCCTCGATCCAGGCGATGCGGCGCTCCAGACCTTCGCCCGGAGTGACCGGGTCGAGCCTTCCCGGTGACGGCAGGATGGCCGCCAGGCGTGCGGCCTGCTGCGGCGTCAGTTCGCTGGCGGGGACGTCGAAATAGTGCTGCGCGGCGGCTTCGATGCCGTAGATGCCGGCTCCCCACTGGGCCAGGTTGAGATAGACTTCCAGGATGCGTTCCTTGGACCACAGCACCTCCATGCCCACGGTCAGACCCGCCTCCAGGGCCTTGCGCAGCCAGGAACGCTCATGCCAGAGAAACAGGTTCTTGGCGGTCTGCTGGGTGATGGTCGAGGCCCCGCGCAGGCGTCCGCCGCGCGCGTGGTCGGTCAGGGCCTGGCGCACCGACGACCAGTCGAATCCGCGGTGCCGCGGGAAGCGCTGGTCCTCGGACGCGATCACCGCCAGCAGCACGGCGTCCGGCAGTTCGTCCAGCGAGCGCCACTGGGGGCGGTGCCGGGAGGCGGTCGCGCGGTCGGTGGCCGTGACCATCGCCATGCCGTAAGGTGGATCGACCCGGGCGAAATACAGCAGCACCGCGACCACCGCGGCCAGCACCAGCCCCAGCAGGGCGACGAGCAGCCACAAGAGGTAGCGCAGCGGCCCCGGTGGCCGGGCGCGGCGACGTCGACCCAGGAGCATCATCGCGGGCGCCCCTCCGCCATCGGGGTTTCGTGGTGGTTGTACCCGGAGTACCGTTTCATCGGAAGCAAGAATAGCGCAGGACAGGTCCGGCTGTGGCGAACTCCGCGACCTCCGCGCGGCCCAAGGATCACGGAGATCGCCATTCGCCGCGGATCACGCGACAGGCCGGCCGGACGCGTTCCGGCCCATCAGAGACAACAAGGAGGCGAGCCATGGAATACCTGCCGTATCGCTACACCAGCGGAAGCGGGGAGCAGCTGACCTTCGAGTTCGCGCTGCATCCCGAGACCGATTCGGCCGTGCGCGTGCAGCAGTTGCTGGATCGCGTGCTGACCACCGTGGATCACGAAGTGGCGGTGCTGGGTGACACCTGCAACGGTGATCTGTTGCAGGCGCTGGCGATGGCGCTGGCGGTGCGCACGGAAATGATCCCCGCCGACGGCGAGATGACCCGCGGTCTCGCGCGCGATGTGGTGGAGCGTGCGCTCCGGGCGCTGCCCGAGGCGCGCCATGAAATGACCGGGCCCGTCGGCCATGCCTGACACGCGCGAACGGCCCGTGGTGTTCTTTGACGGCGGTTGCCCGCTGTGCCGCCGCGAGATCGGCCACTACCGGCGCCTGGACACGGCCGGCCGGATCGACTGGCGGGACATCCATGCGGACGCCGCGGCGCTGGAAGCCCGCGGCATCGCGTGGGAGGACGCCATGCGGCGCATGCATGCGGTGGACGAACACGGCCGGGTGGTGAGCGGGGCTTACGCCTTCGTCGCCACCTGGCGGCACCTGCCGTACTACCGCGTGGCGGGGGCGGTGCTGCATCGGCTGCCGCCGGTGGTCTGGCTGATGGACCGGGTGTACAACGTGTTCGCCCGTTCGCGCTGGCGTTCCCGCTGTCGCGACGGTGTCTGCCCGCCGCCACCGTTATAATCGGCGGTTCGTCCAGGCATGCCCGGGAGGGCCGATGTCCAGCCACGATGTCCCCGAATGCGCCGGGTCTGCGGCGGAGCCGCCCGCACCCGACGCGCTGGAGCTGACCCTGGAGGCGGTTCTGTTTGCCGCCACCGAGCCCGTACCCCTGCGCGATCTGCGCGCCGCCTGCGCGGAATCGGGCGAGGTCGACCGCGCGTCGGTGGAGGCGGCGCTGGCGCATCTGGAGACGCGCTATGCCGACCGCGCGATCGAACTGGTGCGTTCGGCCGGCGGGTACCGTTTCCGCGTCCGGCCGCAGTACTCGGGCAGCGTGCGCGCGGCGCGGCCGGAACGCCCGCAGCGGCTGTCGCGCGCGTTGCTGGAGACCCTCGCGATCATCGCCTATCGCCAGCCGGTCACCCGCGCCGAGATCGAATCGGTGCGCGGGGTGGCGGTCAGTTCGGGGATCATGCGCGGGCTGCAGGAACGGGAATGGATCTACGTGGTGGGGCACAAGGAGCTGCCGGGGCGGCCGGCGCTGTACGGCACCACCCGCAGCTTCCTCGACGACCTCGGACTGCAGGCCCTGGACCAGCTACCGCCGCTGGACGAGATCCGCGATCTGGCCGACGTGGCCACCGACGCCGGGCTGTCACTGGCGACCGACGAGGCCGACGATGACGGCGACGGGGAGGGGGACGCAGCGGAAGCCGGCGAATCCCGGGAACCGCCCTGATCAGCGTTTCCTTCAGCGGTCGCGGCCGTTGTACATGGTCTCGATCGCCTCGCGGTAGTGCTCCCGGATCACCGGCCGCTTGAGTTTCATGGTCGGGGTCATCATGCCGTTTTCCACGCTCCACGGTTCGTGGATCACGTACACGTGGCGGATGCGCGCGTAGCCGGGGAAGTCCTCCAGCTGGTGGTGGATGCGGTCGAGGATCGCGCGTTCCACCTTGCGCGGCGGCTCGCCCGCGGTCGCCGGGTCGATCCCCTGGTCGGAGGCGAAGGTCTGCCAGGCGTCCGGTTCGGGGACCATCAGGGCGGTGAGGAACGGCTGCCCGTCGCCCACCACCATGATCTGGTCGAACAGGCCGTCGAGGCCGATGGCCATCTCCATGTCTGCCGGCGGTACTTTCTCGCCGTTGGTCAGTACCAGGATGTCCTTGATGCGGCCGGTGATGTAGACATGGCCGGAGTCGTCGATGCGCGCCTGGTCGCCGGTGCGCAGCCAGCCGTCGGCGTCGATGGTCTCGCGCGTGGCCTCTTCGTTCTTCCAGTAGCCCAGCATCACGCAGTTCGAGCGGGTCTGCAGCTCGTGGTTTTCGCCAATGCGTACATCGACATCCTTCAGCGGCTTGCCGATGGAGGCCGGCAGGTTGTCATCCGGGGTGTTCACCGTGACCACCGGGCCGGCCTCGGTCATGCCGTAGCCCTGCAGCACCGGCAGCCCCAGGCCGATGAACAGTTGCGCCACCGGAGGCGGCAGCGGTGCCCCGCCGCAGACGGCGAACCGGACCTGGCCGCCGAGGCGGTCCAGCACCTTGCGCGCGACCACGCGCTCGAGCAGTGGCCACAGCAGGAAGGCGGGGGACCAGCGACCCCGGCCCTGCTGGTGTTCGAACCGGCGCCAGCCCACGGCGGCAGTCTTCTCGAACAGCCAGCGGCCGAGCGCCGACTTCTGCCTGAGACCGGCCCGGATCCGCCCGCGCACGCGTTCGTAGATCCGTGGCACCGAGATCAGCACCGTCGGCCGGATGGTCTGCAGGTCTTCGCCGAGGAGCTGAATGGAGCGGGCGAAAGCCACCTCGGCTCCAACCATCATCGGCATGTAACAGCCGGCGGTGCGTTCCATCATGTGCGACAGCGGCAGGAACGACAGGAACCGGTCCGACGGCCCGAGCGGGCCCGTGAGGGACGAGGCCCAGGCGTTCTCCAGGATGTTGCGGTGCGAGAGCATCACGCCCTTCGGACGTCCGGTGGTGCCGGAGGTGTAGACGATGGTCGCCAGGGCGTCGGGGTCCAGTTCCGGATAGCGGATCGCGGCCGGGTCGCCACCCTGCAGCCAGTCTTCCAGTGGCAGGACCCGCGGATCGCCCGAGGTGCCCGCGCTGTCGCTCAGGCGCACCACGCGCTTGAGCGACGGCATCTTCTCCAGATGCTCCAGCAGGCGGCGGCCATGCACCGTGTCGCCGATGAGCAGGGCGCGCGCCTGGGTCTGGCCGATGATGTAACCGACATTTTCGGGACGGTCATCGGTGTACAGCGGGACCGTGACCAGGCCCATCTCCATGGCGGAGAGGTCGGCCGCGATCCACTCGCGCGAGTTGCCGACCATGATGGCGACGCGGTCGCCCGGCCGCAGGCCCTCGGTGGCCAGCGCAGCCTGCCAGCGGTCGACCGTGCGGCCCATCTCGCCCCAGCTGCTGGAGCTCCAGTCTTCGCGTTCGGGGTCGAACTGGCGGTAGGCCGGGGCATCGGGGGTCGCGGCCACGCGGGCGCGGAACAGCGCCGGCAGGGTGGGGGCGTCTTCCGGACGGATGGTCGCGGGGTGGACCCGGGGGTTGGACATGCGCGGTCTCGCTGGACTGGTCTTGCCCTGCAAAGTAGAGGACGGCGCGGGGCAGGGGCAAGCGCGGGGCGGGGGTCCTACATGCCGAGCGGATGCATCGCCGGACCCGCGGCCACCGCCCCCAGCACCAGGCTGAAGCCCAGCACCGCGATGATCGCGCCGCCGGTCAGGCCGAAGGCCGGCCCGATCCAGGCCAGGCGCGCGGCGCGGGTGCCGGTGAAACGCCGCCGGGTCCAGTCGCGAGCGTAGACCGCGAGCATGGCCAGCACGGAGACCGTGATGGCGGTACCCGCGGACATCGCGAGCACGGCCGCCACGCCGGCCCAGACCAGACCGACGGCCGCGGATACTGCCATGATCAGCACGGCGCCGGAGCAGGGGCGGATGCCCACGGCCAGCACGGTGCCCCACCAGGTGCCCTTGTGATCGGGGTCGACGTGGTGGGGGGTGCCGCAGCCGCAATCATGCCCGTGGTCGTGCCCGTGGTCATGCCCGTGGTCATGCCCGTGGTCATGCCCGTGCGCGGCGGCTGCCCGGCGCCGCCAGGCCTGCCGCAGGGCGCGCCCCATCAGCCAGACGCCCAGCAGTCCCACCAGGGCGAAGCTGGCGATCTCCAGGTGGCGGACCTGTCCCAGGGTCTCGCGTGTCAGCCAGCCGAGCAGGCCGACCAGCAGCCCGACCAGCAGTATGGCCGTGACGCCCTGGGCAAGCGATGACGCCGCCGACAGGGCGATGCCGCGGCGCAGGTTCTGCGGCTGGGTCAGCAGGTAGGTGGTGATCACCGCCTTGCCGTGTCCGGGTCCGGCGGCGTGGAAGACCCCGTAGAGAAAGCTCACGAGGATCAGCAGGGCGCCCGCCTGCGCCGAGGGCGCGTCGCGCAGTCCGTGCAGTCCCCGGGTCAGTTCGCGGTGCAGCTGGCGCTGGGTATGCAGGACCCAGCCGACCAGCCGTTCCAGCGGTCCGGCGTCATCCCCTCCCGGGAGCCCGGCGTCGGTGCGAGCGTCCGGGGCATCGGCGGGCGGTGGCTGTTCCGTGGCATCGGCATCCGCGTCGGACTCCGGGCCGCCGCCGAGGGGGTGGCCGGCCAGCGCGAGCGCGGGCAGCAGGATGCCGAGCAGGAGCAGCAGGACCGCTGAGGCCCGTCCCGGGCGGCGGTTGCGAGAGAGGGCGTGTCGGATCATATCGTTATTTTATAACGTAGCAATGGCGCGAGGAACCCGATGTCATTCACATTCCAGGCGCGCAATCTCGGCAAAATGGCGTCCGAGATCTTCGATCGGGCTGCGGGATTCGCGTTCCAGGGTGGCGGCATAACGCACCAGTTGTGGATCGGGGCGCGGTTCCTCGAGTTCGACCCGGCAGCCGTCGCCGCGGTTCACCTGGATCACGTCACCGGGGTCATGGCGGATCTCGATCCAGTAGGTGGGGTCATAGACGCGGTAGGTGAAATCCTCTTCGGCGCCGATGTCGTGCCGGTCCAGCGGGATCTCGAAGCCCAGGTGCAGGCGCCGGTCCTCCAGACGCAGTTCGGGGGACTCGGCGGGCGGGGTGTCCAGCGTTTCGCCGCCTGCCTCGAGTTCGGTGAAGTGGTCGTATTCCGCGAGGTTGTCGAGCATGCGCGGGCCGACCGTTTCCAGCACCGAGTCGATGCCGGCATCGCCGTCCATGTCGCGGGTCATCTCCTCCAGCAGCATGTGGCTGTAGGTCGGGTCGATGACCCACAACTGGTGCATGGAGGCCAGTCGGCCGTCGCTGTCGAAGTCGAGGGTTACCCGCAGGTCGATCCAGGCATGCGGGTGGGCGGTGGCCATCGCGGGCAGACCGGCGGCCACCGCGATCAGGAGAACCAGCGCCAGCCGGGCGCGTGCCCGGGTGGCGCTGCGGACAGCCCGCTCAGGCGCGCTGCCAGCGGGTGCCATCCGGCGTGTCCTCCAGTTCGATGCCGCTGGCGGTCAGCTCGTCGCGGATCGCATCGGCGGTGGCGAAATCCCGCGCGCGCCGCGCCTCGGCACGCGCGGCGATGCGTTCCTCCACCCATGCGGCGAGCTCGGCATCATCGGCGACGTCGCCGCGGAACCAGGCCTCCGGGTCCTGCTGCAGCAGACCCAGGAGTTCGCCCGCGGCCAGCAGCTCGCCCTTGCGGCGGGCGCGTTCGTCCTCGCTGTCGGCGGCCTGCAGGGCATCCGCAATGCGGTGCAGGGCGGCGAGCGCCCCGGCGGTGTCGAGATCGTCCAGCAATGCGGTGAAGACCGGGGTGTCCGCCGCATCGGCGGGGGTGGGCACGACCCCGGCGTGCTCGCGCAGCAGACGGTAGAAGCCGTCCAGCGCGTTGCGGCTCTGTTCCAGGGTGTCCTCGGAGAAGTTCAGCGGCGCGCGATAATGGCGCGACAGCAGCGCCAGGCGCAGGACCTCGCCGGGCCAGACCTGCAGCAGGTCGTGCAGCAGGCGGAAGTTGCCCAGCGACTTGGACATCTTCTCGCCTTCGATGGTCACGTGCCCGTTGTGCATCCAGTAGCGCGCGTAATGGCCGCCGTGTTCGTCGCAGCCTTCGGCCGCGCAGCCCTGGGCGATCTCGTTCTCGTGGTGCGGGAACACCAGATCGTGGCCGCCGCCGTGGAGGTCGATGCTGCGGCCCAGATGGGTGCGGATCATCGCGGTGCACTCCAGGTGCCAGCCCGGGCGCCCGTTGCCCCAGGGGCTGTCCCAGCCGGGTTCGTCCTCGCCGGCCGGCTTCCACAGCACGAAGTCGCCGGGATGGCGCTTGTAGTCGGCGACTTCCACCCGGGCCCCGGCCTGCATCGCCTCGAGGGTGCGCCCGGACAGGGCGCCGTAGGCAGGGTAAGAGGTCACGTCGAACAGCACGTGGCCGTCCGCCGCGTAGGCGTGGCCGCGCGCGAGCAGGTCCTCGATCAGGGCGATCATCTCGGTCACGTGATCGGTGGCCCGGGGCTCGAGGGTCGGCTCCAGGGTGCCGAGCCGGGCGATGTCCTCGTGGAAGGCCCGGGTGAAGCGTTCGGTCAGCGCGGCGATGGGTTCGTCGTTCTCGCGCGCGGCCTGATTGATCTTGTCGTCCACGTCGGTGATGTTGCGGGCGTAGACCACGTGCTCCGGCCCGTACAGCGCGCGCAGCACGCGGAACAGCACGTCGAACACCACCACCGGGCGGCCGTTGCCCACGTGCACGCGGTTGTACACGGTCGGACCGCAGACATACATCGTCACCCGTCGCGGGTCGGCGGGAACGAAGGGCTCGCGCTGCCCCCCGAGGGTGTTGTGGATGACGAGCTGCGGTGCGCTGGCGTCGGCCATGGTCGGTGTTCCTTGTCGCGGTTTCAGGAGGCGCCGTAGAGGGTCTCGGGGTCGACCTGCGGGTCGCTGGTCACGGCGACCTCGTCGCCCTCGACCTGGAGATAGAAACAGCTGCGCCGCCCGGTGTGGCAGGCGGGGCCGGTCTGATCGACCTTCGCCAGCACGGTGTCCCCATCGCAGTCCAGATGCAGGGAATGCAGCTGCTGGACCTGACCGGAGGACTCGCCCTTGCGCCACAGCGCCCCGCGCGAGCGCGACCAATAGCAGACCCGTCCGGTGCGCAGGGTCTCCTCCAGGGCCTCGCGGTTCATCCAGGCCATCATCAGGACCTCCCCGGTGTCGCCCTGCTGGGCGATGGCGGGCACCAGGCCGTCGGCGTTGAAGCGTACGCGCTCCAGGACTTCGGCGAGCGGCTCGCGGCGGCCGGCCGGGGCTTTTTCCAGGTTCTTGAACATGGCGTGTCGTTCAACTTGGTCGCAAACGTCAAAGAATAACATTCCGCGCCACGGGGCGGCCGGGTCTTGCGTCGTGTGCCCGTCCGGCGGATTCTTGGGGGAAGGAAGCACCGCGCAAAAAGGAGGGGGGCATGACACGCGACGCGAGTCCCGGGATCCGCCGCGGTGCCGCAATCACGGCTCTGGGTATCACCCTGATCTATCTGGTGCTCGGCCTGATGTGGATCGGGTTTTCCGACCGGGCGCTGCTGGCGCTGGTAGACGATGTGGAATGGCTGTCCCGGCTGCAGACCGGGAAGGGCTGGGCCTACGTGGTGGTGACCGCCGGGCTGCTGTTCGTGCTGATCCATCGCGCGCTGGCCGCCCGCGACCGGGCGGCCGCGGAGGCGGGGCGGGCCGCGCGCATCATCGATCACTCGCCGGTGCTGGCGATCGAATGGGAGGCGCGTGACGGCTGGCCGGTCACCTACGTCTCGCCCAATGCCGCGGACTGGGGGCTGGATCGCGAGGCCCTGCTGGCGGGCGACCCGGATTACGCCAGCCTGATTCACCCCGATGATCTGCCGTCCATCGTCGAGGAGGTGCAGATGCACCTCGCACACGGCCCCGATCGCTATACCCAGCTCTACCGCCTGGTGCTGCCCGTGCTGGGTACGGTCTGGGTGGAGGACCGGACCTGGCTCAGTCGGGACACGGACGGTCGTGTGACACGCATCCACGGGGTGCTGCTGGACGTCACCGAACGCCGGCGGCTGGAGCTGGAGCGCCAGCGGCAGATGGAGCGGCTGGAACGGGCCGAACGCGACGCGGGCCTTGGCAGCTGGGAATACGATCCGGTGAACGGGTTCTGGTGGTCGGACCAGCTGTTCAGATTGCTGGGGCGCCCGCCCGACGGTCCCGAACCGGACGTGGCCACGCTGCTGGAGCGTGACCTCGACACCGAGTCCGCCGACGGGCCACGCCTGGCTGCCACCTTGCGGGGCATGGCCGCCGGTACCCCGCCGCAAAGCCAGTACCTGCACGTACGCCGACACCCGGGGCGCGGGCCGGAGACCTGGCTGCGGTTCGGCATTCAGCGCGCGTCGTCGTTTCCGGGTGAAAGCCCCGGTGGCGCGTGGCGGGTGCAGGGTACGGCGCTGGACATCACCGAACTGCACCAGGCCGAGCTGGAGTTGCGTGCGTTCAACGCCGATCTGGAACGCCGGGTCGAGCGGCGCACGGCGGAACTGCAGGTCGCCAACCAGGAGCTCGAATCCTTTTCCTACGCGGTTTCCCATGATCTCAAGGCGCCGCTGCGCGGGATCGAGGGCTACAGCCAGCTGCTGGAGGCGGAACATGCCGGGCGTCTGGACGACGAGGGGCGCGAATTCGTGCGCAATATCCGCCAGGGCGTGGCGCAGATGAACGAACTGATCGGCGACCTGCTGACGTACTCGCGCATGGAGCGGCGACCGCTGGAACAGCGCCGGATCCGGCTGCGTGACCTGGTGGGGGAGACTCTGCGCGCGCTGGAGCCGGAATACCCGGCGGCGGCGACGACCGCGATCGACGTGCCGGACGAACTGGAAGTCGAGACCGATCCCGACGGTCTGGGATTGATCCTGCGCAACCTGCTGGAGAACGCCTTCAAGTTCAGTGCCGGTCGCGACGAACCCCGGGTCCGGGTCGCCGCTCAGCGGCGGACGTCGGTGGTGCGTCTGGAGGTGGAGGACAACGGGATCGGCTTCGACGAGGCGTTCCGGGAGCGCATGTTCGAGATCTTCCAGCGTCTCAACCGCGCCGAGGACTACCCCGGCACCGGCGTGGGCCTGGCCCTGGTGCGTCGCGCGGCCCGCCGGCTGGACGCCCGGATCGAGGCCGAGGGCCGCCCCGGCGAGGGCGCGACCTTCCGTGTGGAGCTGCCGCAATGAGCGCCCCAATGAGTGACCCGGGCTCGCCACCGCCGATCTGCGTGGTCGAGGACAGCCCGGTGGATCTGGATCTGCTGCGCCATGCCTTCCGTCGCCGCCGCCTGGCCAATCCGTTGACGGTGGCGCGCGACGGGGAGGAGGCCCTGGCGGGGCTGGAACGCTGGGCGCGGGGCGAGGAACCGGTGCCGGCGGTGGTCCTGCTGGACATCCGGCTGCCGCGGATCAACGGTCTGGAGGTGTTGCGGGCACTGCGCGCGCATCCGGACTGCGGGCGCATCCCGGTGGTGATGCTGACGTCGTCGGCGGATGACGCCGACATCCGTACTGCTTATGAAAGCGGCGCGAATTCCTATATCGTGAAGCCGGTGGACTTCGACCGGTTCATGGATGTGGCCGAACAGATCGAACTCTACTGGTGCGTGTTGAACCAGCCTCCGGCCTCGGTGTTTACCTCAGGGAGGTCCCCGCGAGATGAAGATTCTGCTCGTTGAAGACAATCCGGTGGATGCCGATCTGCAGCGTCGGGCGCTGAGCCGTGACGGGGCGGAGGTCGAGATCCGCACGGCGGGGTCGATGGCCGAAGCCTGGGCGGCGCTGGAGGAGGCGCGCTTCGATTGCGTGCTGCTCGACCTGCGGCTGCCGGACGGCAACGGCATGGACCTGATCCCGCGTCTGCGCGAGGGCGGGCGCGAGGAGGCGATTATCGTGATGACCGGCCACGGCGAACAGGAAACCGTGGTGACCGCCTTCCGCGTCGGGGCCGACGACTATCTGCCGAAGAACGAGACCTACCTGGAGCACCTGCCGGCGCGTGTGCGGGACGCCCTCGGGCGTCGTCACCGGCGGCCGGAGGAGCTGGAAACGGTGCACGTGCTCTACGCCGAGCACAACGGCTTCGATGTCAGTCTGACGCGGCGGGAATTCGCCCGCGCGGCGCCGCATCTGCAACTGGAGGTGGTGGACTCCGCGGACGAGGTCCTCTCGCGGCTGGAAGAGGGGTTCGATGGCGACGCATCGTACCCCGACATCCTGTTGCTGGATTATCGCCTTCCGGGGATGGATGGTCTGGAGCTGGCGCGCCGCATACGCGCGGAGCGGGGTCTCGATATCCCCGTGATCCTGGTGACCGGGCAGGGGACCGAGGAACTGGCCGCACAAGCCCTGCGCCTGGGGGTCGACGACTACGTGCTCAAGAGCGGGGGCTATCTCAAGGGGCTGCCGGTGCTGGTCGATCAGGTGGTGGCCCGCGGGCGGCTGCGGCGCGAACAGGCGGCCCTGGCCGCGAGCGAGCATCGCTACCGGCAGGTGATCGACAGCGCCGGTGACATCATCTTCCAGACCGATGCCGGAGGCTGCCTTACGTTTCTCAATCCCGCCTGGACCCGGATGACCGGTCGCTCGGTGGAGGACGCCCTGGGACGTCCGCTGACCGAGTTTGTCGATACCGGGGACCGGGAGGCGGTGGCGGCCTTGCTGCGGGGGGAGGCTGCGGCCGCAAGCACCGGGGAGGAGGCGACGATCGGGGTTGTGACCCGTTGGGGCGGTCTGCACTGGATGGAGCTGCAGGGGCGTTCCGAGACCGATGCCGAGGGCCGTCCTGCGGGGTTTTCCGGCAGTCTGGTGGACGTGACCCGGCGCGTGCGGGACCAGCGTCTGGCGGCGGTGCGGGCGCGGGTGCTGGACCGTCTGGCCACCGGGACGCGGGATCCGGGCTTCCTGGCCGACGTGATCCAGGAGCTGGAGCTGCTGCTGCCGGAGCTCTCGGCCTCCATCATGCTGCACGACCGCGAAACCGGCATGCTGGAGTGCGTGGCGGCCCCGTCCCTGCCGGGATCGCTGCCCTGGCTGCACAGCCCCGTGCCTGCGGGGGAGGGTGTCGGCTCCTGTGGCACCGCGGCCTTTCGTGGCGAGCCGGTGGTGGTGGCGGAGGTCGCCGCCCATCCCTGGTGGGACGGGCTGCAGGCACCGATGGAGGCCGCGGGGCTGCAGGCCTGCTGGTCGTTCCCGTTCTTTGATGACGACGGGCACGTGCTGGGCACGCTGGCCACCTACCTGAACGAGGCGCGCGAGCCGCGCGACGAAGAACGGGGGCTGATCGACGAGTTCACCCAGCTGGCCGGTCTGGCGGTGCAGAAGCTGCACGCGGCGCAGGCACTGGATCAGCGCGATCGGGCCCTGCAGAGTTCGGCGCGCATGACGCTGGCGTTGCTGCAGGCGGAGTCCCCGGATCGGGTCATGAATTCCCTCCTGGGCCGGCTGGGCGAGACCCTCGCTGCGGACCGCGCCTGGGTCGTGGTCATGGCTGCGGAGGAGCCGGGCCGGGCGAATCGCGAGACGCACCGCCATTACTGGTTGCGCGGCGACCCGGCCGCGCCGGTGCGACCGCCCGCCCTGCGCAACCTTTCGCTGGACAGTCTGCCCGCGCGCTGGTCCGAGTACCTGCAGGACGGCGAAGTGGTCGCCGGCACCCGGGCGGAGTTCCCCGTGGAGGAACAGGCACTGCTGCAGAATCAGGGGCTGCAGTCGCTGCTGCTGGCCCCGGTGTTCCTGGAAGGGGAGTATCGCGGGTTCGTGGGAGTGGACGCGGTGGTGCGCGCACGCAACTGGAGCGCCACCGACGTGAGCGTGGCGCGCATCTTTGCCAGCAGCCTGGGGGCCGCGCTGGCGCGGCGCGAGACCGTGGTGGGCCTGCGCCGGCTGGAGGCGGTGTTTCGCAGCACCCGGGACGGCGTCGTCATCACCGACCTGTCCTCGCGCATCATCGCGGTGAATCCGGCGTTCACCGAGATCACCGGCTATCCCGAGTCCGAGGTGCTGGGACAGAATCCGCGCATCCTGCAGTCGGGCTACCACGACGCCGATTTCTATCGCGCCATGTGGCAGGAGCTGGAGCGTACCGGTTACTGGTCCGGCGAGCTGTGGAACCGCCGCCGGAACGGCACGGTGTATCCCGAATGGCTGAGTCTCTCGGTGGTCGTCGACGAGAGCGGGCAGCCTATCTGCTACGCCGGCACCATCACCGACATGACCGAGCTGAAGCGCTCCGAGAGCGAGCTCAACTATCTGGCCGAACACGATCCGCTGACCGACCTGCCCAACCGGACGCGGCTGCATTCGCTGCTGTCGCACGCGGTGGAAGAGGCGCGCGCGGAGAGCCGCGGGCTGGGCGTGCTGAGCCTGGACCTGGATCGCTTCAAGGACGTGAACGACAGCCTGGGCCATCCGGCCGGTGACGAGGTGCTGGTGGACATCGCCCGCCGTCTGGCAGAGTCGGTGCGCCCGCCCGATATCCTTGGCCGGCTGGGTGGCGATGAATTCATGGTGGTCAGTCAGCGTGCCGGGGATAGCGGATCGCTGGGCGAAGTGGCGCGCGAGTTGCTGGCGGCTCTGGATACGCCGGTGCTGCTGGACAGCGGGCGCAGCGTGCATCTCAACGCCTCCATCGGTATTGCGCGTTTCCCCGAGGATGGCGATACGGCCACCACGCTGATCCAGCACGCCGACGCGGCCATGTTCCATTCCAAGGAAAACGGACGCGAGACCTGGAGCTTCTACGAGGCGGAGCTGACGCGGGCGGCCAGTGAGCGGCTGGAACTGGAAAGCCACTTGCGCGGGGCGCTGTCGAGCGGGACCGGGGAGCTCCAGGTGCATTTTCAGCCGCAGGTGCGGCTGAGCGACGGCGTGCCCACCGGCGTGGAGTGCCTGGCGCGCTGGGAGACCCTGCAGGGCGAGAGCATCACGCCCGATCGCTTCATCCCGGTCGCCGAGGCGACGGGCCTGATCGTTCCCCTGGGTGAACAGGTGCTGCGCGAGGCCTGCAGACAGGGCGTGCGGCTGCTGCGGGAGGTGCGCGGCGACTTGGTGGTGGCGGTGAACCTGTCGCCCGTGCAGCTGCGCAGTACCCGGCTCGTGCGCCGGGTCGGCGAGATCCTGGCGGAGACGGGTTTCCCGGCGGAACAGCTGGAACTGGAGGTGACCGAAACCGCCATCATGAGCCAGGGTGATCGGGCCGTTTCCCGGCTCAAGGGATTGAAGTCGCTGGGCGTGCGCCTGGCGATCGACGACTTCGGCACCGGCTATTCGTCTCTGGCGGCCCTGCAGGACTTCCCGCTGGACGTGCTCAAGATCGACCGGAGTTTCGTGGATCAGGTGGACCGCGAGGGCCGGGGGCGCTGGATTGCTGCGACCATCATCGCGATGGCGCGCAATCTGCATCTGGAGGTGATCGCCGAGGGCGTCGAGACGGCGGCCCAGGCGGCGTGGCTGAACGCCCACGGCTGTGATGTCGGCCAGGGGTTCCTGTACAGCCCGGGGCTGCCCGTGGACCGGGCCGAAGCCTGGCTGCGGGCGCCCGGCCGGGTGGCGGCACTGGCCTCCGTCCGGCCGGGCTGATCCGGCCGGCTCAGAACATCAGGGCTTCGGTAACGATCCGGTCTACCAGTTCGTTGACGTCGCCGAGGGACTCCTGCGAGGCCTCGTCGCCGATCTGCGGCACGCGCTGATAGCTCATGTAGATCGTGCCCGGTTCCGCGGACAGTTCGTAGATGGCGATGACGTAGGGGCAGAACGTGATGTTGTGCGGGTCTGCTTCCATGGTCGCGCGCGAATAGGTGGCCGAGCAGAAATCCACCGAGCGGCCGTTCAGGTAGATGCCCTCGCCCGATTCCTGGCCGGCGGTGCGGTCCAGCATGTCGGCGATGTGGCCGACGTTGTTGATCACCAGCCCTTCGGTTTCGATGGCGAACTCGACCATCTCGAAATAGTGGTCGAAGTCCCCTTCGACGCTGTAGATTACGCGCTCCTCGCTCTCCTCGACGACCTCGTAGGCCAGGGCGGGCAGGGGGAAGGCCAGCGCGGCCGTCATGGCCAGCGCGGGCAATCCGGCGGTGACACGGCGGGCAGCCTGGCGGGTCTTGTTGCGGAATCCGGACATGAGGTGGCTCCTGTGTGGCTCGCGGATGACCGATGGTCCCGCCATTGTACGTCAAATGACCTGACTGCCGTCACGCCGGTCGTTCCAGCCGCTTTGCCAGGAGCTCGACATCCAGGGGCTGTGCGGGGCCTGCTTCCACGGCATGCTCGTCGGCGCCGGGCCATTCCTGGCGCGGGCGCTGCTGCTGCATGACCTCCACGTCGGCGTCCGAGGCATCCCGGCCTTGCGCGGCCCGGGCCTCGAGGCGTTCGCGCAGCAGGTTTTCGTCGGCGTGGCAGGCGACGACCGCAAAGCCGGCCTCCATGCGCGCGGCGAGCTCGCGGAACGGCTCGCGCTGGCCGCGTTCGAGAAAGGTCGCGTCGACGATGACGGTATGTTCCAGCTCCAGCAGTTCCCCGGCACGTTCCAGCAGGTGGTCGTAGATCCGCGCGCGGGCATCTTCGCTGTAGGAGACGGCATCGGTCATGCGTTTGCGTTCGACGTCGCTGCGCAGGCGCACCGCGCCCAGGGCCTGGAGGACGCGGGTGCTGATCACGGTCTTGCCCGACCCTGACACTCCGTGCATCAGGACCAGGCGGGGCTGCTGCGGTTCGGTCAGGCGTTCCGCCAGCGCCAGGTAACGCCCCATCTCGGCCTGGTGGGCGGCCTTCTCGTCCGAGGGCAGGCTGGGTTCGGCGGCATGGATGCCCTGGACCTTGGCCCGCACCAGCGCACGGTAGACCTGGTACAGCGGCAGCAGGGCCAGTCCGTCGAAATCCTCGCGTTCTTCCAGCCAGGCGTTCAGCAGCCGCCAGGCATGCGCCGGGTGCTCGCGGGCCAGCAGGTCCATGGTGGTGAAGGCGATTTCGGAAATGACATCGATCCAGCGCAGCTCCGGGTCGAACTCGATCGCATCGAAGGCCACCGGGCGCTCGCCGCCGGCTTCGTCCCCGGCTTTGATGTAGACCATGTTGCCCAGATGCAGATCGCCGTGGCAGTGGCGGACGTGGCCGCCGTCATGGCGCGCCTGCATTAGCGGGCGCAGGCGGTCCAGCTCCTTTTCGGTCCACGTCTGCAGGCGCTGCAGCCGCTCGCGTTCACTGGGCTGCTGGGCGGATTCGAACAGGCTGGGGAAGTTTTCGCGCATCGGCGCGGCCTCGGCCTCGGGGGTGCCGTGGGCGGATTCCGGGCCGGTGCGTTCCACGCTCTCGTGGAAGCGGGCGATGTAGCGGCCCAGCTCGTCCATCGCCTCGGGTGGCAGGGCGCCGCCCTCCAGCAGCCGGTCGAGCTGGCGGTCGCGGTCGAAGCGGCGCATGCGTACCGCGTATTCCTGTATTTCGCCGGTCCCGTTGATCACCGGGTGTTCGGGATCGCCATTGATGCTGACGACCTCGTGGTAGATCTCCGGCGCCAGCCGGCGGTTGATCTCGAGCTCCGTCTCGCAGAAATGGCGGCGCGCCTGCAGGGTGGAAAAGTCGAGGAAGCCCAGGTCCAGCGGCTTCTTGAATTTCCACGCCCAGTCCCCGGCCAGGATCACCGTGGAGATGTGCGTTTCGATGCGCCGGATCCGTTCGGCCGGACCGCCATCGGGGAACGCCCCGCTCTCGATCAGTCGGGTGAGAATGCGGTGCTGCTCGTCCAGCGCGGTCATGCGGCCTCCATCAATGTTGCCCCGGGTCAGGTTATCATTGCGCGAGTTGCGGGCGAGATGCCCGTGTTCACCCATCCCTGTTGCAGACCGCGAGAGCCATGCCGCGTTCCTCCCGCTCCCGATCTTCGCGCAAGCGCCGCCCCGCCGGCGGCCGGCTGCGTCGCGTGCTGCGTGCCGGCACCTGGACCCTGCTCGGTCTGCTGCTGGCCGGTGCCGGCGTGGGTGTGCTGTATGTGCAGAACCTGGATCGCGAGATCCGCGCCCAGTTCGAAGGTCAGCGCTGGGCCCTGCCGGCCCGGGTGTATGCACGGCCGCTGGAGCTGTATCCCGGTCGGCGCCTGGATCGTGAGCGCCTGGTGACGGAGCTGGAGGCGCTGAATTATCAGCGCAGCGGAAAGGGCGCCCGGGCCGGGGAATACGAGGTCAACGACGGCACGGTGGCCCTGACCACGCGCCCGTTCACTTTTGGCGACGGGCCCGAGCCGGCGCGTTCGGTGCGGGTGCAGATGGACCGTGGCCATGTGCGCTCGATCACGGATCGCGACACGGGCGCGGCGGTCGACCTCATGCGGGTGGAGCCGCTGCTGATCGGCAGTATTTACCCGACGCACGGTGAAGACCGCGTGGTGGTGGATCTCGACGAGGTCCCGCCGGCGCTGATCGGTGCCCTGATCGCGATCGAAGACCGGCGTTTCATGTCACATCGCGGGGTGGACCCGGCCGGTATCGCCCGGGCGGCCTGGGCCAATCTGCGCGCCGGCCGCACGGTGCAGGGAGGCAGTACGCTGACCCAGCAGCTGGTCAAGAACTTCTACCTCACCCGCGAACAGACCCTGTCGCGCAAGCTGAACGAGGCGGTGATGGCCCTGATCCTGGAGCATCGCTACTCCAAGGAAGCCATCCTCGAAGCCTATGTC
This sequence comes from Thioalkalivibrio halophilus, assembly GCF_001995255.1. Taxonomy (GTDB): domain Bacteria; phylum Pseudomonadota; class Gammaproteobacteria; order Ectothiorhodospirales; family Ectothiorhodospiraceae; genus Thioalkalivibrio; species Thioalkalivibrio halophilus. Next base: position 54,088 of record NZ_MUZR01000023.1, on the reverse strand, counting down.
AACGAGGTGTTTCTCGGGCAGGCCGGCGAACGTGCCATCCATGGTTTCGGGCAGGCGGCCCGGTTCTATTACCAGCGTCCGCTGAACGAACTGCGCCTGGATCAGCTGGCCCTGCTGGTGGGGCTGGCGCGCGGGGCCAGCTACTACGACCCGCGCCGCCATCCGGAGCGGGCCCGGGCCCGGCGCGACCGCGTGCTGAACGCGATGCACGAGACGGGCCTGGCGGACGCGGACACCGTGGCGACGGCTCGTGGCATGCCGCTGGATGTCTCGCCGGCGATGCCCGGCGGCAGCCGCTTCCCCGCATTCCTCGATCTGGTGCGCCGCGAGCTGCGCGCCGAATACGCCGACGAGGACCTGCGCTCCGACGGGCTGCGGATCTTTACCTCGCTGGATCCGGTGATCCAGCTGGCGGTGGAGGAGCGCGTGCGCGAAGAGGTGGCGGCGGTGGCCCCGCGGGCGGGCGAACATGCGGAGGAGCTGCAGGCCGCTGCGGTGGTGACCGACGCGCGCTCCGGCGAGGTGCTGGCGCTGGTCGGGGACCGCAACCCGGCGTATCCGGGGTTCAACCGCGCGGTGGAGGCGCGCCGCCAGATCGGTTCGCTGGTCAAGCCGTTCGTCTACCTCGCGGCGCTGACCAACCCCCGGCGCTATACCCTGGCGAGCCTGCTGGAGGACCGGCCGGTGACCCTGCAGCTGGCGCACGGGGAACCCTGGACCCCGCGCAATTTCGACCGCGAACACCGTGGCGAGGTCACGGCCTGGGAGGCCCTGGTACAGTCCTACAACGTGCCCACGGTGCGCCTGGCCGATCGCATCGGGGTTTCTCAGCTGGTGGATATCCTGCAGACCTTCGGGCTGCAGGCCACCCCGGCCCCCAACCCGTCGCTGGCGCTGGGCGCACTGGAGCTGTCCCCGCTGCAGGTGGCGGGGCTTTATCAGGGGCTGGCCAGCGGCGGTTATGCCACCGGCACGCGCGCGATCCGTGACGTCCTGGATGCCGACGACGAGGTCCTGTCGCACTACGGTCTGGAACTGCGCGGCGCGGTGCCGGACGGCGCCGTACGTCTGCTCGGCGAGGCCCTGCATGACGTGACGGTGGACGGCACCGGTCGCGCGATTGGTCAGCGCCTGCCGCAGCGCCGCCTGGCGGGCAAGACAGGGACCACCAATGATTTTCGCGATGCCTGGTTTGCCGGATACGACGATCGCCATGTGGGTGTGGTCTGGCTGGGCATGGACGACAATCGGGCGACCGGCCTGACCGGTGGTTCCGGGGCGGCTCCGGTATGGGCCGGCATCATGGGGGAGCTGCCGGGTGGATCGATCGAGGAGGGTCGGCATCCTTCCATCGAATATCACGAGATCGACCTCGACTCCGCGGCACGGATCGTGGACGAAGATCACGCCTGCGAACGCGTCAGGCGGCTGCCGTTCTGGCAGAATTCGGCCCCGGAGGCGGTGGCCGAGTGCGAGGGCGAGGCGGACGGCGACGCCGCCGGCTGGTTCGGCCGCATGTTCCGCAATCAGGATTGAGCGGGTATATCCGATGATGATGAAGCTGCGACAAGGCGAACATTCCGTGCACCGCACCCCGCGCGCCGTGCGGCTGCTGGCCGGCTGTGCCGTGCTCGCGATCCTGGCCGGCTGCGCGACCCCGGAGCCGCGTCCCGCGCCGGAGGAACCCGCGACCGATGTGCCCGAGCCCGAGGTCCTGGAGGTCGAGCCCGGGGCGGCCGAGGATCCGGAGCTGGCCGCCGGGGTGGACAGCGCAGCATCGGGTCTGGCGCAGCGCGCCGAACAGGCGCGCGCGGATGCCGAGCTGGCGCGCGCCGGCCAGTTGCTGGAGCGGGCCCTGCGCATCGCGCCGCGGGATGCCCGGCTGTGGCAGCGCCTGGCTGTGGTGCGACTGGAACAGCGTAACTTCGATCAGGCCGAGCGGCTGGCGCAGCGTTCGCTGGGCATGGCCGGGAACGACCGTGACCTGCAACGGGAGAACTGGACCGTGATCCTGCAGGCCCGCGAGGGCCGGGACGATACGGAGGGCGCGCGCGAGGCGCGCGAAGCCCTGCGCGCGCTCGGGGGCGAACGTGTCTGAGTCCGCCGCTTCGCCGGCCGTGCGGGCCCTGAGCCCGGGCGGCGATATTGCCGAGGCGGTCCCCGGGTTCCGGCCGCGCGAACCCCAGCAGGCGATGGCCGCGGCGGTGGAGGAAGGCGTGGCCACCGCGCCATCGGCCCTGTTGGTGGAGGCCGCCACCGGGGTCGGCAAGACCTATGCCTATCTGGTCCCGGTCCTGCAGCGGCGCAAGCGGGCGCTGATCTCCACCGGCACCAAAACCCTGCAGGACCAGCTCTACCATCGGGACCTTCCGGTGGTCTGCGGAGCGCTGGGGTATCAGCCAAAGACCGCGCTGCTCAAGGGGCGCTCGAACTACCTGTGCCACTACCGGCTGGAGGTCGCGGAAGCGGATGCCGCCGGGGCCACCGGCGCCGGCGCGCGGGCCGAGCGTCTGCATACCCTGCAGGAGCTGCAGGCCATGGCGCGCACCGACGACAGCGGGGATCTCAGCCAGTCCGGCCTGCTGGCCGAGGATTCGCCGCTATGGCCGCAGGTGACCTCGACGGTGGACAACTGCCTGGGCAATGAATGCCCGCATCTGGACGACTGCTTCGTGGTGCGCGCGCGGCGCCGGGCGCAGGAGGCGGATGTCATCGTGGTCAACCATCACCTGCTGCTGGCCGACATGGCACTGAAGGAAGAGGGCTTCGCCGAGCTGCTGCCGGAGGTCGACGCGGTGATCGTGGACGAGGCGCATCAGCTGCCGGAGATCGCCGGGGCGTTCTTCGGTGTGGCCCTGAGCACGCGTGCCCTGCGCGAACTGGCGCGCGACACGCGCCGCGAGCAGGAGCAGCATGCCCCGGAGATGACCGACATGCGCCAGCGCGTGGCCGAGGTGGAGGCCGCGGCGGGCGGTCTGCTCGAGGTGACCGAGGGGCACGAAGGGCGGGCCAGTCTGGAGGATGCCGACCCCGAGGGTGCGCTGGGGCCGAAGCTGGACGCCCTGGACGACGCGCTGCGCTGGCTGCACGATGCCCTCCAGGTCGCGGCGCCGCGGGCGCCCGGGCTGGAACAGCTGCGTGCGCGCTGCGAGCTGCTGCGCGAGCGACTGTCGGCGTGGCGCGAGGATACCGAAGACACGGTCGCCTGGCTGGAGCGTTTCCGCCAGAGCCTGACCCTGCACCGCACCCCGCTGGATGCCGCACGCCCTTTGGCGCAGCGGCGCGCGGCGCGCCCGGCGGCCTGGATCTTCACCTCGGCGACCCTGGCGGTGGGCGAGGACTTCACCCACGCGGCGCGCCGCCTGGGGCTGCCCGGAGACGTCGCCACCGCGCGTCTGGACAGCCCGTTCGACTTTGCCCGTCAGGCCTGCCTGCTGCGCCCGGATCCGCCGCTGCCGGATCCCAACGCGCCGGATTACACCCGCGCCTGCCTGCGCTGGGCCTGGCCGCTGTTGAAGGACGGACCGGGCGGCGGATTTTTCCTGTTCACCAGCCATCGTGCTTTGCAGGAGGCCGCGACCCTGCTGCGCGAGCATCTGCCGGAGGACCGCGAACTGCTGGTGCAGGGGGAGCAGTCGCGTGGCGAGCTGCTGGAGCGTTTCCGCGCGGCCGAACGCCCCTGGCTGCTGGGCGCGCACAGCTTCTGGGAAGGCGTCGACATCCGCGGGACCGGGCTGTCGGTGGTAGTGATCGACCGTCTGCCGTTCGCCGCGCCCAACGATCCCGTGCTGCAGGCCCGCGCCGCGGCGCTGGAAGCCGAGGGCCGGCACCCGTTCATGGAGTTCAGCCTGCCGCAGGCGGTGCTGGCGCTGAAGCAGGGCGCCGGCCGTCTGATCCGCGACGGTTCGGACACCGGCATCCTCGCGCTGTGCGATCCGCGCATCGACGGCAAGCCCTACGGCAAGCGCTTTCTCAACAGCCTGCCGCCGTTCCACGAGGCACACAGCCCGCGGGCGGCGCTGGACTTTCTGCAACAGGCCCGGGAGCGCCACGCATGCGCCTGATCGCCATCGACACCGCCACCGAACGCTGTTCCGCCGCCCTGTGGGTGGACGGCGAACTGTACTCGCTGTCGGAGCGGGCACCGCAGCGTCACGGTGACCTGATACTGGGCCAGGTCGAGACCCTGCTGGCGGAGGCCGGGATCGACCGTCATTCGCTGGACGCAGTGGCGGTGGGGCGCGGTCCGGGGGCCTTCACCGGGGTGCGGCTGGGGCTGGGCGTGGCGCAGGGGCTGGCGTTCGCGCTGGATTTCCCGGTGGTCCCGGTGTCGTCGCTGCAGGTGCTGGCCCAGCAGGGTCTGCGACTGGCGCCCGAGCCGGCCCCGGCGGCGGTGCTGGCCGCGCTGGACGCGCGCATGGGCGAGGTCTACTGGAGCCTGTGCCCGGTGGCCGGGGAGCGGGTCCTGCCGGCACCGGAGGCCGTGGCGCCGCCGGAGGCGGTGGCTGCGCAATGGCCGGCGGGGGAGCGGCTGGGGCTGGGGACCGGCTTTCGTGCCTTCCCCGAACTCGCCGGGCAATGCGGGCTGGCCGACGAACGGGTGGATCCCGATGCCCTGCCGGACGCCTTTGACCTGGCGTTGCTGGCGGTGGATGCCTGGGAGCGCGGCGAGGCGGTGGATCCGGCGGATGCGCAGCCGGTCTATCTGCGCGATGACGTGGCACGACCGGCGGCGAGCCCGTGACCGCGCCCGGGAATGCCCCGGTGTGGCCCTGGGAGGCCCCGCTGCAAGGCCGGCTTAAGGCGAGCCCGGAGGATTTCCGGGTGGAGGAGCTTCCGGCTACCCTGCCGGACGGTGCGGGCGAGCATCTGTGGCTGGAGATCGAGAAGCGCGGCCTGAACACCGAGGACGTGGCCGTGTGGATCGCGCGGTCCGCGGGCGTGGGACGCGGCGCGGTCAGCTACGCCGGGCGCAAGGATCGTCATGCCGTGACCCGGCAGTGGTTCAGCGTGGCCTGCGCGCCGGAGGTGGATTCGGCGTCATGGGCGGTGCCGAAACCCGGCGAGGCGATCGCCGCGGACGCCTGGCTGCGTGTCTGTCGGCACGCTCGCCATGCCCGCAAGCTGCGCACCGGGCACCTGGCGGGCAATCGTTTCACCCTGCGCCTGCGCGAGCTGGAGGGCGATGGCGACATGGCCGAGCAGGTCCTGGAACGGATCCGCGCCGGCGGCGTGCCGGCGTATTTCGGCGAACAGCGCTTCGGGCATGCCAACCGCGAGCGGGCGTACGACTGGCTGGGCGGCGGTCGGCGTCCGCGCGGGCGCAATCAGCGCAGCCTGCTGCTGTCCGCGGCGCGCGCGGAGCTGTTCAACGCGGTACTGGCCGAGCGCGTGCGCCGCGGCGACTGGGACCGCATCCTGCCGGGCGAGCGGGTCAACCTGGACGGCAGCGGCAGCGTGTTTACCGCGGATACGGTGGATGCGGAGCTGGAGGCGCGCGCCGCGCGGCTCGACGTGCATCCCACCGGGCCGCTGTGGGGGCGCGGGGATCCGGGCACCGGGGGCGAGGTGCGCGAGCTGGAAGATGCGGTGGCCGCGCAGCACGAGGTGCTGGTCCGTGGCCTGGAGGCCGAGGGTCTGAAGGCCGCGCGCCGGGCGCTGCGTCTGGTGCCGCGATCCATGGAGTGGGAATGGGAAACGTCGCGGGTGCTGCGTCTGCAGCTGGAACTGGGCCCGGGAGAATATGCCACGAGTGTAGTGGAGGCCCTGATGCGCACGTCGGCCGGGGAGTGACCCCCGGGGTCACTCCGGGTCGCTCCGGGGTTGCTGGCGGGTCAGCCGGAGCCGGCCAGCTGACGCTCCGCACGTTCGGCGCGTTCTTCGGCCTCGACGCGCGCGGTGATGTCCTTCTGGATCCCGATGTAGTAGGTCAGCCGGTCTTCGTCGTTGAAGATGGGCGTCAGCGACAGCTCGTTCCAGAACAGCGAGCCGTCCTTGCGATAGTTGCGCAGGGTCACGCGGCAGGGGCGATCCTCGTCCAGCGCGGCGCGGATTTCGCGCACGGCATCCTGGTCGTTGTCGTCGTTCTGCAGAAAACGGCAATCGCGGTAGAGGATCTCCTCGGAACGATACCCGGTGAGCTCCTCGAACGCGCGGTTGACGTAGATCAGGATATTGTCGTGGCCTTCGCGCTCGGCGATCACCACTCCGTCGTTGGAGGCGTCGACCGCGAGGGCGAGCAGCTCGGCATCAATGGTTCGCGTCATGTCTTCGATTCTATAGGTTCCATCCGTCAACTTTACAGATTGTCATAAAGCCGCTTGTCTGTCCCTTTGTCCCTGCCGAAATTCGGTTTGTTCTGGGGGCGGGGCGCAAAAAGAAAGGGCCGCATCATCGCTGATGCGGCCCTTCTCGTATCGCCATTTTCGGAGAGCGTTACATCTCCTGGGTGATGGTGAATGCCCCGCGGACCTGCCCGGCCTGGTAGCCGGTGGCCTCGTCTTCCGGGTACAGACGCTCCAGCGCGTGCTGGATGTCGGAATCGATGTCCTCGCCGTGGCAGGCAAGGCACTGGCTGCCAGCCGGGATCGCCGCCATGAAGCGGAACCGCGCGCCATCCTCGGTCTGGATCACTTCGTGCGACGGGGCGACTTCGTCGGCCGGCGTGCCGGCGGCGACTTCGGCGTCAAAGCTTTCCAGCACCGCGCGCTCCCACTCGTCCGGGGCGTTGTCGGGGTTGCGCAGCTTGAGGCTGGTGCGCCCGACATCCCAGCCGGTTTCGGCGGAGATGTCCGAAGCGATCTCCGGAGCCACTTCATTGCATACCTGGATGGCTTCCGTCGGACCGCCTTCTTCCATCGCGGCCATCAGTTCACCCTGCAGGGTGCTGGCGAACTGCTGGATCGCCTCGCGGCTGTCCATGGAACGCTGTTCGATCTCTTCTTCGCTGACCTCGTTCGCGGCGGGTTCCCCGGAAGCCGTCGTGGCTCCGTTATTCGAGCAGCCCGCGGCGAGGGCCGCGATGCCGAGGGCGATGGGGGCAAGTTTCCAGTGATTCATGAGCAGGACCTCTTCGTCGCAGTTTCCGTTGCCTTTGGATGCATTCATTGTACAAGGCTTGTACAGGATGGTCTCGCAGCCCGTGCGGGATTGCAACCCGGGCGGCATGCGGCTGCGGCAATCCGCTGATAACGGTCAAGGTAACTCTGGACTTGATCTAAATCAACATGCCGTCCAGTGCTAATGTTCCACGGCGATACCGGCGCAACTCAGGACGGCTCCGGGCGTTTTTTGAGCAGGACGTACACGGCCCCGGTGCCACCGTCCGCGGGACGTGCCGAGCAGAACGCGAGCACGTCGTCGCGTTGGCGCAGCCAATGGTCGGTCAGCCCCTTCAGGACCGGGCCCCGCGGGCTCGAGCGCTGGCCCTTGCCGTGGATGATGCGCACGCACAGGCGGTCATCCGCGCGCGCCTCGTCAATGAAACCGGCCACCGCCTGGCGGGCCTCGTCGGCGAACAGGCCGTGCAGGTCCAGTTCGTCCTGAATTCGGTAATGGCCGCCGCGCAGCTTGCGGAACACCCGCTGGCTGATGCCCGCGCGGCTGAAACGCAGCTCGTCGCCGGGCTGGAGGTCGCCGAATTCCAGCGGGTCGCTCATCCAGTCGAGCCGGGCCTGTTCCTCGTCACGGTCGCGCTGGGCCGCGCGGGCGGGCGGGCGCGGCGTATCCTTCTCCGCGCGGTCGCTGTGAATCCGGCGTACCGGGCCCACCGCACGCAGAAACTCGTCGAAATCGCTGGGACCGTCCCCGGAATTCATGGCAGGATACTCGCTTTCCGAGGCTCCGGCACAGGCAGGAAACTGCATGTCCCGAAGCCGTTTCCAGTATATTGAAGACCCTTATAAAGCCTCCGGCTCCCGAATGCGCATTCTGGTCAGTAACGACGATGGAATCCATGCCCCCGGCATCCAGTGCCTGGCCGACCACCTGCGAACGGTGGCCGAGGTCGAGGTGGTGGCGCCGGACCGCGACCGCAGCGGCGCCAGCAACAGTCTGACGCTGGTGCGGCCGCTGCACGCCCGATCGGTGGGCGACGCCGGTGTGCAAGTGGATGGCACGCCTACCGACTGCGTGCATCTGGCGCTGACGGGGCTGCTGGAGGACGAACCGGATCTGGTGATCTCCGGCATCAATGCCGGGGCTAACATGGGTGATGACGTGCTGTACTCCGGTACCGTGGCCGCGGCCATGGAGGGCCGCTTCCTCGGTCTGCCGTCGATCGCGGTGTCGCTGGTGGGGACCGATCTGCGGCATTACGACACCGCGGCGCGCGTGGTGCTGGACCTGCTGGATCGGCTGCGGCAGGTCCCGCTGCCGGCGGCCACCATCCTCAACGTGAACGTCCCGGATATCCCGTTCGAATCGATCCAGGGCGTGCAGACCACCCGCCTGGGGAACCGCCATCGCGCCGAGCCGATGGTCGCCGACCAGGATCCGCGCGGGCGGGAGATCTACTGGGTGGGTCCCGCGGGTCCGGAGCAGGACGCCGGTCCCGGGACCGATTTCCATGCGGTGCGCGAGGGCTACGTCTCGATTACGCCCATCCAGGTGGATCTCACTCGTTACGATGCCATCGACACCGTGGGGCGCTGGCTGGAGGGCGTTGCGCCAGGGGGTCACCACCAGGGAGGTACACCATGGTGAGCGACGCCTCGGGTGCCGGGCTGACCTCGGGACGGGCGCGCGACCGCCTGGTCCGGATCCTCGAGCAGCAGGGTATCCGCGATCCGCGGGTGCTGGAGGCCATCCGCAGCGTGCCCCGGCACCTGTTCGTGGAAGAGGCGCTGAGTCACCGCGCCTACGAGAACATCGCGCTGCCCATCGGGCACCGCCAGACGATCTCCCAGCCGTTCATCGTCGCCCGGATGACCGAGGCCCTGCTGGAGGGCGGGCCGGTGAGCACTGTGCTCGAGATTGGCACGGGGTCCGGTTATCAGGCGGCGGTGCTGGCGCAGATCGTCGACCGGGTGTACTCGATCGAGCGCATTCAGGCGCTGACCCGCAGCGCGCGAGAGCTGCTCAGCCGGCTGGGCATCAACAACGTGAATCTGCGCCACGGGGACGGGGCCGAGGGCTGGCCCGAGAAGACACCCTATGATGGCATTATCCTGACCGCGGCCCCGCGCGAGGTGCCGGAGACCCTGCTGACCCAGCTGGCCCCCGGCGGGCGTCTGGTGGCCCCGGTGGAGGGCCCCGACGGACGTCAGCAGCTGGTGCGCTACACCCGTACCGAGGAGGCGTTCGTGCGGGACGTTCTCGACGCGGTGATGTTCGTCCCGATGCTGCCGGGCGCGGAGCAGTAACGACGTGCCCGGAGTCGCGTTGCGATGAAGTTCTTCGAACCGGTCTATGATCGCGTGATGGGCTGGTCGCGGCATCGCTACGCGCCGCGCTACCTTGCCGGACTCTCGCTGTTCGAGTCCTTCGTCCTGCCGTTCCCGCCCCCCGATGTCATGCTCGCGCCGATGGCGGCCGCATCGCCGGCACGTGCCTGGTACCTGGCCGCGCTGACAACGGTCGCCTCGGTGGTCGGAGGGGTGCTGGGCTATCTGGCGGGCTGGCTGGCGTTCGAGTGGCTGGGACCGTGGCTCCGGGACATCGGGTATGCCGCCGAACTCGCGCAGGCCGAGGACTGGTTCGGGACCTGGGGGGTATGGGTGGTCCTCATCGCCGGGTTTTCGCCACTGCCATACAAACTCTTCACCATCACCGCCGGGGCCCTGGCCATGGCGTGGCTGCCGTTCGTGCTCGCGTCGCTGCTGGGCCGGGGCGCCCGTTTCTTCCTTGTGGCCCTGTTCATGGCCTGGGCGGGGCCCCGTGCCGAACGGCACCTGCGACCCTACATGGAACGCATCGGCTGGGCCGGAATCGGGGTCCTCGCGGCGGCCATCGCGGTGTACCTGGCCCTGGAGTGAGCATGCACAGTGGGTTGCTGCGCGGCCTGATCCCCCTGTTGCTGGCGGCCCTGCTGGTCGCGGCCATGAATGGCTGTGCCCTGCGTACACCGGGAGAGTCCCGGATCCCCGATACCCATACCGTGTCGCGCGGCGAAACCCTGTACAGCATTGCCAGTCGGTACGGCCTGGAGTGGCGGGCGGTGGCGCGGCGCAATGCGATCGGCGCGCCCTACACGATCCATCCCGGCCAGCGTCTGCGGTTGACCGGTCCGGCCCGTTCCTCGCCACCGCCGGCACCCACGCGCGAGACGGCGGGGAGCTCGAGATCGTCTTCTTCCGGCGGAAAAGCGTCCGGAAACGGCGGTGGGGCGTCTTCGGCGCCCGCACCCGATCCCGAGCCGGAACCCGATCCGCCGCCTGCACCGCGTGGCGACGGCCAGTGGGTGTGGCCGGCCGACGGCGAGGTGGTCAGGGGTTTTTCCGACAGCGCGAGCACCCGACAGGGACTCGGAATCGGTGGCGAGGTCGGGGATCCGGTGCGCGCCGCGCGCAGTGGCGAGATCGTCTATGCAGGCGGCGGTCTGGTGGGGTATGGTCGGATGATCATCGTTCGCCATGACGAGCGTTTCCTGTCGGCTTACGGCCACAACGACCGGCTGTTGGTGGAAGAAGGCGACACGGTGGAAGGCGGCGACGAAATTGCGCGCCTGGGCGCATCGGGGACGGATCTGCCGATGCTGCATTTCGAGATCCGCGTGGACGGTTCCCCGGTTGACCCGGCGAGCTACCTTCCGGATCGATGAATCGAAGCAGTCAAATTACAGGATCACGCATGAAAGAGCCCCGGAACCCGGTCGATCTCGACGGCGCTGAAGGCGAGGATCCGGAATCTCCGCTGGAAGAGCCGGCATTGCACGAACCGGCGGAAGAAGAGCGGGACGAGGGTGGCGGGTTCGCCCTGGAAGAAGAAGCCCCCGACCCCGTCGAATCCGGGGTGCCCGAGGACGAGGTGCAGGTGCGGCCCCGTACCCTGCGTGACGCCCGCCCCGCGGAGCTGGATGCCATCCAGCTCTACCTGCGCGACATCGAATTCCGTCCCCTGCTGACTCCGGAAGAAGAACGCCACTATGCGCGCCTCGCGCGACAGGGCGACGAGGCCGGCCGGCGGCGCATGATCGAATGCAATCTGCGTCTGGTCGTGAAGATCTCCCGGCGCTATCTTAACCGGGGGTTGGCGTTGCTGGATCTGATCGAGGAGGGCAACCTCGGGCTGATGCATGCGGTGGAGAAGTTCGATCCCGAGCGCGGCTTTCGCTTTTCCACCTATGCGACCTGGTGGATCCGCCAGACGATCGAACGCGCCCTGATGAATCAGGGACGCACGATCCGCATTCCGGTGCATGTCTCCAAGGAACTGCGCATGCATGCGCGGGTGGCCCGCGAGCTGACCCAGGAGCTGGGGCGCGATCCCAGCGAAGAGGAACTGGCCGCGCGCCTGGAAAAGCCGGTGGCCGAGATCCAGAGACTGCGGGCGATGTCCGAACCCTCGACCTCCATGGACCTGCCGCCGGGGCCGGAGGGCGATCGCTCGCTGACCGATATCCTCGCCGACGTGAATGCGGTGGAACCCTCGTCCATCCTCGAGGATCAGGATATCCAGGATCTGGTGGAGGAATGGCTGGGCCTGCTCGACGAGAAGCAGCGCGAGGTGCTGGTGCGCCGCTTCGGTCTGCACGGCTTCGAGCGCTCCACGCTGGAGACGGTGGGCGCGGAGATCGGGGTCACGCGCGAACGCGTGCGCCAGATCCAGATGGATGCGCTCAAGCGCTTGCGGCGGCTTCTGGAATCGCGCGGAATGAAGGGCGACGAGGTGCTGCCCGGGTCCTGAGTCCGGTTCGGCAGCGACTCAGTCGTCGGCGGAGGCTTCTGCCGGTTCCACGATCAGGGCCGCGGCCACGTCGCGGCCCTCGGCCATGATCAGATTGTAGGTGCGGCAGGCCGCCGCGGTGTCCATGATCTCCACCCCCAGCTCGCGCCGCTGCAGTTCGCGCCGCAGTTCGCGCGGCGGAAAGCGGCTGACCTCGCCGGTGCCGATCAGCAGGACCTCCGGGGGCTCCTCCAGAACCGGCTCCAGGGCCGCGAGATCCAGCTCGCCGGCCGCGCGCACCGGCCAGTCCGCATGCAGCGAGCGCGGCCGCACGATCAGGCTGGCGTGATAGGCGACATCATTGATCCCGATCGCCCCGGGGGCATGCCCGGTGATGCGATAGGTGAGGCCATCGGAGGTGAGTTCGGAGAACAGCATGACCCAGACGCTACCCCGCGGCGGCGCCGGGCTCAAGAGCCGGTGTCGGGGGCAGGGGTCAGCGGCGGGGCCGGAAACCCGGCGGACGTTCGGCGATCCATTCCACGAAGCGCCGGATGACAGGCTCGGCCAGCAGGGCCTCGCGAGTGTTCAGACGTTCGGCGAGCGTCTGTTCGTCGAACTGGCGGTGGATGTGGTCGTGGCACGGGCGGCAGACCTGCAGCAGGCGGCCCTCGCGTTCGGCGCGCGGGAACCGGCGGCGGATGCGCCGACGCCGGTGCTGCTTGCGTGGGATCAGGTGGTGCCGGGTCAGGCCTTCGTGTCGCCCGCACAGCTCGCAGATCCCGCTGGCCGGGGCCTCCGGGGGCGTCCCGGGCGAGTGTCCACCATGGCGGTCTCCGGGTGGGCACATGGATCGGCGTTTCTCTACAGGCGCGGCCGGATCGGATCGCCGGGGTGGGCGCCGGGGAGACCCATGCGCATGCGGCAGCGCGGTGGAGGATTGGTCACGAAGTACTCCGGCCCGGCCAGATCACCCATGCAGCCGATGCGATCGGGCTGGAAGGCGCGCCGCGCCAGCGCGTGCAGGGCGTCGTCCAGCGGCCCTTCCTCGCGCACCCGTTCGCTGCTGATCGGCTGCCATTCACCGTTTTCGCGTTCGGCGATGGCGAAGCCGAAGGGGAAGTAGCCGGGGCCGCCCAGGCGGATGTCGGTGGCGACCAGGCGCGGCGGACGGTCCTCGTCGTACTGCGCGTGAAAGCGCAGGAACGGGCCGCTGAATTCGCGCAGGCGCCGGCCGTCTTCCAGGTCCATCGCGGTTTCCTCGAGTCCGTGCGGATCGCGCCGGAAGGTCTCGAAATCGGGCCGGATCGGCTGGTCGAAGATCCCGACCCAGGCCTCGTGGAAGTGGTCGCCGTTGATGACGGTGACCCGCCAGACCAGCATGTTGAACGGGGTGGGCTGGATCAGCCGGGGCTGTTCCTCCAGTCCGGCCTGGGCCAGCGCGGGCTGGATGTGACGGTCCAGCCACGCCTGCAGGGCCAGGCCGCTGCCGGCGTAGGCGGTGGAAAGCACCAGCCCGGCCACCAGCGCCCGGGGCGCGAAGCGCCAGAAGGCCGCGACGATCACCCCGATCAGCAGCGGCAGGGTGTACAGCGGGTCGATGACGAAGATCGAGGCGGTCCCCACCGGGCCCACCGGCAGCGGCCACAGGATCTGCGTGCCGTAGGTGGTCAGGGCATCGAGCAGGACATGCGTGATCAGCACCAGGGCGAAGAACCACCACCAGCGGGCAAAGCCGATGTCGCGCGTTGCCGGGGTCCGCGACAGCACCCCGGCGGCCGCCGCCGAGAATAACAGCAGCACCGGGATGGAGTGGCTGAAGCCCCGGTGCAGGGTGAAATCGGAGACCGCATCACCGTAAGCTATGAGGATGTCGAGATCCGGAATCAGGGCGACCAGCGCGCCGAGTACCAGGGCCTTGCGGCCCAGCCGTGAACCGAGGACGAGGCCGCCGATGGCGGCACCGAGACTGGCGTGGGTGACGGGATCCATGGGGGTCTGCGTTTCCCTGCGATGCGTGGGCGGGTTCGGGGCGCAATGATGGCGGGCGGCGACGCTCACGCACAAGCCCGCGGCCGGCACGCGGATACGCGGGCCTGGGATTTCTGGATCGACCGCGGTGGCACCTTCACCGACATCGTGGCGCGCGATCCGGACGGGCGGCTGCATTCGCACAAGCTGCTGTCGGAGCACCCCGAGGCCTACGCCGACGCGGCGGTGCAGGGCATTCGCGATCTCCTCGGGCTCAGGCCGGGCAAGCCGGTCCCGCAGTCGCGCATTCATGAGGTGCGCATGGGCACCACGGTGGCCACCAACGCCCTGCTGGAAGGCAAGGGCGAGCCGGTGGTGCTGGTGATTACCGCGGGTCTGGAGGATGCGCTGCGCATCGGGCATCAGGCACGACCGGAGCTGTTTGCGCGCGACATCCGCCTGCCGGCCCCGGTGTACGACCGGGTGGAACCGGTGGACGAGCGCGTGGATGCCGCCGGACGGGTGCTGCGCTCGCCCGATCTGGAGGACCTGCGCCCGCGCCTGCAGACGGCGCGGGCGGAGGGGTATCGCGCGCTGGCGGTGGCCTGCGTGCACGGCTATCGCTTCCCGGCGCACGAGCAGGCGGTGGCCGCGCTGGCGCGCGAGCTGGGTTTCCAGGAGGTGGTCGCCAGCCACGAGGTCAGCGGCCTGATCAAGCTGGTGCCGCGCGGCGAGACGGCGGTGGTGGACGCCTTCCTGTCGCCGGTGCTGCGACGCTACGTGCGTCAGGTGACCGCCGAGCTGGGGACGGTACCGCTGCGCTTCATGCAGTCCTCCGGCGGACTGGTGGATGGCGAACACTTCCGCGGGCGCGATGCGGTGCTGTCCGGCCCGGCCGGGGGCATCGTCGGTGCGCTGCGCACCGCGGGCCCGCTGGGCTTCGAGCGCCTGATCACCTTCGACATGGGCGGGACCTCCACCGACGTGGCGCATCTGGCGGGCGAGCTGGAGCGGCGTCAGGAGAGCGAGGTGGCCGGGGTCCGCCTGCGCGTGCCGATGCTGGACATTCACACCGTGGCGGCCGGCGGCGGGTCGATCTGCCGGTTCGACGGCATGCGCCTGCGCGTGGGGCCGGAGTCGGCCGGGGCGCAGCCGGGTCCGGCGGCGTACGGTCAGGGCGGCCCGCTGACGGTCACCGACTGCAACCTGCAGCTGGGGCGGTTGCGGCCCGAGTATTTCCCGGCGGTGTTCGGGCCGGATCGCGACCGGCCGCTGGATGCCGGGGCGGTGGCGGAGGGCTTTGCCGCGCTGGCGGCCGAGGTGGGGGCGACCCAGGACGAGACGCCGTCGCCCGAGGCGCTGGCCGAAGGCCTGCTGGAGATCGCGGTGGAACACATGGCGCGCGCGATCAAGACGATTTCGGTGCAGCGCGGGCACGATGTCGGTGGTTATGCGCTGGTCTGCTTCGGCGGGGCCGGCGGGCAGCATGCCTGCCGGGTGGCCGAACGCCTGGGCATGCGGCACGTGCTGCTGCATCCCCTGGGCGGGGTGCTGTCGGCCTTCGGCATGGGGCTGGCGGAACTGCGCGCGCTGCACGAGGCGAGCCTGGAACTGCCGCTGGAAGGCGACGGCGTGGCCGGCCTGGAGGTCGCGCTGGGCGAGCTGGAGGCCGCGGCCCGCGACGAACTCACCGCGCAGGGGGTGGATCCTGCGCAGTTGCAGCTGCGCCGGCGCGTGCACCTGCGGGTGGAGGGATCGGACTCCACGCTGGAGGTGGATGCCGGGTCGGCCGAGGCCATGCTGCACGCGTTTGCGCAGGCCTGGCGCCAGCGCTACGGCTTTGCGCCGCCGGATCGTCGCCTGGTGGTGGCGGTGGCCACGGTGGAGGCGATCGGCCCGGGGGCGGAGAATCCCGCGGACGGTGGCGGCGCGGAAACCGGGGCTGACCCGGCCGGGACTCCGGCGGATGCCGGCGAGCGGGTGGCGATGTTCACCGCCGGGCAGTGGCGCGAGGTGCCGCTGTACCGCCGCGAGGCCCTGAGCCCCGGCATGTGTCTGGACGGGCCGGCGATCGTGATCGAGGCCACTGGCACGGTGATCCTGGAGCCGGACTGGCGGGGCCACATGGCCGCGGACGGCACGCTGGTGCTGGAGCACCACCCTGCCGCGGCGGCGCATGATCGCAAGCGGCGCGATGACCCGCAGCGCCGCGACCCGGTGCGGCTGGAGGTCTTCAACAACCGCTTCATGGCGATTGCCGACCAGATGGGCTTCACCCTGCAGAACACCGCCCATTCGGTGAACATCAAGGAGCGCCTGGATTTTTCCTGTGCCCTGTTTGACGGGGCCGGCCGGCTGGTGGCGAACGCGCCGCACATGCCGGTGCATCTGGGCTCCATGGGCGCCAGCGTGCGCGCGATCGTGGCGGCCTTCGGCGACGACCTGCGTCCGGGTGACGCGTACATGCTCAACGATCCGTTCAACGGCGGGACCCACCTGCCGGACATCACGGTGGTGACGCCGGTCTTCCTGGACGCCGCGGGCGGTGTCACGAGTGACCCGGCGACCCCGGCGGTACTGCGCTACTTCGTGGCCTCGCGCGGGCATCACGCCGATGTGGGCGGGATCACGCCGGGGTCGATGCCGGCGTTCTCTTCAGCTCCGGAGGAGGAAGGCGTGCGCATCCCGCCGGTGCGGCTGGTGCGCGATGGCCAGTTCGATGGCGAGATCCTCCAGACGCTGCTGACGTCCGGTCCGTGGCCGGCGCGCAATCCGGCGCAGAACCGCGCCGACCTGGAGGCACAGGTGGCGGCCAATCGGCGCGGCCTCGAAGAACTGGACCGCCTGCTGGCCGAAAGCGGCCCTGCGCTGGTGACCGCCAGCATGCAGCATGTGCAGGGGAATGCGGCCGAGGCAGTGCGGCGCCTGATCCCCGACCTGCAATCCGGCAGCTATCGCTGTGCGCTGGACAACGGGGCGGAGATCGTGGTGTCGGTGACCCCGGATCTGCCCGGGGCGGCGGAAGATGCGCGGCTGGTGATCGATTTCGACGGGACTTCGGCCCAGCGCGCGGACAACTTCAATGCGCCGGTATCCATCGTGCGCGCCACGGTGCTGTACGTGCTGCGCTGTCTGCTGGACGACCCGGTACCGCTGAATGACGGCTGCCTCGATCCGGTGGATCTGCGGGTGCCGGAAGGCTGCATGCTCAACCCGGTGCCGCCGGCCGCCGTGGTGGCGGGCAACGTGGAGACCTCGCAGGCGGTGACCGATGCCCTGTTCGCCGCCCTGGGCGTGCAGGCGGCCGCGCAGGGCACGATGAACAATCTGACCTTCGGCAACGACCGTCACCAGTATTACGAGACCATCGCCGGGGGTGCCGGCGCGGGCCCCGGGCACCACGGCGCCAGTGCGGTGCAGACCCACATGACCAACTCGCGCCTGACCGACCCGGAGGTCCTGGAGAGCCGCTTCCCTGTGAGGGTGGAGCGCTTTGCGCTGCGCGCGGGTTCAGGGGGTGCGGGCTGGTGGCGCGGCGGCGACGGGGTCATTCGCCGTCTGGGTTTCGATGAACCGATGGAACTGACCCTGCTGGCCAACCGCCGGCGCGTGGCACCGTTCGGGCTGTGTGGTGGTGGCGATGCGGCCGCGGGCGAGGACTGGCTGATCCGCGCAGACGGGCGCCGCGAGCGCCTGCAGGGCCGCGACCGGCGTTCGCTGGAAGCGGGCGATGCGGTGGAGATCCATACCCCGGGCGGCGGGGGTTACGGGCCGTAGGAGCGGCCCTGGCCGCGAAGAGTTCGCTGGCGGAGGGGGCAAGCCGGCAGATGTCAGCCGGTGGCGTCGGCCGACCCCTCCGTGCCCAGCTTCTGCTCCATCAGGTGATCGAACAGGGATTCCTCGGGGATGATCTGCGCGCGCCCGGTGCGGAACTCCTGGGCCAGTCCCTGGAGGCTGTGCTGGCGCTTGCTGCGGCCGGCGGCATCGGTGAACAGGAAGCGCCCGGAGTGGGTGCCGCGCCAGACGAGCTTCATGCGCGTGACCCGGGTGCCGGCGGGCGAGGTGAACTGGATCCAGGTGCCCGATTCCAGGCTGTCGGCGGTGTCCACGTGCTCGTCGTCGTGGTCGCGCATCAGCGACGGGTCGTCATCCGGCAGACGCGCCGCGGTCGCGAACGGGCTGGCCGCCGAGCGGCCCTCGCTGCGGCGGCCGTGTTCGCGAGTGCGCTGTTCGCTGCCTTTGTCGGAGGCCTGATCGCTGCGGCTCGCGGTGTCCGTGGAGTCGGTACTGTCTGCTGCGGGGGCTTCGCCAGTGGCGGCTTCCTCTTCCGCGGCCGGTTTTGCCTCTTCGGTGTGGGTCGGCTTGCGCCCGGCGGCCATCAGATGCGCGCTGACCAGGTCGGACTTGATGCGGGCGCGCTCCTCTGCCGACAGCGGGGCCTTGTCCAGATACCCGCGGATCCGGGCCAGCAGCGGTGCCGAGGACTTGAAGTCCGGGGCTTCGCGCATCAGCTGCAGCAGTTCTTCCAGCAGGGCCAGGCCGGCGGGGGACTCCCGGCCGTCGTCAGCTTCTGGCGCGTCATCGGCGGTGGATGTGCCAGTGTCCGCGGTCGGGGCCTCGTCGGCAGTCCCGCCCGCATTGGCCGCCTCCGTGGAGCGGGCGGAGTCGCCGGACTCCCGAGGCGACCCCGGTTCGCTGTCCTCCATCGGGGCCGCCGTGGCGGCGTCCGCCCGGCCCCGGGGTTCGGAGGTCGTTTCCAGGCGGGCGGTTTCCTCGGCGGTCAGCAGCGGGACCCAGGCGTCCATCAGCTGCTGGCGGGCCTGGTCGGGCAGGCCCCGGCCGGCGGTCTCCACCGTCTGGTGCACGGTGGTCTCCATCTGCCAGGAGACCTCGATGCGCGTCTCTTCGTGTTCCGCCGCGCGGCGTTCTTCGGCCGCTTCGGTCTCGATCTCGGATTCGACCTGCTCGAGATCTTCGCGCAGGGCCTGCAGCGCGCTGTGGTAGGCGTCGGCACTGTCGAGACCGGCACCCCGAAGACGCTCGACGTGTTCCGCGACCAGCCGTGCCAGTGGCAGTTCGCGGGCATCTTTCAGGTCCAGGTCGGGGTCCACGCGCAGGGCGATATTGAGCAGCTGCCCCGTCATCTGGCGTGCCGGGTGCTGCTTGTCGCGGAAGAAGCTGCTGTCGCGCAGGGAGATGCGCACCAGCGGCAGCTGCAGATCGGCCAGGGGTTCGCGCAGCGCCGGGTTGAGATCGTCGCGCTTGAGGATCAGGTCGAACAGGCCTTGCAGCAGGTCCATGATGAACGGTTCCAGCGACTCGCGGCTGGGGGCGTTCTGGACCATGGTGGCCACGGCCAGCGTGCCGGGCATGCCCTGCGGCATGGCTCCGCCCTCGGCGGGGACCATGCCGCGTTCTCCGGCCGGCACGACGTAGCCGAACTGGCCCCAGTGGCTCTCCGGTGCCGCCGTGCCCGGGTCGGACGTCGCGGCAGCCTGGGCGGTGCCCGCGACCGGCCCCGAGGCGGTTGCCGGTCCACCGGCGTCGGTGTTGCGCGAGCGGGTTACCGGTTCGAGTTCGGGGACGGCCAGTCCAGCCTCGCCGAAGCCGTGGATCAGGTCCTGCATCTCCGGCTGCAGGTCGCGGACCACGTCGCGGTCGAACCAGTGCAGCATCATCAGGGATTCCTCGCCCGACAGGGGTATGGCTTCGACCGCTTCGAGGAACGCTTCGCCCAGGGCGTGTGGGTGCCAGGGGGCGGACTCCGGCGCGGGTGCCAGCGAGTAGTCGCGGGTGAGCTGTTCCAGGGCCTCGATTTCCCGGGGCATGGCCGCGCGGGCACCTGCCACGACCTTGCGCAGGGCGACTTCGCGTTCGGTGTCCTCGTTGTCCATCAGGGTGAGCTCGAGTTCGCCGGCAACGTCACCGGGCGCATCCGGCGTCAGTCGTTCTCCGAGGCCCGTGCGCAAGTGCTGCAGAACCTGCTGGCTGGCCATGCGGATGCGTCGCGAGAGCATCAGGCTATGCTGCGCGCGATGGCTGTCGATCGCCTTCTCGGATGCCTCCATCAGACGGTCGTCGAGCTCGTTCATGAAGGCCCGGTTCTTTTCCTCGAGCGCATCCATGAACGGGGTCCAGACGCGCTGCAGCAGCCGGGGCGGGATTCGGTAGGTCTGGGCCATGATCACGTGGAAATTGAGCGTTGGGTCTCACTCTATCACCGCTGTCGGGGGGCGAGAGGTGACCGGGGTCACGTCAAACCCAATTTTGGGCGGGGTTATGATCGGCGGGTCGCGCGGAACCGGGTTGGGCTGCAGTCGGTCCATGGTGTTGCGGACCGGGGCCTTCGGCCCGGGCACCGGCAGATGGAGGGGACGATGGAGCGACTGATTGACTGGGCCGAGCGCGGCTGGTTGCCGGATGCGGCCATCCGTGCCGGGATCCGGCATCTGCTGCGGCGGCGGTTGCGCGAGAGTGGCGGGTCGCCGGAGACCCTCCGTGCACGGCGCGAGGCGCTGGTGCGGGCGATGCGGGAGGCGCCCGTCGCGCTGTCCACCGATACCGCCAACGAACAGCATTACGAGCTGCCGACCGAGTATTTCGAGGCGTGCCTGGGGCCGTGGATGAAGTATTCCTCCGGCTGGTGGCCGGAAGGCGTGGACGATCTGGCCGGGGCCGAGGCCGCGATGCTGAAGCTGACCATGGAGCGCGCCGGGCTGGCGGATGGCCAGCGGATCCTGGAACTGGGCTGCGGCTGGGGGTCGCTGTCGCTCTGGATGGCGGAACAGTTTCCGCAGTCCACGGTCCTCGCGGTATCCAACTCGACGACTCAACGGGAGGCGATCGAGCGTCGGCGGGACGCCGTGGGTCTGACCAACCTGGAGGTGGTCACCGCCGACATGAACGATTTCAGTCCTCCGTACGGCGACTTCGACCGGGTGGTTTCCGTCGAGATGTTCGAACACATGCGCAACTGGCCCGAGCTGTTCCGTCGCATCCATGACTGGTTGCGCCCGGGCGGATGGTTCTTCCTGCATGTGTTCGCCCATCGCGACCGTGCCTATTTCTTCGAGACCGACGGTGACGCGGACTGGATGGCCCGGCACTTCTTTCGCGACGGGCTGATGCCGTCCGAGGATCTGGTGCACCACTTCCAGGAGCATCTGCGGGTACGTGACCAGTGGCGGGTGGGCGGCGAACATTACGCGCGCAGCCTGAACGCCTGGCTGGAACGCCAGGATGCCGCTCGCCAGCGGCTGTTGCCGCTGTTCTCCCGGACGCTGGACGCGGCGGAGGCGGCGCGGGTCTTCCAGCGCTGGCGGATGTTCTACATGGCCTGCGCCGAGCTGTTCGCCCGGGACGGCGGGGGTGAGTGGTTCGTCTCGCATACCCTGCTGGAACGCCCGCTGCGGGAGGCCGTGCAATGAGCCTTTCGGTCGCTTTTCTTTGGGGGCTGCTGGCTGCGCTGGGTCTGATGACCCTGGTCTGGGGCGCGGCGATGCGTCGCCGCGACGCCAGCCTGGTGGATCGTTTCTGGGGTATCGGCTTCATCGTCGTCGGCGTCCTGTGGTGGGGGATGGCCGGGTTCCCGGCAGCGGGACTGTGGACGCTGGTGCCGGTGGTCCTGTGGGGTCTGCGCCTGTCGGCCTACATCACCTGGCGCAACTGGGGCCATGGCGAGGACGCGCGGTACACCGCGATGCGCGGAGAGCTGAGCGATGCGGCCTTCGCGCGCCGCAGCCTGGTTACGATCTTCGGTCTGCAGGGTGCGCTGGTGGCGGTGATCGGCCTCCCGGTCCTGGCGGGGGTCAGTGCGCAGTCGATGCAGCCGCTGCTGCTGGCGGCGGGTCTCGCGGTGTGGGCCTTCGGTTTCGTCTTCGAGACCGCGGCCGATCTGCAGATGGCCCGCTTCCGCGCCGATCCGCAGCGGCGCGGCGAGGTCATGGACCGGGGGCTGTGGCGCTACAGCCGGCATCCCAACTACTTCGGCGAAATCGTGGTGTGGGTGGGCTATGGCCTGCTGGCGCTGGCGGCCGGCGGCTGGTGGGGTATCCCGTCGGCGGTTCTGATGATCGTTCTGATCCTGCGGGTATCCGGAGTAACGCTCCTCGAATCGCACCTGCACGAGACCCGCCCGGGTTATGCCGACTACGTTGCACGGACCCCGGCGCTGATCCCGGGGCGCCCGCGCCGGCGGTGAACGGCGCACCGGCTTGCCGGACCCGGGGCCGGCACGCTATAAATGCGCGATTCCGCCCCGTCCGGGGCGACGCCGACCCGACCATCCTCCGAACGTGGAACCGAGCATGAGCGCTTCCCCCAGCTCCGTCCAGGCCATGGAACTCAAGGGCCGCATGCTGCTGGTCTCGGTGCTGCGGGTGCACGACGCCGAGCCGCACAACCTGGGCAACATGCTCGCCGCGCGACGCGACGAGGCGCCCGATCTGATGCGCGACATGCCCATTGTGCTGGATCTGCAGCCGGTGGCGGATGCCGGGGATGCCGCACTGCGCGCGGTTGTGCAGCAGGTGCGGGCCGCGGGCTTTCGCCTGATCGGGCTGCAGGACGGCGAGGCGGCGCAGGCGCTTGAAGCGGCGGATGCCGCCGGACTGCCGCCGCGTCTGGCCATGGGTGGCCGCGGCGGTTCCGGCGAGGTGGCCCTGAGCGAGGGCCGTGCGCGGCGGGAGGATCCATCCGCGGCGGCCCCGGAGGAACGCGATTCCGCGGCGTCGGGGGCGCCGGTGGCGGTGCACAGCGCGACACGCGTGGTGGATCAGCCGGTGCGCTCGGGGCAGCAGGTCTACGCACGCGGCGGGGATCTGCTGGTGACGGCTCCGGTCTCCGCCGGTGCGGAGCTGCTGGCGGACGGCCACATCACCGTACTGGGGCCATTGCGAGGCCGCGCACTGGCTGGCGTGCGGGGGCTGGTCACCGCGCGCATCTTTTGTCGCCGCCTGGAGGCCGAGCTGCTGTCCATCGGTGGACACTACCGGATTGCCGAAGACATCACGGAAGCCGAGCGCGGCGACAACCGGCTGGTGACACTGGCGGGCGAAAGCCTCAACATCACGGAGTCCTGAGCGGATTCCGCTTCCCTCGATTCTCAAGGAGACGCAGCCATCATGGCACGTATCGTAGTGGTGACTTCCGGCAAGGGGGGCGTGGGCAAGACCACGACCTCGGCCGCGATCGCGACCGGCCTGGCCCAGCGGGGCCACCGGACCGCAGTGATCGATTTCGATGTCGGTCTGCGCAACCTCGACCTGATCATGGGTTGCGAGCGGCGCGTGGTCTACGATTTCGTTAACGTGATCAACGGGGACGCGAACCTCAAGCAGGCGCTGATTCGTGACAAGCGGGTGGAGAACCTGTACATCCTCCCGGCGTCGCAGACCCGCGACAAGGAGGCATTGACCGAGGACGGCGTGGAACGGGTGCTCGGCGAGATGGCCGAGGAATTCGACTACATCATCTGTGACAGCCCGGCCGGGATCGAACGCGGCGCGCTGATGGCCGCTTACCACGCCGACGAGGCCGTGGTGGTCACCAATCCCGAGGTGTCCAGCGTGCGTGACTCGGACCGTATCCTGGGTATCCTCGCCTCCAAGACCCGCAAGGTGGAGCAGGGCGGCGATCCCATGCCCGGGCGCCTGCTGCTGACGCGTTATTCACCCGAACGGGTCGAACGCGGGGAGATGCTGAGCATTGAAGATGTGGGCGACATCCTGGCCATCGATCTGCTGGGCGTGATCCCGGAATCCCAGGCGGTTCTGAACGCCTCCAATGCGGGGCAGCCGGTTATCCTGGACGCGGAATCGGATGCCGGACAGGCGTATGACGACGCCGTGGGCCGTTTCCTTGGCGAGGACCGTCCGCTGCGTTTCGTGGACGTGCCGAAGCGGGGCTTCTTCGGCCGCTTGTTCGGAGGCTGAGTCCATGGGCATCTTCGACTATTTTCGGCAGCCACGGCAGAAAAGTGCGAACGTCGCGAAGGAGCGGTTGCAGATCATCGTAGCGCGCGAGCGCGCCGCACGCTCCGGGCCGGATTATCTCCCCGCAATGCAGCAGGAGCTGCTGCAGGTGATCCGCAAGTACGTCGAGGTGGACGACGACGCGGTGCAGATGAACGTTGATCGCGAGGGGGACTGCGAGGTCCTGGAGCTCAACATCACCCTGCCGGACCATGAGGACGGAACCGGCTGAGCCTTCCGCGGGAACGTGGTCGCCCCGCCGGCTGTCCACCGGCAACAAGCACGGAAAGGAGGCGGCATCATGATGCAGACCATTCTCATCGTGACCACCAGCCACGACGAGCTCGCCCCGGGGCAAGCGACCGGACTGTGGTTTGACGAATTCGCGGTTCCCTATCAGCGGTTCCGCGAGGCCGGGTACGAAATCAAGGTGGTCAGTCCCCGCGGCGGCCCGGTTCCGCTGGACCCGCGGAGCCTGGACGCCGCCCATCCGGATCCCGCATCCGCCTCGGCCCAGCAGGCCCTGGACGACACCATCCCCCTGAGCGAGTCGGTCCGGCACGACCAGTATGCGGCTGTCTTCTTCCCGGGCGGTCACGGCACGATGTTCGACCTGCCGGACAATCCGCATGTCCAGCGACTGGTGGGTGAATTCCTGGCGAATGACAAGGTGCTGGGTGCGGTCTGCCATGGCCCTGCATGCCTGGTCGGCGCGATGCTGCAGGACGGGACCCCGGCGGTTTCCGGCCGTCGGGTCGCCGCGTTCACCAACAGCGAAGAAAAGGGCGTGGGGCTGGAGGCGACGGTGCCGTTCATGCTGCAGGACCGGTTGCAGGCTCAGGGAGGCGAGGTCGACACGGCCGACGACTGGGCGGAACACGTGGTGGTCGATGGCCGCCTGGTGACCGGACAGAACCCACAGTCGGCGCGTGCGGTCGCTGACGCCATGGTGCGGCAGCTGCGCGGCACCTGATCCTCCTCTGCCCTTCCCCGGAGTCGCCCGGCGTCCCGGGCGGCTCCGCTTCGTGTTACCCCGTTTCTTTTCCTCGCCACCCCTCGCCGCCGCCGAGGCCGGCGTCCTGCGTGTGCCTGCCTGCCTGCCGGCCGGCCGGGTTCAGGGAAACCGGGTCGTCATTGGCATGCACCGTCCGGGGTTTTCGGCTAGAATCGCGGGCGGCTCATCAGCGGGAGCGTGCGGGAAAGGTCGCGTGCCCCCCATCTCCGGGAACCTGTAAACGACGGCTCCCGGGAAACCATAGATGAACGTCAATCGGTCGTATCTAGATTATTTATTTGTTATTAGTGGTTAACCTTCCTAACCTAGGCGACCGTCACGATTAACCAACGCGTAGGAGAAAGCCACATGGCCGCCAAGAAGTACTCCGCGGGTGTCAAGGATTACCGCGAAACCTACTGGATGCCGGAATACATGCCGCTGGATACCGACCTCCTGGCATGTTTCAAGATCACCCCGCAGCCGGGCATCGACCGCGAAGAAGCCGCAGCCGCCGTGGCCGCCGAGTCCTCCACCGGGACCTGGACCACGGTGTGGACCGACCTCCTCACCGACATGGACTACTACAAGGGCCGCGCCTACTCCATCGAGGACGTGCCGGGTGACGACGAGTCCTTCTACGCGTTCATCGCCTATCCGATCGACCTGTTCGAAGAAGGTTCGATGGTCAACGTGTTCACCTCCCTGGTGGGCAACGTGTTCGGTTTCAAGGCCATCCGTGCCCTGCGTCTGGAAGACGTGCGCTTCCCGATCGCCTACGTGAAGACCTGCGGTGGCCCGCCCGCCGGCATCCAGGTCGAGCGTGACAAGCTGAACAAGTACGGCCGGCCGCTGCTGGGTTGCACCATCAAGCCCAAGCTGGGTCTGTCGGCCAAGAACTACGGCCGTGCCGTGTACGAGTGCCTGCGTGGCGGCCTCGACTTCACCAAGGACGACGAAAACATCAACTCGCAGCCGTTCATGCGCTGGCGCGAGCGTTTCGAGTTCGTCCAGGAAGCGACCGAGAAGGCCGAAGCCGAAACCGGCGAGCGCAAGGGTCACTACCTGAACGTGACCGCGCCGACCCCGGAAGAGATGTACAAGCGTGCCGAGTTCGCCAAGGAGATCGGCGCGCCGATCATCATGCACGACTACATCACCGGCGGTTTCTGCGCCAACACCGGTCTGGCCAACTGGTGCCGCGACAACGGCATGCTGCTGCACATCCACCGTGCGATGCACGCCGTGCTCGACCGTCATCCGAAGCACGGTATCCACTTCCGCGTGCTGGCGAAGATCCTGCGCCTGTCCGGCGGTGATCACCTGCACACCGGTACCGTGGTCGGGAAGCTGGAAGGCGACCGTGCCGCGACCCTCGGCTGGATCGACATGCTGCGCGAATCCTTCGTCCCGGAAGATCGCTCCCGCGGTATCTTCTTTGATCAGGACTGGGGTTCCCTGCCGGGCGTGTTCGCCGTGGCCTCCGGTGGTATCCACGTCTGGCACATGCCGTCGCTGGTCACCATCTTCGGCGACGACTCCGTGCTGCAGTTCGGCGGCGGTACGCTGGGCCATCCGTGGGGCAACGCCCCGGGTGCGACGGCCAACCGCGTGGCGCTGGAAGCCTGCGTCCAGGCGCGTAACGAAGGCCGCGACGTCGAGCGCGAAGGCAAGGAGATCCTCACCCAGGCCGCGCAGCACAGCCCCGAGCTGAAGATTGCGATGGAAACCTGGAAGGAGATCAAGTTCGAGTTCGACACCGTCGACAAGCTCGATTCCCAGCACAAGTGATCGCCCGAGTGCGGACGGCCGCTGGCGGCGCCGTCCGCACCCTGAACGAACCAGACACAGGATGACCGACATGTCCGATATTCAGAACTTCAAGCCGGTGCAGAAGTACGAAACCTTCTCCTACCTGCCGGAGATGAACGCCGACCAGGTGCGCAAGCAGATCGAATACTGCCTCGCGCAGGGCTGGAACCCCTCCGTGGAGTACTCCGAGAAGGAGCACGCCATGTCCCCCTACTGGTACATGTGGAAGCTGCCCTTCTTCGGTGAGCAGTCGGTGGAAGCCGTGCTGCAGGAGATCGAAGAGTGCCGTCGCAGCAACCCCGGCATGATGGTGCGCTTCGTCGCGTACGATAACTACGCCCAGAGCCTGGGCATGGCCTTCGTGGTCGATCGCGGCCGTTGATCCGGCTGCGGCCGGGTCGGCTGTCGCCGGCCCGGCCATTCCATACAGGGTTTTACTGTTGCCGTCGCCAACTGTAAGGAAGTGCCATGAGTAATCCGACATCCGCGTCTGCAGGCCTCTCCGGTCGCGAGCTGGCCCGCGAACGGCGCAAGGCCATGTCCCGCAATGGCAAGGCCGCCGTGAAGGGCTCGAACCAGGGCGTCTCGCGGTCCCAGGTGGTTCGTCAGAACCCCGCGCCCGCGGCGCCTGCGCCCGAGCCGGCTCCCTCGGCTCCGGAATCGGCGCGTGAATCCGACGCGCCCGCGCAGCCCGAGCCCCGGTTCACCGAGCCGCGGGCGGAGCGGCAGACCGATGGGTCCGACGCGCCGCCACCGGGCGCCCACCAGGGTGCCTCCAACGGGCGCCAGGCCGCGCTCGAGCGTCGGCAGAAGATGGCACGTCAGGGCAAAAAGGCCCTGGGGCGGGGCAACACGCGCGGTTCGGGCGGATTTGCCCGGGCCGGCTCCGAACGCTCGCGTCAGCTCGAAGTCCTTGCCCAGAGCCAGGACGTTGACTGCGAGAATATGAGCGGCCGCGAGATCTGCCGCCTGCGCCGTCAGGCGCTGGCGCAGAACGGCAAGAAGGCGATGGCGACCGAACCGCGGCGCGAGGATCGCCTGCGTGGCCGTGAACGCGACCCGGAACCGCCGCGCCCGACGCGTCCGCCGCGGGAGGCCGCGCGGCAGCCGGAATCCCCGGTGGCCGATGAATCCGCCGAACGTGCGGAAGAGGCGCTTGACCAGGGGCTGGACCGCCTGTGCGAGCAGGTGGGGCAGCGTCAGGACGAGAACGATCGCGAGATCAAGCCCATGATCTCCGACGTGCGGGCCATCTGCATGGCGCGTCGGGACGCGATGGCGAGCCAGGGCAAGAAGGCGCTGCGCCGGCGTTATCAGGCCGGTACCAAACGGCCTTCCGATCTGCCGCGCGAGGGCTCGTGGAAGGCGGCCCAGCGCAAGGGCATGACCACCCGGGAGATCGCGCGTCAGCGGCGCCAGGAACTGTGCAGCATTGGCCGCGGTTCGTCCGAGCCGGGCCGGCCCTGCGGCCGTCCGCGGCAGGCCGGGCAGGATGATGCGCCGGCCAAGGTGGAGGAAGGGACCACCCTTTCCGGCGGGCACGTGAGCGGCACCCAGGTCGAGAGCACTTATGCCGTGACCGGTGGCGAAGCCGGCAGCTGCTACGACGTGACCGGGACCGAATACCTGGGCGCGGAACATTTCGATCGCTACTGCGGGACCCTCCCCGAGGCCCATTCGCCCAAGGTCGGCCATTCGCATACGAGCCACGGGCAGGAAGTCAGTGGAACCGAGGTGGGGCGGTCCCGCCACGTCACCGGCGACGAGCGCGGCAGTTGCGAGGCGATCACCGGCACCGAGTATCTCAGTACGGAACAGTACGAGGGCTTCTGCGGCACCCGTCCGGCCCCCGGTACTCTGCGCACCGGCGTGATGCACACCGGTCGCGGCGAGGATGTCTCCGGCACAACGGTCGGTCGCAGTCCGAAGGTAACGGGTGATGAGTCGGGTTCCTGCCGGAGCGTGACCGGAACCGAGTATCTGAATACCCGCGACAGTGAGGTTCCCTGCACGGGAAAGCCTGACGGAGCGCCGGCCCGGGCCGGTGTGATGCACACCCTGCGGGGTCGTGAACTGACCGGCACCGACGTCGGGCGCTCCTCTTCAGTGACGGGTGTTGAACACGGGGACTGCAAGCCCGTGACGGGTACGGAGTACCTGGGCAGCGAGGAGTTTCAGCGTTGCGGGACCCGCGGGGAACCGGCGGCTTCGCGCGTCAGCGAGATGCACTCCGCGCACGGTCGTTCGGTTACGGGGGTGTCGGTGGATCGAAGCCCCCGGGTTACCGGCGATGAGACGGGTTCCTGCGCGTCGCTGACGGGTACGCCGTACTATAACCGGGCGGATTTCGAGGAGCTGTGCGACAAGCCGGCCGCCGGGGGTGTCCACAAGGTAGGCGTGATGCACACCCTGCACGGCGGCGAAGTGTCGGGGACACGGGTGGACTCGTCCAGCCGTATCACCGGTGACGAATACGGGGGCTGCAAGCCCATTACCGGGACGGAATACGTGGGATCCGATCATTACGAAACGCTGTGCGGTGCGACGCCCGAAGCCGGGCCGGAAAAGGTCACGACAAGCCGGACCTGGAATCAGCAGGGGGTGTCGGGACCGGCGATGGGTCCCTCGTCCCGGGTGACCGGCGATGAATACGGCGCCTGCATGCCGATCAGCGGGACGTCCTATGTCAGCCCGGACCAGTACCAGCAGTACTGTTCGCCCGAGGAATCCCGTTCCGCCCAGGTGCGGGTCGCCGAACGGCATTCCACCCCGGGCCACGCGATCTCCGGAAGTCAGCCGGGCCATGACGAGCGGGTCACGGGTACCGAACGAGGCGCTTGCCAGGATATCTCCGGCTCGGCCTATGTCGGTGCGGATGAATTTGCATCGGCCTGCCCGAATGTCGCCGGGGACCTGCATCCTCGCTTGCGTCCGGAGGGATTCGACAGTAATCCGGCCACGGCCATCCAGGCGGCGACGCCCGCCGCGGAAGTGCCGGGGCGTGACTTCAGCGTTCCGTCGCCGGCCCGGGAAGCTCGTGAAAGGCGCGTGACAGGGACTGCTTATGGTTCAAGCGGTTCGATTACCGGTTCGGTGAACAAGGCGATGGGCCTGGTGTCCGGCACCGAGGATTTCCGTTATGGACAGGCGCACGCTCGCGCCGGTGCCCCCATGGCCATGGCACAGGCCAAGGCAGCGAGGTCCGAGATCGAGGCGGCCCAGGCGGCGGTAGAAGAACGCCAGGGTGCCGAACGCGTAACCGTTAACGGTGCCGGGGGTGGCGTGGCGATCACCGGTGATGACTGGCAGCGCGGCGATTCGGTGACCGGCACGGAAGGTTTTTCCACGCGCCGCAATGTCAGCATGCGCGGCAATCCGCGGGGCGAGGGCAGCAGTGCCTGGGGTAACCGCGAGCTGGAGCGCAAGGAAGTACCGCCGAGCCGGATTACGGGCTCATCGGGCAGCACCGATGCGGGGTCGTTGGTGACCCTGTCCGGCGGCGCTCGCGGCTGATCCGGGGAGAACGGACCTCATGGTCGTACGTCGTCGCCGCAAGACGAGTCCGCTGCGCCCGCGGGGGAGCGTGACCGGTCGCCCGGGTGCCTCGGCACCGCGGAGCGACCACACGCCGGCGGTCGGGCCGGATTCGTCGGTGGCCCCGGCACTGGGTGAAGTCGGCCGTTACGCCCCCGTGGATACGGGGGGTGGTGTGCGGCCGGGGCATCCGCTGGCGGACGAGCGGGGCAACGAACGGCTGCATGCCTTCGAACAGGGTTTTCGTGACCGCTTCTCGGAGTTGGTGCCGGTCCTGCGCGAAATCCATTCGCTGCAGCATGAGAAGGGTTTTTCGGAACGGGCACAGTCCCTCGCGGAACGACAACTCGGTATCCGGCTTCCCGAACAGGTGCTTGAGGATGCGTGGATCAACCATCTGGACACCCGGCGTCTGTACCTGGAAGGCAGTTTTCGGCTGTTCGACCGGCTGGTGAACGAATACTGGTCGGGCCGGGATGATCTGGCGGCCGAGGCGGAATCGGCGATCGCGTGGTTCCTCGATTGCGACTTCCACGAAGTGGATATCTCGCCTTGCTCGGACGGACGGTTGCTGGGTCTGCGGCGCTTCATTCTGCGTCTGCCGGATATGGCGGTCCGCGTGAAGAGCTACGCGGGTGCCCTGTTCGATATCGAAGAGGACGTTCGGCACTGGACGAAACGCGAGCTTCTGCGTTTTCGTGAAGGAAGGCCGACGACCGCGGATGTGCCGAGCCGGTACCTGAAGGTGGCGGCGTATCACTACAGCAGTGCGGACCCGAACCATCAGGGCTGTACGGCCCACGCTTCCTGTGAGCGGGAGGCGGCGGATGCGGCCCTGCGCCAGCTCCGGGCGTTCCGGCAGGCGGTGGAGAACACCTATTGTTGCGGTGCTTCGGTCGATACCCTGCTGATCGGGGTGGACACTGACACCGACGCCATCAAGGTCCATGTGCCCGATGGCGAGACGCGCATGAGTCTGTATCGGTTTGTGGACAGTGCCGCGCTGTATCGAGAAACGCAGGGCATGAATGAACAAGATGCCTCCCTGGCGGTGTATCGCGCGATTCAGGACACGGTCCACCAGCAGGGGTGGGGCACCGGAAACGGGGCGCCGCACGAGGGCATGCTGAGGTTTATTTCGCGGCTGCTGATGAACAACCTGTCGCAGCTCGATTACGTGGCGCGGTATCACGGTGGCCATTACGCCGACGTGGGGCATCGCGAACGGATGATCATTGTGGGCCAGGAAGTGGAAGAGATGCAGGTGCGCAACTTCGCATACATCGCCCATCTGGACACCATGGAAGAAGGCGCCGAAAGCATGGACGTCGGCGTGAACAAGGTGTTCCGCAAACTGAACGTGGAACGCGGGCTGCCGGTGCCGGTAGTGGTGCACTTCCGCTACGACCGCAAGGTGCCCGGCTCGCGCGAGCGGGTGGAGGCCCGCTGCCGGCGGGTACGCGACGAGATCATGAAGCGCTACCGCGATTTGTCCGAAAAGGGGCTGATCGGCTGCCACATGGTGATTCGGGACAAGCGCAGTGGTTCGCAACTGGAGCCGCTGGAGGCCTGAGGCCAACGGGAACGAGATGAAAATCTGCAAGGTAGAAAAAACGCTGGTATCGACCAACCGCATTCGCGACCTGGGGCATCGGCCGCTGCTCGTGGTGCAGGAAAAGGTCGGCGGGCCGCGTACCGTGGCGGTGGACGCCGTCGGTTGCGTTCCGGGTGACTGGGTGATCGTGGTGGGCTCGTCGGCGGCGCGCGAAGCGGCCGGTGACAAGTCCTATCCCAGTGACGCGACGATCGTCGGGATCATCGATCACTGGGAGGAGCAGTAAGACATGGACATCATGCGCGTGGAGGACGAGCTGACGGTGACCCGTCGGGTCGATGGCCTGAAAACGGCGTCCCTGCGCGTGCTGGTGGATGCGAAGGGCGGTCGCGCGGTCGCGGTCGATCCGGTGGGCGCGTACCCGGGCAACTGGGTGTTCACGATCAGCGGTTCGGCGGCGCGCCTCGCGCTCGATGACCATTCGATTCTGACCGATCTGACAATCGGCGGGATCATCGACTACTGGGACGACGGCAGTGATGACACGTCGTCGTCCGGGAAGGACAAGGCTGGGCAGGACCAGACCGATACCGGGCGCTTGGATGGCGGACGCAGGGCCGCTTGAGCGTCGAATTTTTCGAAGTAACCGTAACTCCGGGAGAAAATAGCAATGGCGAGTGAAAACTTTGGTGTGGCCCTGGGCATGATCGAGACCCGTGGTCTGGTTCCGGCGATTGAAGCGGCGGACGCGATGACCAAGGCCTCCGAGGTGCGTCTGATCGGCCGTCAGTTCGTGGGCGGCGGTTACGTGACGGTTCTGGTTCGGGGCGAGACGGGTGCGGTGAACGCGGCCGTGCGTGCCGGTGCCGATTCCTGCGAGCGTGTGGGTGACGGTCTGGTGGCCGCGCACATCATTGCCCGCGTGCATTCCGAAGTGGAAAGCATCCTGCCGTCCGCGCCCAGCGCCAGCGGCTCCGCCAGCTGAGGATACGCCGATGGCCGATCCACGGATCGTGGGCTATCTGAACCGGGCGGTCGCGCATGAAATGTCGGCGGTCCAGCAGTACATGGCCCAGGCGCGGTTGACCGCGCTCTGGGGCATGGCGGAGCTGAGCGACTCGTTGCGGCGGGAAGCGCAGGAAGAACTGGAGCATGCGGATCGCCTGATGACCCGCCTGATGCACTACGGGCTGGCCCCGCCCGGCGGCCAGCTGGCTCCGGTGCGTCTGGGGCGGTCAGTGCGGCAGCTGATGGAGTACAACCGTGCGCTGGAGCTGGACGCGGTGCGGATGTACGAGGAAGCAATGGCGTATTGCCGTCGCACCGGCGCCCGAGAGGATGCCGCGCTGTTTTCGGCCCTGCTCGACGAAGAGTGGGAACACGTGCGCGAGATCGATGCTCAAATGAATGCAAACGGCAGCGGAGATTCCGATGGCCGAGAACGGTGACGTGGTTCCCGCAGGCTGGGAGCCTGGCAAGGGTTCGCTGGTGTCGATCAGCAAGCAGTACACCTTTGATCGATACGGGGTGACGCGGGATTTCCTCGACCGGGTCGCGGATCTGTCCGAGGCCGACGGTTATCACCCGAACATAAGCTTCGGGACGACCTACGTGAACATCACCATCGACGCCCGGGACGGCGAGGCGATCGGCGAGGCGGATCGCGCCTTCGCGCTCGAGGTCGACCGCCTCGCCGGCGAGGTGACTTCATGACCCGGGGGTCATAATGAGCTCGCGGGTGATCGCGGTCGTCAATCAGAAGGGCGGGACCGGCAAGACCACCCTGACGATGAATCTCGCGGCCGGGCTGGCCCGGCGCGGCCGGACCCTGGTCGTCGACGCCGATCCTCAGGGTTCCGCCGGGCAATGGGCGCGCATGAGTTCGGAGCGCAAGCCGTTCCCGGCATCCGTGTTCGCGGTGGCAGGGCCGCTGGACCGGGAGCTGGCAAACCTGCGTCGGGATTATGATTTCGTGGTCATCGACTGTCCTCCGACCCTGGAAGGCGGTGCGGTGAACGGCGCCCTGGCGGCGGCGGACCTGGCGCTGATCCCGGTGCTTCCTTCGCCGGTGGACCTGTGGGGCAGTGTCCGCATGGGGACGGGCCTGGAGGAGGCACAAGGGGCGAACCGGGATCTGCAGGCGCGTATCGTGGTCAACCAGCTTGAGGTGCGCAGCGCGCTCTCGCGTGCGATGAAGCACGCCCTCATGGAGATCGACATACCCGCTCTGGAGCAGACGCTGCGGCGGCGGGCCATCTACCGGCGTTCGGCGCTGGAAGGCAGCTCCGTCTATGATCTGGGGAAACCCGGACAGGCGGCTGCGGCCGAGATCGAAGCCATCATCGAGGAGGTGTCACAATGAGTGACCTGCAGAACAAGCTGGCGGCCGGCGTGCGCGCGGCGCGCGAGAATCAGGACAACAAGGGCGAGGCATCGGGCACGTCGACGAATGAAACGTCGAGCAGCAAGCCGGAGTCCGCCACGGAGCAGAAACCGGCGGAGAACAAGCCGGCGCAAAAGCCCGCCTCCGGCAAATCGTCGTCCGGAAAGGCAACGACCGGTCCGCGGGGCAGCACGGCGAAGAAGCCTGCGGCTAAAAAGTCCGCGGGTGGCTCCGGCGCCACCCGCAAGAGCACCGGGTCGACGGCGGGAAAACGCTCCCCGGCTTCGAGCCGCGGTGGCCGCAAGGACTCCCCTGGCAATGACGATCGCGCCACCGGGGATACGCCCTGGGAGAATCTGCATCCGGATCGGGTCTGGCCGGACTGAGTCCGGGCGGGATTGCGAGCATGGCCGGGCGAAGCCCGGCCTTTTTGTGAAGGAGCATTGCCATGCAGGACGAACTGCGCGAATACCGGGTGACCGCAGAGCCCTATTACCAGCCGGTCGCGGACGAGGTGGAGCTGTACGAGGCGGCGTATGCGGCGCGCATGCCCATGATGCTCAAGGGTCCGACGGGCTGCGGCAAGACGCGCTTCGTGGAGCACATGGCCTGGAAGCTGGGCAAGCCGCTGGTGACGGTGGCCTGCAACGAGGACATGACCGCCTCGGACCTGCTGGGGCGCTATCTGCTGGACGCTGAAGGGACGCGCTGGCAGGACGGGCCGCTGACCATGGCGGCCCGGCTCGGGGCGATCTGCTATCTCGACGAGATCGTGGAAGCGCGCCAGGACACCACCGTGGTGATCCACCCCCTGACCGACAACCGGCGGGTGCTCCCGCTGGAGAAGAAGGGGGAAATGGTGAAGGCGCATCCCGATTTTCAGGTGGTGATTTCCTACAATCCGGGTTACCAGAGCCTGATGAAGGATCTGAAACAGTCGACCAAACAGCGCTTCGGCGCGCTGGATTTCGATTACCCGGATCATGCGACCGAGACCCGGATCGTCGCGCACGAGGGCGGTGTGGGCGAGGACGTCGCGGACAAACTGGTGAGCGTGGCCGAGCGTGCGCGCAACCTGAAGGGGCACGGACTGGACGAGGGAATCTCGACGCGGATGCTGGTGTATGCGGCTACGCTTATTGGCAAGAATGTCGCGCCGCTAGCCGCCTGCCGCATGGCCCTGGTGCGGCCCATCACCGACGATCCGGACATGCGCGATGCGCTGGATTCGGCGGTGACCACGTTCTTCTAGACCGCCTTCGAGGCGGCGCGAACGCGCGATGAGCATCCATCTGGAAGACTATTCGGACCTCCTCGAGGACCTCGGGGACCACGCCGCGCAGGTGCTTGAATCTGCGTGGCACGAGGCGACGCGTGCATTCAGCCCGGCGGGACTGGAACGCTACTACCTCGAGGGAGCCCGCAGCCTGCATTCCCTGGGACGCGGGACCGAGCTGGTCGTGGCGTTCATTCAGGAGGCGCCGGGGCTGGCGCATGAGCTGGGCGAGGATGCAGTGGCAGAGCTGCTGAGCGCGGCGATCCGCATGTACTCCAAAACCAGTTCGGCGGTGATCACGCTGGTGATCTCGACTGCGCCGATCGCGGCCCGCCGGCTCGGCGATCACTTCCTTTTCGAGGGCTATCTGCGCCTGCTGGATTCGCTGCTCGGGCAGGCCCCGCGCGGCGTGCGCCCGATGCTGGAGCACCTGGACGAGCTGCTGAGCCATCTGACCCTGGGCGGGTTGCGGCGCTGGGCCACCTGGGGCGCACAGGCCCATCGCTCCGATCTGGAGGCGCAGATCGAATACTTCGGCCTGCAGTCGCCGGAGTCGCGCTCGGTATTCCAGAAGGAACGCCGCGGGACCTTGTTCGTGGACGTGCAGCGGCGTATCAACCTGTATCTGCGCTCGTTGTGGGGACGCGATTTCTTCATGCGGCCGACCAGCGGCGATTTCGAATCGCGCGAAGGGTACCGGCCGTATATCCAGGGGTTCACGCTGTTCCTGCCCGATGCCTTCGACGACACCGACGAGCTGACCGGGCTTGACCTGTATCGCGCGGCGGCGGCGCATGCCGCCGCGCACATGGTGCATACCCGCGAGCGCCAGGAAGAAGAGGCGCCGCGGGGGATCCGGGGCGCGCTGCTGGAGCTGTTCGAGGATGCCCGGGTCGAGGGGCTGACACTGGCCGCATTCCCGGGGCTGGGGCAGATCTGGAAACCTCTGCACACGGCCACCCCGGAAGACGGCGATGCGCCGCAGCCACTGCTGGCACGGACCGCGCGCGCCCTGATCGACGCCGATTACACGGACCCGCACCCGTTCGTGGACGAGGCGCGGGCGGCCTTCGCCCGCGAGTCCGATCTGGAGCGTGCGGGACTGGCGGCGGAACTGGCGGAAGCGCTGGCGCCGGCGTTCCCGGAAAAGGGCTACGTGAACCCGAAGCAGATCGCGCCCGAGGTCGTCTACCGCGACGACAACCGCTATATCTGGGCGGTGGGCCGCGAGGACGAAGAAGAGGCGGAGGTGCTGGCCGCACACGGCTCGGGTCAGGAACGCATCTACGTCACGCCGATGGAGATGATCAACACCCTGGACGTGCCCAGTGCCGGGGACGATGCCCAGCAGATCATGGTCCTGGCGACGGAGTTCTTCCGCGATGGCGAGGACACCAGCATCAACGCGCAGGAGGGCAAGGAGCCGATCTCGCTGCCGTTCCACTATCACGAGTGGGACTACCAGATGCAGCTGGAGCGCCCGCACTGGGTGACGCTGCTGGAGCGTCGTCCGGAGAAGGGCGATCTGGACGAGATCTACGCGATCAACGAAAAGCACAAGCCGCTGATTGCACGTCTGAAATACCTGATCGAGGCGATTCAGCCGCAAGGCGTGCAACGCCTGCGTCGGCAGCCCGAGGGCGACGAGCTGGACGTGAATGCGCTGGTGGAGGCACAGATCGACCTGCGCATGAACCGGCAGCCCGACGAGCGCATCTACACCCGCACCCTGCGCCAGGAGCGGGATCTGTCCGTGCTGGTTCTGCTGGACCTGTCGGAATCGACCAACGAGACGGTGCGCGGGACCGACACCTCGGTGGTGCAGCTGGCGCGCGAGGCGACCACGCTGCTCTCGGGTGCGATCTCGCGTATCGGCGATCCGTTCGCGATCCACGGTTTCAACTCGGACGGGCGGCACGACGTCGAGTACTTCCGCTTCAAGGATTTCGATGCGCCCTGGGACGACACGGCGCGGGCGCGTCTGGCGGGGATGAAGGGGGCGCTCTCCACGCGCATGGGGGCGGCCATCCGGCATGCCACGGAGCAGCTGCGTGCCCGCGGCTCGCAGAAGAAGCTGATGCTGGTGATTACCGACGGCGAGCCCTCGGATACCGACGTGCGTGATCCGCAGTACCTGCGCTTCGACGCTCGCCGCGCGGTGGAGGAGGCCGGACGCAACGGCGTCCACAGTTTCTGCATGAGCCTGGACCCCAACGCCGATGATTACGTGGAGCGCATCTTTGGGAACCACTACATGGTGCTGGATCGGGTCGAACGGCTGCCGGAGAAATTGCCGATGCTGTATGCCGGCCTGACCACCCGTTAACAGGGGGCCGGCGTGAGTCAGAGCGATTCGACGCGGGATTCCGGCCTTCCGCAGGTGATGCTGAAGTCGGAGCTGCCGGCGCATCTGATCCGGCATGCGACCCTGCGCCAGCTGCAGGTCTTCGAAGCGATCGTGCGCCTGGGCAGCTTCACCCGCGCCGCGGAGGAGCTGCACCTGACCCAGCCGACGGTGTCCATCCAGATCAAGAAGCTGTCCTCCGCGCTGGGGCTGCCGCTGTTCGAATACGTCGGGCGGCGGGCGTCGCCCACCGAGGTAGGGTTGCTGCTGTACGACACCTGCCGCGAGATGCTCGGGGCGCTGACCAATCTGGAGATGAAGCTGGCCGAGATGCACGGCCTCAAGCGCGGGCGGCTGCGGCTGGCTGTGATCACCACGGCGCAGTACTTCGCGCCCAGCATTCTCGGCCAGTTCGCGCGGCGCTATCCCGACGTGGAGCTGTCGCTGGAGGTTTCGAACTTCGACCGGGTGCTGGACCGCCTGGCCAATAACGACGATGACCTGTACATCATCGGCCATGTGCCGGAGCGCCTGACCGACGTGGCGGTGTACCCCTTTGCACCCAACCCGCTGGTGGTGATGGCCAGCCGCGATCACCCGCTGGCCGGCCGCCGCAATATCCCGCTGCAGGAGCTGGAGCAGGAGAACTTCCTGATGCGCGAGCCGGGATCGGGGATCCGTGAGTCCACCCTCAAGCTGTTCCAGGAACACGGTATCAATCCGCGGGTGCGCATGGAGCTGGGTTCCAACGAGGCGATCAAGCAGGCGGTCATCGGTGGTCTGGGGATCTCGGTGCTGTCCCTGCATACCCTGAGCGCGGAGGGCGCGGAAGGGCCGGTGGCGCTGCTGGACGTGGAGCATTTCCCGATCCACCGTCAGTGGCACATCGTGCATCCGCGGCAGAAGGTGCTGTCGGTGGTGGCGCAGACCTTTCTCGACTTCGCCATTCAGGACGAGGCACGGCTGCGCAATCAGATCGAGGACATGCTGGCTGCCTTCAAGGCGCAGGCCGATGCCGGACAGGGCCCCTCCGCCGGATGAACGGTGCCGGCTGACAGGCCCGGCTGACAGGCTATGGGGGGCGGTTTACAATCCCCCGCAAAGTACAACCTTTGATCAGGGCCGCCACGGCGCCCGCGGAGAACACCCCGTGAAGAAGCCTTCCGACGACCGACCGCGCATCAGCGGCACCCGGTTCATTGATGCCGACAGCGAGCCGCGTGCCCGCTTCAGCCTGAGTGCCTCGTACCGGGACCAGCACCACCCCGTGACCGGCACCGGTGGCGACCCGAACTTCGGCGCCATCGATACCCCGGTGGACGAGAGCTGCGTGGTTTGCGCCCCCGCGACCCGGCGTCTGGCGGAAGAGCTGTTCGAACGCTGGAACGACGCGCTGAAAACCGGCGACGCTGATCGGGTTACCGACTGCTACGCTGAAGACGCGGTACTTCTGCCCACGGTGTCGAACGTCCCGCGCACCACGCGCGACGAGATCCGTGACTACTTCCGGCATTTTCTGGAGAAGCGCCCCGAGGGCACGATCACTCAGCGTAACGTGAAGTTCGGCTGCAACAAGCTGACGGATGCGGGTACCTATACCTTTCGCGTGCGCGACGGCGGTGAGGTCAGGGACGTACCGGCGCGTTACACCTTCGTCTACGAGAATCGCGACGGCGAATGGAAGATCGTGCATCACCACTCCTCGATGATGCCCGGTAGCGACTGAACCAGACCGACAGTCCCGTGCCCCGCGAGAGCCGGTGCGGGGCGACGTTTCTGACTGGAGGCAAGGACCATGGTTTCCGAACCGGTCGTTCTGTTTTTCCTGCTCGGCGCGATCGCCGGGCTGGCCAAATCCGATCTGAAGATCCCGATGGCGGTGTACGAGGCGCTGTCCATCTTTCTGCTTCTGGCCATCGGCCTGCACGGCGGGGTCAAGCTGGCCGAATCCGAGCTGGTGCCATTGCTCCTGCCCGGACTGGCCGTGCTGGTGGTGGCGGCGTTCATCCCGCTGATCGCCTTCCCGGTCCTGCGCTGGGTCGGCCGCATGACCCGCGCCGATTCGGCCTCCATCGCCGGCCATTACGGCTCGGTCAGCGTGGTGACCTTCTCGGTGGCGGTGGCCTACCTGGCCCAGCGCGGGCTGGATTACGAGGGACACATGATCGTGTTCCTGGTACTGCTGGAGATCCCCGCGATCGTGATCGGCATCCTGCTGGCCAAGGCGGGCACCGGTGGTGGGACGCGCTGGGGCAAGACCCTGCACGAGGTGTTTTTCGGCAAGAGCGTGTTCCTGCTGATCGGCGGGCTGCTGATCGGCTACCTGGCCGGTCCGGAGAACATCGAGCCGCTGGAGCCGATGTTCTGGGATCTGTTCAAGGGCGTGCTGGCGCTGTTCCTGCTGGAGATGGGACTGGTGGCCTCCAGCCGCATCGCCGAGGTGCGCAGTTACGGGGTCTTTCTGGTGGCGTTCGCGATCGTGATGCCGGTGGTGGCCGCACTGCTCGGTATTGTGCTGGGCTGGGGGCTGGGCATGTCGCTGGGCGGCACGCTGCTGCTGGCCACGCTGTACGCCAGTGCCTCGTACATCGCGGCCCCGGCAGCCATGCGCATCGCGGTGCCGGAGGCCAACCCGGCACTGTCGATCGGGGCCTCGCTGGGGGTGACGTTCCCGTTCAACATCTTCGTCGGCGTACCCCTTTACTTCTGGTTGGCCGAACAACTCTACGCAGTCGGAGGATAGGGCATGGAAGGCGAACCGATGCGCCTGATGGTGATCGTTACCGAGGCGATCCTGGAAGACATGCTGGTCGACGAGATCCGCAAGCTGGGCGCCAGCGGGTACACCGTGATCGATGCCCGCGGCTGGGGCGAACACGGCAAGCGTCGCGGCAACTGGCGCCAGGGCGGCAATATCCGCATCGAGGTGCTGGGGTCCGAGGAGCTCTGCACCCGCATTGCCGCGCACATGCGTGACACCTACCAGAAGGACTACGGGCTGCTGATCTACACCACCGACGCGCTGCTGCACAACTGAGGCGGCTGCGGCCATGGGTGCGCGGGAGGACGCAGAGCTGACCGCACGCGTGCGCCATGCGACCGGCGCCCGCGCGGCGTACCCGCAGGAGCGGGTGCAGGGGCTGTGGAGCGGTTATGGCGAGATCCGGCGCTACCGCCTGGAGGATGCGACGGTAGCCTCGGTGATGGTGAAGGACGTCCGCTACCCGGCAGCCGTCAGCCACCCGCGCGGCTGGGGCGGCGGGGTTTCCGACCGGCGCAAGCGGCGATCCTATGAAGTGGAGCGGGCCTGGTACGCGGATTTCGCCCCGCGGCTCGATCCGTCGCGCTGTCGGCTCCCGCGCTGTTTCGCGGCGGGTGGGGACGATCATGGCGGCTGGATGATCCTGGAGGATCTGGATGCGGCCGGTTTCCCGGACCGCCGCGAGCGCCTGGACTTCGACGGCGCGGTCCTCTGCCTGCGCTGGCTGGCCGAGCTGCATGCCGCGTTTGTCGGCACCGCACCCGACGGCCTGTGGCCGGTCGGCAGCTACTGGCATCTGGCGACCCGTCAGGAAGAATGGGCGGCGATCGAGGCCCCGGCCATCCGCCGCACGGCCGCGGAGGTCGATCGCCGGCTGAACGCGGCCCGCTTTCACACCCTGGTCCACGGTGACGCGAAGGTCGCGAACTTCTGTTTTGCTGCCGACGGGGGCGCCTTGGCGGCAGTGGACTTCCAGTACGTCGGCGGCGGCTGCGGGATGAAGGACGTGGCCTATTTCATCGGCTCCTGCCTCGACGAAGAGGAACAGGAGCATCGCGAGGCCGACCTGCTGGACGCCTATTTTGATGCCCTACGCGAGGCGCTGCGCGATCACCACCCGGACGTGGAGGCGGCCGCGCTGGAGGCCGAATGGCGGGACCTGTTCCCGCTGGCGCAGGCCGACTTCTACCGCTTCCTGGTCGGCTGGAGCCCGGCTCACTGGAAGATCCATGACTACAGCCGGCGGGTCGCGCTGGACGTCGTACGGCGGCTGGATCCGGGGCCGGCCTGAGGCGCGCCGGATCGGCTGGCCTCCTACGGTTGCCCCGGCCGGTAGGAGGCCGGCCCTCCGGCCGATTGTGCGTTCGGGGAATCTCCTGCGCCGGATCGGCCAGAGGCTGGCCTCCTACGACGGGTCGAACCCTGCCCCCGGTAGGAGGCCGGCCCTCCGGCCGATTGTGCGTTCGGGGAATCTCCTGCGCCGGATCGGCCAGAGGCTGGCCTCCTACGACGGGTCGAACCCTGCCCCCGGTAGGAGGCCGGCCCTCCGGCCGATTGTGCGTTCGGGGAATCTCCTGCGCCGGATCGGCCAGGGGGGCTGGCCTCCTGCGGCACCTTCCCTCCGGGCCGCAGGAGGGTGCCTTGCCGGCGCGCGATGACAGGCACCGGGTGAGCCTCCATGATGGGGACTGGTCGAACGGAGACCGCCGCGCGATGATCCCGCTGTGGTTCAAGCTGAGCTGGCTCGCCTTCCTCGCCGTGCTGGTGCCCGTGTACCTGCAGGAATACGGGCCGCTGAATTTCCTCTGGCTGTCCTCCATCGCGCTGGTGGCCGGCTGCGCGGCCGCCTGGCTGGAAAACCGGCGTCTCGCCTCCATGCTGCTGGTCGCGGTCCTGCTGCCGGAGCTCGTCTGGGTCCTCGACCTGGTGCTCAGCCTGCTGCTGCTAGGCAATCCGGTCATCGGTGCCGTGCACTACATGTACAACACCGACATCCCGCTGCACGTGCGCCTGCTTTCCCTCTATCACCTGCCGTTGCCGTTCGCGCTGCTGTGGATGGTCTGGCGCCTGGGTTACGACGCGCAGGCCTGGAAGTGGTGGCTGCCGATTGGCTGGGGCGTCCTGCTGGCCAGCTACGCGGTCGCGGAGGAGGCGGGCAACCTGAACTGGGTACTGGGCCCGCACGGCCAGCCGCAGGAATGGGTCGCACCCGAACTGTGGCTGGCGTTCGTGGTGCTGTTCTGCACCGTGATGTGGTGGCTCACGCACCGCCTGGTGCGGTGGCTGCACCGCCGCACGCGGGAAACGGGTGGCCCGGGTCAGGGGCCCGGTTCATGACGAGCCGGATTCGCGGGCGGGGTCCGGTGGTCGGGTGTTGGCGGGGCCGGCGACCCGGTTGCGGCCGGCCTTCTTGGCGCGGTAGAGGGCTTCGTCGGCTTCGTTGATCAGATCCTGACGTCCCCCGCGGCCCGAAGGGGTCCGGGTGGCGGTCCCGATGCTCACCGTGACCACGTCCGCGGTCGTGGAATATTCGTGCGGCAGCTGCTGCTCGAGGATGGCCCCGCGCAGCCGCTCGGCCGTCGCATGTGCGGCATCGGTGTCGATGCCGGGCAGGATCACCATGAACTCCTCGCCACCATAGCGCACCGCCAGC
This sequence comes from Thioalkalivibrio halophilus, assembly GCF_001995255.1. GTDB lineage: Bacteria > Pseudomonadota > Gammaproteobacteria > Ectothiorhodospirales > Ectothiorhodospiraceae > Thioalkalivibrio > Thioalkalivibrio halophilus. The sequence goes on along the minus strand of NZ_MUZR01000023.1, from coordinate 11,011 downwards.
TGTTCCGGGTCATCGAGGGTTTCGCGGATGATGCTGCCGATGGTGATCAGGCAGTGGTCGCCGGCGGGGTGCCCGTAGTGGTCGTTGTAGGGCTTGAAATGGTCGACGTCGAACATGATCAGTGACAGGGGCCGCTGTTCGTGCCCCAGGCGGTCCCACTGTTCCTGGAGGTAGTCGTCGCCGCGCCGGCGGTTGGCGAGACCGGTCAGGCCGTCGCGCTCGGCGAGGTTCTGCAGCTCGCGATTCACTTCCTCGAGCTGGCGGGTGCGTTCGGCCACGCGGTCTTCAAGGGTGCGGGAATACTCCCGAACCTGTTCATACAGCCGGGCATTTTCAAGCGCGACGGCGGCCTGGGCGGCCAGCAGACGGACGACCTCGGCGCGGTCCGGGGGGAAGGCGCCGGCGGTCAGGTTGTTTTCCATGTACAGCGCCCCGACGAAGCGTTCCCGCCCCAGGGGTACGCAGAGCACGGAGACCACCTGACGCGCGGCGATGGCGGGGTCGTCGGTGAAGGGCCCCTCCTGGCTGGCGTTGTCCAGGACCACGGGCTCGCCGCTGCCCAGGACATGACTGACCAGGGAGATCGGCAGGGCGATGCCGCTGCCGTCGGGGGCGATGGCGCCGGGCCCGGATCCGGGTCCGGGTTGGAGTTCGGGGCCGGGCGGTGCCTGTGGCAGTTCACCGGCCATGGCTTCCACGCCGGGCAGGCCCTGGTCCCGTCGGACCAGACAGGCCCACTGGCCGCCGGCGTTTTCGAGCAGGATCTCCAGACTGGTGCGCAGCAGCTTCTCGGTCTCGATCTCTCCGGAGATGGCGCGCGAAGCCTTCATGATCGAAGCCAGATCAAGATCCTTATGGTCCAAGGCGTCATCGCCGGGATCGCCGCCGGGGCCGGCGATCTCCTCCAGGACCGGATGCCGTTCCTCCAGCAGGCGCACCTTGCGCCGCGCTCCCCAGCGCGCGTACAGCCGGTGGGCGGCCCGCAGGTAGCCCTCGGCCGCACGGCGGCGACCCCGGGCCAGCAGGTGCGATGCGGCCCGTTCGCTGGCCATCGCCTCGTCGCGCATGAATCCGCTGGCCGCGGCCGCTTCGATGGCGGCCTCGTATCGTTCCATGGCCGGTTCGTCGCTGCCGGACAGGCGTTCCAGCTCGGCTTCCATCAGATACTGCAGGTGCAGGAAGTTGTCCGGACAGTGGTCGGCCCAGCGCCGGATCCGGTCCAGGTCTTCCAGCAGCTGGTGCCGCATCGGGTCGTCAGGCGTCGTGACGCGATCGGGATGGACCCGGACGCAGGCCAGGAAGTCCAGCAGGTAGAAGCGCGCCAGCTGCGGCAGCGACATGGCCGAACGGATCAGACGCTGCCGGCGGGCCAGGTGCTCCAGGGCGTGCTCGGGGGCGTCGTGCAGGACGGCGACCTCGGCCTTGTAGATGTGGTAGTTGGCCACTCCGGTCATGAACTGGCGCTGGTGCATGCCGTCGAGGCAGGCGAGTTCGTCGAACCGCTCGTCGCTCAGCGACAGCGGGTCCCGCGTGAGGCCCTGAAAGGCGTACTGCATCTGCAGGAAGAGGGTGGCCGAATCCAGCGAGTCGCGATAGTTGCATTCGCGGACGATCGCGATGTTTTTCTCATGCTGGCGCGTGGCCTCCGGCAGGTCCAGTGCCGGGTCCCAGATCACGCAGTCCTGGGCGCTGTAGGCCAGATAGAGGAGATCGCCGGACTGGTGGCCGGCCTCGATGCCGCGCCGGAACCATGGGGTCAGGCTGGACCAGTGATGGCTCCAGTGGTGGATGAACATCGCGTAGACGTAGATCACCCGTGCCCGCAGGGCGAGGTCGTCGAATCGTTCGTTGATGGCCAGACCCAGGCGGCCGTACTCGAGCCCCAGCGCAGGGTCATCCAGCTCGCCACACAGCAGCATCCCGTAGGCGGCGTGGATGAAGGCGGCTTCGGGACAGTTACCATGGCGCAGGGACAGATTCACGCCCTTGAAGACCAGATACGGAAACAGGTTGCCGCTGCCCGACAGGAACGATGCCGGGAAGATCTCCATCAGCAGGCGCATGGCAAGGAGCACGGAACGGTCCTCGACGTTCGGGGCGTCCAGCAGGTCGGCGATCGCCCGATCCCCGAGGTGCTCCGTGATGCGTGCGCGCTCCTCGGCCACCTCGCGGTCGCCGGGATCCTCGTGGATCTCCACGCCCAACAGGCGCAGGCCCTCGATGGCCGTGTGCATGGAGGCCTCCATGCGGCCAAGCGTTGCGTACTGGCGGGTGCGGGTGGAGAGGAGTTCCACCTTTTCGTAGGTCCCGGGGGCGTGGTCGAACAGGAGCCCGGCCCATTCCTCGGCCTCGTCCTGCCGGCCGGTCAGATAGGCGCATTGCTGCAGCTCCCGGGCCAGTTCGAACGCCAGTTCCGGGTGCGTGGCGTCTGTCGGTTCGGGCAGCAGGGTATGGCCGACGTGCAGCAGTTCGTAGGCGGTTTCGTAGGCCGCCACGTTGCGCGCGCGTGTCCCCGCGCGCAGGTTGAAGCGGGCCAGCGCAAGACGTTCTTCGGGATCCTCGATCAGCGAGCGTCCCGCATTGAGATGGCGGACCATCTCCATCAGACGGTCGCCCTCGATCGCGTCACCGGAATGCCGGCGCATCAGGCGGCCGATGGACAAATGCACGTCGGTCATCTCGCGCGCATCCGACAGGCGGTAGGCGGCCTGCTGGACGCGGTCGTGTGCAAAGCGGTAGACCGGGTTCCACCGGTTCTCTTCCGGCGCACCGTCGTCCGGGGCGTGTCCCACCAGGCGATAGTCGGCGTGCAGCGGCACGATGGTGTGCTGGCGCAGGGCGGGCATCAGGGTCTCGGCCACCTCCGTGGCCGGGCATTCGCTGATCACCGCCAGGGTCTCGAGTTCGAAGGTGTTGCCGATGCAGGCGGCGAGCTGCAGGACGCGGCCGGTGGCTTCCGGCAGCTTGCGCAGGTTGTCGATCATGAACTCGACGATGTCGCTGCTGAGTCCCGCCCACAGGGCGGCTTCCGTGTCCCAGGTCCAGCCGCCGTCGGGACCGGGACGGATGACGCCTTCGTCATGCAGTGTCTGCAGCAGCTCGCCGGTAAAGAACGGGTTGCCCCGGGCCTTGTCGTGGACCAGGTCGCCCAGCGGGCGAACCCGCGCCTCGTCGTCCTGCAGGGTATCCGCCACCATGCGGCGTATGGAGTCGCGGTCCAGCGGAGCGACCGGCAGGTCGTGTACCGGGCGCCCCGCGCGCACGGGCTCGAAGGCCTGGTGCAGGGGGTGCCCCGGGGGCACCTCGTTGCTGCGATAGGCGCCGATGATCAGGAGGTGGTCGGTATCGCGTGACAGGGCGAGCTGCCTGATCAGGTCTCGGGTCGGACCGTCACTCCACTGCAGGTCGTCGATGAACAGGACCAGCGGGTGCCCGCGGCCGGCAAACACCCGGACGAAGTCGGCCAGCACGATTCGGCTGCGGTTGCGTGCCTCGTCGGGAGGCAGCTCGGCGACCGGTGGCTGGGGACCGATGATCAGTTCCAGTTCCGGGACCAGATCCAGCACCAGCTGAGCGTTGGGAGACAGCGCCTCGTTCAGCCGTTGCTTCCAGCGTGCAAGCCGCGCCTCCGGTTCGGCCAGCAGCTGATGTACCAGGGTGCGGAAGGCGGCGGCTATTGCGGAGTAGGCGCCCTGATGGAACTGGTCGAACTTGCCCCGCGCGAAAAAGCCCCGTTCCCGTACCAGCGGGCGGTCGATCTCGTTGACCAGGGCGGATTTGCCGACGCCGGAGTAGCCGTGCACCAGGCACAGTTCGGTGCCGCCCGCCGCGGCCGATTCGAACAGCTCCGCGAGTTCGTCCAGCTCCCGTTCCCGGCCGTACAGCCGCTGCGGCAGGAGGAAGCGGGTCGGCCGGTCATGCCGCGCTGGCTCGAAGTCCTCGAGCCCAGCGCCGGACGCCACGGCCTCGGCGCACTCGGCCAGGTCGTGCGCCAGACCCGCGCCGGTCTGGTAGCGATGCTCGGGATCCTTGGCCAGCAGCCGCAGCAGGATCCGCGCGACCGCGGGCGGGAGATCGGGGGCCAGGTCGCCGGGGTCCGGAGGCGTCTGGCTGATGTGGGCATGAACCCATTCGAGGACGCTTTCGGCGGTGAACGGGCGTTGTCCGGCAAGGGCCTCGAACAGCGTGACGCCCAGGGAATAGAAGTCACTGCGGTAATCCAGTTCGCGGTTCATGCGCCCGGTCTGTTCGGGCGAGAGATAGGGCAGGGGCGCCCGGCTGCCGGCCTCCAGCGATCCCTGGCGTTCGCGCCCGAGCTCCGAGGCCAGACCGAACCCGGTGAGCCGCGGCGAATCCTCGTCGGCGGGCAGGCGGATATGGTCGGGGGTGACGGCCTTGTGCACCATGCCCCGGGCATGGAGCCCGTCCAGGATCTCCGCGATGTGACCGCCCATGGTCAGCCCCTGCGCGAGCGGCATCCGGCCGTCGGGTGCCCGCGCCAGCCGGTCGCTCAGGGTCTCCGTCACCGGTTCGGTTACCAGCGCCGTGCGTCCGCGGCCACAGGTCTCCACGGCATGGACCTGCAGGACCCCGTCGACGTCCGCCAGTGCGCGGGTGATGCGTCCGTCCCGGCGGATCTCCGCCAGCTGCCGCCGCGACGGATAATCCGAGGCCAGGGTCTCGATGACCCGTTCTTCCCCGGAGCATTCCTCGCGTGCCTGGTAAAGCACGCGTTCGCGGTCGCGGCGCAGGACAGGCCCGACCCGGTATCCGGTCAGCCGCAGGGCCTCGGTGGTCATGCGGCTAACGGGCGTCTTCGGGACGGGTGGCGGGGCCGCTGGCCGTGTGCGGGACGCTCATTCGCGTGACGATGCGGGTCCGAAGATGCGTTCGAACGTCGCCGCATAATCCTCGCGGGCCGTGTCGCGCAGGGGTTCGCCGTGGCCGCAAAGCGCATGCCGGAAGTCCCGTTCGATCAGGCGATCGAAATCCTCGGCACCGGGTTCGGCGTTCTGCAGCCAGAGTGGTCCGATGTTGGCCGGGGTGAAGAACCCCATCTCGCGCATGCGCTCGCGGGATTCGTCGGAGAAGAACGTGTCGGGGGCCGTCCAGTTCTGCAGTGCGTCGCAGGCCACCAGGATGCCCCCGTCGCGGTGCAGGTGCAGGATGGCTTCGGGGATCCGGGTAGTCCGGAAGGCGAACAGGTCGGCATCGGACACCGGCAGGGCCCCGTCCGGGTCCAGCGGGTGGTCGGCCGGCAGGCCGGTTTCGTGGGTCATCTCCGGCAGGGCCCAGTAACGTGCGCCGTACTGCTGCACGTAGAACGGGTCGTCCCGACCGTGCAATGCCCCCAGGCGGACCACGTCGGTGACCCGCCCGAGCTTCTCCAGTGCCGCCAGTCCCTCGCTGTCCAGACGTACGCTGTTGACCACGATCAGGCGGTCTTCGTCGCGGATCACGGTCATGTTGCGGCTGAATTTCCAGTCGGCATCCAGCAGACGGGTTTCCATGGCACCGGTGACGAAAAAGACGCCGTCATGGACTTCTTCGAGCGTGCCGTGTGGCAGGGCTGCGGGGAGTGTGCTCATGCGGGTTCCTTGCAGGCCGGGGCTGTGGTCTCAATGGTAGTCGAAGTGCCCGACATAGCGATATTCGCGGTCGTATTCCCGCAGATAGTTGTACAGGTACTGGCGCTGGGCCGGGCCGAGCCGATCGGCGCGCAGATCCTCGAGGGTTTCCGAGCCGTCGCTGGTGTCCATGCGGCGCAGGTGAAACAGGGTCATGTCCTGTCCGCCAAAGAAGTCCCTGAGCCAGGTGTGTGCGGGCCGGGCATCACTCATGTCGAACACGGCCCCGTAGAGGGCGGTGAGATGCGGGTGCCCGGGCAGCGACCGGGCATCGAAGCGCGGGTGGCTGCCGGGCGGGTGCTCGAACGGCGGGGCGTCCTCGACGGCGAGGGTTGGCTGGGCGTGCAGCCGGGCAATGTGTTCCCGGTCGAGCCCGGCGCGTTCGGCACCGCGGATCAGGATGTTGAGGTAGCGCTGGCTGGGCAGGCAGCGATCATCCAGAAAATCCGGCCGCCCGCGATAGGCGTAGGCGCTTTCGGTCCCCTCCGGGGTCTCCACTTCGACCACGATGCGGTCATAGCCCACCCCTTTCGCCTCAACCTTGTCCAGGGCCGGCAGGCTGTCGTCCGGACACTCGTGCAGGATGCCCACCACGCGGTCGCCGGGCGTTGCGGAGGGCTCGATGTTGCCCACGCCCCCCTCGTGGCGGAAGAAATGCCGGACATTGAATCGCAGCTGCCAGCCGTGGAGCACGGCGGGCCGCGAGCACACCGGCTCCACCCCCTTGGCCCGCAGCGAGATCAGATCCAGGTTGGAGCCAAAGCCGAAATACCGAAACAAGCTCGCTCTCCGTTTGCCGCAGGGTTCAAGTGTTATTCCTCGCCAATGGTGTGGTCAAGGGTGAGTGCTCGCGGCTCTACCTGATCCGGGGTGTGGTATTTTAGGGCGTTAAATTCGGAAAGGTTTGAAGTCTGCATGATCCCTGGGGTGGCCGGCGCGGAGAAGACGGGAGCAGGGTGCCGTGTCCGGGAGGCGCGGGATTCGTGACTGGCGTGATCCTGCGGGGTGCGTTGTTGCTGTTTTCCCTCGTCCCGGCGATGTCGGTGGCCGACGCGAACCTCCACATCGATTCCCTGGCAGAGGAGGCCGTCCCGGAGGACCCGGACGCCGCGGCCCTGGCCGAGCTGGACTGGGAGGCGCAGCCGGGGCGCACGGCCATCGAGCGTGATCACAGCCGCTGGTGGCGGGTGCGGTTCGAGCCGCAGGAGGACAACCATGAGCCCCGGGTGCTGGCGCTGCGGGAGGTGTTCGACGCGCGTCTGGTGGTGTACCGCCCGCCAGATTACCGTCCGGAGACACTGGAGCTGTTCGACCCTAACGCCCCGGTAGTCGGTTCCCGGCACCGTCTCGCACTGGAGCTGGAGTCCGCGAGTTCGGATCATCCCGTTTATTTCCGGATCCTCGAGGCCCGTTCACAGCCCATCGGTCTGAGTGCGACATCGGCGTCGTCCTACCTCGAGTCCGATCGTCAACGCGTGCGCTTTACCTCCGCGGTGCTGGCGGCCAGTGTGCTTCTTGGCCTGGTCAGCGCGATCTTCGCCGCGACCCTGCGACGTCTGGCGCACGGGCTTCTGGGCATGTGGGTGTTCTTTGGCGGGGTGTACTTTGCGGTCCTGAGCGGGGAAGCGCTGGTGCTCTGGCCCGGGCCCGTCGACGGGGGCGTCGCGCTGCAGGCGGCCAGCCTGGTTGCGAGTATCGGCACCCTGGCGGCGTTTTCCGCCCTCTACCTGTTTCTCGACATTCGCCGGGCCTTCCCGCGGCTGGCACGGGTGTTTCGCGGCCTGCTGTGGATGGTGGCCGGATTCCTGCTGGCGGGGCTGGTGTTCCCGGGTGCATGGCTTGCGGGGTGGATGAACCTCCTGTTGCTGGTGCTCGCGACGATCACGCTGGGGGTGGCCGTCCTGCAGGCACGTGCCGGTGTCGGTCAGGCGTGGTTCTATCTCGTGGGCTGGGGAGGCGTGACCGTGGTGGTGATGGCTCGCGCCGGCCATTTCCTGATGGGCGACGGGACGCCCGTGTGGCTTGAATACGCCCACCCCGCGACGCACGTGACCAGCGCCCTGGTGCTGGTGCTCGCCGGTGCCCTGGCGGCGCGCCATGCCGAGCGCGAGATGCATCAGGCGCGGCGGCGGGCTGTCACCGATGCGCTGACCGGATTGCCGAACCGGGCACGGCTGAACGATCGTCTGCAGGAGCTGGCGCAGGGCGCGCAATTGGCAGATCGTCCACTGAGCGTGTTGTTTGTCGATCTGGACCATTTCAAGACTCTGAACGACACCCATGGCCATGCCTTCGGCGATCGTTGTCTGCAGGAAGCGGCCCGTACCCTGCAGCGCCATTTGCGTCAGCACGATCTGGTCGCGCGCTATGGCGGTGAGGAGTTTGTTGTGGTGCTGGAGGAGAATCTCGGTGACGCCAGTCGAGTTGCCGAGACCCTGCGTGAGGCGGTCAGCAAGGATTGCAGGCGTGTGGACGGGCATGAGATTCATCTCACGGTTTCGATTGGTCTTGCCCATCGGGGGTATGGCGAATCGCTGGAGCATCTTTTAGAGCGGGCGGACGATGCGCTCTATCGGGCAAAGGGGGGTGGCCGCAACCGTGTGGTCCGTGCCCCCGACCCGGTGGATTTCGAGTCGACAGGGAGGGATGTCCGCGATGAAACCGTATATTGACACCACTGAGCTGCAGGCAGGCGATATCCTGCTGATGCGGGGCAGAAGCTCGCTTTCGGATCTGATCGCCTGGTTCGGTGATTCGGTCTACAGCCATGCGGCGGTCATGTGTTCCGACACCCATTTCGTCGAGGCGGCCATGCCACGGTCACGCATGGTGGCGCTCGACGAGCGACTGCGTCAGACCGACGCTTATCACTTCATTGAGGTCTTTCGCCCAACCGCCGATGACGGCAACCCGCTGGACGAGGTGCAAAGGGAGCGACTGGCCCGGGCGGCAAGCCAGCAGGTCGGCGTGGATTACCCCGTGGACATGCTGGTGCAGCTGGCGGCCGTCGCGGTCGTGCGTGACCGGATTCCGGAAGACGGCTGTCTGCGCTGGCTGCTGCGCGAACTGGTCGATCACCTGATCTGTTTCGACCCGGAGCATATGGTCTGCAGCGAACTGGTCTATCAGGCGATGCGCCAGGCGGAACTGGCGCCCACCATCGTGGTCGCCGCCCGTCTCGACCAGCCCTTCCCCGATGTGGATGTCCGGGAACTGGTTCGCGAATGGCTGGAGGCACGCGGTGCCGGATCAATGGGGCAGGGTCAGGCGTTGATGCCCGAACCCGTCAACGAAGAGGAACTGGTCGGGGCCTATCATCGACTGCGGCAGGAACGCCGTTTCGTCGCGGGGGGCTTCAGTCCGCACCCGGTACCCGATCCGAATCCGGCGACGATCCTGCCCGTGGATCTGTCCACCAGTCCTCAGGTGCGGCGCCTCGGCCGCCTGCGCCTGCTCGCAGAAGGAATGAACGGCTGAGCACAATGGAATGAAGGCCCGGCGGGGCCGGGCCTTCGGGGGAGGGCAGGGTCAGTCCGCCAGGCGCTTGTACTTGACCCGGTGCGGCTGGTCGGCCGCGGCGCCCAGGCGCTGGTGGCGGTCTTCCTCGTACTCCTGGTAGTTGCCTTCGAAGAACACCACGTTGCCGTCTTCCTCGAATGCGAGGATATGCGTGGCGATACGGTCGAGGAACCAGCGGTCGTGCGAGATCACGATGGCGGAGCCGGGGAAGTCCAGCAGGGCCTCTTCCAGCGCGCGCAGGGTCTCGACGTCGAGGTCGTTGGTGGGTTCGTCCAGCAGCAGGAAGTTGCCGCCGCTCTGCAGCAGCTTGGCGAGGTGCACGCGGTTGCGCTCCCCGCCGGAGAGCTCCTTCATGCGCTTCTGCTGGTCCTGGCCCTTGAAGTTGAAGCGGCCGCAATAGGCGCGTGACGGCATTTCGAAGTTGCCGACCCGGATGACGTCCTGACCGCCGGAGATCTCTTCCCACACGGTCTTCTCGTCTTCCAGCGCATCGCGGTTCTGGTCCACGTAGGCCAGCTGGACGGTCTCGCCGACGTCGACCGTGCCGTCGTCCGGCTGTTCCTGGCCCGAAATCATGCGGAACAGGGTGGTCTTGCCCACGCCGTTCGGGCCGATCACGCCGATCAGCGCACCGCGCGGCACGTTGAACGACAGGCCCTGGTAGAGCACGCGATCGCCGTAGTGCTTGGACAGGTTGTCCACCTCCAGCACCTTGTCGCCCAGACGCGGGCCCGGCGGGATGTAGATTTCCTTGGTCTCGGAACGCTTCTGGTAGTCGCTGGAGGCGATCTCCTCGAAGCGCTTCAGGCGGGCCTTGCTCTTGGCGCCGCGGCCCTTGGGATTGGAACGTACCCACTCGAGTTCGGCTTCCATCGCCTTCTGCCGCGCGGCCTCGGCCTTTTCTTCCTGCTTCAGGCGCTTTTCCTTCTGCTCCAGCCACTGCGAGTAGTTGCCCTGGAACGGGATGCCCTGGCCACGGTCGAGCTCGAGGATCCAGCCGGCCACGTTGTCGAGGAAGTAGCGGTCATGGGTGACTGCGACGACGGTGCCCTGGAACTCCTGCAGGAAGCGCTCCAGCCAGGCCACGGACTCGGCATCCAGGTGGTTGGTCGGCTCGTCGAGGATCAGCATGTCCGGGCTGGATAGCAGCAGCCGGCACAGGGCCACGCGGCGGCGCTCGCCGCCGGAGAGGTTGTTCACGTCGGCGTCCCACGGCGGCAGGCGCAGGGCGTCGGCCGCGACCTCGAGCTTGCGGTCCAGGTTGTGACCGTCGGCGGCCTCGATCTTCGCTTCCAGTTCGGCCTGCTTCGCGGCCAGGGCGTCGAAGTCGGCATCCGGCTCGGCATAGGCGGCATACACCTGGTCCAGTTCGGTCAGGGCCTCCTTTACCGAGGCAACCCCGTCTTCCACGTTGCCGCGCACGTCCTTTTCCGGATCGAGGTGCGGTTCCTGCGGCAGGTAGCCGATCTCGATGCCCGGCTGCGGCCGCGCCTCGCCGACGATCTCGGTGTCCACGCCGGCCATGATGCGCAGCAGGGTGGACTTGCCGGCCCCGTTGTAGCCCAGCACGCCGATCTTGGCGCCGGGGAAGAAGTTGAGGTTGATGTCCTTGAGGATGTACTTCTTCGGCGGGACGATCTTGCCCACGCCGTTCATCGTGTAGATGTACTGCGCCATGATGCTCCTGCGAAGCGTTTGTCGGGGTAATCAGGGCGTGCACTTTACCATTCCGGCCGGCGGGAAGCTTGGTGGTCGGCCTGCGGGCGGGGCGGTGGCTCGACAGCGCGATGACCGGCCCCGAAAATGACCCGATGATCACGTGGTGGCAGGGCCTGTTGCTGGTAGGGGCGGGGGGTGCGCTGGGC
>NZ_MUZR01000022.1:11948-41458 GCF_001995255.1 Thioalkalivibrio halophilus | reverse complement strand
GCGTCGATCAGGGCATCGGGTTCGCTCACGGGCTCCGGCCAGGTGGCCACTCCGACGGAGGTGGTGACGGTGCCCAGGCTGCGCCCCTGGTGGAACAGGGCGAGTTCGGCGATGGCCTCGCGCAGTTCCTCGGCGCGGTCGCGGGCCCGGTCGCCGTCCGCCTCCGGCAGAATGACCAGGAACTCCTCCCCGCCCAGCCGGCAGGGCAGCTCGGCCCCGATGAACAGCTTCTGCAGCAGATGGGCGACCGCCACCAGCACCACGTCACCGGCATCGTGGCCGTAGGTGTCGTTGAACTGCTTGAAGTGGTCGACGTCCAGCATCAGCACCGACAGCGGCCGTTCGGCCCGCCGGCAGCGTTCCACCTCGGGCTCGAGCGTCTCGTCGACGAAACGCCGGTTGTACAGGCCGGTCAGCGGATCACGGATGGTCAGGTTGCGCAGGGCCTCGCGCAGGCGGATGTTGGACAGCGCCAGCCCCAGACGCGCCGCGGTGGCGTCCACCAGGCGTTCGTTTTCACCCGCGCTTTCGCCCGGGGAAACCCCGTGCGCCCCGCCCGCCACGTGCAGGACCCCCAGCGTCTTGCCTTCGGCATGCATGGGGGCGCAGATGGAGCCGATCTCCGAATTGCCGTCATGTCGGCAGGCGGGGTTGCGGGCCTCCGGATCATAGACCCAGGTCCGGCCGAGCCGCAGGGCCCAGCAGTCGTCCGGCGCAAAGGTGTCGGGGTGTTCCTCGTGATACTCGCCCCAGCCGGTGATGCGCTCCAGCGAGTGCCCGTCTTCGCTGAACAGATAGACCGTACCGGACAGCCCGGCGAACAGTTCGCCCAGGGAACGCTGGATGATCGCACGGGTTTCATCGAGGGTGCGGCAGGACTGCAGCAGATCGGTCAGCTCGTTGAGGACGGTCATTTCCTTGCGCTGGCGCTCGAGGCTCGCGGCGCGCTCGGTCGCCGCGTCACTGGCGCGGGCCAGCTGGTCGGTGCGCTCGCGCACCTTCTCCTCCAGCTCGTCACGGGAGCGGCTGAGCTTCTGCTGGGTGGCCTCCTGTTCCTGCTCGTATTGCTCCAGGTTCTCCACCATACGATCGAAGGCCCCCGCCAGCGTGGTCAGCTCGCTGGCCCCGTGGATATCCCCCACCCGCACGTTCAGCCGCCCGTCCGAGATCTGCCGCGCGGCGCTGGCCAGCCGCCCCACCGGACGTCGCACGGCCACCTCGCCGAGCAGCCAGGCGATGCCCAGTGCGAACAGAAACACGGCCCCCAGAAGCAGCAGTGTGCGCTGGAACAGGGCATCCACTTCGGAAAACAGCACGTCGGTGGACAGGCCGACGGTCACGATCCGGCGCTCATCATCGCTGCCGAAGACGGTGTAGGCGTAGCCGCGAGTCACGCCATCCAGACCCGCGCTCTCCAGGGTCCCGGCATGACCGCCCTGCGTCCGCACTTCACGCAGCAGGTCCGCCTCGGCCGAGTCGCCTCCGGCCGGCCCGGCGATGTCGGGGGCACGCGCGAGCACCCGGCCTTCCGGGTCCCAGAGCGTGGCGACGGGCGTGCGCACGGCGGCGCGGTCCATCGCGGTCAGGTGTTCCACGGCCCCCAGCGGTTCCTCGTGTCCCGCTTCCACCCGCTCCCGGATCACCGCGGCCAGGGTGGCGAGGTTCTCGACCGCCTGACGGGAATTGATATCCCGGGCCTCCACGGCGGAGTGGATGATCACCAGGGCGACCGGAATCATGGAGAGCAGGGTGAGCAGAATGAGACGGCTGCGGATCCCCGACAGCCAGGCGTGATAAAGGTTCTTCATCGGCAGGTCCCCTGATTTCGGGGCCCAAGTTAGCGCATTTTGGCGCGACCGTCGCATCCTGCCGGCGGCGGACCGGTCCGGGCGGACGAACTCAATGCTCGAGGAAGCCGCCGTCCACCAGATGGCGCCGCAGGGCAGCGCGGGCCTCGGTCACGCGCGGCGCGGGCCCCCGCAGCCCCAGCTCCACCTGCGGGGCCCCGTCGCGCATGCGCGGCAGGCAGGAGATGCGCAGGTCGGGGAAGGCCGCTTCCATGGCCTCCAGCACCGGGACCAGGCGGCTCTCGGTCACGCCCTCCAGCGTCAGGCCCTCCTCCACCGAGCCGGCGGAGGCATCGCGGCCCGGAAAGCGCTGGTCCAGTACCCAGCGGATCATCGGCTCGGCCATGTCGGGGAAGCCGGGTACGCAGTGATGACGGGCGCAGGAGAAGCCCGGGATGCCGTTGACCGGGTTGGGGATCAGTTCGGCCCCTTCCGGCAGGTCGGCCATGCGCACGCGATGCGGCCGGGCCTCGGCGCCGAAGCGCCGCTCCAGCAGCTCGATGAATTCGGGATGGGGCCGCAGCGACAGACCCAGGGCCTCGGCCAGACAGGCGCGGGTGCGGTCATCGGGGGTCGCGCCGATGCCGCCGAAGCTGAACACCTCGGCATCGGTGTCCGCGGTCTCGCGGAAGTTCCGCGTCAGGCGCACGGGATCATCCCCGACGATGCGCAGCCACGCCAGCTCCAGGCCCTTTTCCGCCAGCGCGGCGGTGAGGTTGGCCTGGTGGCGATCGCGCCGCTTCCCGCTGAGGATCTCGTCGCCGATGATGACCGCGCCGATCTCGATGTTGCGTCCGTCGTGGGGCTCCATCCCGCCCTGCTCTCCCCTGCTGTCACGCCGGTGGCGGCACCGGTCCGTTCAGTTCTCCGCACCCAGCGCCAGGGCACGCTCGCGGGCCGCGGCCCGCTGCTCGGGACTATTGTCCGGATCCCCCAGCCACGGCGCCAGATGCCGCCCGGCGAGTTCGGCCAGGAACTGCAGATGGTCGTCGCGATCGTTGAGCGCGGGGATGTAATGGAAGCGCTCTCCGCCGGCCTCGAGGAAGATCTCGCGGTTCTCGTCGGCGATCTCCTCCAGGGTCTCCAGGCAGTCGGCGGAGAAACCGGGGCAGATCACGTCCACCGAACGCACGCCCTGCCCCGGCAGGGCCTCCATGGTCTTGTCAGTGTAGGGCTGCAGCCACTCCTCGCGGCCGAAGCGCGACTGGAAGGTGACCTGCCACTGGTCGTCCTCGAGCCCCAGGGCCTGCGCCAGCTTGTGTCCGGTGGCATGGCACAGGCAGTGGTAGGGGTCGCCGTTGAGCAGATAGCGCTTCGGCACGCCGTGGAACGACATCACCAGGCGATCGGGCTGCCCGTGCTCCTCCCAGTGTTCACGCACGCTGTTGGCCAGCGCCCGGATGTAGCCCTCCTCGGCGTCGTAGCTGGCGACGAACTGCAGATCCGGCACCCAGCGCCAGCCCTTCAGCACCTCCGCCACGGCGTCAAAGGTCGAGCCCGTGGTCGAACCGGAATACTGCGGATACAGCGGCAGCACCACGACCCGCCGCACGCCCTGGCGCCGCAGCTCGTCCAGCCCTTCCTCGATCGACGGGTTGCCGTAACGCATGCCCAGCGCCACCGGCACGTCCTCGCCGGTCTGCTCCGCCAGGCGCGCGCGCACGCCCGCCGTCTGGCGCCGCCCGATGGCCAGCAGCGGCGAACCTTCGTCGGTCCACACGGTGGCGTATTTCGCCGCGCTGCGCCGCGGGCGCACGTTGAGGATGATCCCGTTGAGGATCAGCCACCAGATCGGCCGTGGCACCTCGACCACCCGCGGGTCCCACAGGAACTGCTTGAGGTAGCGCCGCAGTGCCGGCGCGGTGGGTTCATCGGGGGTCCCCAGGTTGGTGAGCAGCACGCCGGCGTCGCGCGCCTGACCGTGGCGGTAATCCGACTCTCCGAAGTACTTCATGACGTTCCTTAATGGCTGGATCCGGCGATGCATGGGAGTCCCGGCCACCGTCAAAGGTTCGACCGGAACGCATCAGGATAGCGCGTCACCCTCGAGACGTCCCCGCAGCGGGCTGGTCCGCGGGAAATGGGCCTGCAGGAATTCCATCTGGTCGGCCAGAACCCGACGCCCCTTCAGATAGATGTACTCGGCATGCGTGGGGGTGAACGGGATCGCCAGCAGCTGCATGCCGGCCTGTTCCGGCGTGCGGTCGGCCTTGTGGTTGTTGCAGCGCTTGCAGGCGGTGACCACGTTCTTCCACATGTCCTGCCCCTGCTGGCTGACCGGGGTCACATGATCGCGCGAGAGCTCGCGGGCGGGGAAATGGCGGCCGCAGTACAGACACAGGTGGGCGTCGCGCCGGAACAGGGTGGGATTGTTGAGCGGGGGGACGTAGTTATCACCCTGGCGGGCGCGGGTACCGTGGGTGGCGATGATGGAGTTGACCTCCACCGAGGACTGGCGGCCGGAACGCGCGTTGATGCCGCCGCGAACGCGATAAAGCGACCGGCCGCAGGCGTAGGCCACCTGCTCGCAGTAATAAAGCCGCACGGCCTGTTCCAGGCCGATCCACTCCAGCGGCATCCCGGAGGCATCCGTGCGCAGGACCTGATGCTCGGTCGGTAACATGACCTCGCCCACCCTCAAGGAAACACGGATTTCCTCACGCGGCTCACGGTTCCGGCGACACCCGCGCCCGTGAACAAACCGGTGCTTCCTCGGCACGTCTTCGCACAATAAACGGCGCCAGCGCGCAATACAACGTCCCGCATGAACGCCGCGTGACCACGGCCGCCCCCTGGCCCGCCGTCGTCCGGCCCTGCACGTCCACAAACAAAACCCCTTCAGGGTTAAGGTATTTGGTCTCGCATCCGGGGATGTGGCGAACTTCGCCCGCCCCGGAGAACCGTGAAGTTCATCACACAAATAGCACAAGATGAACGGGGTTATACCCCCCATGCGATCGCGGCATCGACCCTGCCCTGTGCGTCGAGCCCGGACCGCTCCGCCGGGGCACCAACGGAACCAGAAACCAAAAGAGAAAGGACACAACATGTGGAATCCCGACAAGGTTGACGCACGACTCTGGAAACTCGGCCTGGCCGCCGTCACCCTGACGCTGGTGGCGGGCTGTGGAGGATCGTCCAGCGGGGATGGAGACGACGACGGGGACACGGAAACCGAGACCAGTTCGCTGTCCGATGACGAGGCCGCGGCCGTTGCCGTCGCCGCCGTGATCGACTACGAGAGCTATGCGGGTGGCGACATGGGGCTGTCCCTGACCGGCGACAACGGGGAGACAGACAGCTCTACAGGGACCACTGGCGCGTTGTCGACCAGCGACAACTCCGACGACGGCGTGGATGGCCTTGTTGACGCCTGTGAAGAAGGCGACGGGACGATCGAGGAAAAAGAAGAAGACGGTGAAATCGTCTCGATCAAGCTCACGTTCGAAAACTGCACATTCAGCCCGGAGGATCTGGAGGACGGGTTCGAGGCCGAAGTATTCCTGAACGGAAGCATGGAGCTTCTGGTCGGTGAGGATAGCGAACGGGAAGGCTTCGAGCACCTGACCGAAGCCTCGTACGATGGATGGGAAACACGAGTCTCTCTCTGGAAGAGCGAGGATGAAGGCGAACTCGTCTATGAAGCGGGATTCGGACTGGACGGTGTGACCGCCAACCACTTCACGGACCCCACTACTGACCCGTCCCTGCAGATCCTGAACTTCGAAACCGAGTCCCACGCGTTCTGCGACGGCAAGGATTACGACTTCACCGCCGCCTACGACCTGGAGATTCTGTCCACGCCGCGAGACTCGGGAATTGCTGTAGAGAGCAATGGTTCCGTGGACAATGGCGATGAGGTCGTCGAAATCGAGACCTTGAAAGAGGTGTTCAGTGAACCGGGAGAATTCCCGCGGGAAGGTGAACTAAACGTCTCTCACGGGGGCGTGGAAACTCACATCGAATTCGTCGAGGGCGGCCTGTACATCAACGGCGACTACCAGACGTGGGACGAGTTCGAAGATGAACTCGCCGAACAGCGAGACACTGCCCCCGCTTACGCGGACTGCTTTGACGAAGACTGACCCCTTAGCGGGCTTGCCGTCCGGTGGACGGCACCATCCCCGGGCCCGGATCGCCAGGACGGCGCTCCGGGCCTTTTCTTTTGCGCGATCCGCCCCGCCCCCTCCGGATGCAGGGGGCCATACAGCCCCGAGCCGTCGCCCCGCCTGCCGGCAGACGCAGGTCCGTATGAAAAAACCTCCATTTTCCCCTTCAAACGGAGGGGGAAAACCGTGCTGGCCGCCCTAGCCTGAATACACCGGGCCCCGATACTGCCCCTGGACGACCGGGGGGGGGGCAACGCCACTCGGGAGGCCCCGGATGCGAACCAGCGGACGGTTGGCCGCCCGCCGCAGTGAAACGATGGAGGGAACAGTCATGCAACGAAATCAATGGATCATTCAGGCGATTCTGGCCAGTGTGGGCGCCACCATGGCCCTGAGCGGCTGCGGCGGGGGAGGCGGCGGCGGAGGCGGTGACCCCGCCGTCGACGACGATCCGCCCGAAGAAGAAGAGGTCGCCACACAGGGAAGCTGGCTCTTCTTCTACAACACCCTGTCGGCAATCCACCCGGATGACCCCAATAACCGCCTGGTCATCGATGACCAGGCGGCGACACCCTTCGATGATCAGAACCATGCCCCTCCCCTGGCACTCATTGGAGGGCAATGGACGGGAAGTGATACCGGCCTGGTGGAAAGCCGGGTCAGCCGCATCATTTACTCGGCCACCACCGGGGAGCTCTATCAGGTTGACGCCGACCCGGACACCGACCCTTCCACCGATGGCCGCCAGCAGATGTCCGGGGAAGACATCCCCGCCGACGAATACGTCTGCAACTGGAGTCCCGCGGCGGATTTCGCCAACGAGGAGGATTCGATCATTCTCTACAAGGTCGGGGACGACACCGAGTGTAGCCAGCCGGACAACCCCGACCAGGGCAACTGGAAGGCTGCCAGGATCGACGCCGATGCCAATGATGATCCGGAAGACTTCCCCGGTGATCCGACCAAACCGGTTTACAACGAGGACGGCAGCCTGGATGGCTTCCTCGCGGTAGACGAAGGCCGCGATCTCGTGTTCCTCGACACGGATCTGCAGCAGCAGGGAGACGTTCTGTCTTTGGGAACCGGCCCCACGGGCCTGCCGACCAAGGTAACGTTCCCCGGACGCCCGAATCCGGTGATCGTGGACAGCCAGCTGTGCGTGTACCACCATCAGGATCCCGGGACTGCCGGCGACCTCGAATGCACGGGGTTCTATTTCGAGGACAACGAACACGTCCACACGGGCAACCGGACCGGGCACGAGCATGCCCGTGACGGCGACATCCTCTATTTCATCGATGACGATCAACTGTGGCGAGTGGACCTTGCGGCCGACAACCCGGCCCCGGAGTCCAAATTCGGCCCGGTGGACGTCCCGCCCCTCTTTAGCGCCCTTTACCGGGTCACGGCCACCTCCGACCATGTCGCGTGGACCTTCCCGCTTGATACCAACGACTACACATTCGCGGACGAGACACGGATCGTGACCCTGGACCGCAATGACAATTACAGCGTCGTTGTCGACGAAACCTACAACCCCCCCCCTCCCCACGAACGGCCCGCCTATCCTGCGCCGGGCCGGAGACTGGATCTTCTACAACACCGCCGACGACGAGGCCGTGGCCCGCCGGGTGGACGGATCGGACGTGGAAGTCATCGAGGATGCGATGTGGATCGGACTGACGCTCAACCCCCTGGCGACCGAACCTGGTGACAGTCTGGACACAGTCTTCCTCCTGACGGACGTCACGTCCATGACGGAACACGCCGGGGCCACCCTGAAGGCCGTGTCACCGGATGACCCGGACACCACCGTGACCCTGGGGACGTTCGATCAGGACGTGCGAACCGTGACGATGGCCCACTCGCCCCTGGGAGTCGGCAGCCATCGGCTGCTGAGCGTAACCTCGGGCGACCTGATCGAACCCGACCAGGACGTCTATTTCATCGACCCCGAAACCCCGGACTCGCTGACCCGGGTCACCACGGGTGGTCACCACACGCCGGTGATGAGCCACTAGACCGCAACGGCCTTCGCCGTGCACGGCCCCGCGCGGGCCGTGACCGCCGCCGGCGCCGTGCAGCAAGCGGCCCGGCGGCTTTCCTTTTGCATGTCCGAGCCGCCGGGCCGGCGGTTTATGCGGGACGGCGATTCCGCTACACTCACGGGCTCGTTTTTCGCTGCGGGGCGCTTTCGGCCCCGCGGCATCCGGTTTTTCCACCACCCGCGAGCGCGGTCGTGCCTCCCTTTGCCATTGGGGCCATCGGGATTGCGGGAACGCACGGCCCGGGGAGAAAGCGCATGGCAATCAGACTAACCGTACCCAAGGAGAGTGCCAGCGGCGAACGCCGTGTCGCACTGGATCCGCTGGTCACCGGCAAATTCGGCCAGCTGGGCGTGAGCGTTCAGGTCGAGAAGGGCGCCGGCGAAGCCGCCGGTTTCCCCGATTCGGCCTATGAGGGCGCCACCCTGCTGGACACCGAGGCCGCCTATTCACAGTCGGACATCATGGTCCGCGTGGCGCCGCCCACGGTCGAAGAGGTCAACCGGCTGCCGGAAGGCTCGACGCTGGTGGGGCTGTTCCACGCCCACCGTCATCCCGAGGTCGTCCGGGCCATGCAGGAGCGGCGCATCCAGAGCTTTGCGATGGAGCTGATCCCGCGCATCTCGCGCGCGCAGAGCATGGACGCGCTGTCCTCGCAGGCGGCGGTGGTCGGCTACAAGGGCGCCATCCAGGGCGCCGACCTGGCCTGCCGGTTCTTCCCGATGCTGACCACCGCGGCCGGCACCATCCGCCCGGCCAGGGTGATCGTGATCGGCGCCGGCGTGGCCGGGCTGCAGGCGATCGCCACGGCCAGGCGCCTGGGCGCGATCGTCGAAGCCTACGACGTGCGCTCGGCGACCAAGGAGCAGGTGGAATCGCTGGGCGCGAAGTTCCTCGACCTGGGCGTATCGGCCGAGGGCGAGGGCGGCTACGCCCGCGAGCTGACCGCCGAGGAAAAGAAGCAGCAGCAGGACGCGCTGGGCGAGTACATCGCGCAGGCCGACGTGCTGATCACCACTGCGGCGATCCCGGGCCGCGAGTCACCGAAGCTGGTGCCCGAGGACATGGTCAAGGGCATGAAATCCGGCGCGGTGATCGTCGACCTGGCCTCCGAGGGCGGTGGCAACTGCGTGCTGACGCAGCCGGGCGAGACCGTCACCCAGCACGGCGTGATCATCCACGGCCCGCTCAACGTGCCGTCGCAGGTTCCGCTGCATGCCTCCGAGATGTATGCCAAGAACCTGCTGAATTTCCTGACCCCGATGCTTCCCGAGGGGGAATTCAACCCCGACTGGGAGGACGAGGTCATCGCCCAGAGCGTGCTCACCCGTGACGGCGAGATCGTGCATGCCGCCACCCGTGATGCCATCCAGGGAGCTTCCTCATGATCGAGATCTCAGGTTTCGTAGCACTCTATATCTTCATGCTCGCGGCCTTCACGGGCTACGAGGTGATCTCCAAGGTCCCGGTCATCCTGCACACCCCGCTGATGTCCGGTTCCAACTTCGTCCACGGGATCGTCCTGGTCGGGACCATGGTCGCGCTGGGTCACGCCCAGACGCCGCTGGAACAGGCGATCGGCTTCATCGCCGTCATCCTCGCCGCAGGTAACGCCGCCGGCGGCTACGTGGTCACCGAACGCATGCTGGAGATGTTCAAGTCCAGCAAGGACGACAAGGGAGACAAGGCATGAGTCTGATCATCAACCTCGCCTACTTTGTGGCGGCGGTGCTGTTCATCGTCGGCCTCAAGCAGATGTCGTCGCCGACCACCGCGCGGCCCGGCATCATCTGGGCCGGCGTCGGCATGGTACTGGCCACCGTCGTGACCTTCGCGCATCCGGAGATCTCCGGCGGCGTGAACTACACCCTGATCGTTCTGGGTATCGCCATCGGCGGTGCGCTGGCCTGGTGGAGCGGCAAGAAGGTCCAGATGACCGACATGCCGCAGATGATCGCGCTGTACAACGGCATGGGCGGCGGCGCCGCGGCCGGCATCGGTGCGATCTACCTGCTGCAGGCCACGCCCGAGACGGTGACCACCACGGGTATGGCCATCGCGGTGATCGGCTCGGTCATCGGTTCGGTGGCGTTCTCCGGCTCGCTGGTGGCCTACGCCAAGCTGCAGGGCCTGATGAAGAAGACCCTGAACTTCCCCGGGCAGCAGGTACTGAACCTGGCAATCATCGCCCTGGTGGTCATCCTCGGCTTCGTGATGGCGCTGGGTGACGGCACGATCGGCGGCGGCACGCTGCTGGCATTCTTCATCCTGTCGCTGGCCTTCGGGGTGCTGATGACCCTGCCGATCGGCGGCGCCGACATGCCGGTGGTGATCTCGCTGTACAACGCGCTGACCGGCCTCGCCGTGGGCTTCAAGGGCATCGTACTGGACAATCCGGCCCTGATGATCGCCGGTATCGTGGTCGGTGCGGCCGGCTCGCTGCTGACGCAGCTGATGGCCAAGGCCATGAACCGGCCGCTGAAGAACATCCTGTTCAGCCAGTTCGGTGGCGGCTCCAGTGCCGCGGAAGAAGAGATCGAAGGCACGATGAAAGAGATCCAGGCCAACGACGCCGGGATCATGATGGCCTATTCCAGCAAGGTGATCATCGTGCCCGGCTACGGCATGGCCGTGGCCCAGGCCCAGCACAAGATCTGGGAGCTGACCGAGCTGCTGCAGAAGCGCGGCGTGGACGTGAAGTTCGCGATCCACCCGGTGGCCGGCCGCATGCCCGGACACATGAACGTGCTGCTGGCCGAGGCCGGCGTGCCCTACGACATCATCTACGACCTCGACGAGATCAACGACGAGTTCAAGACCGCCGATGTCGCGATGGTGATCGGGGCGAACGACGTGGTGAACCCGGTGGCCCGGACCAACCCCGACTCGCCGATCTACGGCATGCCGATCCTCAACGCCGACGAGGCGCACAACGTCATCTGCGTCAAGCGCGGCCGCGGTTCCGGTTTCTCCGGCATCGAGAACCACCTGTTCTATGCCGAGAACAACCGCATGCTGTACGGCGATGGCCAGAAGGTCGCCGCGGAACTGGTGGCCAGCGTCAAGGCGCTCGGCTGAAGCCCGCGACCGGAGGGCGGCATCGCCGCTCCTCCGGGACGCCCCGGACGGACCCGGAGACCCGGCCCCCTGTGGCCGGGTTTTTTATGCCCGAACGCCCTGCGGGGCTTGCAACTTGTACACAACCCGTGCAGGGGCCGCCTCCGCCCGGGGCCAACGGGGCACTTGCGTGGACCAGCGCTCAAAGAGGCTCACATATAAACGGTAAATTACTGTGTTTTCGGGCTTTTCATTGTACTGACCATTTTTTGACCAATCTGTCATCATCCGCGACAGTACAAGGGCTCAGGAAGTTTCCCCCCGCTTCTTCCACAGAGTTATCCACAGGTTCTGTGGAAAACCTCGCCCCACCCACGGACTCGGGAAGCGCGGCCACGTCGCGTACACTGACCCCATGCCCGACACCCCCGCATCCGCGCCGTCCATCGTCCGGGTGGCCATCGACCGCCCGCTGAACCGCCTGTTCGACTATCGCTCGCCGCCGGATCGCGACGTGCGGCCCGGCATGCGCGTGCGAGTCCCGTTCGGCCCCACCCGCCTGACCGGGGTGGTGATGGAAGCGGGGGTCACCAGCGAGATGGACCCCGGGCGTCTGCGTGCGGTCAGCGAAGTGCTGGACGCTACCCCGATCCTCCCCGACTCGCTGCGTGAACTGCTCGGCTTTGGTGGCCGGTACTACCACCACCCGATCGGCGAGGTGGTGCTGGGGGCCCTGCCACCCGCCCTGCGTCGCGGCCGGCCGCTCCCGGAAGCCGCCACCCCCGAACCGCTGTGGGCGGTGACCGAGCAGGGACACCGCGCCCTGGCCGACGGCGCCGTACGCGGCGAACGCCAGCGCGCGATCGTCGCGGCGCTGGCCGACCCCGACAGCGCCCCCGGCGGTCGCCTCGATCGTCCGACCCTCGCCGGCATCCTCGGCCGCCGGCCCGCCCCGCGCGAGCTGGAACGCCTCGCCGAACGCGGCTGGCTGGAGTGCCGCCCCCCGGAACATCCGACAGACGTCCCGCCGGAGGCCGATAGCGCGGCGGCGCGACCGCTGACCCCCGAACAGCAGGCCGCGGTGGACGCGCTCACGCCCGGCGAAGCCCGACCCCTGCTGCTGGAGGGGGTGACCGGATCCGGGAAGACCGAGGTCTACCTGCGCATGGCGGAACGCGTGGTCGCGCGTGGCGAGCAGGTCCTGGTGCTGATCCCCGAGATCGCCCTGACCCCGCAGCTGGCGGCCCGCATTCAGGCGCGGTTCCCCGGTCGCGTCGCGCTGCTGCACTCCGGCCTGGCCGAGGGCGAACGGCTGCGGGCCTGGGCCAGCGCGGCCCGCGGCGAGGCCCGGGTGGTGGTGGGCACCCGTTCGGCGCTGTTCACGCCCCTGCCCGAACCCGGCCTGATCGTGGTCGACGAGGAGCACGACGCCGCGTTCAAGCAGCAGGACGGCTTTCGCTACAACGCCCGCGACCTCGCGATCAAGCGCGGCCAGCTGGAGGCCATCCCGGTGGTGCTGGGCTCGGCCACGCCGACCCTGGAGACCCTGCAGGCTGCCCGCCAGGGCCGCTACACCCACTGCCCGCTCCGCACCCGCCCCGACGGCACCGCCCCGCCGCGGATCGAGGCCGTGGACACCCGGGTCCACACCCCCGACGAGGGGCTGACCTCGCCGCTGCTGGACGCCATGCAGGCCACCCTCGCCGGCGGTCAGCAATGCTTCGTCCTGCTCAACCGCCGCGGCTATGCCCGCACGCTCGCCTGCGATCACTGCGGCTGGGTGGCCGACTGCCGCCACTGCGATGCCCGCCTCACCGTGCACGCCGGTAACCCGCGGGCGGTCTGCCACCTGTGCGGGCACCACGAACCGGTCCCCGACCGCTGCCCGGAATGCGGGGCGGAACTGGCCCGCCGGGGGCTGGGTACCCAGCGCCTGGAACAGGCCCTGGCGCGGCACTTCCCGCAGACCCCGCTGATCCGCCTGGACCGCGACAGCATCCGCCACAAGGGGGCGCTGGAGGAAGCCCTGGAGCGCATCCGTTCGCTGGACGCGGCGATCGTGGTCGGCACCCAGATGCTGGCCAAGGGCCACGACTTCCCGCGCGTGGGCCTGGTGGGCGTGATCGACGTGGACCAGGGCCTGTACTCGGTGGACCTGCGCGCCGCCGAACACACCCTGCAGCTGATCGTGCAGGCCGCCGGGCGCGCCGGACGCGGCGAAGCCGGCGGACGGGTGCTGCTGCAGACCGGGCACCCGGAGCATCCGCTGATCCGCGGTCTGGACGCCGCGGACTACACCGCCATGGTGCGTCCCCTGCTGGACGAACGCGCGGAGAGCGGCTTCCCGCCATTCGGTCATCTGGCCCTGGTGCGGGTGGAGGCCGAGGACGCGAACACCGCGGAGACCCGCGCCGGGGAGGTGGCCACG
The DNA here is from genome assembly GCF_001995255.1 of Thioalkalivibrio halophilus. Lineage (GTDB taxonomy): Bacteria > Pseudomonadota > Gammaproteobacteria > Ectothiorhodospirales > Ectothiorhodospiraceae > Thioalkalivibrio > Thioalkalivibrio halophilus. The sequence goes on along the minus strand of NZ_MUZR01000022.1, from coordinate 27,972 downwards.
CCACTGCGCCGCGCGGCCGCGTCCGGCGTGCGCGTCCTGGGTCCCGCCCCGGCCCCGCGCCACCGCGTGAACCGGCGCTACCGCGAGCAGATCCTGGTGCAGTCCGGCGACCGCCGTGCCCTGCACGCGACCCTGCACCAGGCGCGCCGGGCCTGGGAGGGGCTGACCCTGCCGCGCGAGGTGCGCATCGCGCTCGACGTGGATCCGGTCAGTCTCGCCTGAAGCCGTCCGTTCGCCTTTCTTTTCGCATCACCCCGTCATTCGCCTGCAAGCAGGCGAACAGGGCGGCATCGCGGGGCCCGACGGGTTAGAATACGCGTTTTGCCAGCACGGACCCGCAACCCTTGAAAGACACCCTGACCCAGGCCCTGGAAACCGCCCTCGCAACCCTCGTCGCCGACGGCCGCGTGCCGGCCGATCATGGCGTGTCGGTGGAGGTCAGCCGCGCGCGCGACCGCGAGCACGGCGACTTCGCCAGCAACCTCGCCATGCAGCTGGCCAAACCCGCGCGCAGCAAGCCGCGCGACCTGGCCGAGGCGCTCGCCGCCGCGCTGCCCGAGGTCCCCGGCCTGGCCAGCACCGAGATCGCCGGTCCCGGCTTCATCAACTTCCGCCTGGCCGCCGATGCGCGCACGCAGGTGCTGGGGCACATCGCGGAACGGGCCGGCGATTTCGGCCGCTCGAACGCCGGCGGCGGACGCCCGGTGCAGGTGGAATTCGTCTCCGCCAACCCCACCGGGCCGCTGCACGTGGGTCATGGCCGCGGGGCGGCCTTCGGTGCGACGGTCGCCGACCTGCTGGACTTCTCCGGCTACGACGTCACCCGCGAGTACTACGTCAACGACGCCGGGCGGCAGATGAACATCCTCGCGGTCAGCGTGTGGATGCGCTATCTGGAGCGCCACGGCGTGGAACTCCCGTTCCCGGCCAACGGCTACCGGGGCGACTACATCTACCCCGTCGCCGATACCCTGACCCGGCACATCGGCGACCGCGGCGTGCATCCGGCCGCGGACGTCACCCGTGACCTGCCGCCCGACGAGCCCGAAGGCGGCGACAAGGAGACCTACATCGACGCGCTGGTGACGCGCGCGCGGGACCTTCTGGGCGAGGCCCTGTGGGACGAATTCTTCGAGGGCGGCCTGAACGCCATCCTCGAGGACATCCGCGACGACCTGCGCGAGTTCGGGGTGGAATACCAGTGCTGGTTCTCCGAACGCAGCCTGGCCGACTCCGGCGCGATCGACGCCGCGGTGGAGGACCTGCAGGCGCGTGGCGCACTGTATGAACAGGACGGCGCGCTGTGGTTCCGCTCTACCGAATACGGCGACGACAAGGACCGCGTGGTGCGCCGCGAGAACGGCGACTACACCTACTTCGCCTCCGACATCGCCTACCACCGCGAGAAATTCCAGCGCGGCTTCGAGCGCGTCATCAACATCTGGGGCGCCGACCACCACGGCTACGTCCCGCGCGTGCGCGCCGCGCTGCAGGCCCTGGGCCTGGACCCCGGCCGCCTCGACGTGCTGCTGGTGCAGTTCGCGATCCTCTACCGCGGTGGCGAGCGCCTGCCCATGTCCACCCGCGCCGGGCAGTTCGTGACCCTGCGCGAACTGCGCGACGAGGTCGGCTCGGATGCCGCGCGCTTCTTCTACGTGCAGCGCCGCTGCGACCAGCACCTGGACTTCGACCTCGACCTGGCCAAGTCGCAGTCGAACGACAACCCGATGTACTACATCCAGTACGCCCACGCGCGCATCGCCAGCGTGCTGCGCACCGCGGGCGAACGCGGCCACCGGCCCGCCGCAGCACAGGCCGACGGCCTCGCCGAACGGCTCGTCGAACCGCACGAGGACGAGCTGCTGGACCGCCTGGACCGCTTCCCCGAAGTGGTCGCGGCCGCCGCGCAGGCCTGCGAGCCGCACCAGATCGCCCAGTACCTGCGCGAACTGGCCGGTGGCTTCCACACCTATTACAACGCCGTGCCGTTCCTCAACGCCGGAGACGACGAGCTGATCCGGGCCCGCCTGGCGCTGGTGACCGGCATCAAGCAGGTGCTGGGCAACGGCCTGCGCCTGCTGGGCGTGCACGCCCCGGAGCAGATGTAACCCCATGGCCCAGGCCCGCAAGGTACGCCGCAAGCCGGCACAAAAGAAAGAACGCGGTCCGCTGCCCGGCTGGATCTGGCTGCTGGCCGGCCTGCTGATCGGGCTGGGCGTGGCCGCAGTGCTGTACCTCCAGGGGGCGGATCGCCCCGACAGCCTGAGCGACTGGCTGAGCGAACGCGATCGCCCCGCGGCCGAACCGCGCCCGGAACCCGTGCCCGACCCCGCTTCCGAACCCGAGCCCGAGCGCGAGGAACCGCGCTTTCGCTATTACGAACTCCTGCCCGAGGACGAAGTGACGGTGCCCGATACGCCGGCCCGCGACGATGCGGATACGGCCGCCCCGCCCGCGCCGCTGGATGCACCGGATGCCGACGGGCCCGTGGTGCTGCAGACCGGCTCGTTCCGGCGCCCCGAGCAGGCCGACGAGATGCGTGCCCGCCTGACCCTGCTGGGCCTGTCTCCCGAAGTGCGGGAAGCCGAGATCGACGGCGACACCTGGTACCGCGTGTACCTCGGGCCGTACAGCGATCCGGACCGCACCCGCGAAGTCCTGGAACGGCTGCGCTCGGAAGGCATCGAGGCCCTGCGCCTGCGCGACCGGGGCTGACCATGGAGACCGGGGAGAGCGCCGCGCCGGATCTCGACGCGCTGTCCGCCGAAGTCGACGGTCTCCAGCGCATCGCCGGACGGCGCGACCTGCAGGACCTGCTGCGCCGCGCGCGACGCCGGCGCGACCGTGGCCAGGCCTTCGACCGCCTGGCCCGCAACCTGCAGCAGCGCCTCGCGACCGAACAGCAACGCGAGGCCGCGGCCGAGGCGCGTCGGCCGCAGCCCGTGTATACCGGGGATCTCCCGGTGCACGCGGAACGCGAGCGGATCATCGAGGCGATCCGCACCCACTCCGTGATCGTGCTCTCCGGCGAGACCGGTTCCGGCAAGACCACCCAGCTGCCCAAGCTGTGCCTGGAAGCCGGGCGCGGGCGCGGCGGCCTGATCGGCCACACCCAGCCGCGGCGCATCGCCGCGCGCTCGGTGGCCGCACGCATCGCCGAGGAGCTGGGCACCCCGCTGGGCGAGGAGTCCGGCGCCGCGGTGGGCTGCAAGGTCCGCTTCTCCGACCGCACCGGGCCGGACAACTTCGTCCGCCTGATGACCGACGGCATGCTGCTGGCCGAGATGGCCCACGACCCCGAGCTGCTCGCCTACGACACCGTCATCGTCGACGAGGCCCACGAACGCAGCCTCAACATCGACTTCCTGATGGGGGTCCTGCAGCGTCTGGTGCGCAAGCGTCCGGAGCTGCGGGTAATCATCACCTCGGCCACCCTGGACCCGGAACGCCTGTCCCGGTTCTTCGACGACGCCCCGATGATCGACGTGCCCGGGCGCACCTATCCGGTGGAGCTGCGCTACCGCCCGCTGGAACCGGATGCCGCGGACGACGACGAAGACGGTGACGGCGGCGAACGCGACCTGTTCACCGGCATCCGCGACGCGGTGCGCGAATGCCGCCGCGCCGGCCCCGGCGACATCCTGGTGTTCCTGCCGGGCGAACGCGAGATCCGCGATGCCCACCGCGCCCTGCGCGGCGAGGAATCCGCGCCCGACACCGAGGTCCTGCCACTGTACGCCCGACTGTCGGCGCGCGAGCAGTCACGGGTGTTCCAGGCGCACTCGGGCCGGCGCATCGTGCTCGCCACCAACGTCGCCGAGACCGCGCTGACGGTGCCCGGCATCCGCTACGTGATCGACTCCGGGCTGGCCCGGGTGTCGCGCTATTCGTGGCGCACGCGGGTGCAGCGGCTGAGCCTCGAACCGGTGTCGCAGGCCGCCTGCGACCAGCGCGCCGGCCGCTGCGGCCGCCTCGGGCCGGGCGTCTGCATCCGCCTGTTCTCCGAGGAGGACTACCAGCAGCGCCCGGCCTTCACCGACCCCGAGATCCAGCGCTCCAATCTGGCCTCGGTGATCCTGCAGATGGCCGCGCTGAAACTGGGCGACCCGCGGCGCTTCCCGTTCGTCGACCCGCCGGATTCGCGCCTGATCAAGGACGGCTACCGCCTGCTGGAGGAACTGGGCGCGGTGGATGCCGGCCACCGGCTGCAGGAGCGCGGCCGCCAGCTCTCGCGCATGCCGGTGGATCCGCGCCACGGGGCGATGCTGCTGGCCGGCGCGGACCATGGCTGCATGACCGAGACCGCCACCATCGCCGCGTTCCTGTCCCTGCAGGACCCGCGCGAGCGCCCCGCCGATGCCACGCAGGCGGCCGACACCGCACATGCCGAGTTCCGCGTCGAGGGCTCCGACTTCATGGGCATGCTGCGGCTGTGGCAGGCCTGGCACGATGCGCGCGAGGCCCGCGGCTCGAACGCCCTGAAGCGCTGGTGCCGCGAACACTTCCTCAACTTCATGCGCATGCGCGAATGGCAGGAACTGCGCAGCCAGCTGCTGCGCCTGGCGCGCGACATGGAACTGCACCCGGGCCGCGCGACGGCCAAACCCGAGTCCGTGCATCGCGCCCTGCTGAGCGGGCTGGTCAGCCAGATCGGGCAGAAGACCGAACGCGGCGACTACCTCGGCGCGCGCAACCGCCGCTTCCAGATCCATCCGGGATCGGTGCTGGCGAAGAAAAAGCCCAACTGGGTGGTCAGCGCGGAGATCGCCGAAACCACCCGGGTATATGCCCGCGAGAACGCGCGCATCGAACCCGACTGGCTGCTGGAGGTGGCCCCGCACCTGCTGCGCCATCACATCTTCGAGCCCCATTTCCAGCGCAGGAGCGGGCGCGTGGGCGCCTACGACCGCATCACCCTCTACGGTCTGGTGGTGGCGGCGAAAAAGCCGGTGGACTTCGCCCGCCACGACCCCGAGGAGGCCCGGCGGATCTTCATCCGCGAGGGACTGGTCGGCGGCCAGCTTCGCACCCGCTCGCGCGGCGTGCGCGCCAACCGCGAGGCGGTGGCCGCGATCACCGAGGAGGAGGCCCGCGGCCGGCGCCGCGACCTGCTGGCCGAGGAGGACCGGCTGTTCGAGTTCTACGCCGCGCGCATCCCGGAGGACGTGCGTGACGGCCCGTCGTTCGAACGCTGGGTGCGCAAACGCGAGCAGAAGGACCCCGACAGCCTGCGCATCGACCCCGCCGAGCTGCGCAACGAACCCGAAGAATCCCTGCCGCAGGGCGCCTACCCCGACCACCTCGAACTGGAGGGCCTGCGCCTGCCGCTGCATTACCGCTTCGAGCCCGGGCAGGAAGACGACGGGGTGACCGTGGACGTCCCCGTGGCCGCACTCAACGCGGTGCCGGACTGGCTGGGCGACTGGCTGGTGCCGGGCCTGCTGGAGGAGCGGGTCACGGCACTGCTGAAGAGCCTGCCGAAGAGCCTGCGGCGCCAGTTCGTGCCGGCCCCGGACTTCGCCCGCGCCGCGCTGGCGCGGCTGGAGCACCGCCAGGGCCCGCTGCTGCCGGCGCTGGCGGAAGAACTGGAGCGCATGACCGGCACCGCCATCCCGCCCGATGCCTGGCGCCCGGACACGCTCGAACCGCACCTGATCCTGCGCTTTCGCATCCTCGACCCGGAGGGGCACGAGCTGACCGCCGGGCGCGACCTGCCGGCGCTCAAGGCCGAACTGGGCGGCACCGCGGAGGCCACCTTCGACCCCGGCCCGACGAGCGGCCCCCAGCGCGAGGGCATCACCGAATGGGACTTCGGCGCGTTGCCGGAGAGCGTGGAGCACGAACACCAGGGCGCCCGCATGCGCGCCTTCCCGGTGCTGGTGGACCGCGGTGACAGCGTGTCACTGGAGCTGGAACCCGACCCCGCCACGGCCGAGCGCCGCCATCGCGCCGGGCTGCGCCGGCTGTTCCTGCTGGCCCTGCGCCCGGCGGTGCGCGATCTCAAGCGCCAGCTGCCGGACATGGACCGCGCCAGCCTGCACTACGCCACGCTCGGACAAGGCGACACCCTGCGCGACCAGGTGCTGGAGGCGGCGGCCGACCGGGTGTTCCTCGCCGACGCCCCGGAACAATGGCCGCGCGATGCCGAGGCCTTCGCCGAGCGTCTGGAAGCCGGGCGCAGCGAACTGGGCCCGACCGCCACCGAACTGGCCCGCCTGGCGGCCGACATCCTCGCCCGCTGGCACGACCTGCGCAGCCGGCTGCACGGCGATCTGCCACTCTCCTGGATCGAGGCGGCGCGCGACATCCGCGATCAGCTCGACGCCCTGGTGCCGCCGGATTTCCTGCTGAGCACCCCGGCCGACATGCTACCCGAGTTCCCGCGCTACCTGCAGGCCATCGACCGACGCCTGGAGCGCCTGACCCGGGCCCCGGACAAGGACCGCGCCGGCCGGGTGGCGGTGGAACCGCTGTGGCAGAAGGCCCGCGACCTGCTGCAGCGCCGCCCCGACGACCCCGACGTCCTCGCCTTTCGCTACCGCATCGAGGAGTTCCGCGTATCGCAGTTCGCCCAGGAGCTGGGCACCCGCGAAAAGGTCTCGGCACAGCGCCTGGAACGCGAGTACGACACGCTGATCAAACGCTTTGCCGGATCTTTGTAGGCAACGGGAGGGGAGCGCATGCATGTGGTGGTCATCGGAGCCGGCGTGATGGGGGTCACCACCGCGTGGTATCTGCGCGAGGCCGGACTCGATGTCACCCTCCTGGATGCCGCGACCGAACCGGCGGCCGGCGCCAGCCATGCCAACGGCGGCATGCTGCACGCCAGCCATGCCGAGCCCTGGAACACCCCCGGCGTCGGGCTCGATCTGCTGCGCTATCTGGGGCGCGAGGACTCCCCGCTGCTGATGCGCCCGCGCGCCCTGCCGGGACTGGCCGGCTGGGGCCTGCGTTTTCTGTGGCACAGCCGGCGTTTGGCCTTCCAGCGGCACGCCCTGGTCAACGCCCGCCTGGCCGCGTTCTCCCTGCGCGAGACCCGGCGCCTGAATCGGGAACTGGCCGGCTCCGGCCTGGACTTCGACTTCCGCGAGTCCGGCATCCTCAAGGTCTTCCGCGACCCGCAGAGCCAGGCCCGCAACCGGCATGCGGCCGAGGCCATGCAGGACGAGGGCGTGCGGTTCGAGGCCTGGGACACCGAGCAGGTGATCAACCGCGAACCGGCGCTGGCCGGGGTGCGCGACGAACTCTGCGGCGGGCTGTATTTCCCGGATGATGCCATCGGGGATGCGCGGCGCTTCACCACCGGCCTGCTCGAGCTGGCGCGGGACCGCGGCCTGCGCTACCGGCCCGCGACACGGGTGCGGCGACTGCGCACGTTCCAGGGGCGAATCGACGCGATCGAGACCGATGAGGGACCCATCGCGGCCGATGCCTGCGTAGTCGCGAGCGGACACGAAGCCCCGGCGCTGCTGCGCCCGCTCGGGCTGCACCTGCCGGTGGCCCCGGTGAAGGGCTATTCCCTGACCCTGCCGATGGACACCGGCCACCGCGTGCAGCTACCGCTGATCGACGACGCCAACAAGGTGGTCATGACCCCGCTGGGCGATCAGCTGCGGCTGGCCGGAACGGCCGAGTTCGCCGGCGCCGACGCCCGCATGGAACCCCGCCGGGCGGCGAACGTACTGGCCCAGTGCCGGCGCACGCTGACCACACTGCCGGCGGAACTCGACCGCGAGACCATGGCCCCGTGGGCCGGGCTGCGCCCGATGAGCGATCGCGGTACGCCGATCCTGGGTCCCACGGCGGTACCGGGCCTGCATCTCAATACCGGCTCCGGGCACCTCGGCTGGACCTTTGCCTGCGGCGCGGCGGCGCTGGTGCGCGACGGGCTGCTGGGGCGGGCGCCCGAGGCCTCGCTGGAGGACTTCCGGCTCTGAGACGGGCGCACACGGGCCTCAGTCGCCGACCGGGGCGAATACCAGCCGCAGCCGCGCTCCACCCAGCTCCGGCGCCCGCTCGATCTCCAGCTGGCCGCCATGGTCGCTGACCAGGGTGTGGATGATGCTCAGTCCCAGCCCCTGCCCCGCCGCCTGTCCGTGCACATCTTCGCGCGTGTCGGCCCGCTGGCCGCGTTCGAGGACCCGCTCGCGATCGGCCGGGTCGATCCCGGGTCCGTCGTCATCCACCGTCAGCACGGTTTCCCGCCCATCGCAGTGTGTGGTGATCCGCACCCGCGAGCGGGCGTGGCGCACCGCGTTATCCAGCAGATTTCCCAGCAGTTCGAGCATCGCGCCCGAATCCATGCGCAGGGCACAGCCCTCCGCCAGATCGGTCTCCAGCGACACCCCCTGGTGCTCCGCCAGCCGCCGCAGGGCGCGGCAGGTGCGCTCGATCACCGGGGCCAGCGGCTCGGGCGTCTGGAACGGCACCGGGCCCACCCGCTGGGCCTGGTTGAGCTGGTGCTGGACCATCGCCTGCAGGCGGTCGACCTGGCGCCGCAGGTCCTCGTGATCGGGGGCGTGTCCTTCCAGATTCAGGCGCAGCGAGGCGATCGGGGTCTTGAGACTGTGGGCAAGATCCGCCAGTGCGTTCTGCTGGCGCACCAGGCGCTCGCGCTCGAAGTCGATCAGGTCGTTGATGGAGCCGGTCAGCGCCCCGATCTCGCGCGGATACGGTCCCTCCAGATGCACCCGGTCACCATGGCGCAGGGCGTCCAGCTCCGCGCGCACCCTGCGCAGCGGCCGCAGGCCCCAGAACCACAACGCCAGGATCAGGGCCACGATCAGCGACAGGGTCATGGTCAGCAGGCCCTGCCACAGACTGTAGCGGTAGCTCTCAACCTGCTCGTCGAATGCGCTGCGATCCTCCAGCATCTGGAACACCAGCGGCACCGATTCGCCATCCAGCTGCCAGCGCACCGTCATGCTGTAGGCAAAGTATTCTTCACGCGTCCAGTCATTCAGTTCGGTGGCCACCGCCGACGGCGAACGCCAGACGGTATCGCCGGCAGGCCCGAGGATGCGCGCATACAACCCGCCGCCGGGCAGCTGCAGCCGGCTCTCCGGCAGCATCTGCGGCACCCGCACGTCGTCTTCCGCGAGCACCTCGACCATGCCCATCAGCAGCAGCACCTGCGCCTCCAGCCGGGTTTCGGCCGCATCCGCGGCATTGTCGCGAAAGGCGGTTTCCAGCACCCATGCAGTCAGCACCGAAAACAGCAGCACCACCGCCACCGCCACCAGCCCCATGCGCAGGAGCAACGGCGCGCGGGCGGCGCGATCGGCCAGGGAACGCTCGGCAAGGGCCATGGACGGGCGTGACGTAACCGTTCAGGCGTCGGCCGAAGCGGCGTCGGGCTGCAGGGCGAAACGATAACCGCGGCCGCGCAGGGTCTCGATCACGCCCAGCCCGCCGTCCGGGTCCAGCTTGCGCCGCAGGCGCCCGATCAGCACCTCGATCACGTTGCTCTCGCGGTCATCGTCGTGCTCGTAGAGATAGTCGGCCAGGGCGTCCTTGCTCAGCACCCGCCCGGGCTGGCGGGCCAGATGCAGCAGCAGGCGGTACTCGAAGGTGGTCAGGCTGACGCCCTCGCCGTTCAGCCACACGGCATCGGAGGCAGTGTCGATCACCAGCGGGCCAAAGCGCAGCGCCTCATGACCCGACTGCAGGCTGCGGCGTGCCAGCGCGCGCAGGCGCGCCACCAGTTCCTCCACATGGAAGGGTTTGGTCAGGTAATCGTCGGCGCCCGCCTCCAGACCCTCGACCTTGTCCTGCCAGCGGTCACGGGCGGTCAGCACCAGGATCGGCAGCCGCGGCTTGTGTTCGCGGGTCCGGCGGATCACGTCCAGGCCGTCCATCCCGGGCAGACCCAGGTCCACCACGGCAATGTCGCAGTTGTATTCGGCCAGCAGATACAGCCCGGTGTCGCCATCGGCGGCGGTGTCCACCCGGCAGCCCGATTCCTGCAGCTCTCCGGCCAGCTGGCCGCGCAGCGCCGAATCATCCTCCACCAGCACGATTCGCAGGTTCATCGCTGCACCTCCGTGCCCTGTTCGATCCGCAGCGTCCGGACCTCCTGATTCTCGGTCAGGATACGCACCACGAAGACCCGTACGCTGCCCTCGCCGTCATTTTCCCGGGCCGAAAGGATCCGCCCGGGATACAGCGCCTCCACCTGTTCGACCGCCTCGTCCAGCGTCCACACCGGGTTGCGATCCGCCCCGTCCTCGCGCGCACCGGCGCCCCCCGCCAGCAACAGGATCAGAAGGAACACCACGGGGGCAAGACGGGACATTCGGATTCCCCACACACTGGACAACATCAACAATCTCTCCCTGACTGAGTTCGACGGACGGTTGCAGTGCCAAGGGTATCCGCCTAGCCTGAACCGCATCTGAAATCCGCATGCGACACAGCCGAGCCACCATGTCCGAACCCAGCGATCTTCCCGTCGAACCACCGGCCGACCCCGAGGCCGAAATCCCCATCGAGGAGGAGGCCGGCCCCATCCGCTGGAGCGAGCTGATGCCCCATTTCGCCCGCGGTGTCGTGATTCGCGTGGCGCCCGAACTGGACCTGATCGAGGTGGCCCGTGCCTTCCGTGACGATGCCACCCACGAGGTCAGCGCCTGGCTGACCAGCGGCCAGGTGGCGCGCGCCTCCGACGAGGACGCCCGCCGCTGGACCGAGGCCGATCCGGTGTTCACCGCAATCGTGGCCGCCCCGTGGGTGCTGGCCCAGGAGCGGACGACGGCGCATTAGGCGGGTCGGCCCTGATCGGCCAGGGGGCTGGCCTTTTACGGCTGGGGGGGTAGGAGGCCGGCCCTCCGGCCGATTCGGTTGCCCCCCGCGGCCGACCCCGCGCGATCAGCCCCCCATCGCCTCGGGGTCGAACCTCACCGCAATGCCGTCGTCGTGCACGCGCACGACCTGGGCACGGACCTTCGGTGGCTCGTCACCATCCCCCAGCAGGCCGAACACCTGCAGCATCAGCTCGTCGTCCGACTCGAGCTCCAGCAAGCCCCTGAGGTCCGGTTTCTGCCCCTCCTCCCAGCGCAGGAAGGCCCCGCCGCCGGAGATGTCATTGGTGGTCAGGGTCACCGGCTCGCCCTCGCCCGCCGATACCACCACGTTGACCGTCATCGGTATCCGCGGATGACGTCGCCGCTCCTCGATCATGGTTCCATCCCCTTGCTGTCTTAGAAAACGCTAATCGAAAACGGTTTTTTTTTGTGTTATACCGTCGAGGCAATGATCGACCCAAGGCGAGATCATGCGCAAGGCCGGGCACGAACCCGGCCGCGCCAATGAAGAGCCCGGATCGTCACACCGGGCCGGAGGATGAAGGCAGCGCATCACAGCTGTCGCCGCTAAAACAGCAAACCTTCAAGACGGAGGAGTCCGTAACAATGAAGAAATCGCGTCTTACTTTCGCGGGGCTGGTCGGGGCCGTGGCCCTTGCCATTCCGTTCGCGCAGGCCACGGCCGGCGACGAAATCACGCGTGGACAGCTGATGGCCGACACCTGCGTGAACTGCCACAGCGCCGCGTCCGCCGAGGCCGGGGGTGCCCCGGATCTCAGTAACTATCCCTCCAGCCTCATTGTCAGCCAGATGAAGGCGTTCCGCGATGGCGAACGCCCGGGCACGGTCATGGACCGTCACGCCACCGGCTACACCGATGAGGAAATCGAGGCCCTGGCCGCGTACGTCGGTCAGTGAACGGCCCAGAACACAAGAGAGGGAGAGACATCATGCAGGAATTTTCCCGCCGTAATTTCATCAAGGTCGTCGGCGCGGGGAGCGCCGTGGCCCTGACCGGCATCGGCTGTGCGCCGCACAAGACGCGTGGCGCCGACAAGGCCCATGTCGTCGTGGTCGGCGGTGGCTCCGGTGGCGCCACCGCCGCGAAATACCTGAAAAAGTATTCGCCGGAACTCAACGTCACCCTGGTCGAGCCCAACGCCCGCTATTACACCTGCTATGGCAGTAACTGGGTGCTGGGCGGCATCGTCGACATGGACTTCATCGAGCAGACCTACGGTGCGCTGGAAAGCCGCCACGGAGTCAAGGTGGTGCAGGACCGCGTGACCGCGGTGGACGCCGACGGCCGCAACGTCCGTCTCGCCAGTGGCGAGACCCTGCAGTACGACAAGCTGGTCATGTCTCCGGGCATCGACTTCCGCTATGACCGCACCGAGGGCATCAGCGAGGCCGACGCGGAGCGCATCCCGCACGCCTGGAAGGCCGGTGACCAGACCCGCATCCTGCGCCAGCAGCTGGAAGACATGCCCAATGGCGGCACGTTCGTGATGGTGGCCCCGCCGAACCCGTTCCGCTGCCCGCCCGGGCCGTACGAGCGCGTGTCGCTGATCGCGAACTACTTCAAGCAGGAGAAGCCCCGTTCCAAGATCATCATCCTTGACCAGAAGGACGGTTTCTCCAAGCAGGGCCTGTTCGAGGAAGGCTGGGCTCAGGAATACGGCGACATGATCGAATGGCGCCCGGCCTCGGACGGCGGCCTGGTCGAGGAGGTCGACGTGCGCAACATGACCGCGGTGACCGAGGCCGGTTTCGAGCGGGTCGAGGCCGACGTGATGAACTTCATCCCGGCCCAGCGCGCCAACCAGATCGTCCACGATGCCGGCCTGACCAACGCGGAGGGCTGGTGCCCGGTGCGCCAGGACACCTTCAGGTCCGAGCGTGACGACAACATCTACGTGCTGGGCGACGCCTCCGTGGCCGGTGCGATGCCGAAATCGGGCCACTCCGCCAACACCCAGGGCAAGATGGTCGCCGCGTCGATCAGCCACGAACTGGCCGGCCGCGACCCGGTCACCCCGACCGCGGTGAACACCTGCTACAGCCTGGTCACGCCGGACTACGGCATCAGCGTGGCGGCGGTGTACCAGTTCGAGGACGGCCAGATGGCCGGCGTGGAAGGCGCCGGCGGTGTCAGCCCGACGGGTGCATCCAGCCGCTTCCGCGAGCAGGAAGCTCAGTACACCCGCGGCTGGTACGCCGGCATTACCGCGGACATCTGGGGCTGACCGAAGCCTTTAGCCTCATCACACGAACGGGATGGACCCTGTTGACGGCGCCCTCCGGGGCGCCGTTTTTTTGCGCCCCCTCCCGCCACCGCGCCCTCCTCAGGCGTTCAGATCGGGGATCAGGCGGCTGCGCAGCCGCGCAATGGTGTCCTTGAGCTGAAGCTTGCGCTTCTTCAGTCGGCGGATCTCGAGAAAATCCGGGGACGGCCCGGCGTGCATGGCGGCGATCGCCGAATCCAGCGCCCGGTGCTCCGCCTCCAGTTCCGTCAGTCGTGCCCTGATCTCGCTGTCGTATTCCACGTCCGCTCCCCGGGATCCAACGGGATCCAACGCCTCGCGTATCATCCCAGACCAGCCCGGCCAGGGCCACAGGCCCGCTCACCCGCGAACCCGGAGACCGGAACATGGCCGTACGCAACACGTCGCTGTCCATCCCCACGCCACGCGGAGTCCGGCTGAGCGGCGTCCTGGTGGAACCCGAGGGGCCGCCGCGCGGCAAGGCCTGCATCGCGCACTGCTTTGCCTGTTCCAAGGACTTCCCCGCCACCGTGCGCCTGGCCCGCGCGCTGGCCGAGGAGGGCTACGCCACCCTGCGCTTCGATTTCGCCGGACTGGGTGAATCCGAAGGGGCGTTCGCAGAGTCCACCCTCCAGACCGGCCGCGAAGACCTGGAAGCGGCGCTGGACACCCTCGCCGCGCATCACCCGGACACGGAGCCCACCCTGCTGCTCGGCCACAGTTTCGGCGGAGCGCTGGCCATTCTCGTCGCTCCCGAACGCCCGGAGGTCGACGCCGTCGTCACCATCGCCGCACCCAGCCAACCGGGGCACGTGCGCCACCTGTTCCAGGATCATGCCGAAGAAATCGCGCGCGAGGGTCACGCCCGGCTGATCATCGGGGGCCGTCCGGTCACCATCGGCCGCGCGCTGCTGGAGTCCATCGAGGAGCCCACGCTGGAAACGGCGCTGGCACAGCTCAACCGGCCGATCCTGCTGCTGCACGCCCCCGGAGATACCGTGGTCAACGTCGACCACGCCGGTTATATCTTCCGCATGGCGCAGCACCCGCGCAGCTTCGTCGCCCTCAACCGCGTCGACCACCTGCTCTCGCGCCCCGAACACACCCGCTACGTCGCCGGCCTGATCCGCGCCTGGTCCGCCAACCTGACCGATTGACGCATCCACCGCCGGATCGCGCAGAGGGCTGCGCTCCTACGAGACCTCCCCCGGCCGTAGGAGGCCAGCCCTCTGGCCGATCGGGCCATCCCCGGCGCCGGATCGCGCAGGGGGCTGCGCTCCTACGAGACCTCCCCCGGCCGCAGGAGGCCAGCCCTCTGGCCGATCGGGGCTTCCCCGGCGCCGGATCGCGCAGGGGGCTGCGCTCCTACGGAGCCCGCCCCGGCCGCAGGAGGCCAGCCCCCTGGCCGATCGGGGCTACCAGTAGCTCTCGGTGGTGAGATGCCCCGGCTTGCGCCGGCGGTTCTTCTCCAGACCCCGTTCGCGCAGCATCGACTGGGTTTCGGAGACCATGTCGGGGTTGCCGCAAAGCATCACCTGGGAGTGCTCCGGCGCAAAATCGATCCCCGCCTGCGCCTCCAGCTCGCCCTCCGACAGCGCCGTGGTGATGCGCCCCTGGATGGCACCGGGGTGCGCCTCGCGGCTGACGAAGGGGATGTACTGAAACCGCTCGGGATCGCGCTCGGAGAAGCGTGCAATGGTGTCCTGGTAGGTGAGCTCCTCGGCGTGGCGCACCGCATGCACCAGACGGATGTTCTCGAAGCGTTCCCAGGGCTCGTCGGTCTTCAGGATGGACAGGAACGGGCCGATGCCCGTACCCGTCGACAGCAGCCACAGATCGCGCCCGTCGGGGATCTCGTTCAGGGTGAAAAACCCCGTGGCGCGCGGCATCAGCTCCACCGTGTCGCCGGGTTCGAGCTGCACCAGGCGGTTGGACAACGGCCCGTCCGGCACGGTGATCATGTAGAAATCCAGCGGGCGCTCGTCCGGGGCGTTCACGTACGAGTACGGCCGCCCCACCAGTTCGCCGTCGATCTCCATGCGCAGACGGTTGAACTGCCCGGCCACGAACGGCTCCACGTCCGCATCGATGCGCAGCGAGAACAGGCGGTCGGTCCACTGCTTGCGTTCCTGCACGGTGCCGGTCACCCAGCCCATATTCCTGACTCCTGTACTTGGTTAAAGGCAAGCATGCGGGCGGCGCCCGGGCATTTCAAGCATCCCCGGGGCGGCCCCTATAATATCGTCCATCACTGAAAACCACAGACAGGAGCAAAACCAATGGCACGCACCCCCTCGCAGATGATCGAGCTGGGCACCGAAGCCCCCAACTTCCAGCTGCCCGATGTCGTCTCCGGCGAGACCATCAGCCTGGACAGCTTCCCCGACGCGAAGGGCTACATGATCGCGTTCATCTGCAACCACTGCCCCTTCGTGCAGCTCATCCGCCACGAGTTCGCGCGCTACGGGCGTGAATACACCGAAAAGGGCATCGCAGTGATCGCCATCAACTCCAACGACATCGAGGCCGTCCCCGAAGACGCCCCCGACGCGATGCGCGACGACGCCCGCCGTTTCGGCTACAAGTTCCCCTACTGCCTCGACGAAGACCAGTCCGTGGCCAGGGCCTACCAGGCCGCCTGCACCCCGGATCTCTACCTGTTCGACGCCGACCGCAAGCTCTACTACCGCGGCCAGTTCGACAGCACCCGCCCCGGCAGCGACCGCCCCGTGACCGGCGAAGACCTGCGCAACGCCACCGACGCCCTGCTCGCCGGCCAGCCCGCGCCCGAGCCCCAGCACCCCAGCCTCGGCTGCAACATCAAGTGGAAGCCCGGCAACGAGCCCGCCTATTTCGCCTGAAACCCGTCGACGAACGCCGCGACCGGCCAGAGGGCTGGCCTCCTGCGGCCGGGGCGGTCTCGCAGGAGCGCAGCCCACTGCGCGATCCGGCGCGGGG
>NZ_MUZR01000022.1:0-11857 GCF_001995255.1 Thioalkalivibrio halophilus | reverse complement strand
TGGCCTCCTGCGGCCGGGGGCGGCTCCCGTAGGAGCGCAGCCCCCTGCGCGATCCGGCGCGGGGATACACCCAATCGGCCAGGGAGCCGCCCCCGGCGCCCAAGGAAGGCCTGCCGCTATCCTTCGGGCGGGAATAGCCCCGGCATCAACTCAGGGGCCAGCGCTGCGGGCAGCGCCAGGCGCAAAGGGGCTCGGCTGCTGTCGGAGGCCAGAATTCCCTGTTTGACGAGCGCCGAGGTCACCCGGCGGGCCTGGCGCTCGCTCACATCGAGCAGCCCGGGCACGTCCGCCCTGGGCACCTCTCCCCGGTACAGCACCGCCTCGAGAAGGCGCCCCGACCTGCCCGGCAATTCATCCGCCCGCACCCTGTCTTCCGCCCAGCGCAGGATCCGCTCACGGAAGCGGCCGGGCTCCATCAGACGCTCCATGAACGCCACCTGGTCGATACAGACCTCCAGGAAAAAATCCACGAAATCCGCCAGGGCCGCTTCACTGAGCTGGCCACGGCCATCACGATCACCGCGGCGGGGTTCATCACATGCGGCAAGGAGCTGCTTGTAGCGGCCCTCGCTACGCGCCAGGCCTCGCGCCACGGACCAGACCCCGCCGCTGTTCAGGTGCTCCACCAGGATGGCATGGGACATCAAACGCGCGACGCGACCGTTACCGTCCAGAAACGGGTGAATCCACAACAGCCGGTGATGGGCACAAGCCGCGCCCAGCATTCGATCGGCCTGCCCGCCCCGCGAATAAGCCGCGTGAAACCGCTGCATGAACCGTTCCACGGCGCCCGGGCTGACCGGCACATGCCGTCCGATCCGGACATCGTGTGTTCGGTATGCACCGGGAAAGACCCGGAGATGCTGGCCCGTGTCGGGATCCTCAACCCACAGAAGATCGTCGGGGAGCCGCTCGCAGAAGCGCCGATGTAACTCGCACAGCCCCTCGGGCGCTGTCTCGCGCCCCTTCAGCCCTCCGGCGTCGATCCAGCTCTGAACGTGGATATGCGCCTCCGCCTCCAGTTGCAGGTCGCGCTGACGGGAATCCGGGCTGTAATCGCCGGCAAGCGCCCGCTCGATGGCCACAGGATGCGTGTAGTGGCCTTCGATCAGGTTGCTGTAATAGCAATTCATGGATCGCACCAGACCGGCCAGGGCCGATTCCACCCCCACCGGCAGGCGGGCGCGAAAGGCAGCGGCCTGCGCAACCAGATCCAGCACCCGATCGGTAAGCCGCCCCCGATGGGCGGACCCCTCCCCCACCACCAGGGGCTCCATCAGGGCAATGCGTTCACCTCGATCAATGACTGCGCTCATGGCCGGTTGGATGTCCTTTCACGCCATCTGCATGAGCCTCATCATATCAGCAATTTAATCTCAGCATGGCGTTCGTATTGAGCAAGCCATGACCGGATCGATGGCCGGATCCGTGGCCGGTTTGTGCTCGCCCGGGTCGAGGAAGTCGCGCCCCGCCGGTCAGTATCGCGGAGCAGTCCGGAAGCACGCCCCTGCGCGACGCAGCGCCGGGGACACCCCAATCGGCCAGAGGGCTGGCCTCCTGCGGCCGGGGCTACGGGCCGGCGTTCCCCCGTAGGAGCGCAGCCCCCTGCGCGATCCGACGCTATCGCGGAGCAATCCGGAAGCACGCCCCCGCGCGGACTGCGCGCGACCGGACTCGTAGTCAGGGCTGTGAGGAGGCCGTGTTACGCTTCGGCTCTGACCGGACAGGGAGTGTCGGCATGGCGGATCACCACGACAACAGCTACAAGCTCCTGTTTTCGCATCCCGAGATGGTGCGGGACCTGCTGACCGGTTTTGTCCGGGAGGACTGGGTGAGGGAGCTGGATTTCTCCACCCTGGAGAAGGTGAACGGGTCCTATGTGACCGACGAGCTGCGCGACCGCGAAGACGACATCGTCTGGCGCGTGCGCTGGGGCGGCGGCGCTGTTCCGGCTGGAGCACAACCGCAACGAGCAGGACCTGCTGGAAGTGCTGGGCCGTCTGGTGGAGTGGCTCCGGTCCCCGGAGCAGACTGGGTTGCGGCGCTCGTTCGTGGTGTGGATGCGCCGGGTGATGCTCCCGCATCGAGCACCGGGGATGGAACTGCCGCCGTTCAACGACCTTCAGGACTTGCACGAGGTACACGACATGCTGGCCGAACGGATCAAGCACTGGCCCGACCGGTGGATCGAGGAAGGGCGCCAGGAAGGACGTCAGGAAGCTCTCGAGAAAGCCCTGCGCACACAGATCACCCTGAGGTTCGGCGAGCTGCCCGACTGGGTGGATCGACGACTCGCTTCGGCCACTGACGAGCGGTTGAACGAGTGGATCGTCGGGATCCTGGACGCGGACAGCCTCGAGTCCCTGCTGGGGCGCCGGGGACCGACGCCTGAGCATGGTCGGGGAGATCGGCCAGGGGGCTGGCCTCCTACGGGGGAGAGGGGGTGGGGGAACATTCGCCCACCTTCGGGATCGATGATACATTGGTAAAACGAATTATCGATCGACCAGGGTGCTAAAAATGGAAGCCCTCACCATCTCTCCGAAATATCAGGTCGTCATCCCCCGGGCGGTACGCGAGGCGCTGCATCTTCGTGCAGGCCAGAAGGTGCAGATTATTGCGTACGACGACCGTATCGAACTGATTCCCGAGCGGCGTGTGAGCGAGATGCGGGGGTTCCTCAAGGGCATTGACCCTGATGTCCGGCGCGAGGGAGATCGCGTGTGAACGTGGTCGATTCGTCCGCGTGGCTGGAATACTTTGCCGACGGCCCCAATGCCGAAGTTTTTGCAGACGCCATCGAGACCACGCCAGAACTGATCGTCCCCACGATCAGCCTCTACGTAGTCTTCAAACGGGTACTCCAGCAACGAGGCGAGGCGGCAGCCTTGCAGGCGGCCGCATTGATGCAGCAGGGCGAACTCGTCGAACTCACGGGCCCCTTGGCCCTGTCCGCCGCCAGTCTCGGCAACCAGCATGGTCTCCCGCTCGCCGACAGCATCATCTACGCCACCGCGCGCGCCCATCAGGCCGACCTCTGGACCCAGGACGCCGATTTCGACGGGCTTCCAGCTGTTCACTACATCCCGAAGCCTTCCCCGTAGGAGGCCAGCCCTCTGGCCGATCGGGCCTGTCCAACACCCAAATCGGCGAGAGGGCTCGCCTCCTGCGGGCCGGGGGCGCCTTGTGGGAGCGCGTCCCCTGTGCGATGCGGCGCGATTTTGGGCGGGTGCGGCGGGGTCGTATACTCGCCGGACGTGTACGCAACCAGCGGTGCCGCATGCCCCCCAGCAATATCGTCGAAGGCCCTCGCGTAGCCACCTGGCACTGCCCCTCCTGCCGCGAATCCGTGCCGCGACTGCTGCCCAACGGCAGCGCCAACCGCGTGACCCTGCCGCCCGAACGCACCATGCTGCCGGACGACGACATCCGCGCGGCCTGCGAACGGGTACAGGGACTGCGCGCCCCGGAGGTGTGCTACGCCTGCGACCAGGCGTTCCAGGAACTGCTCGGCACGCTGGTGCGCCCGCCGGCCGAGGAAGGCGACGCCCGGGGCGAACCCGGGCTGAACGACACCGGCGTGGTCGGTGCCCTGGTCCCGCTGGCCGAACGCGGGACCCAGCTGCTCATCTTCAACGTGATCGCCGGCGAACTGCGCTGCACCGAGATCGAATACCTGACCGATTTCGACCCCGACCGCCTCACCTACCCCGGATCACGCGGGGCGATCGCCCCGCGGATCTGGGAACTGTACGAGCGACACTTGGCCGAACTGCATGCAGGCAGTGACTCACCCTTATAACACCTCAAGCATAGCGGACCAAGGCCGCCCCGCCAGCCCTCCCCAAACGTGCCACTTTCAAGGTGGCGAATGCGACATCAGTTAGCGTCGGTGCTTCTCGCGAGAGCTTCGGGTTGATGTGGCAGGCGCTGACGGTAATGCTTGATGGTAATGATCTCGATTTGCCCGGGCGACACGCGGTAAATGATCCGGTAAGGGCGCTCGAGCAACTCGCGCAAGTCGGCGCGACGATAATCGGGAACGGTTCGACCACTCAGCGGATGGTCGGGTAATTGACGAGTACGAGCAAGGAGGCGCTCGATCATCCGGGCGGCCGCTGCCGGATCCACGGAGCCGATGTGCGCATGCAGCTCCTCAAGGCACGCAAGCGCCTCATCCGTCCAGTGAACCGCGCTCACCGCCGCAGGCCGAACCGCCGCTCCACCTCCACCTGCGGCATCACACGCCCGCCCTCACTATCGGCCAGTCCGCGTTCGATGGACGCATGCAGCTCCAGGCGATACACGACGTCCTCCCAACTGGCGTTGTCCGGAAGTTCGTCGATCAGGTCGTGTGCCTGCGCTTTGGGAGTCTTGCTTGCTTCCATGTTTCGCATCGCCTCTCTACCTAGCTCAGCCAATTTTACACACAGTTGCTCGTCATCGGGAGTGAGCGCGTCACCAACGCCGCAACACTTACCAAATACGCCTTTCCTGGAATCTGATCGCGAATCTGCGCGTAGCCACCTGGCACTGTGTCCCTCCTGCCGCGAGTCGGTGCCGCGACTGCTGCCCAACGGCAGCGCCAACCGCGTAACCCTGCCGCCCGAACGCACCATGCTGCCGGATGACGACATCCGCGCGGCCTGCGAACGAGTACAGGGGCTGCGCGCCCCGGAGGTTTGCTACGCCTGCGACCAGGCGTTCCAGGAACTGCTGGGCACGCTGGTGCGCCCGCCGGCCGAGGAAGGCGACGCCCGGGGCGAACCCGGGCTGAACGACACCGGCGTGATCGGTGCCCTGGTCCCGCTGGCCGAGCGCGGGACCCAGCTTCTTATCTTCAACGTGATCGCCGGCGAACTACGCTGCACCGAGATCGAATACCTGACCGACTTCGACCCCGACCGCCTCACCTACCCCGGATCACGCGGGGCGATTGCCCCGCGGATCTGGGAGCTGTACCAGCGGCACCTCGCGGAACTGCACGGCCAGCAGACAACGGACCGCTGAGGGGCTGCACAATATCGCAATACCACCCCCCCCCTCCGCGCCATCGGCCCCGGGAAGCCAGCGGGACTGCAGATCCCCTGCAGCCCCGTAGCCGTGCGACCCCGGGCACGTACCCCCGGAACTAGGGGTCACACCCCGCCTCGTCGATGCCGATGTCCAGCTTGATATGTCCGAATTCGGTCACCTGTTCGAACGTCACCGTCTCCGGCGTGTACCCGATCGAACCGTCACCCTGGTAATTGTGGTCGATGCTACAGACCTCGTTCTCGAGCTGCAGTTCCAGCGTGTCGCTCCATGCCGGCTGCCCCTGCGAAGCGTCCCGGAATATCCGACACTCATACCTGTTTTCGCTGGGGTGGACGTCGCACTCATAATCCGACCGAGCAAAGCCCATGCTGCTGACGTCATCCTGCCCTGAGGGAGAAAGAGAAATCAGGTCGCCCGCGATAATGGTGGTCTGTTCCAGGGTCCCAGGATCACCATCGGGCATGCATTCCAGGTTGCCGTCCCCGACGAGGTCGAGCAGGCAGAAGTTGATCCCGGGATTGTCCGCCTGATAGTGGTCAGCGGTCACGACGTCTTCCCAGGCGTAGCCGCAATCGACGTGACTCGGCTGGCCCGTCATCTCGGTCAGGAGGAAATCGTGGCCGGGCACGTGCTGCGGGACATACCTCGGTTCACCTTCGTCGGGACTCGGATTCACCCCGATACCGGCCGCACTGACACGCAGACTGAGCGGGTCATAGTAAAAGCCACGGTAACGCCGGGCCGAAGCGAGCCGCGGCTTCTTGCTGTCCCAGAGGTCCTCCACGGGGTCATCGTGCTCCGGCGATCCGACGCAGATCCGGTCGTGGTTGCCGATGCCGTCGTAACGCACGATCCCGATGTTGCCGTACCAGCCCTCGGCGAAATAGCACTGATAGTCGTAGTAATAGGCGTTGCCTTCTTTGCCCAGGTGGTCTTCATTTTCAGGGTCAATCGGGTTGTGGAGATCCTCGTCCTCCTCATCGAAGACGAAAATCTCGTCGCCCCTGAAGCGCGTGCAATAGGCCGCATCCGAAGATACGACGCGTGTCCACTCAGGAACCAGATCCGGATTGTTGCCGCTCAGGTCATAGTCCTCATCGATATAGACGCGTCCGCTGATCGTGCTGAAGTAGAGCAGGTTATCGTCCGGGTCCCGCCCGGAGCCGGTTGAGCTCTGCATGGTCATCAGGACCTCTCCGTCCCTGACCAGCTGAGCCTGCCCGCTGTCCGTGTCCACCAGGATCTCCGTACCATCGTCGAGCAGATCGTCAATTTCATCGCGTTCAACCGTCTCGACGTCGGCGTCATCCGGATCCAGCGGCGTATCGTCGTCCTCGCCCATGGCACCTTCACCCGTCGGGCGGTCAACAAAGCCTCCGCCGTCGTCGCTATCCTCGTCGTCGGTTTGCGTGGCGGCGAAGCTCACACGAGGATCATCCCAGACGACGAAGGTGCCCATCTGAACGGTCTGCTGGTCGTCGCGCCGGTCGTCCCAGGTGATGGTCACATCGGGCGCAACCGCCCGAACCTGTCCGTCAGCGTCGGTTTGCTCATTCAGCGCGATCGTGACCGTATAGGTGGCGTACGAGCCCTCCAGCTCCTTCTGGCCGTTTTCGTCCAGGTCAAGAGCGTCGAGGGCATCCTGAAAATCGGCCGCGGTCGACACGCTACGCAGGCGTTCGATGTCGCTTTCGGCCAGCTGGATGGCCTCGGCGCGGGCCTTGGAGGCACTGGAGCTGGCCACCAGGTCTCCCTGTAGACGAGCGATGGCCAGCACACCGACCGAGATGATGACCAGCGCCACCAGGGCCTCGATCAGGGTCAGGCCCATACTGTGAGAGCGAAGATTCCGGGTCTTGTTCATGGCGAGCCTCCAGTGGGGCGCAGTAGTGCCGGGTTGGTGCGAGAAAGCGGGGCGATGCATTACGGCGGCTACTGGGGTGTCCAGTCCCGCCATGCCCCGGCCACTCCGGCGCGGGCACCCAGATCCCCGGCTCCCTCGGCCGCAACCGGGTCAAAGATGAAGGACGGAGTGCCTCCGATCGATGTATCGCCTTCGACAATCGTGGAGCCGAACACATTCAGCGTGCCTGCTCCGTCCAGTTCCTCGCGGACGTACAGGATGCCGTAGATGTCCACATTGCCTGCCATATCCAGATTCCCGTCCACCACAATCACGACCGGGTTATCGCGACTGCCGAACTGGCCGCCGTCAAAGCTGGTGTCCTGCGAGAACCAGATGACCTCGTTCTCCGCTCCGTCGATGTCGCCCACGTCCGGATCGAGGATCGTGGGGACAGTATCGCGGTACTGGGATGGATTCTGCCCCATGAAATTACGGAAGAAATCGTCGCCGGAAAGGTTCGCCTCGGAGATCTGAAGGTCACGGTCCACGACATCGGGCCCCTGACGGTTCATGTCCGTGGTTCTCAGGTAGTCATCCTCATCGTGGACCCAATTGGCCGGATCGGTTACTTCATCGGGGCTGTCGGAGATATAGGTGTTACCGGGATTACCCGCGATGCTGAGATCGCTGCCGGTCCAGATCGTCAGGTTGTTGAAAGCGTTGTAAACTTCCGCGTTCCCGTTGGTGTCGACGCCGCCCCTGCTGGTCAGCGGGTTGGTCGGTGGATTGGCCACGGACGGGATCCCGAGGCTGAGGGTCGCGACGCCCTTGCGGGCGTTGCGATCGTTGCTCCAGCCGCAGGACCAGATGCCGGTGCGGCGCAGGTCGTCGGGTGCCCCCTGGCCGGGATTCCCATCATTGTCGGCGTCGGCAAGACCAGCGAAAGCAGTCGGGTCCGGCGGGCAAGCGGGCAGGCCGTCCAGTCGGTCCCGATCAACAAAGGCGACATGATAAAGGGAGCCATCAGGCCCACTCCCCGTATACGGAGCCGTCGGATTCGTTGCACCACCAGTCTTGAGCTCGTCGAGCGCGCGCTCCAGGCCGGCCTGAGCGGCGCTTGCGGTCTGCTTCATGCGGACCTCGTTGGCGGCCATGCGCTCTTCCTGCAGGGCCGTGCGGGCCGAAAAGAACACCAGCAGGGTCAGTGCAACCATGATGACCAACGCCACCAGCAGGGTTGCGACGCCGCGCTGACGCGAAGGACGGTTGTGCAGAGTCCGGTATGTCATGGTTAAGGTACCTGTCGCACGAAGATACGGTTATTGCGCACGCGAACCGTTTCCTGAAGATTGACGTTCGTGCCGGAATCCGACCGGTCCCGGGCTGTGAGCGTTATGTTGATACGGCGGGTTTCCACAAAGTTGTTGTCGTCACCCGCGTCTCCTTCCCATTCGCCGTCATACCCGCCGTCGGCCTCGTCGTCGGCACAATGCGCCGCCGAGTCTGCGTTGCCATTCACCCACTTCTCGTCGTCATCATCATAGTCGTCATCGTTGCGATTAACGGAGAGATTGAGGCAGCTGGAGCCCTCGGTACTGAAGGACAGGTCCGTGACGTTGGTGCTTCCGGGGTCGGTGAGGCTGGCCCAGTCACCGCGGTCGCACCCCAGGTCAGTCTGTTCCAGACCACCGGTCAGCATCTGCAGTTCGCCATCATCGAGGCGGTACCCGAATACGTACTGAACGCCCTCGGTGTCGAGATCGGAGAGATCGCTTTCCAGGGGGTCATGGTCCGCGCTGGAGGCGTCGTAGCTGAAGGTGGGGTCGTAGCTCAGCAGAATGCAGTTGCGATCCCCGCCATCGTAATCATGGATCGTGATGTTGCGATCATCTTCAGTGAACGGATTGCTGAGGCCACTGGCCCGATCACGATGCGAAAAGCCGGCGCGGCGGACGTCGTTGATCATGAAGTCCATGGCGATGCGGGATTCCTGCGTGACCCGGGCCTCCTGGACCACAAACCCCGCACCGCGCAGAACATTCAGGTACAGGGCGATCACGCCGGCGACCACGAGCATGCCGACCAGGATGCCGACCATCAGCTCGACCAGCGTGACACCGCGAATCCTGCTGCGCCACCGGGCGTGCACCGGGCGGCTCCTGCTCGGCTGGTTCATGTTCACGGGTTCACCTCGCATGCGGTCTGGTACCTTCCGGTGGCCCGGCCACTGGCACAGATGCTGGGCCGGCCGATGGCGTTGATCTCCACGCCCAGTTCGAAATTGTTGGGCGAAGACTCGAAACGGAACTGCTCGAATGGATCGGGGCGGGGAGACGGAATGCCCCGAACCCCGTCAAACGCCAGATCAAGCTCCGTATCGCCGTTCCCGTTGATCTCCATGGAGACGTCGGCGAAGTCGTCGTGGGTGAAGCGGCGGAGGACCTGCTGCGTGGCTCCGGATCCGTCGTCGTCGACGGCGACATCCAGCAGGCAGGCGTCCGTAGCGTTCGAATCTTCCACGGAACAGTCACAGCCGGCGTTGTTGCTGATACCGATGCACCAGTCGTCTCCCCCACTGTCGGCCTGGACCCGAAGATGCAGCTCTCGCCCCTGCATGATGGCCTCGCTGCGGATGAACTGAATCTCCTCGAATACCCCTTCGGCCGCGCCTACAACCTTGCGCTGCTCGAGCATGTTCATGATGGGAGAGGCGAGCGAAACGAGGATGACGAGCACGGCCAGCGTGACCATGAGCTCGATCAGGGTAAATCCGGTCTGTCGACGCCGGTTGCGCATGTTGATCCGCCTTGCGTGGTGGTCTGAACGCTTGTCTATAAGGTAGCAAACCCTGCGGGGCAATCTGACCCCGCGCGCCTACCGCCTGGCGCCCGTGAATGACCGTTCGGGTGGGGTGCCGTGCCAGCAAGCGGCGAATGTGCTGTAATCCGCACCATCGGCACTCATTTCCGGCACGAGGGAACGGCGATGCGAATCAAGGGTTTCACGCTTATCGAACTGATGATCGTGGTGGCGATTGTGGCCATCATCGCGGCGATTGCCTACCCGAGCTACCTCAGCCACGTACAGAAATCCACGCGCGCGGACGCCCACGACATACTGACGCGCATCCACATGGCGCAGGAGCGCTATCGGGGCAACAATCCGGAGTACGCCGAAAATCTCAGCGAACTCCAGGGGTGGGATGCCGATACCGTGGACTCGGCCGACGGCCACTATAATGTGACGATCACGAGCGCTGGCGCCACAGGGTTCCGGGCCACGGCCACTCCGGATCCGCAGGGTCGCCAGGCCAACGACTCCAGCTGCGACCCGATCGTGCTTCAACTGGGCCCGGACGGGCAGGATCGAACCCCCGCAGATTGCTGGTAAACCCCGACGGGCGCCCCGGGTGCTAGCCCGGGGCTGCCAACGGACATTCGGCGATTTCCTCCAGCCTGACCCGACCAACGCTGGTGATGACCAGCCGATAGGCCACGGCCTCCCCGCAGATCCGGAAGGAGCCCATCTGCAGGGCACCGGTGAGTCGACGCGGAACACCCCGCGACGTGTACGAAACGTACGTATCGACCGGCGCGTTAGGGCGAATGTCGACCGCGGCCGCCCCGCGCCCGTCGATCCACGCGGCATCCTCCGTCGGGTACCCCAGGGCCAGCGGGTCTTCGAACATTCGCCAGCCGTCCTCCCATGAGGCATCCGCATCACACTGGCCGGCATCATTCACCGGGCACAGCGTCACGCGCGTATCCCGCATGATGGCTTCGGTTCGTGCCCGGTTGAGCGCCGACCACAGATCCTGGGCCTCGCCTTCCGCACGACGCCGATCCAGGGTTCCCTGAAACCCGGAAGCAGTGATGCCGGTCAATATGGCCAGCACCACGATCACGATCAGCAATTCGACGACACCGATTCCCTGTGTCCCTTTCATGGCATCCTCCCTGAGCCATGGACCGGCCCCGATTCTTGTCCGGCGGAACACAGGATGCAAGCAGAGGAGTCAGGACCTGATGGCGAAGAACGTGCAGCAAATGGATCAGGCGCAGTTGCTGGAGCTGCAGCAGCAGGCCGCGCGGGAGGCGCGCCGGGACACGGTTTTCCGCGACGAGGCCCGTTCGGGTGTGCCCACGCCGGAGCTGGTGGTGATCCCGCCGGGGGAGCTGGAGATCGGTTCCGATGCCAGGGAGTTCGGGCGCCAGGAGCACGAGGGCCCGCGGCGGCTGGTGACGCTGGAGCGGCCGTTCGCGCTGGGGCGTTTTACGGTCACGCTGGAGGAGTGGCTGGCCTTCGAGGAGGCCACCGGGCACGAACGCTGGGACTGGCTGGTGCGGCCGCAGTCCCCGCGCACGCCGATGTTCAACATCAAGCCGGCGGGGGTGCGCAAGTATCTGGAGTGGCTGAGCGAGGAGACCGGGCAGCATTACCGCCTGCCGACCGAGGCCGAGTGGGAGCATGCCTGCCGCGCGGGGACGACCACGCCGTTCGCGTTCGGCGAGGTGGTGGGCTGCCGCGACGTGCACTTCAATTCGCTGTTCCCGTACGAGGAGCGGCGCCAGCGGCGCAAGTGGTATATCCCGGCCTGCTTTCCGCTGAACCGGCCGCTGGATGTGGGCAGTTTTCAGCCGAACCTGTGGGGGCTGTACGACATGCACGGGAACGTGCAGGAGTTCACTGCGACGCCGTGGCACGACGGCCACGCCAGCCTGCCGCGCGACGGGATCTACGGGCCGGAGCCGGACAACGAGTGGCTGGTGACCAAGGGCGGCTCGTGGTTCGACCCGGCCGTGCTCACGCGCAGCGCCGCGCGCCGGCGCCGCAACGTGGACGAGATGGACACCAACCTGGGCTTTCGCGTGCTGCGGGAGCTGGAGGGCTAGCCCCGCGGCTTGTACGAAGCGCCGCATCGCGCAGGGGGCTGCGCTCCTACGGGGGGAACGCCGGCCCGTAGGAGGCCAGCCC
>NZ_MUZR01000021.1 GCF_001995255.1 Thioalkalivibrio halophilus | reverse complement strand
CCAGGCGCGCATCGCCCGCATCCACCGCGGCGAGGAGGGGCACTTCGGTGACCTGATCCGCGTAAGCCTGGAGCGCGGGCGGATGCGCATCGGCGGCCGCGAACGGCGCTATGCCCCGCTGGCCTTCACCCTGGCGGATGGCGAGACACGCACGGTGGAGGTCCACAGCGAACGACGTTCGGGGGAGATGAAAGTGGCCTACCGCGAAGGTCTGCTGCTGCTGGATTTGCCGTCCCGTGGCCGCAACGAATTCGGCGCGGCCCGCCTGCCGTGGCGCTCCGGCTGGCGCCGGGGCGAGACCCGCCGGGTGGATTCCGACGGGCCGCTGGAGCTGCGCAACGTGCGCGTGCACGTGGAGGCGGTGCCCCTGCCCGGGCATGGTGCCCGGCGGTTCTGATCATGCGGCGCCGGCCCGGCCCTGTTCGCCTGCAAGCAGGCTCCCACAGGCATCGGGGCAACCCTGACCGCGAATCAGTACCCCGGGCGGGTGCCCGGACCCGGTACCCGGTGGGCCGGCACCGGGTCGTCGACATGCTCGGCGGTGCGCAGGCGCCGGCTCTTTTCCACCATGCGCCAGCAGGAGCGATTGTTGTTGTAGCGCGAGACATGCTGCAGTGGCACCCACAGCACGGCGTGCGACTCGTGGCTGCCGGGGATCTCCAGGCGGTCGTCGATTTCCACCAGAAAGCGCACGTCGATGTGATCGTGCTGCGGGAACTCGGGGCTGGCGGGGATGGTGTGGATATCCAGGTCGAATACGTCTTCGGCGACCAGACGGATGTGCTCGCGCGCCAGCCCGGTCTCCTCGTGCACCTCGCGCAGGGCCACCTGGAGGATGTCGGCCTGACCGTCCGCATGGCCGCCGGGCTGGAACCAGCGGTTGTGCTTGCCGTGCAGCAACATCAGCGCCCGCTCGCGGTCGGGGCTGAGAACCCAGGCGGAGCCGGTGACATGCGCCGGCAGCAGATCGCAGTTGAAGCAGTCGGGGTGGCCGCGGACGAAATCCAGCGCGCGGCGGCGAAAGCCCGCCTCCTCGATGAACGGGGTCTGGTGACGTTGCAGCAGATGCAGCAGCTGTTCGCGATGCATGGCGCTCAGGTTCCCGCAGGGCGTTCCAGGGCGGCACTGGCGGCGCGCGCGGCTTCGTCGATGTCGGCCTCGCTGCCGGCCAGGATCAGCCGGCCGAAGGCCCCCACCGCACTGACGTCGATCAGGGTCACGTGCGCGGCCTTCAGCGCCTGGTTGGCGGCATAGATGATGTAGCCCGCCGGCTCGGCCTCGAGGATGAACATGCTCTGTTCCGGCAGGATCATCGAGCCGCGACGGTTCTGGCGGTTGATCAGCACCGTGTGGTCGGGCGACATCCCGCGGATGATCTCCTGCCACGGGATGTTGCACTGCTGGCGGTCGGAGACCTCGGCCCCCATGCGCGAGAGCAGCACGCGCCCGGCCTCCTGCACGTCGGAGTCGTCGCGCTGGTGCACCACCATGGAGCCGTATTCGCGTTCCACCACCTGCTGCGACAGGTGCACGCGGGTGGACTTGAGCGCGATGTCGGTCAGGCGGTGCACGGCCATGCCCGGCGAGACCTCCACCCACAGGCAGGAGTCGCCCGGCACCGGCGGGAATCCCTGCGAGACGGTCGCCATGTAGGCCGCCAGCTGCGGCTGCAGGGAGTCCATGTAGACGTAGGTACGGAGCTTGATCATCGATTTCGTCGGGAAGGTCGCCGGGGCCGGCCGCAGGGGGCGTATTCTGGACTGCGGGGCGACGCCGATCAAATCCGCGGGCGCGCGGTCACCGGGAACGGATGATAAGCTTCGCGCCATCATCCGGAATCCAGCCCGAATCCCATGTCGCAAGCCGATGACCCCGCGGACCTGCTGACCGCCCTCGAAGACGAGCCCGACATCGACCTGGCGGAGATCCTCCGGCGCCTGGTCGACTGGCTGCGCCCGGACGACCCGCGCAATGTGGCTCCGGTGATCGCGCGCCTGGAATCCCTGGTACTGGCCCTGCAGGACCAGCCTGCGCTGCGCGAACGCCTGCGTGAACGCCTGGAAGCCGGGCTGGAAGACGCCCGCCACCTGACGCTGTACACCGGGATCGGACTGTTTTCGCGCCGCGGCTTCTTCCGCGAGGCCGCGGAACTGCTGTACGAGCGCATCAACCCGTCGCCGATGGATCGCACCGACCTGCGCGACGTGCTCTATCACGTGTTCCACGATCCGGACGACGCGGTCTGGGTGGCACGCCTGCCGGACGATGCCTGGCTGCGCCTGCTGAGCGCGCTCGGCTGTCTTTCCGGCGAGCACCCCGGGGTCCTGGAACGGGCCCGCGAGGAGATCCTCTACGCCCTGGAGATGCTCTCGATCTGGATCGCGGCGGAGGAGCTGGAACCCGAACTCCTGCGTCTGGATCCGTCGATCGCCGAGCGCAATTCGGCCTTCGTGGCGCAGGAACGCGAGATCGCGGCCTACGTGCGCGAGTACCGCGCCTGGCTGCAGGATCCGACATGCGAACGCCGTGACGACCGCCATGCGCGGGTCCTGCTGGAGCAGTGCGCCGAGCAGATCGAGAAGCTGCGCACGCTGTCGCACAGCCGCGGCAACAGCCTGTCGCTGACGCACCTGCTGGAGCGGCTGAACCAGACGCTGGCGCGCATCCACAAGCTGCTGGATCTGCTCGAGCCCGAAGAATCCGCGACCACCCGCGCCACCGCCGTCGGCCTGTTCCGCGAGCTGGTGACCACCAGCGCCCGGCGCCACGGCGTGCGCGCCCTTTGGCAGGACAACATCCGCCAGGTCTCGCGCAGCGTGACCCAGCACGTCTCCGACACCGGGGAGAAATACATCACCCGGGGACGCCAGGAATACTTCGGCATGCTCGGGTCCGGCGCCGGAGCCGGGGTCATCATCGCGTTGATGGCCCTGATCAAGATCCAGATCGGCCACCTCGGACTGTCGGAAGGCTGGTACGCATTCTGGTCCAGCCTCAACTACGGCCTGGGCTTCGTACTGATCCACATGCTGCACCTCACGGTGGCCACCAAACAGCCCGCGATGACCGCGGCGCGCATGGCCGCGGCCATTGAACAGACCGAACGCGGCACCGCCGACCCGTCGAAACTGGCCGATCTGCTGGTCCGGGTGGGACGTTCGCAGTTCGCCGCCATCCTCGGCAACGTGGGCGTGGCGCTGCCGATGGCCCTGTTCATCGGCCTGTTCGCGCTGTCGGTCTTCGAACAGCCGGTGCTGGACAGCACGAAGGCCGGCTATCTGCTGGACGGTCTGCGCCCGGTCGCCGGGCTGGCCCTGCTGTTCGCGGCCATCGCCGGGGTGTGGCTGTTCGTCTCCGGGCTGGTGGCCGGCTGGCTGGACAACCGCTGCGCCTATCTCGACCTGCCCGGGCGCCTGCGCGAACACCCGCTGCTGCGGCGCCTGCTGCCGCAGCGGGCGCGCCACGGCCTGGCGAACTGGGTCGGCTACCACTATGGCGCCGTGCTCGGCAACATGGTGTTCGGCGCCCTGCTGGGGGCGACCGGCTATGTCGGTTATCTCACCGGGCTGCCGCTGGATATCCAGCACGTGGCGTTCGCGTCGGCCAATCTGGGCTACGTCACGGTGAACGAGGGACTCGCCCTGGCCACCTTCGGGCTGTTCCTGGCGTTCGTGCTGCTGATCGGTGCGATCAACCTGTGGGTCAGCTTCGGCCTGGCACTGTACGTGGCGCTGCGCGCCCGCGGCGTGCGCATCGGCTCCCCGGCGCGGCTGCTGCGCGCCTACGGCCGCCACCTGCGGCGCCACCCGGCGGAATTCCTCCTGCCGCCCCCGCGCTCGCGCGACTGAGCTATCCTCGTAGCATGAGTGATTCGAAGCGCCTGGACGAACTGGTTGCGCGCACCCATCGCGAGCGTCAGGAGCGCGAGCGCGGCTACCGCGAGCGCGCCCTGGGCATGTACCCCTGGGTCTGCGGACGCTGCGGCCGCGAGTTCACCCGCGCCAACGTGCACGAACTCACGGTCCACCACCGCGACCACAACCACGATAACAACCCGCCGGATGGCAGCAACTGGGAACTGCTGTGCCTGTACTGCCACGACAACGAACACCAGCGCCATGGCGAGGCGCGCGCGGCGGGGCCGTCCGCCGGGGGGACCGGCGCTGCGGCGTCCGGGGGCGCCACCTGGAACCCCTTCGCCGACCTCGCCGAACGTCTGAAGGACCCGGGCAAGGACTGAACCGGGCCGCTCCGCGCCTCCCGGGCGATCACTCCGGCGTAGCGCGCGCCACGCCCCGCAGCAGCCGGCCGAGGATATCGCTGCCACTGAGGATGCGCCGGTGCTCCCCCCACAGCAGGATCACGTCCTCGCCCAGCACGGTGTCCCCCTCGTGCGCCGGACGCACGCGGAAATGCGGGATCAATCCGCCCAGCCGCCGGTTGCCGTCGCGCACCACCACCGGATGCAGGCAATGGTGCAGCGGATCGAATCTCTCGGGCGCGAACAGGGCCTCGCGGGTGAAATCCGCAGCGCGCAGCACCCGGCGTGGCTCGCCGGTCGAGTCGGTGAGGATGACCCAGGAGCAGGCCGCCCGGTTGATGCTGCGCAGGAACGGGTCGTCCACCCGCGGTTCGATGTGCGGAAACCGCGGCCGGTCCCCGTCGAACTCCAGAGTCAGGATGCTGGCCGGATCCACCGGCTCGCCCTCGTGGCGCACGGCGATGTCATCCAGCTCGAGAAAGTTCCGCGCCCCGCGCCCTTCCACCCGCGCGATCTCGCTCTCGCCCGAACGCATGTGCAGATCCAGCACCTGGTGCAGGTCGCGTTCCGGGAAATAGCGGATCTCCTCCCCGCCCAGCCAGCGGTCCAGTACCCAGGCCGTAGGCCGCGCGACCGGATACATCAGGAACTGATAGAAGCGCAGTACCGGGTACAGCACCGAGGCCACGCGCAGGGCGTGGCGGGAAAAGTACGACTGCGGGATGATCTCGGCGAAGATGGTGATCACCACCGTGGAGAACAGGAACGCCGCCACGCCGCCCATCACCGAGCCGGAGAGCAGCGCCAGCAGCACGTTGACGCCCACGTTGCCCCACAGGATGGTCACCAGCGCGAAGTTGGAATCCTCGCGCAGGTGCAGGACCCGCTGCGCCCGCGCATCCCCCTTGCTGGCCTCCACCTTGAGCTCCAGCTTGCTGCGGGCGAACAGCCCCAGGTTGAGTCCCGAAAGGATCGCCGACTGCGACAGGCACAGCAGCACGCCGATCCAGGTCAGCGCGGTCGTCATCCTCGCCCCCGGCGGTCGCTTGATACCGCCAGTATCCCACACCCGGACGGCCCTGCGATCCGGCGCCCGCCGGACTGTACCCGCCGCGCCCGGCGGTGTAGCGTATGCGGCGATCAAAGGAGGGGCCGCCAGAGCACAAAAAGCCGCGCGGTCCGTTCAGGGGGAAAACATGCAAAAGCATCCGGATTGGCGGGACACCTGGCCGATCTATCTGCGCTATACGGCGCTGGCCGTGGCGATCGTCGCCGTGCTGGCGGTGGTCCAGGTGCGCTTCGTCTACGCGGTCGAAGGCTTCCCGCCGCAGCTGTTCGTCATCCCGTCGGCGGTCGGGCTGCTGTTCGGCATCATGCTCGCGCGCATCCGCGTGCTCGCGTCGCACACCCACGTGCTGCGTGCCTTCGCGGCGGTGACGGCCGGGACCCGCGAGCCGGAAGCGGAGGACGACGCCCGCGCCTTCCACCGTCTTCTGGAGGCCGCAGCCGGCGAGCTGGACAGTGACGAGATCGCGCTGTTCCGGCAAGGCGACACGGGCATCGAGCGTCTGGCCCACTGGGCGCGCGATCCGCAGCGCCCGGCCTGTCTGATCGAGGAGCGGGCCACCGCGCTGTGCACGCGCGGCGTCGTAGAACCGGTTCCCCGGAGCGTCCCCGGACAGGAACTGGAGCTGCCGGCGGCCGGACGGGTGGACCTCGTGCGAGTGCCGATCGATCTCCCGGAGCCCGTGGTCCTGGCCGCCTGTCGCCGCGGCCACCGCACCCGCCGCCCGCCCGACCCGGTGGTCCGCGGCTTCCTCGGGCTGTGTGCCGAATGGCTGGGCATGCGCCTGGAACGCCGGCATCAGCAGGCGATCATCGAAGAGCAGCGTGCCCGCCACGCGCGTGAACAGCGCCGCGCGCAGACCACCCTGGCCTCCATTGGCGACGGCGTGCTGACCGTGGACACCACCGGTCGGATCGACTACGCCAATCCGATGGCCGCCCGACTGCTGCACCAGCCGGTCGAAGAACTGACCGAACAGCCGCTCGAACGGGTGCTGCAGCTGGAAGACGAAAACACTGGCCGCCCCCTGGACCCGCTGCCCCCCGGGGCCGGCCCCCCGGCCAGCGAGCGCGGCGCCGGCGCCGACGAGCAGGTCCTCCGGCGCTCCGACGGGACCCGCCTGCCGGTCCAGCTGACCGTCACCCCGGTGCAGGACACCGACGGCACTGCACGCGGGCACGTCATCGTCCTGCGCGACGTGTCCGAAGTCCGCGACGCCCTGCAGCACATGGCCTACTACAGTTCGCACGACGACCTGACCGGCCTGATCAACCGGCGACGTTTCGAGCGGCTGATCGAGGATGCCCTGCACGGCGCCCGCCGCGACGGACGCCCGCATGTGCTGTGCTATCTCGATCTCGACCAGTTCAAGCTGATCAACGACACCCGCGGCCACCAGGCCGGCGACGAGATGCTGCGCCAGATCGCGGGCATGCTGCGCAGCATCATGCGGCCGCAGGACCACCTCGCGCGTCTGGGCGGCGACGAATTCGGCATCCTGATGCAGGACTGCGACATCGAGCAGGGCAGCCAGATGGCCGTGGGCATCGCCAGCGAGATCGCCGGCATGCGCTTCTTCTGGGAAGACAACGTCTTTGCCCTGTCGGCCAGCC
The DNA here is from genome assembly GCF_001995255.1 of Thioalkalivibrio halophilus. Classification (GTDB taxonomy): domain Bacteria; phylum Pseudomonadota; class Gammaproteobacteria; order Ectothiorhodospirales; family Ectothiorhodospiraceae; genus Thioalkalivibrio; species Thioalkalivibrio halophilus. Next base: position 47,637 of record NZ_MUZR01000021.1, on the reverse strand, counting down.
TGGGCGTCGTGCCGGTGGACGGCGAATCGGAGTCCACCCAGCAGCTGCTGCGCCACGCCGACACCGCCTGCTACGCGGCCAAGGATTCGGGACGCAATCAGGTCCGCGTCTACACCCCGCAGGATGTCGATCTGGCCGATCGCGCAGGCGAGATGCACTGGGTCAGCCGCATCCCCCAGGCGATCGAACGCGGGGAATTCGAACTCTGGGCTCAGCCGGTGCTCGCACTGGGCGACGGACCACCCGCCTACCAGGAGCTCCTGCTCCGGCTGCGCGACGAACACGGCAACCCGGTTCCCCCGGGGACCTTCATCCCGGCGGCCGAGCGATACGATCTGATGTGCCAGCTGGATCGCTGGGTGGTGGAAACCGCACTGGAATGGATGCAGGACTGCCAGGCCCGCGGTGCCGAACTGCCGGTCATCGGGATCAACATCTCCGGCACCGCCCTCAACAGCGAGGCCTTCCCCGAGTTCCTGCTGGAACGGGTACGCTCGGCCGGCATTCCCGGCCACCGCCTGTGCTTCGAGATCACCGAAACCGCCGCCGTCGGCAACCTGACCCGCACCGCCCGGTTCATGCAGGAGCTGCGTGGCGAAGGCTGCCTGTTCGCGCTGGACGATTTCGGCAGCGGCCTGTCCTCCTTCGCCTACCTGAAGAACCTGCCGGTGGACTTTCTCAAGGTGGACGGCAGCTTCGTCAAGGACATCGAGCACGACCCCATCGACCTCGCCATGGTACGCGCCATCCATGACATCAGCGGCATCGTCGGCCTGACCACCATCGCCGAACATGTCGAGAACGAACATATCGGCAACCACCTGCGCGCCATGGGCATCCCCTACGGCCAGGGCTACGGCCTGGCCATGCCCGCCCCTCTGGCCGCCTGTACGCCGACGCAGGCCCCGGCCTCGGTCGAGTGATCCGGATCACGCACGCGGCGAACTCACCACCCGAAGGACCGTGCCGGCATCTACACTCCTGAGTTGGGCCGACCCGCGGGCCCGGGATGCGCCCCGGGCCGCCGCTGGCACCCGCCACGTCAATCTACGGGAGGAAATGCATGAACAACGTCTGGATCGTGGTTGCCGATGCCGCCCGCGCGCGCATCCTGAGTTGTGAAGGCCGGGCCTGCAGCAACATGCAGGATGTCGAGGCCCTCAGTCACAGCGAATCCCGGGCCCACAATCAGGACCTGGTCTCCGACCGGCCCGGACGCAGCTGGGGCAGCACGGGCGGGGATGGCCGCCATGCGATGCAGGACCCCACCGATCCCGGTGTTCAGGAACGCGACCGTTTCGCCCGTCAGCTCGCCGAGCGCCTGCGCGAGGCTCACCACGCGGGCAGTTTTCAGCATCTGGTGATCGTGGCCGCGCCCTCCTTCCTGGGTGCCCTGCGCGAACTCCTGGACCGGCAGGTGGCCCAGACGGTTACTGCGGAGATCGCCAAGAACGTCACCAAGGTCGAGAAGCCCGCCGACCTGCGCAAGCACCTCCCGGACTTCCTGTACTGAGCCGGTCCACGCATCCCGCCGCCCCGTCCCGGGGGCGGCTCACCACACCAGCATCAGCAGCCCGGCGCTGGTACACACCACCAGCACGGGGATGATCGTCTCGCGGATCACCTGACCCTCGCGCGCCTCCAGACCGGCCGCGCCGGCGGCCATCGCAATGTTCTGCAGGGAAATCATGTTGCCCACGCCGGCGCCGATCAGCTGCAGGGCCAGGATCGACGGGAGCGCCAGCGCCAGGGCCTCGGCGGTATCCACCTGCAGCCCGGTGAACAGCAGGTTGGAGACCGTGGCACTGCCGGTCATGAACGAGCCCAGGGCACCGACGAAGGCACTGAACAGCACGAAGCCCCCGCCCAGCAGTTCCGCCAGCCCCTGCCCCAGGACCTGCGGCATGGACGGCAGCCCGGCACCGTTGTCCGCGGAGATCAGCAGCAGCTGGGTCAGGCTGATGATGAACACCAGAACGATCGCCGCGATGCGTACCCGCTGCCAGGTCGCCACGGCCGCCCCGCCCAGGGTCGCGCGATCCACGCGGAACAGAAACATCGCGGTCAGCAGCGCGAGGAAGAAATAGAAATACGGGGTGAACAGCGGCTGCAGGGTCTGGTCAGGGGCCACCCCGGGCAGCGCGCCAAAACCGATCTCCACCCCCGCCAGCCACTCGCGCAGAGGGTCCACCGTGCGCGACAGGATCAGCGCCACCACCATCACCGCAAACGGCACCAGACCGCGCACCACCCGGCGCAGGTCCACCGCCTCGCCCGCCTCGCGGCCACCGTGCCCCGGCAGCAGCCAGCCGATATGCGCCGCCCAGGCGATCAGGGCCATCGCGCTGGCACCGCCGATGATCGCCGGCAGTTCCGGCCCCACCAGCCAGGCGACCAGGAAATAGGGGACCCCGAAGGCCAGCCCGGAGAACACCGCGAACGGAATGAACTCGCGAAAACGCCCCTTCTCCTCGCCCAGGGTCGCCACCCAGGCGATGAACACGGTAATGAATACCCCCAGCGCGCCATGGATGGCCGCGGTCTGGAACACCGCCTGCTCCACGGTCGCCTCGTCCAGGCCCACCCCGGCAAAACCGATCACCACCGGGGTCCCCGCCGCGCCGAAGGGTACCGCAGTGGAATTGCCGATCAGGGCGATGGCCACCGCCTTCAACGGGGGCAGGCCGAAATACACCAGCAGCGGCGCGGCCAGCACCGCCGGGGTCCCGAAACCGGCGATCCCCTCGACAAAGCCGACCAGACCCCAGCCCAGCAGCATGGCCAGCACCCGGCGATCGTCCGAGACCCGCGCGATGGCACACTGGATGGCATCCAGATGCCCGGTCCGGATCAGCACGTTCAGCATCAGCAGGGCGACGGTGATGATCAGCATCACCTCCAGGAACACGACCCCGGCATTGGCCAGACTGGTCGCCACCACCATTCCCGGCAACTGCCAGACGAACAGCCCGATCAGCAGCGTGGCCAGCCAGGCCAGCGGCGCCGCCTCGTACGCCGGGCGGCGCAGGAACACCAGGAGCACGAACAGCAGTGCGAACGGAACCAGCGTTACCCAGAACAGCGTCATGTCCTCTCCCGCGGACGGCCTGCGCAAAGCCCCGAGGGTACACGGATCCGGCGTAGCCGCGCAGACCCGGCCGCCCGACACCCCGAACACCCGATGATTATGAGCCGAATCACTGTCAACGGTGTCCGCATCCCGTATCCTTGCATCACGACATTCTCACTCTCAAATCCGTGGCCCGGAGCAACGAATGGCACACATGGAATGGACCAGCGATCTCGACACCGGGATCGAGGTCATCGACAACCAGCACAAGCGCATCGTTGACTACATCAACGAGCTCCACCACGCGATCGAGAACAGCGATCGCGACGAGGTGGGTGACGTCATCAACCAGTTAATCGACTACACCCAGTCGCACTTCACCTTCGAAGAAGAAATGATGGAGGAGGCCGGCTACCCGTTCCTGCGCGCTCACCAGCGGGTGCACGGCCTGTTCATCCGGCGGGTGGAAACCTTCAAGGAACAGTTCGAGAACGGCGAGGACATCGCCCGCGAACTGCACACCGTCCTCAAGACCTGGCTGGTCAATCACATCAAGCACGACGACGCCGACTACGCCGAGCTCGTGCGCCAGCACACCGGGGCCGACACGGCCCACAACCGGGGACTGTTCAGCAAGCTCTTCGGCCGCTGAACGCCCCGGTTTCTCCCGTGTGGCGGAGGAGGGCCGCCGCGCTGAGGGCACGGGATACCGATAAAACCACAGGAGATGGAGCCATGCCGTACGTTCACTGGTCGGACGATCTGGATACGGGGATCCCGGTCATCGACAACCAGCACAAGCGCATCGTCGAATACATCAACCGCCTGTGCGAAGCCGTCGAGGGCCAGGCGACACGTGAGCAGGTTCACGAAGTGCTCGATCAGGTGGTGGATTACACCCTGACCCACTTCGCCTTCGAGGAGGAGATGCTGGAGATCGTGGAATACCCCGACCTGGAGCAGCATCGTAAGTCGCACGAGGCTTTCAGCCAGCGGATCCGTCAGTATCAGCAGGATTTCGCCGAAGGCCACGACGTAGCCAGCGAGCTCGGCGAGACCCTGCGGGACTGGCTGATGAATCACATCCGCAAGGATGACCATGAATACGGGCACATGGTCCGCGACTGGATGCACGCCCACGCACCCAACGGCGTCCTGCAGGACTGAGAAGGCGGGACCGGCGGCCCGGTGGTGCCGGGCCGCCCCGCGTTGACGCACCCGCCGGCGGCGCCTAGTATCCCGGGACTCCGCCCTGCCCGGATGGCCCCGATGACCTACTGTGTCGCCATCGATCTGGACGACGGTCTGGTGTTCGCCTCCGATTCGCGCACCAATGCCGGCGTCGACCAGGTCAGCACCTACTCCAAGATGCACACCTTCGAGATCGAAGGTCAGCGCCTGTTCGTGGTCCTCGCCGCCGGCAACCTCGCCACCACCCAGGCCGTGGTCAATCGCCTGCAGCGGGAAATGGAGGAAGCCGGCCAGGAAGGGGCCGCCGAACCGAACCTCGCGACCGTCGCCCACATGTCGGAGGCGGCGGAATACCTCGGCCGCATCAACCGCGAGGAGCAGGAGAAGCATTCCGAGGCGCTGTCGAAGTCGGGGATGAAGGCGGACGCCACCCTGATCATTGGTGGCCAGATCGCCGGCGAGCCCCCGGCAATCTACCTAGTCTACCCGCAGGGTAACTACATCACCACCTCGCAGCACACCCGCTTTCTGCAGATCGGCGAGAGCAAATACGGCAAGCCGATCCTCGACCGCATCATCGAGGCCGAGACCCCGCTGGGCAACGCGGCGCGCTGCGCGCTGGTCTCCATCGATTCAACGGTGCGCTCCAACCTCACCGTAGGGCCGCCGATCGAGGTTCTGGTGTACGAGCGCGACACCCTGGAGATGGACCACTACCTCTGCCTGGAGGCCGAGGACGAATACCTGCGCTCACTGACCCATGCCTGGGACGAGAACGTCAAGAAGGCCTTCACCGACCTGCCTCGCTTCGACTGGGAACACCGCCACGGACGCAAGGACCGCGGCACCCGCGTGAGTCGCCGGGCGAAGAAGAAGTCCTGAAGCGCCCGGGCCGTCTCAGGCGACATCCGGCGCGGGAGCGTTTTCCGGAAACTGGAACCAGGTCCGCACATTGGCCCCGTGCAGCTCGGCCACGTCCTGCTGCAGCGTCTCCAGAAATTCATGCAGGGTGTCCTCGCCGATCAGCTCGTCGATATCCGCGTTAAGGGCGTGGCGGCGCGCCTGGGTGACCAGACGCAGCGGCATCTCGTTGCGCGGCAGCCGCTCCAGCGCCGCCTGGACCTCGGTCAGGGCATGCGCCACCGCCCGGGGGAATGCGGTGTCCTGCAACAGAAAACGCACGACATCCGGCCCGTTGATACGCCGCTTCACGTGCAGCCGGTACATCTGGAACCCGCCCTCCGAACGCAGGATGGAGGTCCACAGCAGCCCCTCGTAGGGCCGGGCCGTCTCGTCGTCTTCACGCTTGAGCAGCCTGAGGGCGCCCACGTCGACCTGACGGGTGGTCATGTCCGCGCGTTCCAGATTGCGTCCCAGACGGATGAAATCGTAGGCCGCATCGTGGCTCATGCTGCCCGCCAACAGGCCAGTAAGCATCTGGCAGCGTTCGATCACCTCGGACAGAAATTCGAAACGGCCGCGCTTGGTGATGCCCTGGTCGATGTGATCACGCGCGAACAGGAACAGCTCGTTCATCACCTCCCAGGCCTCGGAGGGCACCAGGTCGCGCGTGGTACGGACGTTCTCGCGCGCCTTGCGCAGCGACGACAGCACCGCCCCCGGGTTGTCGGCATCCGCCAGCAGGAACTTCACGCAGTTGCGCTCGTCCTCGCGCTGGTAATGCGCCTCGAATTCGGCGTCGTGGCCGGTGACCGACACCAGCCCCCGCCACGACAGCTGCGCCGATTTCGGCATGTCCAGCGCCAGCAGGCTGAAGGCCCGGACCATGCGTGCGGTGTTCTCGGCGCGCTCGACATAGCGCGCCATCCAGTACACCCGTTCTGCCACTCGCGAGAGCATCTCAGTCCTCCTCGTCCACGATCCAGGTGTCCTTGCTGCCGCCGCCCTGCGACGAGTTCACCACCAGCGAACCCTTGCGCATCGCGACCCGCGTGAGACCACCGGCGGTCACGTCGGTGCGCACCCCCTGCAGGATGAAGGGCCGCAGGTCCAGATGGCGAGGCTCGATCGCTTCGCCACACAGCGTGGGCGCCACGGACAGATCCAGCGTGGGCTGGGCGATGTAGTTGCGCGGATCCTTGCGAATCAGCCTGGCGAACTCGGTGCGCTGCTTCTTGGTGGCGTGGGGACCCACCAGCATGCCGTAGCCGCCCGATTCGTTGGCGGGCTTCACCACCAGCTCGTCCAGGTGCTCCAGCACGTACTTGCGATGCTCCTCGTCGGAGCACAACCAGGTCGGCACATTGGGAATGATCGGGTCCTGATCGAGGTAGTAACGGATTACCTCGGGGATGAAGGCGTACATCACCTTGTCGTCCGCCACGCCCGCCCCCGGCGCATTCGCCAGGCCGACATTGCCCTTGCGCCAGGCGCGCATCAGGCCGGGGACCCCCAGCAGCGAATCGGGGTTGAAGGCTTCGGGGTCGAGGAAAGCGTCGTCGATGCGGCGGTAGATCACGTCCACCCGTTCGGGGCCGTCGATGGTGCGCATGTACACGCAGTCGTCGTCGCCCACCATCAGGTCGGCGCCTTCCACCAGTTCCGCCCCCATGCGCTGGGCGAGAAAGGAATGCTCGAAGTAGGCGGAGTTGTAAATCCCCGGGGTCAGCACCGCGATCTCCGGGTAGTCCTGCGGGCGCGGCGAGATCGAGGCCAGCATGTCGAACAGCTGCGCCGGGTATTCGTCGACCGGCAGGATCGAACTGTTCTGGAACAGCTCGGGCAGGACCCGCTTGGTGACCTGGCGATTCTCCAGCATGTAGGAAACCCCGGAGGGTACCCGCAGGTTGTCCTCCAGCACGTGAAACTGGCCGTCACCCGCACGCACCAGGTCGCTGCCGCAAATATGCGCCCAGACCCCGTGCGGCGGGTGGATGCCGACGCATTGCTCGCGAAAGTTGCGCGACTGTTCCAGCACGTAGCGCGGGATCACCCCGTCGCGGAAGATGCGCTGTTCGTTGTAGATGTCGTCGATCAGCAGATTGAGCGCGGTCATCCGCTGCTCCAGCCCGGCCGCGACCCGCTCCCATTCGCGCCGCGGGATCACCCGGGGAATGATGTCGAACGGCCACGCGCGGTCGATGTTCTCGCCCTCGCTGTACACCGTAAAGCTGATGCCCATCTCGAGGATCGCACTGTCGGCCGCCTGCTTGCGCCCCTGCAGTTCGTCGTCGTCCAGGGTAGCGAGGTATTCCGCCACGGCGCGGGCCGCGGGCCGTGGCTGCCCCGGGCCTTCCATCAATTCATCGAAAAACGGGGCGGAATCGTAATGCTTCCAGTCGATGGGCATCCGGCGGGGCTCCTCTGCTCGGCGGCGTCGCAGCCCACAGCATACGTCCGCCCGCCACCGGGCGGGAACCCCGCGTGCAGGAGGCCAGCCCCCTGGCCGATCGGGGCCTGACAAGCCAACGGGGCCGAATCGGCCGGAGGGCCGGCCTCCTGCGCGCGGGTGCAACCGTGGGAGGCCAGCCTCCTGGCCGATTTGACGTCCGGGCAGTCCCCGGCGCCGGATCGGCCGGAGGGCCGGCCTCCTACGCGCGGATGCAATCGTGGGAGGCCAGCCTCCTGGCCGATCGCGGCCCGACGAGCCACCGGGGCCGAATCGGCCGGAGGGCCGGCCTCCTACGCGCGGGTGTCGAAACGGTGGATCAGGGATCTCAGCTCGCCGGCCAGGCGTTCCATGTCGGCGCTGGCCTCGCGCGCGTGTTCCGCCACAGTCCCGGTTTCGGCGGCCACGTCGTGGATGGACGTGACGTTGCGGTTGATCTCTTCGGAGACCGAGCTCTGCTCCTCCACCGCCGTGGCGATCTGGGTGTTCATCTCGGTAATGCGCCCCACCGCCTCGCGGATGCGCCCCAGCGACTCGCCGGCCGACTGCGCCTGTTGCACGCCGTGCGCAGCCTGTTCCTGGCTTGCGCGCATCGCACTGACCGCCTCGCGCGAACCGTTCTGCAGGGTCTCGATCATCTGGCGAATGGTCACCGTGGATTCATCGGTGCGCTGCGACAGCCGCCGGACCTCGTCGGCCACCACCGCGAAACCGCGTCCGTGCTCGCCGGCACGCGCCGCCTCGATGGCCGCGTTCAGGGCCAGCAGGTTGGTCTGTTCGGCGATCTCGCGGATCACGCCGAGGATGTTGTCGATCTCCGCGGCGTCGGTCTCCAGCCGGTTGAGCTTCTCTGCGGTGGTCTCGACCTCGCGCGCCATGCGATTGATCGCTTCCACGGTGGCGTTCACCACCTCCTCCCCGGAGCGGGTCTCCTGCTCGGCGTGATGGGCGCTGTCCGCGGCCTGCGACGAGTTCTGCGCCATCTCCTGGATGGTCGAGGTCATCTCGTTCATCGCCGTGGCGACCTGATCGATCTCGCCCTGCTGACGGGATACCCCGCCGGCGGTCTGCTCCACCGCACCCGCCATGGTCCGGGCCCCGTCGCTTACCGCCCCCGACTGCTCCTCGATGCGGTCGAGTACGGTGAACAGCCGCGCCTCGTGGAAGCGCTGGAACAGCTCCAGCGTCGCGGAACCGTCGCGCCGGCCGCAGTAGACGGTTTCCATCGCCGGGTTGTCAAAGATCCGCCGCAGTTCCCGCATGGTACGCTGCAGCGGCTGCATCAGCCCGAGCGTGGCCACCCCCCCCAGGGCGAACACCAGGGCCAGACCCAGCCCCTGGACCAGCGTTCCCCAGGGCGCCAGCAGCACCCCCAGCGCCAGCGCAAAGCCGAGGCCCCAGACACCCAGCAGCCGGAACAGCAGGCTGTCCCAGAGATGACGGCGGAACTGGCGCCCGCGCTTCATCGCGCCATAGACCTTCTCCGCGCGCTCGACGTGCTCGCGCGACGGCACCCGACGAACCGACTCGTAGCCCACTTTCTGGCCGTTCTCGTAGGCCGGGGTCACGAAGGCATCCACCCAGTAGTGGTCGCCGTTCTTGCGCCGGTTCTTGACGATGCCCATCCACGCACGGTCCGACTGCAGCGTGGACCACATGTCGGCATAGGCCGCCTCGGGCATGTCCGGATGACGAACGATGTTATGGGCCGAACCCCGGAGTTCTTCCCAGTCGAAACCACTGACGCGCACGAAGGCGTCGTTGGCGTCGCGGATCCGGCCCTTCAGGTCGGTGGACGAGATCAGGTCCTCGCCCTCGTTGAGGGTGTATTCGGTCCCCGTGACGGGAAGGTTTTCGCGCATGCTGCTCGGTCTCCACGGGCGCACCGGCCGGCGCGCCCTTTGCTCGTCGCGTGAATGTCGTTGTACGGGGTAACGGCCGCCGCGCAGGCGGCTTGAGCCTCAGCGCCGTGCCGCCGCCAGCAGCCGGGCGAAGCCGTCGAGGGTCCGGGAATCCAGCGCCAGCGCCGGCGAGCGCCGGTCGGCGTAGATCATCCCGATGCAGCGCCCGTGCTCCAGCACCGGCGCCAGCAGGCAGTCCACGCCGCCGGTCAGCTCGGCCACGGCCCCGGGCAACGGGGTGTCAGGATGATCGCGCGACCACCAGACCGGATCGGTCTGCTCCAGCACCGCACCCATGGCGCCCAGGTCATGCCGGCCGATGCCAAAATGGCTGAACTCCGGCTCGTGCAGCGTACCCACCAGATCGACAGCCTGCAGCCATTCACCGTCATGGGCCAGCTCCGTGAACACCACGCGGTTGAGCCCCAGGCCGAACTGGCAGGCGCGCAACAGGCGCCGCAGGCGCACGCCCCGGTGCGGCTCGCGCTGCAGTGCGAGCTCGCCGCTGACCGCGATGTCGCCGCGCGGCGCCAGGCCCAGCGGCACCGGCGAGCAGTCATCCCGCCAGACGCGCGCGACCGCCGAGGGATCCAGGTCGTCCATGGCATACAGCCACGCGTCCCGGTTGAAGCCCTCCATCAGTCGGCCAAGCCGATCCGCCGCCGCCTTGTCGGGCTCGCCCAGCAACCCCGCCAGCAGGCGCAGATCGCGGTCCTCACGCAGGGTGTCCATGCCGTGGAAGATCTGGCCGGCCACTGCGGAGGCCACCATCACTTCCATGGCGCGCGGGTGAGCGGCATTTTCCGCGCGCAGGGTACCGCGCACCAGCTCCGGGAGGTGCATGTGCTCGGCCATCCCGCGCGACAGATCGTCGGTGGCATAGCCCAGGGCCACGTAACTGGCCTCGTCGGGCACCGCCCGCAGCTGCAGCATCGAGCGCAGTCCCGGCAGTTCCGGCGCGCCGGTCATTTCCAGCGCCAGCATGCCGAGGTCGTTCAACAGGGCGGCCAGCCCCAGCTCGCCCGGTTCGCTGTCGTGGCGCACCCGTCCCAGCTCCTCCACGATCAGTGCCGCCAGGCGCGCCTGGGCCGCTCGCCGCCGGTACGGCTGCGGGTCCCCCAGAAGGTCTTCCACGCGGGGGGCCCGTTCGATCTCCTGATGCACTGCGCGCAGGCCGAGCATGGCAATGGCGTCCGGAACCGAATGGATCTCCTGCTTCAGCCCCGGGCGCGGCTCGTTGGCCCGCAGGATCAGGCGCAAAGCCAGCCCGGGGTCACGCTCGGCATACTGCCCCACCTCGCGCAGCGAGCGGTTCACCAGTTCGTCGGTGTCGGCGAACACCGCCTCGCTGGAACCCAGCACCGGCCAGTCCGTCTCCGCCAGCCCGCGCGCGCGGGCAGCGTAGGGCGCCGTTTCGTCCATGACCATCGCTGTACCTCGCGTGCGGTTCTCGATTAAGGTATCGCTGCCGACTATAGCAACGCAGGGCCTGCGCGCGTGAAGTTCATCCTCGGTTTTCTCGTCGTACTGGGCGCCGTCTTCGGGGGCTACGTGGCCCACGGCGGCGACATCTTCATCATCTGGCAGCCCTACGAATACATCATCATCGGCGGCGCCGCGCTGGGCGCGTTCCTGATCGCCAACCCGCCACACGTGGTGGTCACGGTCTTCAAGTCGATCCCCAAACTGATGCAGGGGCGCAAGTATGCGCAGGCCGACTACCTCGACCTGCTGGCGCTGATGTACAAGCTGTTCGTCAAGGCCCGCAAGGAGGGCCTGATGGCGGTCGAAGTCGACATCGACGATCCGGAAAACAGCGAGATCTTCCAGGCCCACCCGCGGGTGCTGAAGAATCACCATGCCGTCGAATTCATCACCGACTACCTCCGGCTGATCATCTCCGGCTCGATGAACCCCCACGAACTCGACGCCCTGATGGACGTGGATCTGGAGACCCACCACGAAGAGGTGGAGCGCCCCAGCCATGCGGTAAACAAGGTGGCGGACGCCCTGCCCGGCTTCGGCATCGTCGCGGCGATCCTCGGCATCATCAACACCATGGGTGCCATCGGCGGCGACATCGAGACCATCGGCATGAACGTCGCCGCCGCGCTGGTCGGCAGTTTCCTCGGGATCCTGCTGGCCTACGGTTTCGTCGGCCCGACGGCCTCCGCGCTGGAGGCCCGCTCGCACGAGGACACCAAGTACATGCAGTGCATCAAGGCCTGCATCCTCGCCAACGTGCAGGGCTACAGCCCGCAGGTCTCGGTGGAATTCGGCCGCAAGACCATGGAAAGCGACGTGCGCCCGGGCTTCACCGAACTCGAGGAACACGTGAAGGCGGCCTGAGGCCGGCCGGACACCGCTCATGGGCGTCGAGGACAAGACCCAGCCGATCATCGTCAAGAAGAAGGTGGTCCAGGGCGGCCACCACGGGGGCTCGTGGAAGGTCGCCTTCGCCGACTTCGCCCTGGCGATGATGGCCTTCTTCCTGCTGCTGTGGCTGCTGGCCGCGCTGGAGGCGGACGAACGCGCTGCGCTGTCTGAATACTTCCAGAACCCGTCGGCGTTCGAGGGCGAGGCCATGGCCCCGTCACAGGCCATCGGCGACGGCACCGGCGCCGACCCGTCGATCATCGATTTCGAGGGCCTGCCGGACCGTCACGACGTCCCGCCGGAACCCTCCGAAGCGGACGAGACCCTGCTGGAAGAGGACCGCGAGCGCCTGGAATCGCTGCAGGAAGCGCTGGAAGAAGCCATCGACCGCAGCCAGGCCCTGGAGCCGTTCAAGGACCAGCTGCTGATGGACATCACCCCGGAAGGCCTGCGCATCCAGATCATCGACGCCGAGAATCGTCCGATGTTCGCCACCGCCAGCGCGCGACCGCTGGAGCATGCCAGCGGCATCCTGCGCGAGCTCGCGGGACTCATCAACGAGGTCCCCAACCGGATCTCGATCACCGGCCACACCGATGCCCGCCCGCTGCAGCGCGAGGACTACACCAACTGGGAACTGTCCACCGACCGCGCCAACGCCGCGCGGCGCGAGCTGATCGCCGGCGGCACCGAACCGGAACAGATCGCGCGCGTGGTGGGGCTGTCCGACACCGTCCCCTTCGACCGGGACAACCCCGAAGCCGCGGTGAACCGGCGCATCACCCTGATCGTACTCAACCAGGAGGCGGAGGAAGCGATGCGCGAGGGAATCGAGACCGAGGCCACGCCGCCGGCGGATGCACTGGACGCCCCGGAAGACTGACCCCGCACGGCACCATCAGCGCAGGAACAGCGAATAGGCCGGGTTGCCGGTCTCCTCGTGCCAGGGATAGCCGACCTCTTCGAGGAATTCGCGGAACCGCTTGCGGTCTTCCTTCGGGATCTGCATCCCTACCAGCACCCGGCCATGGGCCGACCCGTGGTTGCGATAGTGGAACAGCGAGATGTTCCAGGTCTCGCCCATGTGGTTGAGGAAGTTCAGCAGAGCGCCCGGGCGTTCCGGAAACTCGAAGCGGTAGAGCCGCTCGTTGCGCACCTCGCCACCGTGGCCGCCCACCATGTGCCGCAGATGCAGCTTGGCGACCTCGTTCTCGGTCATGTCGAGGACCTCGTAGCCTCGCTCGCGCAGGTTCGCGAGGATCTCCGCGCGCTCGGCATCCCCGCCTTCCAGCTTGATCCCGGCGAAGACATGTGCGGTGCTGTCGTCGGCGTAGCGGTAGTTGAATTCGGTAATGCCGCGCTTGCCGATCGCTTCGCAGAACTCGCGAAAGCTGCCGGGCCGTTCGGGGATGGTCACCGCGAACAGCGCCTCGCGGTGTTCGCCGATCTCGGCGCGCTCGGCCACGTGGCGCAGGCGGTCGAAATTGATGTTGGCGCCGCTGAGCACCGCGGCCAGATGCGCCCCGCGCAGCCCCTCGCGCTGGGCATACTGCTTCATCCCGGCGACCGCCAGCGCCCCGGCCGGTTCGGCCACCACGCGGGTGTCGTCGAAGATGTCCTTGATCGCCGCGCAGATGGAATCGGTGTCCACAAGCAGCACCTCGTCCACCAGCTCGCGGGTCAGGCGGAAGGTCTCCTTGCCCACCTGACGCACCGCCGCGCCGTCGGCGAAAATGCCCACCTGTTTCAGGCTGACCCGCCGGTTCTGCTGCAGCGCCTTGTACATCGACGGTGCATCATCCGGCTCCACGCCGATCACCCGGATCTCCGGGCGCAGGCGCTTGATGTAGGCCGCCATGCCCGAGACCAGGCCACCCCCGCCGATGCACACGAACACCGCATCGAGAGGCCCGGGATGCTGACGCAGCAGCTCCATGGCCACCGTGCCCTGGCCGGCAATCACGTCCGGATCGTCGAACGGGTGGATGAAGGTGTAGCCGTGCTCCGCCTCCAGCTCGCGGGCATGCGCTGCGGCCTCGTCGAAGGAATCGCCGAACAGCACCGCCTCGCCGCCGAAACGGCGTACCGCATCGACCTTGATCTGCGGCGTGGTGACCGGCATCACGATAACCGCGCGGATACCGCGGTAGGTCGCCCCCAGCGCCACGCCCTGGGCGTGGTTGCCCGCCGAGGCCGCGATCACGCCCTTCGAACGCTGCTCCTCCGAAAGCTGCGCGATCTTGTTGTAGGCGCCGCGCAGCTTGAACGAGAACACCGGCTGCAGGTCCTCGCGCTTGAGGCGGATATCACAGCCCAGCCGGTTCGACAGCGTGGGCATGACGTCCAGCGGCGTCTCCCGCGCAACGTCGTACACGCTGGAGGTGAGGATCTTCTCCAGATAGGGATAGTCTTTCATGACTTCGCACGATAGCACGCGCACCGCATACCTTGTGAGCTCTTCGCGCTGCGCGGCGCTTGTCCCGTCAACGTCGGGATGGTTATGCTCGACAGGTTATATCAAGAACATGCGAGACGAAGCGATGACTCAGGACGAAATGAAGAAGGCGGTGGCCGAAGCGGCCCTGTCGAAGATCGAGGACGGCTGGGTGGTCGGTGTCGGCACCGGATCGACCGCCAACTATTTCATTGATGCCCTGGCGGGCATGAAGAACCGCATCGACGGGGCCGTCGCCTCCAGCGAGGCGAGCGCGGAGCGCCTGCGCAAACATGGCATCGAGGTCCTGGACCTGAATTCGGCCGGCCCGCTGCCGATCTACGTCGACGGCGCCGACGAGGCCACCACCCACCTGCACCTGACCAAGGGCGGTGGCGGCGCGCTGACCCGCGAGAAGATCGTGGCCGCGGCCTCCGAGACCTTTGTCTGCGTGGTCGACGACACCAAGATCGCGAACTATCTGGGCAACTTCCCGCTGCCGGTGGAGGTCATCCCGATGGCCCGCAGCCACGTGGCGCGCGCGCTGTCGAACCTGGGCGGCAATCCGGAACTGCGCGAAGGCTTCGTCACCGACAACGGGAACGTCATCCTCGACGTCCACAACCTGCGCATCATGAACCCGGTGGAGCTGGAATCGGAGATCGATCACATCGCCGGGGTGGTGACCAACGGGCTGTTCGCGCGGCGCCCGGCCGACGTGATGCTGATCGGCAGCGAGAAGGGCGTGCGCGAACTGCACCACCACTGAGGCACGATGAACGAGACCGGCAAGTGGCTGATCATCATCGGCGGCGCGATCGTCCTGATCGGGCTGCTGTGGCCCTGGCTGGGAAAGATCCCCTGGGGGCGGCTCCCGGGGGACATCGTGATCGAACGCGGTGACAGCCGCTTCTACTTCCCGCTGACGACCATGATCATCGTCAGCATCGTGCTGTCACTGATCCTGAGCTTCTTCCGCCGCTGATCCCCGCTCTCAGCCCATCACCTCGTCGTAGAACGCCTCCATTCCGCCCTCGAGGAAGTAATAACGCTCGTCCTCGATGCCCAGCTCGCGCAGGCGATACTGCAGCCAGCGCACCTGCTGTCCGTGCTGGTCGAAGATCAGCAGGGTGTCGCCGTCCGCGGCGGCCGCCCGCAGGGCGTCGTCCAGGGCCGCCGGCTCATTCACCGGCATGACCCGCTCGCGTCCGCCGAACAGGGCGATGTCGTCCTCGTCCCCGGCACCACTGATGTCGAGCAGCAGGCTGTCGTCTTCCTGGGCCCGGCGTGCGAACGTCTCTCCATCCAGCAACCGCGCCGCGAACGACGCGTCGGGGATCAGATCGTCGTCCTCGACCGCTTCGCCGAACAGGCGGGAGAAGCGCGGATAGCTCCGCGCCCAGTCGTTCATGCCGGCATCATACGCCAGCACGGCATCAAGCCCGGCATCACTGGCCCGCGCCGCGGCACGGTACGCCCGATGGCTGTCGCGCCCGTTGCAGTAGAACACCAGCGGGCTGCCCTCGCGGGCTTCCAGGTCGCGGACACGCTCGTCGAAATCGGGGGCGTGCAGATTCACGTGATGGGCGTCGCGCATCCGCATCACGTCGAATTCCGCGCGCGGGCGCACGTCCACCAGGGTCGAGCCGCTGAACTGACCACGCAGGTCGAACAGTTCGATGGCCTCCACCCCGAAGCGTTCGTAAAGATGACGCCCCGGAAACTCCGCCAGCTGGGCCGAGACGATGACAGGGGTGGCCAGCAGGCCGGCGGCAAGGGCGAACACACCCGAACGAACAGCGAAATGACGAAAGCTCATGCGATCTCCGTTGACGTCAGCAGGGGGCGCGGGATACGGCCTTCCCTGCGACGCCCTGTGAACTCCGTTTATTCCACTGCGCAGTGTACGGGAAACCGTCGTTCAGAGCAGGACCTTCTCGATGCCTCCTTCACGCGCCCGGTCGATGAAGCCCTTCTGCCAGTCCTCGCCCAGCAGCCGGTTGGCCATCTCCACCACGATGTAATCGGTGTCCAGGCCGGTATCCTCGCGGTAGCGCGACAGCCCCTGCTGGCAGGCCGGGCAGGAGGTCAGCATCTTCACGTTGCCGTTTTCCGCCTTCTCCTCGCCGGTCAGCTGCTTGATGCCCTTGTGCAGCTCCTCCTGCTTGCGGAAGCGCACCTGGGTCGCAATGTCCGGGCGGCTGACCGCGAAGGTCCCGGCCTCGCCGCAGCAGCGGTCGGACTCCAGCACCGGCTGGCCCAGCAGGTTGCCGGCCACCTCGGTCGGCTTGTGCGACTTCATCGGCGAGTGGCAGGGGTCGTGGTACATGTACTGAACCCCCTGGAGGCCTTCCAGTTTGATGCCCTTCTCCATCAGGTACTCGTGGATATCCAGCAGCCGGCAGCCCGGGAAGATCCGCTCGAATTCGTATTTGAGCAGCTGATCCATGCAGGTCCCGCAGGAAACCACCACGGTCTTGATATCGAGGTAGTTGAGCGTGGTCGCGATGCGATGGAACAGCACGCGGTTTTCGGTGCTGATCTGCGAGCCCTTCTCGAAATCGCCACCGGCATTCTGCGGATAGCCGCAGCACAGGTAGCCCGGCGGCAGCACGGTCTGCGCCCCCGCATCGTAGAGCATGGCCAGGGTGGCCAGGCCGACCTGGCTGAACAGGCGTTCGGAGCCACAGCCGGGGAAGTAGAACACCGCATCGGAGTCCATGTCGGTCTTCACCGGATCGCGCAGGATCGGGACGTAGCGCGAGTCCTCCAGCCCCAGCATCTGGCGCGTGGTCTGGCTCGGCAGCCCGGCCGGCATGGGTTTCTTCACGAAATGCACGACCTGCTCGTGCACCGGCGGCTTGCCGGTGGTCGAACGCGGGGTCTTGCCCTCGCCGGTCAGGCCGAGCTTCTTGAACGACCAGTGGCCCAGGCGCTGGGCCGCGTACCCCATCTGGATCGCGCCCTTGCGAATACCCTTGATGGTGGCGGGATCCTTGGTGTTCAGGAAGGCCATGGACATCATGGTCGCCGGCGATGCCTTGCGCTTGCCCTTCTTGTTCAGGATCGAGCGCATGTGCATGGTCACGTCGCCGAAGTCGATATCGACCGGGCACGGGTTCAGGCACTTGTGGCAGATCGTGCAGTGATCGGCCACGTCGTTCATTTCCTCGAAGTGGTTGAGGGACAGCCCGCGCCGAGTCTGCTCTTCGTAGAGGAAGGCCTCGACGATCAGCCCGGTCGCCAGGATCTTGTTGCGCGGCGAGTACAGCAGGTTGGCCCGCGGGACGTGCGTGTTGCACACCGGCTTGCACTTGCCGCAGCGCAGGCAGTCCTTGATCTCGTCGTTGAGATCCCCCAGCTCGCTCTGCTCCAGGATCAATGCCTCCTGCTTTACCAGGCGCAGCGACGGCGTGTAGGCATTGTTCAGGCCGGAGCCTTCCATCAGTTTGCCGGCGTTGAACACTCCTTCGGGGTCGATCTGCTTCTTGTACTTCGCGAAGGACGTGATCGACTCCGGGTCCAGGTACTGCATCTTGGTCAGCCCGATGCCGTGCTCACCGGAGATCACCCCGTCCAGCTCGCGCGCCAGGCGCATCACCTCGTCCACCAGGCGCTCGGCCTGATGCATCATCGGGTAGTCGTTGGAATTGACCGGGATGTTGGTGTGCACGTTGCCGTCGCCCGCATGCATGTGCAGGGCGATGAACAGACGACTCGTCAGTACCCGGTCATGGATGGCGGTCAGGCGCTTGCGCACCGACTCCATCTGGTGGCCGTTGAAGATGTCGAACAGCGGCCGTTCGACCTCCGCGCGGTAGGAGATGCGCAGGCTGCGGCGCAGCAGCAGGTGGATCAGCTTGTCATGCGGACGCATGTCCGCACGCGCGGCGTCATCCAGCAGCTCGTCGCATTCGGAGGCCAGGGTGTGGAAGTTGTCGGCGATGCGCGACCAGCGATCGCGCACGGATTCCAGCACCTCGACCGCCCGCTGGCGCTTGGACTCGAACCACTGCTGGCCCTCGCCCTCGGCGTCTTCCAGCAGCTCGCGCAGTTCGGGATGATCGCCGCGCATGCACTCCAGCATCTCGTCGATCATCGCCAGCTTGTTCTTCAGCGATTCGCGGACGTTGAGGGTCTCCACCCCCTCGGTGTATTCCGCCAGCCGCTCCAGCGGGATCACCACGTCCTCGTTGATCTTGAACGCGTTGGTGTGATGGGCGATGGCCGCGGTGCGGGCACGATCCGCCCAGAAGCGCTTGCGTGCCTCGGGGCTCACGGCGATGAAGCCCTCGCCGTTGCGGGCGTTGGCCGCACGCACCATCTGCCCGGCCAGCCGGCCCAGCGCGTCCTCGTTGTCGGAGACGATGTCGGCCACCAGGACCATCTTCGGCAGGTCGCCGCGCGCCCCCTTGGGGGTGTACTTCACCGCGCGCACGTAGCGTTCGTCGAGGTGCTCGAGCCCGGCCAGCAGGACCTCGTCCTCGGCATCCACCGCGTCCTTGATCTCGACGATCGCCGGGACCGCCTCGTGCAGGTCGGTGCCATAGAACTCCAGGCACACGGTGCGGATGTTGTCCGGCATGCGGTGGAGGATGAACTCCGCCGAGGTGATCAGGCCGTCGCAGCCTTCCTTCTGGATGCCCGGCACCCCCATCAGGGTCTTGTCGGTCACGTCCTTGCCGAGCCCCGTCTTGCGGAACTGCGCCCCGGGCATCTCGAGGATCTCGGGCTCGCCCTTCTGGGTCTTCCCGTCGGCCTCGTAGCGAGTCACGCGGAACTGCACCGTCTGCGCATCGTGGATCTTGCCGAGGTTGTGATCGAGGCGCTCGATGTACATCCAGTCGGCCTCGGGAGTGACCATGGTCCAGGCCGCAAGGTTATCCAGCGCGGTGCCCCACAGCACCGCCTTCTTGCCGCCGGCATTCATGGCCACGTTGCCGCCGATAGTGGATGCGTCCTGCGAGGTCGGATCCACCGCGAATACCAGGCCGTTATTGTCGGCCAGCTCGGAAACGCGCTTGGTGACCACGCCCGCCTCGACATGCACCACCGGCACTTCCTTGTCCACGCCCGGCAGCGTGCGCCGCTGCACGTCGCTAATGTTTTCCAGCTTCTCGGTGTTGATGACCGCCGAGCGCTTGGACAGCGGAACCGCACTGCCGGTATAGCCGGTACCGCCACCGCGCGGGATCACGGTCAGACCCAGCTCGATACAGGCCGCGACCAGCGGGCCCATTTCCTCTTCGGAATCCGGCGTCAGCACCACGAACGGCAGCTCCACGCGCCAGTCGGTCGCATCGGTCACGTGCGAGACGCGGGCCAGCCCGCCGAACTGGATATTATCCTTGTGCGTGAGCCCGTTCATACGCTTGCGAACCTTGTCGCGCAACGCCAGCGTCTTGTCGAACTCCTCCGCGAACGCGGTCAGTGCCGCCTGGGCGCGCCGAGCCAGGGTCAGGGCCTTCTCGTTGCCCTCGGCACGGGCCTCGATCTGATCGAGGCGGTGCTGCATCGCATCGATCAGAGAACGGCGACGCTTGCGGTCTCCCAGCAGATCGTCCTGGATATACGGGTTGCGCGTCACCACCCACATATCCCCCAGGACCTCGAACAGCATGCGCGCGGACACGCCGGTACGGCGCTCGCCACGCAGCTCGTTGAGCAGTTCCCAGGTATCGGAACCGAGGAAGCGGATAACGATTTCGCGATCGGAGAAAGAGGTGTAGTTATACGGTATTTCGCGCACGCGTTCGGCGGTCATTGAGGCGGGGCCTCCCGATCAGAGTGAAGCGCAAGGTTAACGGCCAGCCGGACCGAAAGCACGATCTCGCACTCCCGGTCCATTCTTTTGGCACCAAAGTAATTGCGCAATATTAAGGAAACCCTGATCAATGTGCACGCTCGCGTTGGTACCCCGGGTTTTCCGAGACAAGGCGCGGGGCGCAGCGGGTCGTGGTTCTACCCGGAAGCGGCGCAACGCCGGATCGGGGAACCCGGGGTGCCAACCCCGAAGGGGCCCGGAACATCCCGGGCCCGGTCGGGCGCCGAAATGATCCGGCGTCAGAACAGTTTGGATTCCATCTCAAGGAACACCGCGTTGGCGTTCGAACGATTGGTCTGGTCGAACGCCGGCAGGTTTTCGTATTCCGACCAGTCCATGGCAGCGTAGGCCTCCTCGAAGGACATCATTTCCTCGACCGATTCCGCCATGTGCTCCCGCAGCTTCACCAGGTAATCCCGGGTGAAGCGCACCGCCCGGCGGGCATTGGCGGTCGCGTCGCCATGCCCCGGGATCAGAAAGTTCGGCTCCATCGCCTCCACCTGCTCCAGGCGGTTCACCCAGTTGCCGGAATCCAGGGCATCATCGCCGAGGAACGGGATGCGGCCGTCAAACACGATATCGCCGGCAAACACCACGCCGTCTTCCTCGACCACCATGATGACGTCATCCGGTGAATGCGCCGGACCGGCATGCAGCAGGCGGAACGTCTTGCCGCCCAGCTCGATGGTGTACTCGTCGTCGAACAGCTCGTCCGGCGGGATCACCTGAGTGTCTTCGTCCACCCACGGATAAAGCACGCCCCGACGCTGCTGCAGACGGGATTCGGCGCCCGGCCCGCGCAGATAATCTTCCGCCCGCCGCTGACCGATGATGCGCGCTTCCGTATGATCGGCGAACGCCTGCAGACCGTAGATATGGTCCGCATGGTAATGACCCGCAATCACGTAGCGGATCGGTTGATCCGTGACCTCCCGGATCCGCCGGATCATCTCGAACCCCAGGGCCGGGGTACCCAGAGCATCGTAGACCACCACGCCCTCGTCGGTCACCACGAAACCGGCGTTGGAGGTGTGGCCCTCGTTGTCGGGGCCCGGGATGCCCGACAGACCGATCATGTACCAGGCATTGGTCCCTTCCACCTGGCGGGCACGGGTATCGACAGTGACCTCGGAATACGGATTCTCGGGTACGGACATGGCTTCTCCTCGCTCGAAACCTGGGACTGACTATAGACCACAGACGCACGGAGAAGACCCGACATTCCGCAGAAGAGCCCCCGCGTGTGCGTTGCTCCGCTGCGCTCCGCCGAACCTTCCAGGTTCTCATCCTGGCCGGTCATATCCATGAAAAAGGGCCCCGCGAGGGGGCCCTTTTCCATGGATGGCTGGGGGACCAGGATTCGAACCTGGGTTGACGGAGTCAGAGTCCGTAGTCCTACCGCTAGACGATCCCCCAATTCTGGCCGGTGCCCGAAACCTCCGGGTGCACCGGCGAAAACCGGATCAGCGCTTGGAGTACTGCGTCGCGCGACGGGCCTTGCGCAGGCCGATCTTCTTGCGCTCCACCTCGCGGGCATCCCGCGTCAGGTGACCGCCACGACGCAGCGTGCTGCGCAGGTCCTCATTATACTCAACCAGGGCGCGGGCGATACCCAGACGAATGGCACCCGCCTGACCGTTACCGCCCCCGCCGGAGACCGTAGCCACCACGTCGAAGCCGTCGAGGGCTTCGGCCGCTTCCAGCGGCTGCCGGACAACCATGCGCGAAGTCGGACGACCAAAGAACTCGTCCAGCGGACGGCCGTTGACGGTCACGTTGCCCGAGCCGGGACGCAGAAAGACACGCGCGGAAGCCGTCTTGCGGCGACCCGTACCGTAGTACTGATTCATAGCCATTGGAATCGATTTCCCTGTTTCTGGTTGGCGGCGCCGCGGATCAGATGTCCAGCGGCTGCGGCTGCTGGGCCGCATGCCGGTGCTCGGTTCCGGCATACACCTTGAGTTTCTTGAGCATCGACCGGCCGAGCGGGTTGCGCGGCAGCATGCCCTTGACGGCCAGCTCGAGCACCTTCTCCGGATGACGTTCGATCATCTGGGAGAAGTTCGCCTCCTTGATGCCCCCCGGATAACCGGTATGGCGATAATACATCTTGTCGGAGGCCTTGTTGCCCGAGACCCGGATCTTGTCCGCATTGATCACGACGATGTAGTCGCCGGTATCCACGTGCGGCGTGTAGACGGGCTTGTGCTTTCCGCGCAGCCGACGCGCGATTTCCGTGGCGAGTCGACCGAGGGTCTTGTCACTGGCATCCACAAGGAACCAGTCGCGTTCGACTTCTGCCGGCTTGGCGCTGATGGTGCTCATGTATCGATGCTCCGATGTCGGGGCGATTCAGAAAGCGCGAAAGAATACCGTGTTGTACCCCGTCATTCAAGGGTCCCACGAGCGATTGCACAAAAAGACGGGGCCGCCCCGAAGGACGGCCCCGTCAGCGCATGCCTGTCCCTTGCGGGCTTACATGGCGCTTTCGGCCTGCTGCTGGACCTCCTGCATCAGCTCGGGGTCGTTCTGCAGGGCCATGGCGACCTCATTGTACTCTTCAACGGTCATGCCGGCATCCTCCACGGCCGCGACCATCTCGTCCTGGGCCTCCTGCTGCATCTGCTGCGCCTGGGTCTCGTCCTCGGCTTCCTGCAGGCGCTGGGAGAAGTCCTCGCGGACTTCCTGCACGCCGACGAAGGCCTCGACGAAGGTGTCGATATCCTCGTCGGACAGGTCGACCTCGGGGGCCTGCTGCTGCATCGGGGCACCGCCACCTTCCGGCGGAGCACCACCCTGGGCGCCCGCGCCGCCCTGCGGCGGGGCACCGCCCTGAGCGCCGCCTTCCGGCGGAGCGCCACCCTCGGCGCCGCCACCCATCTGCGCGGAGGCCACACCACCGAAGGCGAACATGGAAGTCAGGGCGAAAGCCATTGCGGTCTTGCGAAAGTTCATCATTGCGTTTGCTCCTTGGTCTTTACGACGGTCTGTATTCACGAAAATCATGATCTGCGGTCCGGACTACCAGTCCCGCTCCGTGCCCTGCCGCGGGTCTTCGCCGGGCTCGGGCATCGCCTCGCCCTCGGGCCGCTCGCCCGGGGCCGGCATCTGCTGGCCGGTGGCACCGCCACGCGGATCCGTGCGCTCGGGCTCCATGCTCCCCGGCGGCGCGTCACGCGGCTCGGGGGGCGCACCCTGCGGCCGATCCGGCTGCCCCGGCCCGGTTTGCGGCCCGGTCTGCGGCCCGGGGGGCTGGCCACCGGGCGGAAGCCCGCGTTCCTGTCCGGTTCCGCCGGGCGGAAGCCCCCCGCCCTGGCCGCTCCCGCCGGGTGCCGGGGCATCCCGCGGTGCTGGTGCGTCCTGCCGCGGCTCGGGTGGCTGGCCCTGTCCGGGGGTTCCGGCCTCGGGCGGCATGTCGCCGGCGGGGGCACCGCCCTGGCCCGCCTGGGCCGCGGCCACCCCGGAAAAGCCGAGGGTCAGCACCGAACCGAGCGCCATGGCCGTTGCGGTTTTGCGGAAAGTCGTCATGCGACCTCCTGTGGTTTGCGGATTTCGCTACGGACAACTCACATGAAGCAACCCACGGGCCAACATTCAGAACACAAAAAAATACGTTTGAACTCAGAGACCTGAAGGCCGTCCGCGCGGCCGGGAGAGGAACAGAAAGAAGATCAGAACTGTTTCTTTTCGACACATGGGTCGCAATGAAACGTGTCACCGCGTCCGCACGACACACCGCGCAAGGGAAAGGGCTCAGTTCGTATCGGACTCGCCGAGCCGCCGATAAAGCGTCTTGCGGCCGATCCCCAGCATGCGCGCCGCCCGTTGCTTGTTGCCCTCGCAGTGCTCAAGGACGCGCTGGATGTAATCGGTCTCGAGTTCGGCCAGCGAAGGCCAGTGGGCGTCCCGGGCGCCGGGAACGCCGTCACCCGGGGGCATGCCGGCTGATGTTCCGCCGGATGCCGATGCGTGCACCCGCTCCGGCAGGTCGCGCAACTCGATCTGGTCACCGGAAGACAGGGTCGCGGCGCGCTCCATCAGGCTGGAGAGTTCGCGCACGTTGCCGGGGAAGGCATAGTGGAGGAGGGCCCGCATCGCCTCGGGACTCGGGCGACGCTCCGGCAGCCCGTGAGCCAGGGCGTGCTGGCGCAGGAACTGCAGGGCCAGGCGTTCGATGTCCTCGCCCCGGTCGCGCAACGGCGGGATCTCGATACGAAAGGTCTCCAGCCGATAGTATAGGTCCTCGCGGAACTCGCCCTGCGCGATGCGCCCCGGGATGTCCTGGTGGGTCGCCGCCACGATGCGAACGTCGGTGTCCACCTCCTCGTTGCCGCCCACCGGGCGCACGCGCCCGTCCTGCAGCAACCGCAGGAGCTTGCTCTGCATCGCCACCGGCATCTCGGCGATCTCGTCGAGAAACAGGGTGCCTCCGTCGGCCTCGCGGAACAGGCCGCGGCGCGCGCCCCTGGCCCCGGAAAAAGCCCCGGCGACATGCCCCAGCAGTTCCGATTCCAGCAGGCTCTCGGGGATGCCGGCGCAGTTCAGGGCAACGAAGGGACCGTCGCGGCGAGCACTCTCGGCGTGCAGCGCACGCGCCACCAGCTCCTTGCCGGTACCGGATTCGCCGGTGATCAGCACCGATCCATCGGAAGCCGCGATCCGCCGGATCAGGTCGAACAGCCGCAGCATCGCCGGGCTGTTCCCCTGCATGCCGTGAAAGCCCTCGCCGGCCGCCAGCAGCTCGCGATACTGGCGCACCTCGGCCTTCAGCCGCCGGGCCTCGATCACCCGATCGGCCGCCAGCCGCAGATGATCGAGGTCCACCGGCTTGGTCAGGAAATCATCCGCCCCCGCCTTGAGCGCGGCCACGGCCTGGTCGATGGTTCCGAAGCCGGTAAGCATGATGAAACCGGGCTCCGGCACCGCCTCGCGCGTGGCTTCCAGCACGCGGAAGCCATCCTCGCCCGGCAGTCTCAGATCGCTGACCACCAGGCCGAAGGGTTGCTGGCCCAGGGCCTGCATGGCCTCTTCGGCGCTGCCCACGGCCACCACGCCATGCCCCGCCTCGCGCAGCTCCTCCACCAGCAGGTCCCGGTGACCGCGATCGTCCTCCACCACCAGCACCGATTCCGGATTGGTCATGCACCCGCCTCCGGCAACGTTCCATCCCCTCCATCCCTCACGGCACTTCCCGTGGCATCCGCTGCCCGCGGAAACCGGATCACGAAACGGGTCTCGCCCGGGTCCGAACGATCCAGCGCGATCGAACCGCCATGGTCCTCCATCGCGACCTGGGCCACCGCCAGTCCAAGACCGGTCCCCTTTCCGGCCGGCTTGGTGGTGAAAAAAGGCTCGAACAGGCGCTCCGCCGTCTCCGGATCGATACCGCCTCCGGCGGCCGGACCGTCGTCGGCCACCGTGACTTCCACCTGCCCGTGCTCCACGCCCCACGTTATCCGCACGCGCGACCGGGCTGCCTGCCCGCCATTCTCGATCAGGTTTTCCAGCGCCTGACCCAGTCGCAGCCGGTCCGCTTCCACCTGCAGGGGTGCGCCTTCCAGCCTGAACTGCACGTCCGGACAATGTCCCCGACCGCGCACGCGATCCACCAGTTCCCGGACCAGTTCATCCAGATTCACGCTGCGGCGCTGCAGCGGATTGCGCCGGGCGAAATCCAGCAGCTGCCGCACGATGGTCTCCACCCGTTCGGTTTCTGCCCGCAGCTCCTGCATTTCCTTGCGCGCCGGATCGTCCTCGGCCAGGCGGCGGGCGGCCCGCTGGGCGCGTCCGGCGATGATCCCCAGCGGGGTTCCCAGCTCGTGCGCCACCCCGGCCGCCAGCTGGCCGATCGCCGCCAGCTTTTCCGAATGCCGCAGTTTTTCCTCCAGCGCTCGCTGCTCGGCCCGCTGCGCCTCCAGCGCGGCTTCGGACGCCTCGCGCCGTTCCAGCATCCCGTTCATGGTAGCCGCGACATGGCGCAGCTCCGCCGGCCCGGCCTCGGGTGCCCGCACGCCGCGCACCCCTTCGCCGATGTCGTGCATCACCCCGGTCAGGCGCTCGACGTGGCGCCCCACGGCCCGGTGGTACCCCACCAGCACCAGGGCCAGGAACAGCACCGTCACCGCCCCGGTCAGCACCGCGCCCTGCCAGCGCAGCTGGGAGACGTAGGCACGAAACGGAGACACGTCACGGGTTACCTGGAGCAGGCCCACGATTCGTCCCGCATGGTCCGCCAGCGGCAGAAAGAACGAAAAAACCTCGCGCCCGCGATGTTCATCGAACGCGCCCAGGGTTCCGGTCTCGCTGATCGCCTGCGCCTCTCCCCGATGCCGCAGCGACGGGCTGGGCGGCCCGGAGGTCGCCACCAGCTCGCCGCGCGCGTCGTAGACGTACACCCCGAAGACTTCGTCGATCTGGAACAGCGAGTCCAGCGACTCCTGAACGGCGGCCACGTCCTGTTCAACAATCGCCGTGGACACCGGCAGACGGATCGCCCGCGCAACCAGCTCGATGTCGTCCTGCATGCGGTCTTCCATCTGCGTCTGGAATTCCTGCAGGCCCAGCGCGACCACCGCACCCACCAGCAGGAGCAGCGGCAGCAGGATGAACATCACCACCACATTGCGCAGGCTGTTCAGGCGTCGCGTCATGATCGATGGGAACCGGGGGCGGGCATGCCGCCATGGTAGGCGCGGCGGCCGGACGATGCGAACGGGCAAAAAAAAGCGCGGGACAGAGCCCGCGCCAAGAAAACCACCAAAGGAGGATGGAGGAGTCCGCCGATGCTGTCAGGGGGGACAACATTCAGCGTATGCAGATCTTCTAATATTAGGATTTTCCTGTCAAGCACTTCCCGCGAGCGACGAACAGAAAGCGGTCGCGCCGGACCGGTTTTTCTCCTAAGCTTGCGATCTGCACACCCGTAAGACGCATACGCCGCACAACTATTCCGTCCCGACGCGTTCGCCGCGAAGCGATACCCCGATGCTTGAACACTGCACCCTTCCGGTAACCCCGCTGGAGCAGAACGCCACCCTGATCTGGTGCAACGAAACCGGCCGCGCGGCCTGGGTCGACCCCGGCGGCGAGGCCCCGACCCTGCTGGCCCGCGTGCGCGATCAGGGCCTGGAACTGGACTCCATCCTGCTGACCCACGGCCACCTGGATCATGCCGGCGGCGCGGCCGAGCTGGCACGGCTGTCCGGCGCGCCCGTCATCGGCCCGCAGCGCGAGGACGCGTTCTGGCTCGAGCAGCTGCCGCAGCAGGCCGCGATGTTCGGATTTCCGGAAATCGCGCCGCTGACCCCGGACCGCTGGCTGGACGACGGAGAGACCCTGGAGCTGGGGAACGAACGGCTGCAGGTGCTGCACTGCCCGGGACACACCCCGGGGCATGTGGTGTTCTTCAGCCCGTCCGCGCGGCTGGCGCTGGTGGGGGACGTGCTGTTCAACGGCGCGATCGGGCGCAGCGATTTCCCCGGCGGTAACGGGCGCGTACTGATCGAGTCGATCACGCAGAAACTGTGGCCACTCGGAGATGACGTCCGTTTCATCCCCGGCCACGGACCGGAGTCCACCTTCGGCGAGCAGCGCCGGCGCAATCCGTTCGTCGCCGATCACGTGCTCGCCGGATGAACCCCGGCGCGGGGCCTGCCTCAGGCCCCGGCGCGCAGCGCGGCGATGCGCTGTTCGATCGGCGGATGGCTCATGAACAGCTTCTTCAGGCCCTGCGCCATGCCGCCACGGATGCCGAAGGCGGCCATCTGATCCGGCATGTCCACCGGCCGGCCGGAGGCCCGCGCCAGCGACTCCAGCGCCCCGATCATCTTGTCGCGCCCGGCCAGTTCGGCCCCGGCCTGGTCGGCGCGGAACTCGCGCTGCCGCGAGAACCAGAACACGATGATGGAGGCCAGGATCGCGAGGATGATCTCGGCCACGATGGCGGTAATCCAGAACGCCGGTCCGTGGCCGGACTCGTTCTTGAAGATCACCCGGTCCACGAAATGCCCGATCACGCGCGACAGGAAGATCACGAAGGTGTTCACCACGCCCTGGATCAGCGCCAGAGTGACCATGTCGCCGTTGGCCACATGACCGATCTCGTGGCCCAGCACGGCCTCGACCTCGCCCTGCCCCATGTTCTGCATCAGCCCGGTGCTGACCGCGACCAGCGCGTTGTTCCTGCTCATGCCGGTGGCGAAGGCGTTGGGGTCCGGCGAATCGTAGATCCCGACCTCGGGCATGCCGATGCCCGCCTGCTTCGCCTGGCGCTGGACGGTCTCCAGCAGCCACTGCTCGGTGGCATTCGAAGGCTTCTCGATCACCTGGACCTTCATGGTCTTCTTCGCCATCCACTTGGAGATGGCCAGGGAGATGAACGAGCCGCCGAAACCGAACACCGCGGCAAAGATCAGCAGGGCCGTCAGGTCGAGGTTGACCCCCTGCTCGTCGAGGATGCTCTCCACCCCGAGGATGCGCAGCGTGATGCTGAGCACGATCAGGATGGCGAAGTTGGTGGCCAGGAACAGCAGTATGCGTTTCATCGGATGAACTCGTTCTCCGTTGCGGGTGGAATCAGGCATTTCGGACGGTGTATTAGATAGGGGCGATACACGCGGGTTCAAGTCCCGGCCACACACACCGTCGCCTGCATGACGTATCATCCCTTCGTAGACAATCCTCCGCCCAGGTTCATGCATGCGGGCACCCCCCACCCCCGAAGACGAAGACCGGCGACTGGCCGGCGTGCGCCGTCTCCTGCTCGAGGAGACCGACGGCGAGCGCCTGTTCGCGCCGCTGCTGCGTCAGGCAGCGGCACGCCTGGAGGTCCCGATCACGGTGGTCTCGGTGATCGACCACGACCACCAGCGACTGCTGGGCGCCTACGGCGCCTGTCACCGCCGCATACCGCGCGAGGTCTCGTTGTGCGCCCATGCCATCGCCACCCCGCAGCACACCACCATCGTCGACGACGCGACCGACGATCCGCGCTTTGCCGACAACCCGCTGGTCACCGGCGAGCCGGGCGTGCGTTTCTATGCGGGGATACCGCTGACCCTGGAAGACGGCCTCGCGGTAGGTACCCTGAGCGTGATGGATACCCGGCCGCGCCGGTTCGATGCGGACCGGATCCGCGCGCTGGAGGACTTCGCCGGGCTCGCCGGGCACATCCTGCGTACCGAGTTCCTGCGCGGAGATTATGACGCCACCCGCTCCGCACACGAGCACCAGAGCCGCAAGCTGCACGCCGTGCTCGAGACCGCGGCCGCCGGCATCATCCAGATCGACGCCGGTGGCCTCATCGAGAGCTTCAACCCCGCGGCCGAGCGCCTGTTCGGTTACTCCGCGGCCGAGGTTCTGGGCCACAACGTGTCCATGCTCATGCCGGACCCTTGGGCGAGCCAGCACGACGACTACCTGCGCCACTACCAGGCTACCGGGGAGGCGCGCATCATCGGGATCGGCCGCGAGGTCCGCGGCCTGCATCGCGACGGGCACACCTTTCCGATGCAGCTCGCGGTCTCCTCCATCCGGATCGACGGCGGAGAACACTACATCGGCATCGTCAACGATCTGACCGAACTGCACGAGGCCCAGGAACGCGAACTGCGCGAAAGCCGCCTGTTCAACGCGGTGCTGCGCGGGGCCCCCAATCCGATCTACGCCAGCGACGCCGACGGCCGCTACGTGGTGGCCAACCCGGCCTGCGAGCCACTGCTGGGCTTCGCGCCGGAAAAGGCCCTCGGAAGCACGGCCCACGATCTTTTCAGTGCCGACGTGGCCGACTATGCCCGCGGCCTCGACCACGAAGTCATGACCACCGGCCAGACCCGCACCCAGCCGCTGCATTTCGAGCACAACGGCCGGAGCTGGGAACTGGAACTGATCAAGACCCCGCTGGTCGGCGAGGACGGGCGTTCCGAGGGCGTCATCACCGTCGCCCACGACCTCAGCGAGATCACCCATGCGCAGAATGCCCTGCGCGAGGCGGAACGCCGTCGCAGCCTGTCGCAGCGCTTTGCGCGCATCGGCAACTGGAGCGTGGACGCGGTCACCGGCGAGCTGGACTGGACCCCGGAGGCCGCCGCCCTGACCGAGGGCGCCGAGCATCCCGCGCTGCGGGATCCGCGTTTCCTCACCGACATCGTGCTGCCGGAGGACCGTCCCCGCGTCCAGGGAGCGCTGAACGAAAGCCTGGCCTCGGGGATCCCGCTGGACGTGGAATTCCGCATCCGCACCTCGCCGCCGCGCTGGCTGCGCGCCCAGGGCGATCTGGAACGCGACGACCGTGGCCGCCCTCGACACCTGCTGGGGATCGTCCAGGACATCGACGCCTACCGCAACGCGACCGCGCAGCAGCAGCGCCAGCAGCATCTGCTGGAGGCCATGCGCCTGGCCACCACGCAGTACATGGAGACCGACTCCGCCGAGGACGTCTGGCCGTTCCTGCTGGACACCCTGCTGCAGGTGACCGACAGTCGCTACGGTTTCATGGGCGAGACCGAATGGCACGACGGCCAGCCGTGCCTCAAGATCCACGCGATCACCAACCTGGCCTGGAGTGATGCCTCCGAACGGCTCTATCAGGAACTGCTCAGCGGCGACATGCGGCTGTGCGGGGCGAACGGCCTGATCGGCCGGGTCATGCACGAGGGCCGCATGCTGATCTCCGACGACGTGATGACCGACCCCCGCGCCAGTGGCCTGCCCGAGGGGCATCCCCGGCTGGGCCCCTACCTCGGCATGCCGCTCTACCACGGCGACGAGCTGGTGGGCATGTTCGGCATCGCCAACCGTCCCGGCGGCTACGACAGCGAACTGGCCGAGTTCCTGGCGCCCTTCTCGGCGACCTACGCGATCCTGATCCGCGCCCTGCGCGACCGCGAGGCCCGCCGCCGCGACCGCAAGGAGCTCGAACGGGCGATGCACGAGGCCGAACGCGCGAGCCGGGCCAAGTCGCAGTTCCTGTCCAACATGTCGCACGAGCTGCGCACGCCCCTGAACTCCATTCTGGGCTTCGCCCAGATCCTCGCCGAAAGCTCGCGGGAACCCCCGACCGAGCGGCAGGCCCGGCAGATCGCCCACATCCGCGAGAGCGGGACCCACCTGCTCAACCTGATCAGCGATGTCCTCGATCTCTCGCGCATCGAGACCGGCCGCCTGACCCTTTCGCTGGAGGCGATCGAGGTCGGTACGGTGCTGCGGGAGGCACTGGACATGGTGCGGCCGCTGGCGGAGGAACACGGGGTGGCGCTCCACCACCCCGACCCCGCGACCGCCTGGCCGACGGTGCACGCCGACCCGACCCGCGCCCGTCAGATCCTGATCAACCTCCTGTCGAACGCCATCAAGTACAACCGGCCCGA
The DNA here is from genome assembly GCF_001995255.1 of Thioalkalivibrio halophilus. Taxonomy (GTDB): domain Bacteria; phylum Pseudomonadota; class Gammaproteobacteria; order Ectothiorhodospirales; family Ectothiorhodospiraceae; genus Thioalkalivibrio; species Thioalkalivibrio halophilus. The sequence goes on along the minus strand of NZ_MUZR01000021.1, from coordinate 16,126 downwards.
CGGCCGGGTGGACGTGATCGTGCAGGCCGAGCGCAACGACGCGACTGCCGATCCGGGGCGAGATCCGGAACACGGCATGCTGAACGTGGAGGTCCATGACACCGGTTACGGGATCCCGGAGGAACACCAGGAACGCCTGTTCCAGCCATTCGAACGCCTGGAACAGGAAGGCGGCGGCGTCGAGGGCACCGGCATTGGCCTGGTCATCTCGCGCGAGCTCGCCACGCGCATGGGTGGCGAACTCGATTTCTCCAGCACCGAGGGCGAGGGCTCTTGCTTCCGCATCCGCCTGCCCCTCGGCCAGCCATCGTCGGCGGCCGACGCGCCCGATCGCGCGCCGCCGGACCCCGCCGAAGGCCACGCCGGCGATGCCGATGCCGATACCGGTGCCGCCCCGGCTGCCGTCCGGCGGATCCTGTATATCGAAGACAACCTGGCCAACGTGGAACTGATGCGCGAACTGCTGCGCAACCGGGGCCGGACCGAACTGCGCGTCGCCGGCAGTGCCGAACAGGGTCTGATCACCGCGCGCGAATGGCTGCCGAACCTCATCGTGCTCGACGTCCATCTGCCCGGGATGAGCGGCACCGCCGCGGCCCGCGTGCTCAAGTCGCGGCCGGAGACCCGGCACATACCACTGATCGCCCTGAGCGCGGACGCCACCCGTGAAAAGGCCGGTGAAGGGAACCAGAATCCCGATTTCGAGGACTATCTGACCAAGCCGCTGGATATCCCGGCCTTCATGCGCAGCCTGGACCGGCTGCTGAACCCGACCGACGACTGACCCACGAACGCCACGCCGCCATGCTCACACCCGACCAGTCCCAGACCGAAGCCCGCATCCTCATCGTGGATGACAACCCGATGAACGTGGAGCTTCTGACCACCATCCTGGAGGACGCCGGCTTTCAGCATGTCCGGGGCGAGACCCGCCCGCAGCAGGCCGTGGAGTCCTGGCTCGAGGACCCGCGCGACCTGATGCTGCTGGACATCCGCATGCCGGGCATGGACGGCCATCAGGTGATGGAGACCCTGAACGCGGAACTGGGCGAAGGCGACTGGCTGCCGGTGATCGTGCTGACCGCGCAGATCGACCCCGACACCCGCCAGCAGGCCCTGGCGGGTGGCGCCCTGGATTTCATCACCAAGCCGTTCGACGCCTCCGAGGTGGTCCAGCGCATCAGCAACCTGCTGCGGGTGCGGGCCCTGCACAACGCCACGCACAACGAGGTGCAGGACCTGTCGCAAAGCCTCGAGACGCAATCCCTGACCCTGCAGCGCAAGGATCGCGATCTGGAATACCTGGCCCACCACGATCTGGCCACCGACCTGCCCAACCGCGCGGCGCTGCTGGAAACCCTGGAGCAATGGCTGCAGGACCCGAGGATCCCGGTGATCGATCTGGTGATGCTGCGTCTGGGAGGACACGAGCCGCTGGAACGTCTGGAGGGGCACGCGGCCGCTGACCTGATGCTGCGCGAGACGGGCCAGCGCCTGCAGGGGTGCCTGGAGACACTGGCGGGAGACACCGCGCTGTGCGGACTGTGGGGCGGGTCCACCTTTCTGCTGCTGGCCGCCAGCGAACACGGTCTGCCCGACGACACCCTGCAGGCCATGCTGGAGAGCAGCACCCGGACGCTGCGCATCGGCCAGTACGAGGTCCGCCCGGAGATCGTGGCCGGACATGCCCGGACCACGGAAGCCGGCCACGACACCGGCGAACTGATCCGCCGGCTGATGCTCACGCTGTCCAGGGCCGACCGGCGGCAACTCCCCTGGCTCACCTACGTCCCGGAGCTGGAGCAGGCCGCGCGCCGGCGCCACCGGCTGGAACACGACCTGGCCGACGCCCATAACGGCGACGGCCTGTCCCTCCTGTACCAGCCCAAGATCGATCTGGCCATGGATTCCGTGGTCAGTTTCGAGGCCCTGATGCGCTGGGAACACCCCGAGCTCGGACCGGTCTCGCCCGGCGAGTTCATCCCCGTCGCCGAGACCACCGGCGCGATCGTCAACCTGGGCGAGTGGGCCCTGCACGAGGCCCTGGCGGCCACGGCCCGCTGGCGCGCCGCCACCGGCGAGTGCTATCCGGTCGCGGTCAACGTCTCCGCCCGCCAGTTCGAGGCCCTGACCGCGCGTGGCCACACCCTGACCCAGGCCGTACGCACGGCGCTGGAGCACACCGGCACCCCGCCCGGCTGCCTCGAGGTCGAGATCACCGAGACCGCGATCATGCACAACCTGGAGGATGCACTGGACGAACTGCACGCCCTGCGCGACCTCGGGGTGTCCATCGCCATCGACGACTTCGGCACCGGCTATTCCTCGCTCGCCTATCTGCGCCGGCTGCCGGTATCCACGGTCAAGGTGGATCGCGCGCTGGTCGACGGCATTGCCAGCGACCCCGGCATGCGCGGCCTGTTCGAGGCAATTCTCGCGGTGAGCCGCGGCTTCGGCCTGCAAACCGTCGCCGAAGGCATCGAGACCGCGGAGGACGCCGCCCTGCTGCACGAACTCGGCTGCCCGGTGGGCCAGGGTTTCCTCTACCATCGCCCCCTGCCGGAGGCCGAGGCCTGCGCCCTGATCACCCCCGCATCAAGCCATCGGGCCAGGCCCTCCGAAGAACGGAGCGAACGCAGCGCCCGGGGCTCCTGACCCGGAGCCGCCTGCCCCGGACCGGGAACTCTCGGCCGCGTCCGTCAGCGCCGCACTTCCAGCCGGTCGACATTCTGGTAGCCGCGCGGCAACTGCCGCCCGCGGCGCGTGCGTTCGCTGACGTATTCGCCCCACTCCGCCGGCGCCAGCGCCTTGAAGCGCTTGCCGGCATGCACCACCAGGGTATCGCCCGGTGCCAGAGCCACCACCTCCTGCACCCGCTCCGAGCCGTCCTTGAGCGACGCGGCCGGGATCCCGGCCAGCTTGTTGCCCTTGCCCCGCGCGAGCTCCGGCAGCGCAGCCGCCGGGAACACCAGCAGATAGCCGCGCGTGGTCACCACCGCCAGATGGTCGCTCTCCGGATCCGGCACCGCGACGGGCGGCAGCACCGCCGCCCCGGCCGGCACGGTCAGCACGTTCTTGCCCGCCTTCTGCCGTCCCAGCAGCTCCTCCAGACGGGTGATGAAGCCGTAACCGTGATCGGTGGCCAGAAGCCAGCGGTCCTCGCTGCCGCCGGTGGCCATGCCGACGAAATGCGCCCCCTCCGCCGGGTTCACCCGCCCCGACAGCGGCTCGCCCTGACCGCGCGCCGAAGGCAGGCTGTGCGCCTGCAGGGTATAGGCACGTCCGGTGGAGTCGAGAAACGCCACCGGCTGATTGCTGCGCCCGGCGACCGCGGCGCGGAAGGCATCACCCGCCTTGTAGTTCAGACCGCGGGCGTCCACATCGTGGCCCTTGGCGGCGCGCACCCAGCCTTTCTCCGAGAGCACGATGGTCAACGGCTCCGCCGGCACCAGCGCGGATTCGTCCAGCGGCCGCGCGGCTTCGCGTTCCACCAGCGGGGATCGCCGCTCGTCACCATAGTCGGCGGCGTCCTTCTCGATCTCCTGGCGCACGCGGGTCCGCAGGCGACGCTCGGACCCCAGGGTCTTCTCCAGCTGGTCGCGTTCCTGCGAGAGCTCGTCCTGCTCGCCGCGGATCTTCATCTCCTCCAGCTTCGCCAGATGCCGCAGCTTGAGTTCCAGGATCGCCTCGGCCTGGGTCTCGCTGAGGCCGAAGCGGCTGACCAGTTCGGGCTTCGGCTCGTCGTATTCGCGGATGATCGCGATCACCTCGTCGATGTTGAGATAGGCGATCAGCAGGCCTTCCAGCACGTGCAGCCGCGCCTGCACCTTCTCCAGGCGCCACTGCAGGCGCCGGCGCACGGTCTCGATGCGAAACTCCAGCCATTCGCGCAGCAATCCGGGCAGATCGCGCACCTGCGGGCGGCCGTCGAGCCCGATCACGTTCATGTTCACGCGGTAGTTCTTCTCGAGGTCGGTGGTGGCGAACAGATGCGCCATCAGCGCCTCGATGTCCACGCGGCTCGAACGCGGGGTGATCACCAGGCGGGTCGGGTGCTCGTGATCGGATTCGTCGCGCAGGTCCTCGATCATCGGCAGCTTCTTCGCCCGGATCTGGCTGGCGATCTGTTCCAGCAGCTTCGCCCCGGACACCTGGTGCGGCAGCGCGGTGACCACGATATCGTCGCCCTCGCGCTCGTAGCGCGCCCGCGCACGCACCGACCCCTGGCCGGTGGCGTAGAGCTTTTGCAGTTCGGCGCGCGAGGTGACGATCTCCGCCTCGGTGGGGAAGTCCGGCCCCGGCAGGTGCTCGCACAGCTCGTCCACCGTGGCCTTCGGGTGTTCCAGCAGGTGCACGCAGGCCGCGGCCACCTCGCGCAGGTTGTGCGGCGGGATGTCGGTGGCCATGCCCACGGCAATCCCGGAGCCGCCGTTGAGCAGCACGTTCGGCAGCCGCGCCGGCAGCATCTTCGGCTCCTCCAGCGCGCCGTCGAAGTTCGGCACCCAGTCCACCGTGCCCTGGCCCAGCTCGGAGAGCAGCAACTGGGCGTAGCGCGACAGGCGCGACTCGGTGTAGCGCATCGCGGCGAAGGACTTGGGATCGTCCGGCGAGCCCCAGTTGCCCTGCCCGTCCACGAACGGATAGCGGTAGGAGAACGGCTGCGCCATCAGCACCATCGCCTCGTAGCAGGCGGCATCGCCGTGCGGATGGAACTTGCCGAGCACGTCGCCCACGGTACGCGCCGACTTCTTGTACTTGGCGGTGGCGGACAGCCCCAGTTCGCTCATCGCATAGATGATGCGCCGCTGCACCGGCTTCAGCCCGTCGCCGATATGCGGCAGGGCGCGGTCCAGGATCACGTACATGGAGTAATCCAGGTACGCCTTCTCGGTGAAATCCTTCAGCGGCAGCTGCTCGCCATTGGCGAACGATTCGGGAGTCAGGGAATGGCTCATGCGCGATTCTCGGCCGGGGAGCGAAACGGAGGGCGACAGGGCTGGATTCCCGCGGGCCACCGTGGCGGGCACCGGGGAAAATCTTTAAGCTGCCGCCCGGCCCGCGTACTGTAGCGGGCCTGCGGCGGTTCATCCACAACGCCGCCACGCCACACCGTCACCGGGAGACCTGCTGTGCTCGACAGCGGCTGGGCCGCCAGTGTTTTCGCCGTCGTCTCGCTCGCGATCGCCGTCGCCACCGCCGCGCACGCCCTGCTGCAGCGGCGCGACACCGGCATGCTGATCGCGTGGGTCGGGCTGATCTTCCTGCTGCCGCTGGCCGGCTCCATCCTCTACTGGCTGTTCGGCGTCAACCGCATCCGGCGCCGTGCGCATGCCCTGCGCGAGGGGCACCTGCTGTCCGGGCTGCAGCCGCACGAAGGGGCACGCCCCGCGCCGCCGGCGCGCTGGGAACGCCTGGTACACAGCGGCGACCGCCTGAGCCCGCTCCGCCTGACCGGCGGCAACGCGATGGAACCGCTGTTCGACGGCGACCAGGCCTTCGGCGCGATGCTGGAGGCGATCGATCGCGCGGAACATTCCATCACCCTGGCCACCTACATCTTCGATTATGACACTCAGGGCCAGCGTTTCATCCGGCACCTGCAGGCGGCGCGCGAACGCGGTGTGGCCGTGCGCGTGCTGGTCGACGGCATCGGGGTGCGCTACAGCCGCCGCAACACCCTGCGCCATCTGCGCCGCGCCGGGCTCGTCGCCGCCCCCTTCCTGCCCGTGCACCACATCCCGCGCAGCCTGGCGGTCTTCAACCTGCGCAATCACCGCAAGCTGCTGGTGATCGACGGGTATCGTGGCTTCACCGGCGGCATGAATATCCGCCGCGGGCACAGCCCCAGCGACCCCGGACGTCACCCCATCCAGGATCTGCATTTCGCCGTGCGCGGGCCGGTCTGCCGCCAGCTGCAACGGGTGTTTGCCGAGGACTGGGAATTCACCACCGGCGAACAGCTGAAGGGCGAGACCTGGTTCCCGCCGCTGGACGCCGACGGCGGTGCCCTGCTGTGCCGCGGGCTGCCCGACGGCCCGGACGAGGATTTCGAGGTCCTCAACTTCACCCTGCAGGCGGCGATCGCCGAGGCCCGCGAGCGCATCGTGATCGCCACGCCCTATTTCCTGCCCGACCACGCCCTGGTGGGGGCGCTCAAGGCCGCCGCACTGCGCGGGATCCGCGTGGACATCCTGCTGCCGGAACACAACAATCTGCGGCTGGTGCAATGGGCCAGCCAGCCGGGCCAGGCGGAACTGCTGGAACGCGGCTGCCGCCTGTGGCTGACCCCGCCGCCGTTCAACCATTCCAAGATCATGCTGGTCGACGGCGAATGGGTGCTGGCGGGCTCCGCCAACTGGGACCCGCGCAGCCTGCGCCTGAACTTCGAGTTCAACCTGGAATGCTACGACCCGGGGCTGGGCGGACGCCTGACGCAGTGGGCCGACGAGCTGCTGGAAGACTCGCGCGAACTCACGCTTACCGAGGTCTACCGCCGCCCGCTGCCGATACGCCTGCGCGACGGCGCCGCCCGGCTGCTGACCCCCTACCTCTGATCCGACAGCACCAGTTCCTGGCCGGAACCGTTCTTGGCGACGTACATGGCGTGGTCCGCCTGCTGCAGCAGCTCCTCGGCCCGTTCGCCGTCGTCGGGATAGATCGCCGCCCCCAGACTCAAACCCACGCGTACCGCCTCCTGATTGATCTCCACCGGCTCGGCGAAACGCTGGTGCAGCTTGCGTCCCACGGCGCGCACGTCCTCGGGTCCGCCCACGGCCTCCAGCAGCAGGACGAACTCGTCGCCCCCCACGCGGGCGACCACGTCACTCTCGCGCAGCCCGCTGCGCAGGCGCGCGGCCACGGTCACCAGCACCACGTCACCGGCATCGTGACCCAGACGGTCGTTGACCGGCTTGAAGCCGTCCAGGTCGCAGACCAGCAGCGCCAGACGGGTGCCGTTGCGCCGCGCCCTGCTCAGCGCCTGACGCAGGTGCTCCTGCAGCAGGCTGCGGTTCGGCAGTCCGGTCAGCGAATCATGATGGGCCTGATGCCACAGGCGTTGTTCGGATTGCTTGTCGCGAGTGATGTCCCGCACCATGCCCAGCACCCGCTGCGGGCGCCCGTCAGCATCACGCGATATCTCGCCCTCCACCCGCACGTGCCGCAGCCCGCCGTCGGGCAGCACGACCCGGTGCTCCAGGTGATAATGGCTGCCCTCGGCCAGCGCGGCGTTGATGCCCTGGCGCACCCGGGCACGGTCTTCCGGATGGATGGCGTGCATGTAGGCCTCGAAACCGGCCGTGTCCCGTTCGGGATCCAGACCGAACAGCTCGAACACATTGGTCGACCAGTTGAGCTGCTCGCCGCGGATGCCCCAGTCCCAGTACCCCACACCGGCGATGCGCTGGGCCTCCTCGAGGCGCGCGGAGGCATCCTCAAGCTCGGCGGTACGCCGTGCCACCGCGGCCTCCAGCCCGGCCTGGGTCTCGCGCAGGCGCGCTTCGGCCCGGCGGCGCTGCACCAGTTCCTCCTGCAGCGCCGAATGATCCTGGCGGATGCGCCGGCGCACCTGAAAACCGATGCCGGCGATCAGCAGCATGGCCACGCCCGAGGCCATCACCATGACCTGCTGGGTATCCTCGTGCTGGCGCACCATCGCACGGATGTCCGCCGCGTTCTGCTGTTCGAGAGCCGCGAGAAGGCGCTCGATCTGCTCCAGGGTGCGCTCCTGCGCCGGCATGATGCGGGAATACAGGGTCGGCAACGCCTCCTGACGGCCGCCGGCAAGGGCCAGGTCGATCATCTCGCTCATCAGCGGCGCCCCCACCGCGGTCATCTCGCGCAGTTCCGCCAGCAGACGCGCATGGCGGGGATCGTCGATCGCCCGATCCACCTCGTCGCGCGCCTCGATGAAGCGTCGGGCGAGGTCGCGGAATTCCTGGCGGTACTGGTCCTGCATGGCGGGGTCATCGGTGCTGAGGACCAGCGTCGCGCGCAGCGTCCGCTCGCGCACCAGCGCGCGCATGCGGTGGACACTGTCCACCCGCTGCACGTATTCCGCGGTCAGAGACTGGACCTCCTGCTGCAGCTGCTGCACGCGCAACCAGCTGGCCACCGCCACCGCCGCCACCAGCAGCAGGACCAGCAGAAAGGCCCCGGTCAGATGCGAAGTCCGCCCGGGGACCCGACCGGGGGCCGACCCGCGGCTCACGTCCCGCCCCGCTGGATCCATGGCTTGACCGACATCCCGCTCCCCCTGTCGAATCGCCTGCCGTGCAGGTGCAACCTCGAGAGTGCCGCGACATGACCGAACAAACAAGCAGCGGGGGATCGTCTGCCCCCGGAAGCCGCGCAGAAATCCGGCGTCTGGAGCAGGTGTACGCCGCGGCGCACTACCGCGTACAGCTGCCGCCCGGCCCTACCGGCAGCCTGCATACCGCCGCCACGACTCTCGACCTGCGCATTGGCGAGCCCCACGCGGAACTGGCGCGCCAGCTGAGCGCACGGGGCCATGCACGGATCACGCTGATCACCGCACACAACCCCTTCAGTCGGCCGTCCGGTGCGACGGAGAACGCCCGGCGCCAGGAACAGCTGCGGGCCACGATCACCAGCGCGGGACGACCCGCCTGGCCGGCCACCAGCGGCGACCCGGACGGAGAATGGCCCGAAGAACCCGGTTTCGGCATCCCCGACCTCCCGCCGGCGATCCGTGACCACTGGCTGGAAAAATTCGAGCAGAACGCAGTGGTGGAGTGCGAACCGCCGCGGGCACCGGAGCTCGTCTGGCACCCGCGCCTGCGCTCCGGGCCGGGCCCCTGAACGCGCTTTACAGCGGCAGCCGGCCGCCGGAGCCCACGGCCACGGTGACCAGGCCCAGCACGGTATTGATCGCCACGAACAGGCGGATCTGGCCGATGCGGCGCAGGCCTTCTGCAACGTCCCCGGCCTCGGCGGCCTGCTTCAGGCGACGATACGGGGCAAAGAAGATGTGCGCGAAGATCAGCATCATGATGATGCCCAGCAGCAGCATGGTGTGCACGCTGGGATGCACCCCGCCCATGCCCCCGAGTACACCGAAGATCAGGTAGAAGCCCGTCACCAGAACCACCGCGATGGAGGCCCACACCCAGGGGAAGAACCGCCCCAGCACCGCCGGCCACAGGCGCAGACGCGCGGCGTCATCCAGCTCCGCGTTGGCCGCCGGGCGCAGGATGGCCCAAGCGAAGAACATGCCGCCCACCCAGATCACCACGGCCAGGACGTGGAGCACGTTCGCCAGTGCGTATCCCGTCATTATCGTCTCCTTTCGTTGCATTGCGTGAATGGGCGGCAGTGTAGCCGCTCGCGCCGGGCAGTGCCGAACCGCCACCCGCACTGGTCGCTCTTGCACCCGCGCGGCACACAGCGAAGGATGGACTCATGGCAAGCGACATACTTCAGGCCACCCTGCAACTCGCGCTCGCCGCCGCGCCCTGGCTGCTGGCGGGGCTGGCGGTCGCCGGCCTGGTGCGCGCCCTGTTGCCTCAGGAACGCCTGCAGGCCTGGCTGGGGGGATCCTCGGTGGGGGCCACGGCGCGCGGGGCGGTGGCCGGGGCGCCCTTGCCCCTGTGTTCCTGCGGCGCCATCCCGGCCGCGCTGGCGCTGCACCGTGGCGGCGCCGGACGCGGCCCCGCCACGGCCTTCCTGATCGGCAGCCCCGGCATCGGCATCGACTCGCTGGCGATCAGCTACGTCCTGCTGGGACCGCTGATGGCCGTGGTCCGGGGGCTCGGCGCGGTGGTCACCGCGCTGGCCACCGGTCTGCTGGTCGGGGCGGGAAGCCTCGCCCGCCAAACGCCGAACGACCCCGGTTCGGACGATGTCGGCGGCGACGCCTGCGGCAGCAGCTGCGGGAATGGCTGCGAAGACGCCTGCGGCACGGAGTCCGCGCCGCCCGAAGCCCGCAACGGGCGGCTGGCCGAACTGCGCGGCGGCCTGGCCTACGCCTTTGGCGACATCCTCGACGACATCCGCCTGTGGCTGGTGCTCGGACTGCTGGTGGCGGGCGTGCTGCTGGCCACCGTACCGCCGGATGCGCTGGCCGCGTACGGCAGCGGGCCGGCCGTCATGCTCCTGATGGCGCTGGTGGGCATCCCCATGTATCTGTGTGCAACGGCGGCCACGCCCATCGCCGCCGGCCTGCTGGTGGCCGGCGTTTCGCCCGGGACCGTGCTGGTATTCCTGCTGGCCGCGCCGATCACCAGCATGGCGACCCTGGGCGTCTATCGTCGGGAGATGGGCAACGCCGCGCTGATTCGCTACCTCGTCGGGATCGTGGCATCGACCGTCGCCCTGGGGCTGCTGCTGGATCTGGCCCTGGCGCAGACCGGCTTCGATCCGCTGACCGGGGTCGAGGCCGCCACCGAATGGCTGCCCCACTGGCTGGAATGGGCGGCGCTGATCGCCCTGGTCCTGGCCGCCACCCACCCCCTGCGCGTACTGCGGCGCCTGCGCGCGGCGCGGTCCGCATGACCCGGAGGCTGCGATGTCGACACGTTCCATCGGACTCGATGACGAACTCCACCCGTATCTGCTCGACGCCTCGCTGCGCGAATCGCCGCTGCTGGCAGAACTGCGTGCGGAGACCGCGGCCCTGCCCGAGGCGCGCATGCAGATCGCCCCGGAACAGGGGCAGTTCATGGCCCTGCTCGCCCGGCTGACGGGTGCCCGGCGCTACCTGGAGATCGGCACCTTCACCGGCTACAGCAGCCTGGTCATCGCCGAGGCCCTGCCGGCCGACGGCCGGATCGTGACCTGTGATCTCAGCCGCGAATGGACCGACATCGCCGGCCGCTACTGGCGCCGCGCCGGCGTCGAGGACCGCATCGACCTGCGCCTCGGACCGGCCGCGGACACCCTGCAGGCCCTGCGCGAAGAAGACCCTGCGGTCGAGCCCTTCGACCTGGCCTTCATCGACGCCGACAAGACCGGCTACCGCGAATACTACGAACACTGCCTCGCCCTGCTGGCGCCCGGGGGCCTGGTGATGATCGACAACACCCTGTGGCACGGCACCGTTGCCGACCGCAGCGACCGACGCGAGGACACCGTGGCGATCCGCGAATTCAACCGGTTCGTGCACCGGGACGAGCGGGTGGATCTGTCGCTGGTGCCGATCGGCGACGGCCTGACGCTCGCACGCAAACGGGCCGCGTGACCCTCTGCTCCGTGCGGGTTAAACTTGAACCATGCACGGTCCCCCATCTCCCTTCCCGCCCCCGGCATGAGCCTGCGCAGCCGCTTCCTGATGCTCGCCGGCGCCCTGCTCCTGGTCGGACTGGCCGGCGTCTGGTTCGCCTTCGAGCGCATTGCCGAAGGCATCATCGAGCAGTGGGGGCAGCACGTCGCGGAGATCCAGGTGCGCTACGACAGCGCCCGCCTGCAGCAGCCGCTGGAACGCGAGATCGCCCTGTCGCACCAACTGGCCGACTCCACCGCCATCCTCCGGTTCGCCCGCGAATCCGACAACCCCGACAGGGAGGCGGCCGCCATCGAGGAGATGGAGAGCTTTCGCGGCAATTTCCGCGACGAAAACTACTTCGTGGCCCTGCGCGAAAACGGCGCCTACTACCACAACAACGCCGACGACGAATTCGCCGACGACCCGCTGCGCTATCACCTGGACCCCGACGACCCCGATGATGCCTGGTTCTTCCGCCTGATCGAGGAGGAACGCGACTTCCATCTCAACGTCAATCCGGACACCGAGCTGGGGGTCACCAAGCTGTGGATCGACGTGCTGATCCGCGACCGCGACGGCTCCATCCTGGGCATGACCGGGACCGGCCTGGAACTGGACGGCATCCTGCGCGACATCGTCGACATCGAGCAGCCGGGGATCACCACGGTGTTCGCCGACTTCAGCGGCGCCATCCAGCTCTACCGCGATCCGGAGTTCATCGAATTCGCCAGCCTGGTGCAGCCGGAGGGTCAGAAAAGCACGGTGGAACGCCTGGTCGACCGTCCCCGCGACCACCAGCGCATCCGCTCCATGATGGACGAACTGCGGGATCTGTCCGACCCGGAAGGCGAGGTGCGCACCGACTTCGTCCAGATCGACGGGCAGCGCCAGCTGGCGGGCATCGCCCGATTGCCGACTCTCGACTGGTACGAAATCACCCTGCTGGATCTCGACGAGGTGATGCCGGTACGACATTTCACGCCGGTGCTGGTGGTCTTCGGCTTTACCCTGGCCCTGGTCCTGGTCCTGCTGCACATGGCCCTGCAGCGCCTGATTTTCCGCCCGGTGGCCGCGCTGGAACAGGCGATGGCACGCATCCAGTCCGGCGACCTGCGCCCGGTGGAACTGCCCGAGGCGCGCGGCGAGATCGGCCGCCTGATGCGGCACTACCAGAGCATGGCGGAGGCCATCCGCAACCAGACCCGCAACCTCGAGACCAAGGTCCGCGAGCGCACCGAGGCACTGCACGAAATGGCCCGCAAGGATCCGCTGACCGGACTGGTGAACCGGCGGGGCATGGACGAGCTGCTGGATGACCATGCCCAGCGCGCGCGGCATTCCGGCGAGCCGTTCGGGGTCATCTATCTGGACCTGGACCACTTCAAGCCGCTCAACGACACCCACGGGCATGCCGAAGGCGATGCCACCCTGACCCGGGTCGCCGAACGGCTGCGCGAATTTCTCGGCCCCGACGACCGGGTGGCGCGCTGGGGCGGCGACGAATTCCTGGTCCTGCTGCATCCCTGCGACCCGGAACGCCTGTCCGCCATGGGTCAGGCCCTCATCGAGGCCGCCGCCGGAGTGGAAACCCCCGAGGACACGCCCGTGACCTTCAGCGCCGGGGGCCACCTCGCGCAGCCCGGAGAACCCGTCGACGAGATCCTCGAACGCGCCGACCACGCCCTGTATTCGGCCAAGGAATCCGGACGCAACCGCTTCGACGTGCTCTGAGTCAGGGTTTGCGCGGGGGACGCGTGTACCAGAACCAGCTCAGACGCCGCGAACGCAGGCTCCAGGGCAACAGCAGCACCTGCAGCACCACCAGGACATGGCGGGCCGGATGGAACCAGTCCTCCTTGCGCCCGGAGGTCAGCACCGGCGTCTGCAGGATCTCGAAGCGCTGACCCTGCGCGCGTCCCCGGCGTTTCAGTGCCCGTGACAGGAACACCTCCTCGCCCGCATAGACCGCCTCGCTGAAACCGCCCGCGGCCGCGAACGCCTCGCGGGTGCAGAATACGTAGCAACCCGCGGCCAGCCCCAGGCGCGCGGAGAGGGCGTTCCATACGGCCGCGCCCCAGCGATATATGCGATGGTCGAGATGATCAAAGGCGACCCGGGCGCCACCGCCGCACACCGTTCCGCTGTCGAGCGCGTCCAGCGTGGCCTGCAGCAGTTCGGCATCGGGCCAGGTGTCGGCATCGACGAACAGCAGGTACTGCCCGCGAGCCGCCCCGGCACCCGCATTGCGCGCCCGGCTGATCCTGCGCTCCGGCTCGTACACCACCCGGCAGCCCGCGCGCTGCGCGATCTCCGGGGTGGCATCCGTGGAGGCATTGTCGACCACGATGATCTCGCTGGCCCGTTCGACACCGGCCAGCGCCCCCTGGACCGCGGCCAGGGTCCGCGGCAGCCATTCCGCCTCGTTCCACGCGGGGATGATCACGGACAGGCCCGGAGCACCGCGGACAAAAGCGTCGAATTTCACGGATTCACCTCCTCGTCGGCCGTCGCGCACGGAACTGGGGAAACTACACCGGGCCGCACTCGTCTACCATGGTGGACAAATCGAGGCATCCGGAGACTCCTCATGACCCGCAATCCAGCCACCCGACTGTTACTCCTGGCCGTGCTCGGGCTCCTGCTGGCGCTGCCACCGGCCACCTGGGCGGAATCCGGCGACGGGACCACCGCTGCCGAAACCACCAGCGAGTCGATGAAGAGCCTGCGCGAGGACTGGCAGCAGCGCCGCGAGCAGCTGCAGCGCGATGCCGAAGAAGGCGACGAGACCGCACGCGAGCGCACCCGGGATACCCTGGACGCAATGGATGACACCCTGCGGCGCCTGCACCGGGAGGCCGGGGAGTCCTGGGACGGTCTCGCCGACACCACGCGCGAAAACCGCGAACGGGCCTTGCAGGCCCTGGACGACGAACGCGATGCCCTGGCCGCCTGGTACGACGACATGGAACTGCGCAGCGGGCGCGCCGGCGGGTCGATCCACGAAGGCTCGCGCAAGGCCTGGGAAGGCGTGCGGGACGGCTCGCGCGAGGCCTGGGGTGGCGTCCGCGAAGGTTCCCGCGAGGCCTGGGATGGCGTGCGCGACGGGTCGCGGGACGCCTGGGGCCGCATCCGCGACGGCTCGCGCGACGCCTGGGACGAGGTCCGTGATGCCTTCGGCGGGGACGACGCGCCGGACGAAGGAGAAGCCGAATGACCGCGACCCTGCGAACGTCCCCGCTTCTCGCCCTGGCCCTGGCCCTGCTGGTGACCGGCTGTGACGGCGGCTTCTGGTCCGGCGAGCCGGAACACCGCGAACGCACCGACAACCCGGAGATCCTCGCGCGCGGCGAGCACCTCTACCAGCAGTACTGCGCGGCCTGCCATGGCGAGGACCGCGAGGGGGCGGAGAACTGGCACCAGCCGGACGAAGACGGCAACTGGCCCCCGCCGCCGCTCGACGGTTCGGCCCACACCTGGCACCACCCCTGGTGGCAGCTCAAGGACATGATCCGTTACGGCGGCCAGGCCCGTGGCGGCACCATGCCCTCGTTCGAGGAACAGATCGACGAAGAAGACGCCGAGGCCATCATCTACTGGCTGCAGTCGCACTGGCCCGACGAGGTCTACGAGGCCTGGCTGGACTACGACCGCAACACCCCCACGCCCGCAGACTGGGAAGAGGCCACCGGCCGCGAGTGGGTCACCCACACCGACTGATACCGGGCGGGGCGGGAACTGACCGGACCCGACCGGCGCGGTCAGTTCCCGGCCCAGCCCATGCGCCGGAACACCAGCTTCTCGCCCTCCACGATCAGGAACACCGCCAGCCCGAACAGCAGGATGCGCGCCCAGTCCCCGGCATCGATCGCAGTGGTGCCGAACAGGGTGTGCATCACCGGCACGTAGGTGAACGCCAGCTGCAGCACGACCAGCACCCCGATGGCGATCCACATCGCCCGCGAGCGGAACAGCTCGCCACCCGCCAGCACCGGCTGATGGATCAGGCGCAGGTTCAGCAGGTAGAAGGCCTGACCGGCCACCAGGGTGTTGATGGCCACGGTGCGGGCGAGGTCATCGGCCACCCCCAGCACCTCCTCCATGTACACGAAGTGGCCGAAGGTCCCGAGCCACAGCAGGATCGCCACGAACGGGATGCGCCACAGCAGAAACCCCGACAGCAGCGGGGTATCGGGCGCACGCGGCGGACGGCCCATCACCCCCGGCTCGGTCCGTTCGAAGGCCAGCGCCATCGCCAGGGTCACCGAGGTCACCATGTTGACCCACAGCACCTGCACCGGGGTCAGCGGCAGGGCCAGGCCCATCAGGATCGCCATCATGATGGTCAGTGACTGCCCGGCATTGGTGGGCAGCATGTGCAGGATGGCCTTGCGGATGTTGTCGTAGACCGTGCGGCCTTCCTCCACCGCATGCGCGATGGAGGCGAAGTTGTCGTCCGCCAGCACCATCTCCGAGGCCTCCTTGGCCGCCTCGGTCCCCTTGCGCCCCATGGCCACGCCAACATCCGCGCGCTTGAGCGCGGGGGCGTCGTTCACCCCGTCCCCGGTCATGGACACGATACGGCCGTTGCCCTGCAGCGCCCTGACCAGCCGCAGCTTGTGCTCCGGCGTGGTGCGCGCGAACACGTCGGTGTCTTCCACCGCGCGCGCCAGTTCGGCGTCATCCATGGCTTCCAGCTGCTGGCCGGTCAGCGTGCCGCCCTCGCCGCGCAGGCCCAGCTGCTCGCCGATCGCCCGCGCGGTGGCCGCGTGGTCGCCGGTGATCATCTTGACCCGGATCCCGGCCCGCTGGCACTCGGCTACCGCGGCGATCGCCTCGTCGCGGGGCGGATCGATGATCCCCACCAGCGCCAGCAGGATGAATCCACCCTGCTCCACGTCACCATAG
>NZ_MUZR01000020.1 GCF_001995255.1 Thioalkalivibrio halophilus | reverse complement strand
GCGAGACACGGTATCTACAGGACGGAACCCTGCCCCCCGGTAGGAGGCCGGCCCTCCGGCCGATTGTGCGTCCGGGCAATCTCCTGCGCCGGGTCGGCTCCTGCGCCGGGTCGGCCAGAGGCTGGCCTCCTACGACGGACGGAACCCTGCCCCCCGGTAGGAGGCCGGCCCTCCGGCCGATTGTGCGTCCGGGCAATCTCCTGCGCCGGGCCGGCTCCTGCGCCGGATCGGCCAGGGGGCTGGCCTCCTACAGGGCGAACCCTGGCCCCCGGTGGGAAGCCGGCCCTCCGGCCGATTTCACGACCGGGCGTGGTCGAGCCAGCGGCGCAGGGTGGCGACGTCCACCATGTCCCCGTCCAGCGCCACCCCGCCCAGCGACCGCGCCGGGGCCCCCGGTTCGCCAAAGCCGTCCAGCACGGCCAGCGCCCCGGAAAAATCCTGGTCGCGGGTGTAATCGTTGGTGGTGACGACCACCTCCAGCCCGGCATCACGGGCCGAGCGCACCCCGTTGTCCGAATCCTCCAGCGCCAGCGCGTCCGCGGCCGTCAGGCCCATCTCGGCCAGCGCATGGGTGTAGATGTCCGGGGCCGGCTTCTTCGCCGGGACGATATCCCCGGCCGCGATCACCTCGAAGCGCCCCGGCCCCTCCTCGCCCAGGGTCGCGCGCAGCAGCGCGGTCACGTTCGCCGGCGTGGTGGTGGTCGCGATCGCCAGGCGCAGACCGGCCGCGGCGGCCTCGTCCAGCAGGCGCTCCACCCCCGGGCGCAGCGGGATCGCGCCGCCCTCCAGCATCGCCACGTAGTGGCGGGTCTTGGCCTCATGCAGGGCCCGGATGCGGTCATCGATGCCCGATTCCTCCAGCACTCGGGGGTGGTCTTCCGTCAGGTACTGGCGGATGCGTTCCTTGCCGCCGGTCACGCGCAGCAGCTCGCCATAGCGCTCCATGCTCCATTCCCAGTCCAGTCCGGCCTCGGCAAAGGCCCGGTTGAAGGCCACCCGGTGGCCGTCGCGCTCGGTGTCGGCCAGGGTGCCGTCGACGTCGAAGATCAAAGCCTGCAGGGATGCCATGAAAAAACCGCCTCCGCGCGTAAATCAGAACATGTTAATGGGATGAAATGATGGCACACCACTTGCTCGTGCCCCCCTTCTCTGGTACTAAGTGCGCCTTAATTTCGAGCCGGAGAACACCCAGCATGGCTGAAGACGCCAACGCCAAGCCGTCCACGAAACACATGGTCGCCGGAGGCATCGCGCCCTACGAGCCGAAGCCGGACGAAGAGTACATGAATCCGGACCAGCTCGAGCATTTCCGCCAGCTTCTGGAGGCCTGGCGCGAAGAGCTCGCGCAGGAAGTGGATCGCACGGTGGGCCACATGCGCCAGGACGCGGCCAACTTCGCCGATCCGGCGGACCGCGCCACCCAGGAAGAAGAGTTCGGCCTCGAACTGCGCGAACGCGATCGCGAACGCAAGCTGAGCAAGAAGATCGACGAGGCCCTGCGCTCGATCGAGAGCGGCGATTACGGCTACTGCGAGGCCTGCGGCGTGGAGATCGGCATTCGTCGGCTGGAAGCGCGGCCCACCGCGACGCTGTGCATCGACTGCAAGCAGCTGGCCGAGATCAAGGAAAAGCAGATGGCGTGACGGGTCCCGGTGCGGCCCGCACCGGGCCGCACCCGCCCGTCCCCCTGCCCGCCCGGCATGTCATCCGCGCCCGACCGCCCGTACGTCGGCCGCTTCGCGCCCACGCCCTCGGGCCCCCTGCATGCCGGTTCCGTACTCGCCGCCGTCATCTCCTGGCTGGACGCCCGCGCGGTCGGCGGGCGTTGGCACCTGCGCATCGATGACATCGACCTCCCGCGCGTCCGGGCCGGTGCCGAGGATGCGATCCTCGCCACTCTCGACGTCCTCGGCCTGGGCTGGGACGGTCCCCTCACCCGCCAGTCGAACCGGGACGAGGTCTACGCCGTGGCCGTCGACCACCTGCTGCAATCCGGCCATGCCTTTGCCTGCGCCTGCACCCGGCGCGAGATCCGGACCGCCGGCGTCGCCGGCTGGGAAGGCCCGGTCTATCCGGGCACCTGCCGCCCGGGGCTGCCCCCGGGACGCGAGGGGCGCTCGCTGCGTGCCCGCGCCGCGACCCGTCACTGGACCGTGGAAGACCGCTTCCAGGGCCCCCTGTGCCTGGATCTGGAGGCCCTGGGCGGGGATTTCGTGATCCGCCGTGCCGGCGGGCTGCATGCCTATCAGCTGGCGACCGTGATCGACGATCACGAACTGGGCGTGACCGACGTGGTGCGCGGCATCGACCTGCTGGGGTCCACCGCACGCCAGCTGCAGCTGTATGCGGCGCTGGGGCTGGCCCCGCCGGAGCATGCCCACCACCCGGTGCTGGTGGGTGGTGACGGCGACAAGCTCTCCAAGCATACCGGCGCCGCCGGGGTGCATGACGATGCGGCCCGCCGGGTGCTGGCGCGGATCCTGGAGATCATCGAGCTGACGCCCTCGGATCCGCTGTGCCCCGATGCCCCGGAGGTCCAGCTGAATGAGGCCCTGGACCACCTCGCTCGGCGTCCACTGGCCCGGCGGCTGCCGCCTGCCAGCCACCTGCCCTGGCCCGACGGAGAAGCCTGACATGGACACCTCGCACGGCGTCCTGATCACGCTGCTGGGCGTGCTGCTGTTCCTCGGCCCGCCGGTGCTGTGGCTGGCCGGAGCCGCGCCGGCCTGGTGGTGGCCCTTCGCCATCTGGGCGGGCTTTGTCGGCGTGGTGGCACTGGCCACCGGACGGCGGCGTGACCCTTAGCCTGGGGCTGATCTATGCGGTGGGCGTGGCCTACCTGGCGATCCTGTTCGGCATCGCCTTTGTTGCCGACCGCAGCTCGCGGGTCGGCCGGCTGGCCGCCAGTCCGTGGGTGTTCAGCCTGTCGCTGGGGGTGTACGCCACCTCCTGGACGTTCTACGGCAACATCGGCTTTCTCGCCGAACAGGGCTATCTGTACCTGACCATCTATCTCGGGGTGACCCTGGCCTTTGCCGCCACCCCGTGGCTGCTGCGACCGCTGCTGCGCCTGACCCGCGAGCATCAGCTGACCTCACTGGCGGACCTGTTCGCGTTCCGCTACCGCAGCCGCCTGACCGGGCCGGTGGTCGCGCTGTTCATGCTCGCCGGAGTCCTCCCGTACATCGCCCTGCAGATCAAGGCGGTCACCGAATCCGCCGCAGTACTGACGGCCGAGACCCCGCCCCACCTGCTGGCGCTGGCGTTCTCGGTCACCATCGCCGCGTTCGCCATCCTGTTCGGAGCCCGCCACATCGCCCCGCGCGAAAAACACGCGGGGCTGGTGCTGGCCATCGCCTTCGAGTCGCTGATCAAGCTGATCGCGATCCTCGGCATCGCCGGGGTCGCGCTGTTCGCGGTGTTCGGCGGACCGGCCGGACTGAACGAATGGCTGGACGCCAACCCCGGGGCCACCGAGGCACTGTACGCCCCGGTGCGCGAGGGCGGCTGGTTCGCGATGATGGTGCTGGCCTTCGCCGCCGCCTTCCTCCTGCCGCGCCAGTTCCACATGCTGTTCACCGAGAACATCGACCCGCGCGCCCTGAACCGTGCGGCGTGGGCGTTTCCGGCCTTCCTGCTGTTGCTGAACCTGCCGATGCCGGTGCTCTACTGGGCCGGCGAGGCGGCCGGGCTCGCGATCGACCCCAACTACTACGCCATCGGCATCGCCGGGTGGCTGGACTCGGCCACGCTGGCGCTGCTGGTGTTCATCGGCGGGGTCTCGGCGGCCAGCGCGATGATGATCGTGACCACCCTGGCCCTGGCCCACATGGGCACCAATTACCTCACCCCGATCGGCCGGCTGCAGGAAGACGACGCGCCGGGCAGCAACCTGTACCGCCGCCTGCTGTGGGCCCGCCGCACCTGGGTGGTACTGATCATCGGTCTGGGCTACGCCTTCTACGGCGTGCTGCAGGTGGTCGAAGGGCTGGCCGAACTGGGCCTGATCTCGTTCGCCGCCGTGGCCCAGCTGCTGCCGGGGCTGGCCGGGCTGCTGTTCTGGAACCGGGCCACCCGCTTCGGCTTCCTCGCCGGCCTCGGTGCCGGCATCCTCGGCTGGATGTTCACCCTGGTGCTGCCACTGCTGGACACCGCCGGCATCCTGCCCGGCCTGCCGGACCCGCGGAACTGGCTGCAGGCCGGCCATCTCGACCCCTGGACGTTCGCCCTGACCCTCAGCCTGGGGGTCAACGCGCTGCTGTTCGTGGCGGTATCCCTGCTGACCCGGCCCAATCCGGAGGAGCGCGAGGCCGGCCGTGCCTGTTGCCCGGGCGACGCCACCGCGGGAACCGCCGGCGGGCTGCCGCTGGCCGGTGACGTGGGCGAGATGGAGACCGCGCTGGCCGCTACCCTGGGTCCGGGACCGGCGCACCACGAGGTGCAGCGGGCGCTGGACGAACTGGGCCTGCCGCGCCACACCCGTTCGCGCAGTGATCTGCGGCGCCTGCGCGAACGCATCGAGCGCAACCTCTCCGGACTGCTGGGGCCGGTGCTGGCACGCATGATCGTCGACCAGCACCTGCGCCTGGACGCCGCCGGCCGCCATACCCTGGGCGAGAGTCTGCGCCGGGTGGAGGAACAGCTGGAGACGCGCGCCCTGCCGCTGTCCGGGCTGGCCGCCGAACTGGATGCCCTGCGCCGTTTCCACCGCCAGATCCTGCACGAACTGCCGTTGGGCGTGGCCAGCCTGACCGCCAGCGGCGAGATCACCGGCTGGAACCAGGCCCTGGGCCAGCTCACCGGCATCCCGCCGGACACCGCCACCGGGCAGCCGCTGGACAGCCTGCCGCGACCCTGGCGGGGGCTGCTGACGGCGTTCATCGAGAGCCCCGACCGACAATGGTACAAGCTGCATCTGGAACTGGAGGACGGCGGGCGCCGCCTGAACCTGCACAAGTCCGACCTGCTGGATTCCGAGGGGCGGCGCGAGGGACGCATCATCCTGATCGAGGATGTCACGGACCGCGCCCAGCTGGAGGCGGAGATCGCCCACAGCGACCGCCTGGCCTCCATCGGCCGTTTCGCCGCCGGGGTCGCGCACGAGATCGGCAATCCGCTGACCGGCATCGCCTCGCTCGCGCAGACCCTGCCGCTGGAAGACGACCCCGACGAGATCCGTGCGATCGCCGACGACGTCCTGGCACAGACCCGTCGCATCAACGACATCGTGCAGTCGCTGATCACCTTCGCCCATGCCGAGGAACCGGCCGGCAGCCGGTTCGAAGACCTCGACCCCGCGGAACTGATCCACGAGGCCATCCGCCTGACCCGGCTGGCCGGCCGCAAGGACCTGCACTTCGTGACCTCCGGGCTGGACGCCCCGGGGCTGCAGGTCCGGGGGGCCCGCGG
Source organism: Thioalkalivibrio halophilus (assembly GCF_001995255.1). Classification (GTDB taxonomy): domain Bacteria; phylum Pseudomonadota; class Gammaproteobacteria; order Ectothiorhodospirales; family Ectothiorhodospiraceae; genus Thioalkalivibrio; species Thioalkalivibrio halophilus. The sequence continues at coordinate 5,368 of NZ_MUZR01000020.1, read as the reverse complement.
GCCCCTGCTGCAGGTCTTCATCAACCTGCTGACCAACGCCGAACAGGCCTCGCCCGAGGGGGCCACGGTGCGCGTGGGCGCGGAACGCCGCGACGGACGCGTCCGGGTGGTGGTGGAGGACGAGGGCACGGGCATCGAGCCCGACAGCCTGGACCGGCTGTTCGAGCCCTTCTTCACCACCAAGCCCACCGGCCAGGGTACCGGGCTGGGGCTGCCGGTCGCCTACTCCATCGTGCAGGATCACGGTGGTACCCTGACCGCCAGCAACCGCCCCGAGGGCGGCGCCCGCTTCCTGCTCACGCTCCCCGGAGGAGATCCGTCATGACGCGCATCCTGCTGGTGGACGACGAGGCCCCGATCCGGCGTGCGGTGAGCCGCTATCTGGTCCACCACGGCCTGACGGTGGACACCGCGGAGGATCTCGCCCGGGCACGCGGGCTGCTGGCGCGCGGCGAACCGGACCTGCTGCTGGCCGACCTGCGCCTGCCCGACGGCGAAGGCACGCAGCTGCTGGGCGAGACCCGCGCGCCGGTGGTGATCATGACCAGCTACGCCTCGGTGCCGTCGGCGGTGGAGGCGATGAAAAACGGCGCCGCGGACTACATCGCCAAGCCGTTCGACCACGACGCCCTGCTGCTGACGCTGCGGGCCACCCTGCGCCGACGCGCCGGCGCGCAGCCCGACGCGGACGCGGAGCGGGACACCGGCAGCGACGACCTGGGCCTCAAGGGCGACAGCCCCGGTATCCGCCACCTGCGCGAACAGATCCGCCGCATCGGACAAACCGAATCCACCGTGCTGCTGCGCGGGGAATCCGGCACCGGCAAGGAACTGGCCGCGCGGGCACTGCACCGTCTGGGGCCGCGGGCCAACGGTCCCTTCGTCGCGGTCAACTGCGCCACCATCCCCGAGGGCCTGGTGGAGGCGGAGCTGTTCGGCCACGCCCAGGGGGCCTACACCGGGGCCGTACAGGCCCGCACCGGCCTGATCGCGAGTGCCCACGGCGGCACGCTGTTCCTCGACGAGATCGGCGAACTCGCCCCGGCCGCCCAGGCCCGCCTGCTGCGCTTTCTGCAGGATGGCGAGATCCGGCCGGTGGGATCCAGCGAGGCCCGGCAGGTGGATGTCCGGCTGCTGGCCGCTACCCATCGTGACCTCGAGCGCATGATCGCCGACGGCGGCTTCCGCGCCGATCTGTATTACCGCCTGCGGGTGCTGGAACTGGCGATCCCGCCCCTGCGCGAACGACCGGAGGACATCGAAGTCCTGGCCCGGCATTTCCTGGCCGAACGCAGCTCCGCCGGCGGCCTGCCGGAGCTGACACCGGCGGCCCTGGAGCTCCTGCGCCGCCATGACTGGCCCGGCAACGTCCGTGAGCTGGCCAACGCACTGGAACGCGGCGCGGTGCTGGCCCCGGAAGCACGTATCGAGCCCGCGCACCTCGGCCTCGATGCCAGCGCGCCAGCCGCCAGCGGCCCCTCAGCCCCGGAGCCCCCGGCGAGCACCAGCCTCAACGACTACTTCCGCCAGTTCGTGCTGGAGAATCAGACCCGCATGAACGAGACCGAACTGGCCCGTGCCCTGGGCATCAGCCGCAAGACCCTGTGGGAACGCCGCCAGCGCGAGAACCTGCCGCGCCCGTGAACGCCGTGACTGTCACACCCGCCGAACGCCGGGTCTTCTTCGCCCTGTGGCCGGACCCGTCCACCCGCGATGCCCTGCATGCGCGGGCCCGGGAACTGCCGGGCCCGGGGCGTCCGGTACCGCACGCCCACCTGCATCTGACCCTGGCCTTTGCCGGCACCGTGGATGCGTCGGTCGCCGAGGCCCTGGCGCAGGCCCTGCCGGCGTTCCCGGCACATGCCGTGGACCTGCACCTGGACCGCTACGGGCATTTCCGCGGTGCCCGAGTCAGCTGGATCGGGCCCTCATCCATCCCGCCGGCGCTGGAGACCCTCGCCAGCGCCGCGGCCCGGGCCTGCCGTGCCGCCGGGGTCCGGCTCGAAGAGCGCCCGTTCCACCCGCACGTGACCCTGCGCCGCCACGCGCCGACGCCGCCCGAAGTCGAGGCACCGGCCGTCCCCGTGGTCTGGCATGCAAACCATCTGGTGCTGATCGAATCCGGTCGTGACGGCCACCCCGGCCCCTATCGCGTGCTGGCGGAGCGTCACCTGCTATCTTCAAGTAATGCATCCGACGGAGGCGACCGATGACACACGACCATTCCCCGATCTCCAGCTCGATCTCCGGCCTGTTCCGCGGTCTGGCGCTCCTGCTCCTGCTGGCCCTGGCGCTGCCCGCACTGGCGGACAAGCCGGGCGACGATCGCGCCATCGACGGACTCGAGGAAGGACGCATCCTCTGGGACGTGACCCTGGGCGATCCCGAACGCCTGATCGCCCGTCTGGACGTGATCCTCGAGACCCGCGAAGACATGCAGCGCCAGGGCCTGGAACCGCACATGATCTTCGCCTTCCGTGGCGGGGCTGCCGGACTGGTCGCGGAATCCACCGATCATCTCGACCTCGCCGACGCCGACGCGGTCGAACGCCTGCACGACCGCCTGCAGGACCTGCAGGGTCTCGACAACGTGCACATGGAGGCCTGCAGCATCGCCACCCGGCGCTTCGATCTCGGACAACGGGACCTGCTGCCCGGCATCGAGCTGGTCGGCAACACCTTCCTGTCCATCATGGGCTACGAGCGGCAGGGGTACAGCACCATCCGCATCGACTGACACCACCCCGCCCAACCCTGGTGCTCCAGGGGTCATGCAGCGCCCCGGCCAACACTGGTATGATCCGAATGGCCGGTGGTCGGCACGGGGGGAAGGCCTTGGCGCAACTGGAGATCACGACGCTCGGGACCGAGCGGGTCAGCGTGGACGACCGCGAGATTCCGGCCCTGTCCGGGACCAAGGCCGGGCTGCTCCTGATCTATCTGGTCGCCGAGAGCCCCCGCCGTGTCCCGCGCCGCGAACTGGCCGAACTCTTCTGGCCCGAACTCGATTCCAACAACGCCCGCGTCAATCTGCGTCAGGGCCTGTTCCAGATCCGCCGCCACCTGGGCGACACCCTCGCGGAAAACCTGCAGGCGGCGACCCGCGACGTCGGCTTCCGGCTCGACGATCGCTGCCACGCCGATTTCCTCCGGATCACTGCCGAAGACACCTCCCTCGCGACCGCGTACGTCGCTCCGCCCGAAGCCAGCCCGGATGACGCCCTGAACCTTGCCGACCGCGAGCTGGCACGCCTGGGACTGTATCAGGGGCATTTCCTCGCCACCGACGCGGTGGCGGAAGGACTGCCCCGCCTGGAAAACTGGGTGCGACAGCAGCGCGAAGCCCTGTGGTCGCATGCGCGCGCCTCGGTCGAGCGCCTCCACGAATACCTGCGTCGCGCGGGCGAACCGGAGCGCGGGATCCGCGAGATGCGGCGGCTGCTGGACCTCGCCCCGGCGGACGAGGCCCTGAATGCGGTGTTTCTGCGGACCCTGCTGCTGGCCGGCCAGCCGGCACGTGCCGAAGAACACTATCGCCGCGTGGAACAGCTCCTGGAAGAAACCGACGGCCACGCCCCCGGGCCGGCGCTGACCGAAATCCGCGAACAGCTCGAACGCGCGCGCGATGAAGGTGCCGCGCAGCGGACCGACCGCGCTCCGGCCTCTGCCATCGGCCTGCGCCAGGAGCGCCGCCGGCTGGTGCTCGTGGTCTGCGATCTGCGGGCCCCCGAACACCTGGACATCGAAGAACAATGGGAACGGATTCGTACGGCGCTGGAAACGCTGGACGCTCTGTTGCTGGCGCATCACGGCCACGTAGTACGCGCCCCGGGACAGGGCCTGCTGGCATATTTCGGCTACCCGGCCGGGCGCGAGGAGGCCATGATGGACGCGGTCCGGGCGGCCTGGCAGGCCCTGGGCACCGCGCCGTCCGGGGTCGAACTGCGCGCGGCGGTGGACATCGACACCGTGATCACCGGTGACGACCCCGACATCCCCGACCCTGCCGGCCGTTTCACCGCACGCGTCCAGGCCATCGCGCGTTCCCTGCGCCCCGGCATCCTGTGGGTGTCGCCCGAGCTGCGGGAAAACCTCGAAGGTTTCTTTGAATTCCAGCCCTGGCGCGGACGTCCCGGCGGCTTCCGGGTCATCGAAGACCCGGGTCCGCGCGACCGCGTGGATGCGCGCCCGGCGACCCGTCAGGCCCCGCTGGCCGGCCGCGATGCGGAACTGCGCCGCCTGCGGGGCGAATGGGACCGGGCGCGTCGTGGCGGCTCCCGCTGGGTCCTGATCCAGGGCGAGGCGGGCATGGGCAAGAGCCGTCTGGCTCGCGGCCTGGCCGAACAGGTGGATGGTCACGGCGTGGTCCGGGCCCTCAAATGCCGCGAGGACACGGCCCGCCAGCTGCTGGCCCCGGTACGCCAGACGCTGGGACGATGGGCGGCCACACGCAACCGCCAAGTGGCGGCCGAACGCCTCCTCCGCAGGCTCCTGCAACGCCACGGCGAAGCCGCGGAAAAAGCCGCCGCCATCGCCGGCTGGCTGACCCGGCCCGCCACGCCGGACCATGAACTGTTCGGCTCCGGAAACGTCGACCGCGACCACCTGCTCGACGCCCTGGTGGACCTGACCCTGACCGGCATGCGCGGCCGGGCTCTTCTGCTGATCGTGGATGACCTGCACTGGATGGATTCCGCGACTTCCGAATTCCTGCGGCGACTGAACCACCGCAGCCGCGATGCCGCCCTGATGGTGGTGCTCACCGCGCGCATGAGCTATCGCAGCGAATGGCGCGACGTGGAGATGGAGTCCATCGTTCTGCAGGGGCTGGACAATGCGGCGGCCGGGCATCTGGTGGCCGCGCTGGACCCCGGCCAGGCCCTGCCACGCGCGGTACGCGACAAACTGGTCGCGCGGGGCGAGGGCGTCCCCCTGTTCCTCGAGGAGCTGACCCGCTTCGCCCTCGAACACGGGCACCCGGGCACTCCCGGCGATGAACTGCCCCCCGGCCTGAACAACCTCCTGATCGCGCGCATGGAACAGCTGGGTCCGGCGCGCGAACTGGCGCGTGCGGCAGCGGTCATCGGGCGCGATTTCAGCGTCAACATCCTGGCCCGGCTGCTGGAACGCTCCACCGATGACGTACGCCAGCAACTGGGACTGCTGATGCGCAAGGGGTTTGTCGAACCCGCCGGCGCCTCCGAGGGGAGCCTGTTCCGTTTCCGCCATGCGCTGTACCGGGAAAGCGCACTGGAAGCCATGCTGCGTTCGGAGCGCTCCCGGCTGCACGACCGGCTCGCGGATCTGCTGCAGGAAGAGGCGGAACGTCCGTACGGCACCCCGGCCGGCGGCCGGGGTGCCGTACGGA
>NZ_MUZR01000019.1 GCF_001995255.1 Thioalkalivibrio halophilus | reverse complement strand
GCCGCCGGTACCCGCCGGCTGCCAGGTGGGGATCAGGTGATGCTTGCCGTTGCCGATCAGATCACGCCGACCCATGCGCTTCAGCGCATCGCGCAACAACGGCCAGTTATCCGGGTCGTGATAGCGCAAAAACGCCTTGTGCAGCCGCCGCGCCCGCGCCCCGCGGGCCACGGAAAGCCGTGAATCCGCCCTGCGCCGCACGCCCCGCAGCGGGTTGCGCCCGGTGTGCCACATCGCGGTGGCCAGGGCCATGGGACTGGGCAGGAAGGCCTGCACCTGGTCGGCGCGGAAGCCATTGCGCTTGAGCCACAGCGCGAGGTTCAGCATGTCCTCGTCGGTAGTGCCCGGATGCGCGGCAATGAAGTACGGGATCAGGTACTGCTCCTTGCCCGCCGCCTTCGAGTACTTCTCGAACATCGCCTTGAAGCGGTCGTAGGTACCCATCCCCGGCTTCATCATGTGACCGAGCGGGCCCTCCTCGGTGTGCTCCGGGGCGATCTTCAGATACCCGCCGACATGGTGCGTCACCAGCTCCTTCACGTATTCCGGCGACTCGATCGCCAGGTCGTAGCGCAGACCCGACGCGATCAGCACCTTCTTCACCCCCGGCAGCTCGCGCGCCTTGCGATACAGGCGGATCAGCGGCGCATGGTCGGTGTTCAGATTGGAACAGATCCCGGGATACACGCAGGACAGGCGCCGGCAGTTCTTCTCGATCTCCGGGTCCTTGCATGCCAGGCGGTACATGTTCGCGGTGGGCCCGCCCAGATCCGAGACCACCCCGGTAAAGCCCTCCACGCGATCGCGCATCTCCTCGATCTCGCGCAGGATGCTGTCCTCCGAGCGGCTCTGGATGATGCGCCCCTCGTGCTCGGTGATGGAACAGAAGGTGCAGCCGCCAAAGCAGCCGCGCATGATGTTCACCGAGAAGCGGATCATCTCCCAGGCCGGGATGCGTGCATCGCCGTAGGACGGATGCGGGGCGCGGGCGTAGGGCAGGTCGAACACCGCGTCCATCTCCGGGGTCGACAGCGGCACCGGCGGCGGGTTGAGCCACAGCTCCTTGTCGCCGTGGCGCTGCACCAGCGCCCGCGCATTGCCCGGGTTGGTCTCCAGGTGCATCACCCGCGAGGCATGGGCGTACAGCACCGCGTCGCCCTTCACCTGCTCGAAGGCCGGCAGGCGGATCACGGTACGGCTGCGCGGCGTGCCCTTCGGGATCTCGCGGTGGAAGCGCACCACCTGCGCTTCGGCATCACCCCCGGATCCGGGTTGCGTGCCCGATTCCTGCCCGGTCGCGCAGGCCTGCGCCGAGGTCTCCGCATAGGGATCCGGGTTCGCATCCACCGGCCCAGGGGTATCCACCTCGGAGGAATCCAGCACCACGTGATCGCCCGGCACCCGGTCACGCAGGAACGCGGTGCCCCGCAGATCGTTGATCTCGCGCGGATGCTCGCCCCCGGCCACCCGATGCGCCAGTTCCACCAGCGCGCGCTCGGCGTTGCCGAACAGCAGGATGTCCGCGCGCGAATCCAGCAGCACCGAGCGGCGCACCTTGTCCTGCCAGTAGTCGTAATGGGCGATGCGCCGCAGGCTCGCCTCGATCCCGCCGATCACCACAGGCACGTCGCGGAAGGCCTCGCGCACCCGCTGGCTGTACACGATCACCGCGCGATCCGGGCGCTTGCCGTGCACGTCGCCGGGGGTATAGGCATCGTTGGAACGCTTCTTCCGTTCCGCGGTGTAGTGGTTGACCATCGAGTCCATGTTCCCGGCGGTCACGCCGAAGAACAGGTTCGGCCGCCCCAGCGCGCGGAACGGCTCGGCCGAGGTCCAATCCGGCTGGGCGATGATGCCGACGCGAAAGCCCTGCGCCTCCAGCAGCCGGCCGATGATGGCCATGCCGAAGCTGGGATGGTCGACATAGGCATCCCCGGTAACCAGCACGATGTCGCAGGAATCCCAGCCGAGCTGGTCCATCTCCTCGCGCGTGGTCGGCAGGAACGGCGCCGTGCCGAAGCGTTTGGCCCAGTACGGACGGCGGTCGAACAGACCGGGCACGGTCTCGTCGGCGATAACGGGTACGGATGCGGACATGCGGCCTCGTTCCGGGGATTCCGGAGCACTGCGATCGGGTAATCGCGTAATTACACGCGCGCGCGGCCCGGGCTTCAACCGGACCCGCGCGCGGCAGGGGCTTCACACGTGCCGTGCGTCGCGCACGCCGGCGTACTGCACCCCGGCCAGACGGGCCAGGTCGCGATCGAAGGTGGACAGGTCATTGGGGCCGAAATCCTCCAGCCGCGCATGGCCGCAAGCCCGCGCCAGGACGCGCGCCAGCTCCGTGGCGTCGGTCAGGAACCGGCCCAGACGCGCCGCCCCGGTCTCCACGTCCAGGCGCGCACGCAGCTGCGGGTCCTGGGTGGCCACGCCGGTCGGGCACCGATTGGTGTGGCAGATGCGTGCACCCACGCAGCCGATCGCCTGCAGCGCGGCGTTACCCAGGGCCACCCCGTCGGCGCCCAGCGCCAGCGCCTTGACCCAGTCCGCCGGCGTCCGCAGCCCGCCGGTCACCAGCAGCGTCACGCGGCCCGAGGCCCCGGTGGCATCCATGTGCCGGCGTGCGCGCGCCAGCGCCGGGATGGTCGGCACCCCCATGTGGTCGCGCAGCAGCGCCGGCGCGGCCCCGGTGCCGCCTCCACGGCCATCCAGGATGATGTAGTCGGCACCCGCATCCAGAGCAAAATCGATGTCCGCCTCGATGTGATGCGCGGCCAGCTTGAAACCCACAGGGATCCCCCCGGAGCGCTGCCGCACATCATCAGCGAAGCGACGGAAATCCTCCGGCGTGCGCAGCCCCGGATCGGCGGGTGGCGACACCGCGTCCCGTCCGGCCTCGATCCCGCGTGCCTGCGCGATCTCGTCGGAAACCTTGCACCCGGGCAGCACGCCGCCCACGCCGGTCTTGGCCGCCTGCCCCGCCTTGAAATGGAAGGCCTGCACGCGTTCGGGCACGGAATCGTCGTAACCGAAATGCGCCGGCCCCAGCTCGAACAGATAGCGCGACGCCACCTCCGTCTCCTCCGGCAGCATCCCGCCCTCGCCGGAACATACCCCGGTACCGGCCTGCTCCGCGCCCCGCGCCAGCGCCATCCGCGCCTCGCGCGACAGCGACCCGTAGCTCATGTCGGTCACCAGCCAGGGCATGGACAGCCGCAGCGGCCGCTGCGCCTGCGGCCCGATCACCAGCTCGGTGGCCACCTCGGCACCGGCCTCCAGCGGCCGACTGGACAGCTGGGCCGCCAGCAGCTGCAGCGCATCCCAGCTCGGCAGCTCGTCGCGCGGCACGCCCATCGCCACCGTGGGCCCGTGCGCACCCAGCCCGTCCAGGCCGTCGCGCGCCAGCGCATGGATGAACTCGACATGCGGCTCGGTCGCGGTCGCGCGCGGGTCGGGCGGTGCGTCGGACCCGCCGGCCCCGTCGCCCGCATCGTTCCCGGCGTTCCCGCCCGGCTCCGACGCGGGTTCCGGCGCCTCCCCGACCTGCGCGTCCAGTCCGGCGTGCGTGCCATCACAATAGGGCAGATTGCCCGACTGCTTGCACTGGCAGAGGAACGCCTCGCCATCCTCCTGCGCGGTAAACGCCAGCGGGCCCAGGCCCGTCCCCGCGTGGGAACCGTCACAGAACGGCTGGTTCGCCGAACGCCCGCAGCGGCAGAAGTAGTACTCCTTCCCCTTCTCCAGCTCCACGCCACGCGGTTCCAGTGCCGCAATCACGGGTCGACTCATCGTGTCCTCCTGTCGGGTGCCGTCTCACCCGACATGAACCCACAAACCCGCACCCCGGCGCAAACCGCCCGGCCCGGCCGTTACCGTCTGGGCGCGATGACGCCCGCGGGCGTATCATGAGCGATCGTGCCATCTGCCCCCGGGAGCCCCGCATGAACCAGGTCGACCACCGCAACACCCGCCGCGACTACACCCGCGCCGAGCTGCGCCGCAGCGACCTGACCGCGGAGCCCGCACAGCTGCTGGCCCGCTGGCTGGAAGAAGCGCGCGAGGCCGGCAACCCCGATCCCACCGCCATGACCCTGGCCACCGCCGACGCCGACGGCCAGCCCTCGGCGCGCATCGTCCTCTTCAAGCACTTCGAGGGCGAAGGCCTTTGCTGGTACACCGACTCGCGCAGCCACAAGGGCCGCGACCTCGCCGAGAATCCCCGCGCCGCGCTGCTGTTCTACTGGCCCGAGACCGAACGCCAGATCCGCGTCGAGGGCAGCGTCAGCGCCCTGCCCGCCGAGCTCGCGGACGACTACTTCACCCAGCGGCCCGGCGGCAGCCGGCTGGCCGCCGCCGCCTCCCTGCAGAGCCAGCCGGTGGATGACCGCGCCACCCTGGAGCAGCGCGTGAAGGACCTGGAACAGCAGTACCCCGACGGCAACGTCCCCCGCGACCCGGCCTGGATCGGCTACCGCCTCGCGCCCGAGCTCTTCGAATTCTGGCAGGGCCGCGCCAGTCGCCTGCACGACCGCTTCACCTACCATCACAACGGCGAACACTGGGAAATCACCCGCCTGATGCCCTGAACCGGTGCTCCTGAAGCGCGCCATGCAGACGGCCCGCATGCGGGAGCCGGGTTCCCTCACCGATTATCCACGGCAACCCTACCGCCCCCGCCTCCGAATCTGCTAGGATGCGCAGCGCTACTGGCGACGGTCGCAACAACCGACCGGGTCGGAGCACGGAGAGGTGCCGGAGTGGTCGAACGGGGCGGTCTCGAAAACCGTTGTACGCGCGAGCGTACCGAGGGTTCGAATCCCTCCCTCTCCGCCAGAATTCCGCAGGAGCGTGCTTGCACGCGAAAAAGGGGCCCGAGCGGCCCCTTTTCTATGCATGCCCCCCATAGCCGGAGGGATTCGAACATCGCCGCAGGCGCCCGTGAACATGCCCGCAGGAGGCCGGCCCTCCGGCCGATTCCCCGTCCGGCCAATCCCTGCGCCTGATCGGCCAGAGGCTGGCCTCCTACAGGTCGAACCCTGCCCCGGTAGGAGGCCGGCCCTCCGGCCGATTCCCCGTCCGGCCAACCCCTGCGCCGGGTCGGCCAGAGGCTGGCCTCC
>NZ_MUZR01000018.1 GCF_001995255.1 Thioalkalivibrio halophilus | reverse complement strand
CATCACCCTGGGCGGGCGCGACATCACGCAGGCCCCCATCCACGAACGCGCCCGCGCCGGGCTGGGCTATCTCCCGCAGGAGGCCTCGATCTTCCGCCGCCTGTCGGTCCAGGACAACCTGCAGGCAGTGCTGGAACTGCGGCCCGGACTGGACCGCCACGAGCGCCGCCGCATTGGCGATGCCCTGATCGAGGAATTCCAGCTCGAAACCGTGCGCCACAGCCCCGGCATCGCGTTGTCCGGAGGCGAACGGCGGCGCGCCGAGATCGCCCGTGCGCTGGCCGGTGATCCGCGGTTTATCTGCCTGGACGAACCCTTCGCCGGGGTCGACCCGATCTCGGTCAGCGAGATCCAGGAAGTGATCCGCCACCTGGCCGAACGCGGCATCGGCGTACTAATCTCGGACCACAACGTGCGCGAGACCCTGGGCATCTGCCACCGCGCCTACATCCTCAGCGAGGGGCACCTTCTGAGCGCGGGAACGCCGGAGGAACTGCTGGACGATGCCCGCGTGCGCGAGGTCTACCTCGGCGAAAATTTCCGCCTGTGACACCGATCGCCACATCCGGCCGGTGCACAAGGCCACAACAAGGGATTACTATTCACTTATGGTGAACAACGCCTCTCCCAACTCATGCTGAAGCCCGGGCTGAACCTGCAGCTCGGTCAGACGCTGACCATGACGCCGCAGCTGCAGCAGGCCATCCGGCTGTTGCAGCTCTCGACGCTGGAGCTCCAGGCCGAGATCCAGCAGGCGCTGGAAAGCAACCCCATGCTGGAACAGGCCGAGGACGACGAACTCGGCGCCGATGGCGAAGAAACCCCGGACCCCGGCACCGAGGGCGAGAACGAGACCGCCAGCGATGCCGCCGCCGGCACCGGCGAAACGGTGGACGCCGGCGGTTCGGAGGATGTCATCCCCGACGAACTGGTGACCGACACCCGCTGGGAAGACATCTACGACGCCAGCGCCAGCCCGCGCGGACTGGACGACCGCGATCCCCTGGAAAACACCTCGGACGACGATGGCGGTGGCCTGCAGGACCACCTGCTGTGGCAGCTGCATCTGTCGCACCTGACCCCGCGTGACCAGCGCATCGGCGCCGCCCTGATCGACACCATCAACGGCGACGGTTACCTCGAGGGGGACGTCGAGACCCTGGCCGACACCATCAGTCAGGGCGAGGACACCCCGGTCGGCACCGACGAGGTGGAGGCAGTGCGCCACTGGCTGCAGCACTGCGACCCCCTCGGGGTCGGGTCGCTGGATCTGCGCGAGTGCCTGGAGGTCCAGCTGGGCGAGCTGGCGCCGGACGCGCCCTCGCGCGAAGCCGCGCGCGCGGTCCTGGAACACGGCATGGACGCCCTTGCCCGGCGTGACTACAAGGCACTGCAGCGCCAGAGCGGCGTGCGCGATGCCGACGAGCTGGCCGCGGCCCTGGACCTGATCCGTACGCTCAACCCGCGCCCCGGCGCCCAGATCAGCGAGACGCCGCCGGAATACGTGGTCCCGGATGTCTACGTGCGTCATACCGACCAGGGCTGGCAGGTCGACCTGAATCCCGAGATCGCCCCGCGCATTCGCGTCAACGACCTCTACGCCGGCATGGTCCGCCAGGTCTCCGATGCCCGCGACAGCGCATTCATGCGCGACCAGCTGCAGGAGGCGCGGTGGTTCATCAAGAGCCTGCACAGCCGCAACGACACCCTGCTGCGCGTAGCGCGAGCGATCGTCGAACGCCAGCAGGGGTTCCTGGAACACGGCGAGGTGGCGATGCAGCCGCTGATCCTGCGCGACATCGCCGAAGCCCTGGAGATGCACGAGTCCACGATCTCGCGGGTGACCACGCAGAAATACATGCACACCCCCCGCGGAGTGTTCGAATTCAAGTATTTCTTCTCCAGTCACGTGGGCACCAGCGACGGCGGGGAATGCTCCGCGACCGCGATTCGTGCCATGATCCGCGAACTCATCGAAGAGGAAACGCCGGGCAAACCGCTCAGCGATTCCCGCCTCGCCCGGATCCTGGCGGATCGGGGCATCAACGTGGCCCGACGTACCGTGGCCAAATACCGGGAGGGCATGAACCTGCCATCCTCCAGCGAACGCCGCCAGATGGCCGCCATGCCGACCGGAAGCAAACCGAAAGGAGCCTGACCCATGCAGATCAACCTCACCGGACACCACGTCGAAATCACCGACGCCCTGCGCGACTACGTCAACGAGAAATTCGAGAAGCTGGAACGCCACTTCGACAAGGTGATCGACGTGCACGTGGTGCTGACCCACGAGAAGACGCAGAAGCTGCACAACAAGGCGGAAGCGAATCTGCAGGTCACCGGCAACCACATCCACGCCGAGGCCAGCCACGACGACATGTACGCCGCCATCGACGGCCTGATCGACAAGGTCGACCGCCAGCTGATCAAGCACAAGGAGAAGGTCAAGGACCATCATCGCGCCGAAGGCCACCAGCGCAACCGCGAACAGACCCCGTAAACCGATGAACCCGGCCGAGCTCATCACCCCGGAGCGCATCGGACTGGAAGCCGACTGCTCCAGCAAGAAACGAGCGCTGGAAACCCTCGCCGATCTGCTGGTGGACGGGGCCGCGGACGGGCTGGCGGCCAGCGCCGCGTTCGAAGCCATGTCGGCCCGCGAAAAACTGGGCTCCACCGGGCTCGGCCATGGCGTGGCGATTCCGCACGGCCGTCTGGCCGAGCTGGATACGCCCCGCATCGCGGTCCTGCGTCTGGATCAGGGCGTGGATTTCGAGGCCATGGACCACGAACCGGTGGACATCCTGATCGCCCTGCTGGTGCCGGAAGAGGCCACCAGCGAACACCTGGACCTGCTGGCCCAGCTCGCACGCGGCCTGTCGCAGCCGGACACCCTCGCCGGCATCCGGCGCGCCGCGGACAGCGCGGGGGTCCAGCAGGCCCTCACCCGGGCCCTGGGAGACACCTGACCATGGCCGACCGGGCGGAGGCGGCAGGCGACGGCACCGCGAGCAACATCACCATCGCCGCGCTCACGCGGGCGATGGGGAGCCGTCTGGACCTGCGCTACGTCCACGGGGAGGAGGCCGCGGGCGACCGCGAACTCCTGGGAGTCGGCGATGGCGACCTGCCGCTGGCCGGCCATCTCAACCTGATCCGCCCCAACCGCATCCAGGTCATCGGCGACTACGAGGCCCGCTACATCGCCGGCCTGTCCGACGAACAGCGTGACCACCTTGTGCTGGAGATGGCCCGCACCGGCACCACCATGGTGATTTTCGCCGAGGACACCTGCCCGTTCCCGCGCATGCCCCACGCTGGTGACGACCCGCTGCCGGTGATCCTGTGCACACGCACCTCCTCGCACGAAGTCATCGCCCTGCTGCGCTATTTCCTGCAGCAGCGCCTCGCTCATTTCGAGGTGCGCCACGGGGTGTTCATGGAGATCCTCGGGATCGGCGTGCTGATCTCGGGGGCGTCGAGCGTCGGCAAGAGCGAGGTAGCGCTGGAACTGATCTCGCGGGGCCATCGGCTGATCGCCGATGATGCCCCCGAATTCGCGCGCATTGCCCCCGATATCGTGCGCGGACACTGCCCCGCCCTGCTCCAGGACCTGCTCGAGGTGCGCGGCCTGGGCGTGCTCAACATCCGCGCGATGTACGGCGACTCGGCGATCAAGGGCGGCAAATATCTGCGCCTGATCATCGATCTGCGCGACCACAACGAGCCCTCGCCGGTGCCGGACGATCGTCTGAACGGGCGTCGCGGCGAAAGCGAGATCCTCGGCCTGCGCATCCCGCTGATCAGCCTGCCGGTGGCGCCGGGACGCAACATCGCGGTCATGATCGAGGCCGCGGTCCGCAATCACCTGCTGCACATGCAGGGCTACATCGCCGGGGACGACCTGCGCGCCCGCCAGCGGCGCCAGATGGGCGAGGATCAGCAGGAGGAGTCCATCTTCCACATCGGCGGGCCCAGCACCACGGTCCCCAACCCCGATCCCGAGGGCTGACCGACATGCGTCTGCTGCTGGTCAGTGGTCTGTCGGGTTCCGGCAAGACCGTCGCCCTGCATACCCTGGAGGACGCCGGCTACTTCTGCGTCGACAACCTTCCGCTGCCGATGCTGCCGGAACTGGTGGAGAAGGTCCGCAGCGGCCATTACGACACCGGCGGTGACCGCCACCTGGCCGTGGGCGTGGACGTCCGTTCGGGCCTCGACGCCCTCAGCGGCTTCGGCAAGCTGCTGGGCGAGCTGCGCGGATCGGGCCTGGAGGTCGAGGTGCTGTTCCTCAATGCCTCCGACGAGGTCCTGCTGCGCCGCTACCACCTGACCCGCAGGCGGCATCCGCTGGCTCGCGACGGCATCCCGCTGGTGGAAGCGATCGGCATGGAACGGACCTGGCTGGGGCACGTGGCGGTGGAGGCCGACCTGACCGTGGACACCAGCCGGCTGTCGATGCATGACCTCGCGCGCACGTTGCGGGGCCGGGTCGGCAGCCGCGAGACCGCCGGCCTGTCCCTGCTGTTCCAGTCCTTCGGCTTCAAGCACGGCTCGCCGCTGGATTCCGATTTCGTGTTCGACGTGCGCTGTCTGCCCAACCCCCACTACGAGCGTGAACTGGCGCCGCTGACCGGGCTGGATCCGGCGGTGGCGGGTTTCCTCGACAGCCATGGCGAGGTCGGGGCGATGTTCGAATCCATCCACGGCTTCCTCGACACCTGGATCCCGCGGCTGGTGGCGGACCATCGCAGCTATGCCACGGTCTCCATCGGCTGCACCGGCGGGCGCCACCGCTCGGTCTACCTGGTGGAACGGCTGGCGGCTGCGTGGCGCGAGCGGGAACATGTTACTGTTAGCACCCGTCATCGCGAGCTCGATTCTCTCTCCCCTGAAACGGAGTAGTTCCATGGGCGTCGGTCTGATCCTGATCACGCATCAAAACCTGGGCGACACACTCCTGCAGACCGCGCAGAGCATGCTGGGAGACCTGCCCGAGGACTGCGAGTCCATGGCGATGTCACAAAGCGACGATCCGGACGATATTCAGGCGCAGGCGCGCGCCCGCATGGAAACCCTCGACAGCGGTGCCGGTGTGCTGGTCCTGACCGACATGTTCGGCTCCACGCCGGCCAACGTGGCCAGCCGCGTGGCGCGCGGACACAACGCGCGCGTGATCGCGGGCGTCAACCTGCCGATGCTCGTCCGCGTACTCAACTACCGCCATCTACCCCTGAGCGAACTGGTCAACAAGGCGCTGTCCGGGGGCCATGACGGAATCCTTCTCTGCGACCAGGAATCCAGCGATGCCGCAGCGCGCAGTTCCCATCGTTAACCGGCTGGGCATGCATGCCCGGGCCGCCGCGAAGTTCGTCAGCCTCGCCAGTCAGTACACCGCCGATGTCACCGTCGCCCGCAACGATCAGGAAGTGAACGGCAAGAGCATCATGGGGGTGATGATGCTGGCCGCCGCGCAGGGCTCGGAGATCACGATCCGCACCGACGGCGCAGAGGATGCCGAGGCGGCGCTGGATGCCCTGACCGAACTGGTCGCCGACCGCTTCGGCGAGGAATCCTGAGGCTCATCCCCCCAGAAGACCGCCGGCCAGGGCGAACCACAGCGGCAGGGTAACCAGCGAAAGGGCCGTGGTCAGGGTCACCGCGGCCGCGTACAGCCCGGTATCCAGCCCGAAGCGGTCACAGAACACCAGCCCCAGCACCATCGCCGGCATGGCCGCCTCCAGCACCGTCCCGGTCGCGGGGATCCCCTCCATGCCCAGCAGCCACACCAGTCCCAGCGCCACCGCCGGCGCCAGCAGCAGCTGGATCACCACGACGACCGCCAGCGGGCGGGCGTCGCGCCCGTGAAAGCGGTGGAAGACCAGTGCCAGGCCCAGAGCGAACAGCATCAGCGGCGACACCGAATCCGCCAGCAGTCCCAGCCACTCCTCCAGCCAGACCGTCTGCGGCACCCCGCCCAGGTTCAGGGTGACACCGGCGAGGGCGGCCCAGATCGACGGCACCGACAACAGGCCGCGCAGCGGATGCACCGGCGGCATGCGGCCGTCGCCGTAGCGGCGCGCGAGGACCACGCCCAGGGTCAGCACCAGCGGCAGGCAGGCGAACAGGTCGTACTGGATGGCAACCGCGCGCCCCGCCTCGCCGAACAGACTGTCGAGGATCGGCAGGCCCAGATAGGTCGCGTTGGGCCAGGCGGCGGCCAGCAGCATCGCGCCCACTGCGGCTCGGTCGGCGGTGCATGCACGGCACGCACCGGCAGTAACGGCCAGGGTAATCAGGACCGTCGCCCCGGCCACCAGGGCGATGCGCACCGAGTCCAGGCCCAGCGGTGCAGTCCACAGGACCTGCAGCACCAGCGCGGGCAGCAGCAGGTAATAGACGAGCGTAGTGAGGACCCGGCGGGTGGTTTCGGCATCCAGACCGCCGGGCTGCAGGATCCGCCAGCCGACCCCGGCAACGATCAGGGCCCCCATCTGGGTCATCACGCTGAGCACGGGGGGGACCTCGTCGGCTTGTCAGGGTCGGTTCGAGTGGCGGACGGAGCGACCCGGAAACGGGCCGCGGGAGGTGGTTACGGCGGGAGCCGGGCTCAGGCGTTGCCGCCGGCCTGCTGCTCCTGTTCCTGCTGCTGCTTTTCGATGTCGGCGCGCACGGCCTCCATGTCCAGCTCGCGCACCTTGCCCAGCACCTCGTCCAGCTGCGCCGCGGAGAGGACGCCCGGCTGCGAAAACACGATGACCTGCTCGCGGAAGATCATCAGGGTCGGGATGGAGCGGATCTGGAAGGCACCGGCGATGCCCTGCTCCTCGTCGGTGTTGACCTTGGCGAAGACGACGTCGTCGTGCTTGTTCGAGGCTTCCTCGAAGGTCGGCGCGAACTGCTGGCACGGGCCGCACCACGGCGCCCAGAAATCCATGATGACGATGTCATTCCCGGTGATGGTGGATTCGAAGTTGTCCTGCGTGAGTTCCTGAACGGCCATGATCGGGCTCCGGCTTGAAATTACGGCCCTTTACCTTAACAGGCCGCCCGGATGCTGTCAGGGAGACGACTGCGCGAGCATGGCCGCCCGCAGACGCTCGAGACGATCGATCGGATCATCGGATTCCAGCAGCGACTGCTTGATCGCGAGATCCACCGGCAGCAGTTCGGCGAGACGCCCGGCCACCCAGGCCGAATCATCCAGGTGGCGCTCGAGATGCGACCAGGGCGTGCCCAGCTGATCCAGCAGACGCTCCAGCAGACCGGCCAGCGATGCGTAGTCCACCGGCAGGCTGACCGCCGGCCATTCGTCCAGCGGCTCCACCTCGCCCAGCCACAGTCCGTCATCCCCGCGCCGCGGGTTGTGGATCCGCTGGCGCTGCGCCCCCTTGGCGAGGATCCCCAGCAGACCGTCGGAGCGCTGGTCCCAGTCGATGATGCGCGTCTCGGTGCCCACCGCATGGAACCCCACCGTCGGATCCGATTCGGACGGCGGTTCTTCGCCCTCGGCGGGCGGCTCGATCGCCACCACCACGAAGCCGCTGTCGTCGCGCAGGCAGCCACGCACCATGTCGAGATAGCGCGTCTCGAAGATCCGCAACGGCAGCAGACCACCCGGGAACAGTACGGTGTTCAGCGGAAACAGCGGAAGCGTCTTCATTCGGGGCCGTCCTCTCCACCCTGGCGGTGCCCGGTCCCCCAGCGGGGACCCAGTGCGTGTTCGATCTGCAGGTGATCCAGGACCCGCGCCACCATGAAATCGATCAGGTCCTGCAGACCTTCGGGGCGATGGTAGAACGCCGGATTGGCCGGCATCACCACGGCGCCCATGCGGGTCAGGCGCAGCATGTTCTCCAGATGGATCTCGGAGAACGGGGTCTCGCGCACCACCAGGATCAGGCGGCGGCGCTCCTTCAGGACCACGTCGGCGGCGCGCTCGATCAACCCGCGCGAGGCCCCGGTCGCCACCGCCGATACCGTGGCCGTGGTACAGGGGCACACGACCATGGACTCGGGGGCCGCCGAGCCGCTGGCCACCGGGGCGGTCCACTCGTCCGGGCCGTAACACTGAATCTGACCCGGCGCGGCAGCGTAGCGTTCACTGAAGAACCGGGCGATCTCCACCGGCCGCCCGGGCACGCCGAGGTCGGTCTCCATCCCGAGCACCACCTGTCCCGGCTTCGACACCATCAGATGCACTTCGACCCCGGCCTGCACCAGACACTCCAGCAGGCGCAGGCCATAGGGTGCCCCCGACGCGCCAGTCAGGGCCAGGGCGATGCGCCGACTCATGACCGCTCCTCCCGCAGGCGGTCGATCAGGCGCTGATGCAGCCCGCCAAAACCGCCGTTGCTCATGATCACCAGGGTGTCGCCGGGTCGCAGGCCGTCCAGCAGCCCCTGCAGCAGCTCATCCACCGACGGCGCCACCGTCAGGCGCTCTTCCAGACGGGTGCGCAGCGGACCGATGGCCCAGTCCAGGTCGGGCGGCCGGTACAGGTGCACGCCATCAGCGCGATCCAGGGCATCGCCCAGCGCACCCGCGTGCACCCCCATGCGCATGGTGTTGGACCGGGGCTCCAGCGCCACCAGCAGGCGCCCGCCCTCGTCCAGTCCGCCGCGCAGGCCCTCGAGGGTCATGCGGATGGCGGTCGGGTGATGAGCGAAGTCATCCAGGACCCGGACCCCGGCGATCTCCGCACGCAGCTCCTGGCGTCGACGGACCCCGCGAAACTCCGGCAGCGCCGCCAGCCCGGTGGCGAGCGGCACGCCGGCGTGGCGGGCCGCGGCCAGCGCCGCCAGCGCATTGGCCTGGTTGTGCCGACCGCACATCGACCATTCAACGCGACCACACGGCTGTTCGTTTTCCAGGACCTCGAAGCAGCGACCGTCGGCCGACAGCGAGCGAGCGCTCAGCGCTACCGCCGAGTCTGCGGGGCCGTCCTCGCCGGTCGCGAGCCGCTCCACCGGTGTCCAGCAACCGGACTCCAGCACGCGTTCCAGTGCGGCGTCCCCGGCGGGCATCAGGATCTTGCCCTGGCCCGGCACGGTGCGCACCAGGTGATGAAACTGACGCTCGATCGCCTGCAGATCCGGGTAGATGTCGGCGTGATCGTATTCGAGGTTGTTCAGCACCAGGGTCCGTGGCCGGTAATGGACGAACTTGGCGCGCTTGTCGAAGAACGCACTGTCGTATTCGTCCGCCTCGATCACGAAGAACGGCGACTCGCCGAGACGCGCGCTCACGCCGAAGTTGCCGGGGACCCCGCCGATCAGGAATCCTGGCGCCATGCCGGCGTATTCCAGGATCCAGGCCAGCAGCGAGCTGGTGGTGGTCTTGCCGTGGGTCCCCGCGACCGCCAGCACCCAGCGGTCGTGCAGCACGTGCTCCGCCAGCCACTGGGGACCGGAGGTGTACGCCTGCCCGCGGTCCAGCATCGCCTCCACCGCGGGCGTGCCACGGGTCATCACGTTGCCCACCACCACCGGGACGTCCTCGGGCAGGGCTTCGGCCTCGTAACCCGCGTGGTAAGGGATGCCCGCGGCCGCCAGCTGCTCGCTCATGGGGGGATAAAGCGTCTGCGCGTCGGCCCCGCTCACGCGATAGCCGCGGGCGCGCGCCAGCTGCGCCAGCCCGCCCATAAAGGTCCCGCCGATCCCGAGGATGTGCAGATCGGCGGAGCGGTTCATGCCGTCACCGCCCCGGCCACGCCCTGGGTGATCACCGACGAGATCAGGACGAACCCCAGCGCGATCACGACCCCCGCCATGCGGTTCGACAGTTCGAGGGCCTGGTGCAGGATATGGCCATACACGAACAGCAACCAGCCCAGCAGGAGCAACATGCCCAGTACCGCCAGCGGCGGGGCCTCCCCGGCCTCCGGATCAATCGGAGCGACCAGCGTCAGCAACGCCATCAGCAGCCCGAGGATCGCCCCGGTACCCACCATCGCGGTAAAGGTCTGCACCTGGCGCCCGACAAAGCCCTGAAACCGCAGTGCCAGGGCCACGAAGCCGAACAGCACCGCCACATCCACCAGATTCATGACCAGGGCCGCAGTCGCGCCATACATCGGCACGCCGATGGCCAGCCCCACGGCCACCGCGACCCCGGTCCAGAACACCGCGAGCGCGGGATCCGCCGGCAGGTCCTGCGGTCCGCGGCGGGCGCGCAGGATGTCCAGCATGACCAGCAGGCCGTTCACTCCCCGGCCTCCATGGCTTCCAGCGCCTCAAGCTCGTCCAGCATCTCCTCGGCCTGCTCGTCGGCCTGGGCGCCACCGGTGAGGAAATCGCGCCGCTGCAGATACGCCCTGCGCATGGCGATGTAGGGGTCATCGGAAAGCTGGTCGATCATGGCCTCGGTGTCGATGAGCCCCGCACGCATGTCGACCACGTCCACCACCACCAGGCCGACCCACAGCGGCGTGCGATCGCGCCGGACGCTGCGGACGTTGCGCGGATCGGTCTGACTGTCGACCAGGCGGGCGGGCGCATCCCGTGCGGTGCTGGGCCCCAGCAGCGGCAGCTGCAGATAGGGCCCGGACGGCACGCCCCAGGCACCGAGGGTCTGGCCGAAATCCTCGTTGTTCTTGTCCAGTCCCATCGGCGAGGCGACGTCGATCAGGCCGGCCAGACCGAACGTGGTGTTGAACATCAGCCGGCTGGTATCCGAGGCCGCGGCGTGCAGATTGCCCTGCAACAGGTTGTTGAACAGGACCGTCACGTCGTTGAGGTTGGAGAAGAAATTGCCGACGCCCGTCTGCACCGGGTCGGGCAGGCGGCGGTACTGCACGGCCGTGGGCCTGAGGATCGCCTGGTCCACCTCCTGGTTGAAGGCGAACATCGCGCGGTTGTAGGACTCCCAGGGATCATCCGGATGGCGGTCCTCGGACGGTACGCTGGCGCAGCCGGCCAGGCCGAGCAGCAGACCGAGCGCCAGCCCGGGCACGACCAGCCACCGCAGCATGCCCCGCGCCGACCCTCGCGGACGCCCCGGGAAGCCCATGACCTCAGGTCCCGCTGCGGTTGCGGCTGGCCGCGATCCGCAGGCGCAGCGCGTTGAGCCGAATAAAGCCTTCGGCGTCCTTCTGGTCGTACGCGCCGGCGTCGTCCTCGAAGGTCGCGATGGACTCGTCGAACAGGCTGTCCGGCGACTGGCGACCGGCCACCATCACGTTGCCCTTGTACAGGCGCAGGCGCACCTCGCCGTTGACCACGCCCTGGGACTCGTCGATCGCCGCCTGCAGCATGCGCCGTTCGGGGCTCCACCAGTAGCCGTTGTAGATGATGCTGGCGTAGCGCGGCATCAGCTCGTCCTTCAGGTGGGCGGCCTCGCGATCCAGGGTGATCGACTCCAGCGCGCGGCGCGCACGCAGCAGGATGGTACCGCCCGGAGTCTCGTAGCAGCCGCGCGACTTCATGCCGACATAACGGTTTTCGACGATATCCAGCCGACCGATGCCATGGGCCCCGCCGCGCTCGTTCAGCTTCGACAGCAGTGCAGCCGGCGACAGCTTCTCGCCGTTGATGGAGACCGGGTCACCGTTCTCGAAACCGATGGTGAGGACCTCGGGCTCGTTCGGAGCGGCCTCGGGCGACACCGACCAGCGCCACATGTCTTCCTCGGAGTCGGTCCACGGATCCTCCAGCGGGCCGCCCTCGTAAGAGATGTGCAGCAGGTTGGCGTCCATCGAGTACGGGGACTTCTTGCCCGCCTGGGCATAGTCCACCGGAATGCCGTGCTGTTCGGCGTACGCCATCAGGCGCTCGCGCGAATTGAGGTCCCATTCGCGCCACGGGGCGATCACCTCGATGCCCGGCTTGAGCGCGTAGGCGCCCAGCTCGAAGCGCACCTGGTCGTTGCCCTTGCCGGTGGCACCGTGGGCGATCGCATCCGCGCCGGTCTCCTCGGCGATCTCCACCAGGCGGCGCGCGATCAGCGGCCGCGCGATGGAGGTGCCCAGCAGGTACTCGCCCTCGTAGACCGTATTGGCCCGGAACATCGGGAAGACGTAGTCGCGCACGAAGGTCTCGCGCAGATCCTCGATGTAGATCTGCTTCACCCCCAGGGCCTCGGCCTTGGCGCGGGCCGGTTCGACCTCCTCGCCCTGGCCCAGGTCGGCAGTGAAGGTGATGACCTCGCAGCCGTACTGCTCCTCCAGCCACTTGAGGATGACCGAGGTATCCAGACCGCCGGAATAGGCGAGGACGACGCGCTTGATGTTCGAACTCATGGGCATGCAATCCTTGGGAAAGACACTGAATCAATGTTTACGCCGGCCAGTCGGCCGGGCGTATCGAGCCATGGCGGCGGGGACTGCTACCAGGCCGTACCGCCCCCGGGTTCCACCGGCTGCGGAGCGGCCGGGTCATCCCCGGCAGGGTCGGCGTCACGGGCAGCCTCCGGTGCCGGATCCTCACCCTGAGGCCCGGAGCCGCTGCTGCCGCGCTCGCCCACCCACCAGATCTCGGCGCGACGGGCATCGCGTGACTCGTCCTCGACCCCGGGAGCGACGCCCCCGGCCTCGATTTCGATGTCGGCTGTGCCCAGGCCGGCCTCGCCAAGTGCGTCACGCACGGTTTCGGCCCGCTGCTGGCTGATTCGCCGGTTCACTCTGTCCGGGCCTTCGGCATCGGTCAAGCCGATCACCCGCAATCGCGGCCCTTCGACCCCGTCCAGGGCCGCCACCACCCGGTCCAGCGTCGCCCGGGCCTCACCATCCAGAGCCGTGCGCCCGGAATCAAAATAGACCACCCAGCGCTCGCGTGCCGTTCCGTCACCGGCCTCCGGGGCCCCTTCGGCCATCCCCTGCTCCGCCTGACAGATGCGGAAGCCCTCGACCCGGCGCCCAAAACGGATGCCACGGAAATGCACGATGTCCTCGCCGTCGGGGAACCCGATGCGCACATCATGGCCGGCGAGCAGACGGGCCTTGAGGGCCTGCACGCGATCGTCCGGCACACGGTAGCGGTCGTCCGGGCCCGCCCGCAGCATCAGCGACAATGGCGCCGGGCCGTCGCCGGGAAGCCATTCCGGTGCACCGGTTTCCAGCGGCGCCTGCGAGCGCCCGGGCACGGGATAGGGCGGATCCCAGAACGCGCGGACCGCCAGACCGGGACGGGTCTCGAACTGCAGCGAACCGCCGTGGCGCACCCGCTGTTCCAGGCGGCACAGGTCGTCGATCTCGACGCGGGTCCAGTCCGAACGCTCGAGCGTCTCCTGATACAGCGTGCCGCCCGGCGCCGGAGCGGCCAGCAGGACCAGCGCGGCGCCGGTCAGCCAGGCCGCCAGCCGCCCGGCAACCCGCGGCAACCCCGGACGTGACTCGCGGCGCACCCGCCTCTAACCCTTCTTCGGCGGCAGGATGTCGGTGATCGAGCCGTGCGCGGCCTCGGCGGCAAAGGCCACCGTCTCGCTGAGCGTCGGATGCGGATGGACGGTCAGGCCGATGTCCTCCATCTCCGCCCCCATCTCCAGCGCCAGCATCGCCTCGCCGATCAGGTCGCCGGCGGAGGGCCCGACCAGCCCGGCGCCGATCACCCGGCCCTCGGCATCGAAGAGCAGCTTGGTCATGCCGTCCTCGGCGCCCAGCGCGATCGCCCGGCCGGAGGCGGCCCAGGGGAACACGCCCCTGGTGTACTCGATGCCGTCGGCCTTCGCCTGTTCCTCGGTCACGCCCATCCACGCGACCTCCGGGTGGGTATAGGCCACCGACGGGATCGCGCGGGCGTCGAAGTGCACCTTGTGCCCGGCGATCACCTCGGCCGCGACCTTGCCCTCGTGGGTCGCCTTGTGCGCCAGCATCGGCTGGCCGACCACGTCGCCGATGGCGAAGATGTGCCCGACATTGGTGCGCTGCTGGCTGTCGACCTCGATGAAGCCGCGCTCGCTGACCTGAACCCCGGCGGCCTCGGCGTTGATCTTCGCGCCGTTCGGGCTGCGCCCCACGGCGACCAGCACGCGGTCGAAGGTGTCCTCTTCCGGCAGGCCCTTCGCCTCGCCCTCGAAGCGGCAGACGATGCCCTGCTCGGTGGCCTCGGCCCCGGCGACCTTGCTCTTGAGGAAGATGTTCTCGAAGCGCTTCTTCGCGCGCTTCTCGAACGGGCGCACGATGTCCCGGTCCGCCCCCGGCATCAGGGTATCGGACAGCTCCACCACCGTGACCTTCGTGCCCAGCGACTCGTACACGCAGGCCATCTCCAGGCCGATGATGCCGCCGCCGACCACCAGCATGCGCTCGGGGATGTCGGCCAGATCCAGCGCATCGGTGGAGTCCATCACCCGATGGTCGTCCCAGGGGAAGCCGGGCAGTTTCACCGCCTGCGAGCCGACGGAAATGATCGCGTGCTCGAAGCCGATCACCTCGCGGCCATCATCGCCCTCGACGGCGATGCTGTGGGCCCCGGTGAATTCGCCGACGCCCTGCACCACGCGCACCTTGCGCTGCTTGGCCAGCTGCTTCAGGCCTCCGGTCAGCTTCTTGACCGTCTTGTCCTTGTAGCCGCGCAGGCCGTCGAGGTCGATCTCCGGCTCGCCGAACTTGATGCCCAGGGCGGCAAAGCGCTCGGCCTCGTGCAGCACCTCGCCGGCGTGCAGCAGCGCCTTGGACGGGATGCAGCCGACGTTCAGGCAGACCCCGCCGATCTGCGGATAACGCTCGACCATCACCACGTCCAGGCCCAGGTCCGCGGCACGGAAGGCGGCGGTATAGCCGCCGGGGCCGGAGCCCAGCACCAGCACCTGGCACTGGCTGTCGGTGTTCGGGTCGGCCGCGGCCTGCGGCGCCGGGGTGGAGGACGCCCGGGCCGCGCCGGCGGGTTCCGCGGACGCCGCCTCGGTATCCTCCGCCGGGGCGGGCGAAGCCTCGCTGTCCGCGGCCTCCGCACCGGCCTCCAGTTCCAGGATCGGATCCCCCTGAGACACCCGCTGGCCGGTCTTCACGTGCACGGATTTGACCGTACCCGCCTGCGGTGCCGGGACATCGATGGTCGCCTTGTCCGATTCGAGCGTGATCAGCGGGTCTTCCGGGGCGATGGTACTGCCCGGCTGGACCAGGACCTCGATGATCTCGACATCCTTGAAGTCGCCGATGTCGGGGACTTCGACGGTGGTGGTCTGACTCATGACAAAGCTCCGGTGATTACAGCAGCATGCGCCGCATGTCGGACAGCAGCGCGCTCAGCGTGGTGGTGAAGCGGGCGCCCAGGGCCCCGTCGATCACCCGGTGGTCGTAGGACAAGGCCATCGGCAGCACCAGACGCGGCTCGAATTCCTCGCCGTTCCAGACCGGCTGCATCGAGGCCTTCGACACCCCGAGGATGGCGACCTCCGGGGCATTGACGATCGGCGTGAACTGGGTGCCGCCAATGCCGCCGAGGCTGGAGATGGTCAGACAGCCGCCCTGCATGTCGGCAGGCTTGAGTTTCTTCTCGCGCGCCCGCTTCGACAGGTCCATCAGTTCGGAGGCGATGTCCACCAGACTCTTTCGGTCCACGTCACGCACGACCGGAACCACCAGACCATCCGGCGTATCCACGGCCACGCCCAGGTGGTAGTACTGCTTGATCACCAGATTCTCGCCGGTGGCGTCCAGCGAGGCATTGAAACGCGGGTATTCCTTGAGCGCGGAGACCACCGCCTTCATCAGGAACGGCAGGAAGGTGATCTTGACCCCCTGCTTCTCGTATTCGGCCTTCAGCGATTTGCGGAAGTCCTCCAGCTCGGTGATGTCGGCCTCGTCGAACTGCGTCACGTGCGGGACGGTGACCCAGTTGCGATGCAGGTTCTGGCCGGTGAGCCGATTGATCTTCGACAGCGGCCGGGTCTCGATCGGACCGAACTCGGAGAAATCGATCTCCGGCATGGGTTCGACCCCCAGTCCGGAACCGGCGGGCTGGCTGAGCGCGCGCTTGACGAAGGCCTGCACGTCCTCGCGCAGGATGCGCCCCTTGCGACCGCTCCCCTCGACCTTGGACAGGTCGACCCCGAGCTCGCGCGCGAACTTGCGCACCACGGGCGAGGCATGGGCGCGACGGAACGCGGACTCGTTCTCGATATGGGCGGTGGGCGATGGCCGCGGGCCGCCCTGGCCGCCCCGCCCGCCGGTACCACCCGAGTCGCCGGCCGATGCCCTGGCCGGCGCGGACCCGGTATCCGGCGCGCTGGCCGAGGCCGCGGGTGCCGTTTCTTCGCCTCCGGCGGAGGCGGCCGGGTCGGCGGCGGCCTCCGCCGGAGCTTCCCCGGCACCACTGGCGGCAGCCTCGTCCGCGGGTGCCAGTTCGAGGATCGCATCCCCCTGCGAGACGCGGTCCCCGGCCTTGACCTTCATGCCCTGCACGGTACCGCCCTGCGGTGCCGGGATCTCGATGGAGGCCTTGTCCGACTCCAGGGTGATCAGCGGGTCCTCGGGCGCCACGGTGTCACCCGGCTTGACCAGTACCTCGATGATCTCGACGTCCTTGAAGTCACCGATGTCGGGGACTTCAACCGTAATCGTGTCGCTCATGTCTGCTCCTGCCTCGGGACGCCGGCCTCAGGCCTGCAGGGGATTGGGACGATCGGTGTCGATCTCGTATTTGTCGATCGCCTCGCGGACGGTCTTCGCCTCGACGGTCCCGGCATCGGCCAGGGCCTTCAGTGCGGTCACCGCGATATGGTAGCGGTCGACTTCGAAGTGGCGCCGCAGCGCGGAGCGCAGGTCCGAACGGCCGAAACCGTCGGTGCCCAGCACGCGATAGTCGGCGGGCACATAGGCGCGGATCTGATCGGCGAAGTTCGACACGTAGTCGGTGGCCGCGACCACCGGCGCCTCGGAACCGCCCAGGCACTGTTCGACCCAGCTACGGCGCGGCTTCGCGTCCGGATGCAGCCGGGCATGGCGCTCGCAGTCGCGACCGTCACGCGCCAGCTCGGTGAAACTGGTCGCGCTCCAGACCTCGGCCGACACGCCGAAGTCCTGCTCCAGCAGCGCGGCCGCCTCGATCGCCTCGCGCAGGATGGTGCCGGACCCCATAAGGCGGACCTTCTTTTTCTTGCGCCCGCCGGTCTGGAAACGATACAGGCCGCGGCGGATGCCCTCTTCGGCGCCCTCCGGCATCGCCGGCTGATGGTAGTTCTCGTTCATCGCGGTGATGTAGTAGAAGACGCTCTCCTGCTCGCGGAACATGCGCCGCATGCCGTCCTGCACGATCACCGCCAGCTCGTAGGCGAACGTCGGGTCGTAGGCGATGCAGTTGGGCACATTGGCCGCCATCATGTGGCTATGGCCGTCGTTGTGCTGCAGCCCTTCGCCGGCCAGGGTGGTGCGGCCGGCGGTTCCGCCGATCAGGAAACCGCGCGCCCGCTGGTCGCCGGCGGCCCAGATCAGATCGCCGATGCGCTGGAACCCGAACATCGAATAGAAGATGTAGAACGGGATGGTTGCGACGCCGTGGGTGGAGTAGGACGTCGCGGCGGCGATCCAGGAGGAGATCGAGCCGGCCTCGTTGATCCCTTCCTCCAGGATCTGGCCGCCCTTGTCCTCCTTGTAATACATCACCTGGTCCTTGTCCTGCGGCTCATAGAGCTGGCCGACCGAGGAATAGATGCCCAGCTGGCGGAACAGGCCTTCCATGCCGAAGGTACGCGCCTCGTCCGGGACGATCGGGACCACGTGCCGGCCGATCTTCTTGTCGCGCGCGAGGATCTGCAGCATGCGCACGAAGGCCATGGTGGTGGACATCTCGCGGTCGCCGGAGTCCTCCAGCAGCCCGGAAAAGGCGTCCAGTCCGGGGACCTCCAGCGGCGTGGTCATGTGCCGCCGCTGCGGCAAGTAACCGCCGAGCGCCTTGCGCCGCTCGTGCATGTACTGCATCTCGTCGGAGTCGGGATCCGGCTTGAGATACTCGGCCCGTTCCACCTGCTCGTCGGACAGCGGGATGTTGAAGCGGTCACGGAAGTGCTTCATGTCCTCCGTGTCCATCTTCTTCTGGCTGTGGGTGCGGTTCTGGGCCTCGCCCGCCGAACCCATGCCGTAGCCCTTGACGGTGTGCGCCAGGATTACGGTGGGCTGGCCGGTGTGCTCCATGGCCTCCTTGTAGGCGGCGTAGACCTTGACCGGGTCATGCCCGCCGCGATTCAGGCGCCAGATCTCCTCGTCGGACATGTTGGCGACCATCGCCTTGAGCTCCGGATACTTGCCGAAGAAGTGCTCGCGCACGTAGGCCCCGTCGTTGGCCTTGTAGTTCTGGTAGTCGCCGTCGACCGCCTCCATCATGCGCTTCTGCAGCAGGCCGTCGGTGTCCTTGGCCAGCAGCGGCTCCCAGTAGCGCCCCCACAGGACCTTGATGACGTTCCAGCCGGCGCCACGGAAGATCGCCTCCAGCTCCTGCACGATCTTGCCGTTGCCGCGCACCGGCCCGTCGAGGCGCTGCAGGTTGCAGTTCACCACCCAGGTCAGGTTGTCCAGCTTCTCGCGCGAGGCCAGGGTGATCGCCCCCATGGTCTCGGGCTCGTCCACCTCGCCGTCGCCAACGAAACTCCAGACATGGCGGTTCTCCGTCTGCGCCAGCCCGCGATCCTGCAGGTAACGCATGAACCGTGCCTGGTAGATGCTCATGATCGGGCCCAGCCCCATGGACACCGTCGGGAACTGCCAGAAGTCCGGCATCAGCCAGGGGTGCGGGTAGGAGGACAGCCCCTTGCCGTCCACCTCGCGGCGGAAATGATCCAGCTGCTCCTCGGTCAGGCGCCCTTCGAGGAAGGCACGGGCGTAGATCCCCGGCGAGGAATGCCCCTGAGCGAACACCAGATCACCGCCGTGCTCGTGCGACGGGGCGCGCCAGAAATGGTTGAAGCCGACGTCGTAGAGCGTGGCCCCGGAGGCGAAGGACGCGATGTGTCCACCCAGTTCCGGCGACACCCGGTTAGCCTTGACCACCATCGCCATCGCGTTCCAGCGGATGTAAGAGCGGATGCGGTGCTCCAGCGCGCCATCACCGGGGTACACCGGCTCGAGATGCGGCGGGATGGTGTTCACGTACGCGGTATTGGCCGAATACGGAAGATAGGCACCGCTGCGCCGGGCCTTGTCCACCAGGGCCTCCAGCAGGGCGTGCGCCCGTTCGGGCCCGTCGGCCTCCATCACGGAGGCAAGGGCGTCGATCCACTCCTGGGTTTCCTGCGGATCGATGTCGTTCGGGATGGCGTTCAGGTCCATGCGTCTACCCCTGAAAACGGGTTGGGAAACGGTTCGCGGGCGCGGGGCCGTACCACCGGGCGCGGGACGGTTCTGCTACCATGCCGCGGTCCGGGCGGACAGAAAGGCGCAAGTATCCCGACTGTGTTGCCAACAGGTCAAGCGAAAGCGTTCTATGGCGCCGATCTCCCGCAAAACGGGAGGGATACGCAAAGATCTTCCCGGAATCGATTCGAACCAAGGTAACCGCATGGCCGCACCCGCCCAGCTCGATCCGTCGCACCGCCCCATGGCTCATCGCTTCCGCGGCTTCCTGCCCGTAGTGGTCGATGTGGAAACCGGGGGTTTCGACTGCGAACGCCACGCCCTGCTGCAGGTGGCCGCAGTCTTCCTGCGCCGCAACGAGCAGGATCGCCTGGAGCGCGCCCACACCGTGAGCCTCCACGTACGGCCGTTCGATGGGTCCGAGATGGACCCGAAATCCCTGGAGGTCAACGGGATCGACCCCTACCATCCGCTGCGCGCGGCGTGGCCGGAGGATCAGGCGATGGGCCGGCTGTTCAGCGAAGTGCGTCGCGAGGTCAAGCTGAATTTGTGCAAACGCGCGATCCTGGTGGGACACAACGCCCATTTCGACCTCGGGTTCGTGCACAAGGCGGCGGACCGCTGCGGGATCAAGCGCAACCCCTTCCACCCGTTCAGCAGCCTGGACACCGTTTCGCTGGCTGCACTGGCATACGGCCAGACCGTACTCGCGCGCGCGGCGCGCGCCGCCGGGCTGGAGTGGGACAACGATTCCGCGCACAGCGCGGCCTTCGACGCCGNNAGGCCGCGCTGCAGCTGCCTGACCCGGAAGAACTCCCGCCGGGTAGCTGACCACAAAAAAGGCCCGCCACCGCGATCGCGATGACGGGCCGGGCACGCCGCGGGCCGGTCGCTTCAGCCGGCGTTGCGCTGGGCGTGCTTGTCGTGGGCCTCGTCGACCATCTTCTTCAGCTCGCCGCTTTCGAACATCTCCAGGGTGATGTCGCAGCCGCCGATGAGCTCGCCGTCGATATAGACCTGCGGAAAGGTCGGCCAGTCGGCGAAGCGCGGCAGGTTCTGCATGACCTCCTGATCGGCGATAACGTTCACGTAGCCGAACTCGCGCTCGCAGCGCTTCAGCGCCTCCACCGCGCGGCTCGAAAAGCCGCACATCGGGAACTGCGGGCTCCCCTTCATGAAGATCACGACCGGGTTCTCTTCCACCTGCTGGCGGATACGGTCCATTACATCCATTGCTGTACTCCTGATACGGGCCTGATGGTTGATTGCGATAAGGAAACGTGCCGGGCGCAGGGGTGCCGCCCCCGCGACAAAGTCCGAGTATTATACTCAGACATTGAAGCGAAAATGTACAACGTCCCCTTCGCGCATGACGTATTCCTTGCCTTCGAGCCGCCACTTGCCGACATCCTTCGCCCCCTGCTCACCGCCGTGCTCCACGTAGTCGTTGTAGGCGACCACCTCGGCGCGGATGAAACCCTTCTCGAAATCGGTATGGATCACGCCCGCCGCCTGTGGCGCGGTGGAGCCCCGGCGCACGGTCCAGGCCCGCACCTCCTTCTCGCCGGCGGTGAAGAAGGTCTGCAGATCCAGTAGCTCATAGGCGGTGCGGATCACGCGGTCCAGACCGGGTTCCTCGAGGCCCAGATCGGCGAGGAATTCGGCGCGCTCGCCGGGCTCGAGCACGGCGATCTCGGCCTCGATGGCCGCGCACACGCTGACCACCTGAGCCCCCTCCTCGGCGGCCTTCGCGCGCACGGCGCGCACCTGTTCGTTATCCTCGGTGAGACCCGCCTCGTTGACGTTGGCGATGTACATCAGCGGCTTGATGGTCAGCAGGTGGAGATCGCGCAGCAGCTCGAGCTCTTCCGCCTCCAGATCCTGGGCACGCACCGGGATGCCCTCACCCAGGCCCTCGGCCACCTTCTCGGCGGCCCGGAGCCGGGCGATGGCCTCCTTGTCCTGGGACTTGGCGGCACGCGTCAGACGGGTCAGCGCCTTGTTGACCGTCTCCAGGTCCGCCAGCATCAGCTCGGTACTGATGGTCTCGATGTCGGCCAGCGGGTCCACCCGGCCGGCTACATGGACGATGTCATCGTCCTCGAAACAGCGAACCACCTGGGCGATGGCGTCGGTCTCGCGGATATGCGCCAGGAACTGGTTGCCCAGCCCCTCGCCCTGGGCCGCCCCGGACACCAGCCCGGCGATGTCGACGAACTCCACCGTGGTCGGCAGCACCCGCTCCGGCGATACCAGCTCCGCCAGCTTTGCCAGCCGCGGGTCCGGCACCTCCACCACCCCGACGTTGGGATCGATGGTGCAGAACGGGTAGTTCTCCGCGGCGATCTCCGCGCGCGTGAGGGCGTTGAACAGAGTCGATTTGCCGACGTTCGGCAGGCCGACGATGCCGCATTTCAGGCTCATGGGGTTTCCTCGGATGTAACTTCGGTGCGGGCTCGGTGCGGACTCAGCCGGAACCGCGACCGTGCAGACGGCGCACGGCCTCGTCCCAGCGCCCGGCCAGCAGGGCCGGGATCTCGCGCGTCGCGTCGTCCAGTGCCTCGCCGATCGCCCGCGCCGCATCACGATCGGGACGATCCAGCACGAACGGGACCACCTGGTCGCGTTCGCCGGGATGACCGATACCGACGCGCAGACGGCAGTAGGCGGGACCGCCCAGGTGCCGGTGCAGGTCGCGCAGACCGTTATGCCCGCCATGCCCGCCGCCATGCTTCAGGCGGACCACCCCGGGCTCGAGATCCAGTTCGTCGTGGACGACCAGGATCTCCTCCGGAGCGATGCGATAGAAATCGGCGCATTTGCGCACCGGCAGGCCGCTCTTGTTCATGAAGGACATCGGCTTGAGGAGCCAGGCATCACCTTCGGGGAGGGTCAGCCGGGCCGCCTCGCCATCGAAGCGGTTCTCCGGGCGAAAGCGGACGCCGTGATCACGGGCCAGGGCATCCACAAACCAGAAGCCCGCGTTATGCCGGGTTTCGGCGTAACGCGGGCCCGGGTTGCCCAGCCCGACCACCAGGCGAATCGGCGCAGGTCGGCTGGTCATGCGGGAGGTCGTGACCGCGGCGTTCAGCCGTTGTCTTCCTCGCCGCCGGCTTCCTCGCCCGCGGCCTCGTCACCACCTTCCTCGCCTTCGGCGCCCTCGGCGGCGGCCGCACCACCACCGCCGCCACCCTTGGCGGAACGCGGCAGCTGCACGGTCACGACCGCGTAGTCGTATTCGTCGCCCTGCATCAGCGCGACCATCTCGACACCCTTGGGCAGATTACCCTTCAGGTCGGACAGGTGCAGGGTCTCGCCCACGTCGACGCCGGTCATGTCGACGTCGATCGATTCCGGCAGGTCGTCCGGCAGGCACTCGACCTCGATCTCGTTGACCTGACGGTTGATCATGCCACCGCCGGGCTTCACGCCCTTGCAGGTCTCCTCGTTGAGGAAGTGGATGGGCACGTTCACGCGGATCGGCTGGTTGGCGCTCACGCGCAGCAGGTCCACGTGGTAGATGGTGGGCTTGAACGGATGGCGCTGCACGTCACGCAGGATCGCCTTCTGCGACTGGCCGTCCAGCTTGACCGTCAGGATGTGCGAATAAAACGCGTCTTCCTTCAGGTTGTGCACCATCGCGTTGTGATCCAGCGTGATCGGCACCGCGGGATCGTCGCCGCCATACAGGATGGCGGGCAGCTTGCCGGCGCGACGCAGGCGGCGGCTCGCACTCGAACCCTGTTCGTCACGCTTCTCGGCTTCAAGGGTAAAGCTCATGCTCATGATGACGTTCTCCAGAATGAACGCGCCCCACCCGCGACCAGGTGAGGCGTAAAGCGGGAGGCCCTTCCTCCCGGATTCGGGGCAGCCGGCGATCGCCGGCGACGCAGACCGGGTTCCGCCGGCCCGGGCTCAGTCCACGAACAGCGAGCTCACGGACTCCTCGCGATTGATGCGGCGGATGGTCTCCGCGAGCATCTCTGCGACCGAGAGCTGCCGGATTTTCGGACAGGCCTGCGCGTTGGGCTGGAGGGCCAGGGTGTCGGTCACCACCAGCTCGTCCAGCGCCGAACCGTTTATGTTATCAATCGCCGCGCCGGAAAGCACGGGGTGGGTGGCATAGGCGCTGACCGAGGAGGCGCCATGCTCCTTCAGCGCCTTCGCTGCCTGACACAGGGTACCGGCCGTATCCACCAGGTCGTCGATGATGATGCAGGACTTGCCGCGCACGTCCCCGATGATGTGCATCACTTCGGATTCGTTGGCGCGCGGGCGGCGCTTGTCGATGATCGCCAGGTCGGCGTCATCCATCCGTTTGGCGATCGCTCGGGCGCGCACGACGCCGCCGACGTCGGGCGACACGACCGTCAGATCACCGGAGACGTGACGCCAGACATCGCCCAGCAGCACCGGCGAGGCATAGATGTTGTCCACCGGAACGTTGAAAAATCCCTGAACCTGATCGGCATGGACGTCGATGGTCAGCACGCGATCGGCGCCCACCGCCTCGATCATGTTGGCCACGACCTTGGCCGAGATCGGCACGCGCGCCGAGCGCACACGGCGATCCTGACGGGCATAACCGAAATACGGGATCACCGTGGTAATGCGGCCGGCCGAAGCGCGGCGCAGGGCATCCACCATGATCACGAGCTCCATGAGGTTCTCGTTGGTGGGCTGCCCGGTGGGCTGGATCAGGAAGACGTCGCGTCCGCGCACGTTTTCCAGGATCTCGACCTGGACCTCGCCGTCACTGAACCGGCCGACGGTCACCTTCCCCATCGGCAGGCCGAGGTGCTCGGCAACGCCCTGTGCCAGTCGCGGGTTGGCGTTCCCCGCGAAGATCATCATGCGACTCTTGTCGACCACGACTTGTCCCGGTCTGGGTGGTGCGGAACCGCGCCCGGATGGCGCGGTCTCCAGTAAGGAACCCCGGCCGGGGCCGAGGTTCGGGAACATGCCCCTCGCCTTCGGCGCGGGGCGATTGTATGGCTGGGCCGGCAGGATTCGAACCTGCGCATGACGGGATCAAAACCCGTTGCCTTACCGCTTGGCTACGGCCCAGTAGAATGGCCGCCCGACTCGGGCAACCACGCCCGCAGGGGCGACTCGTTGCGCAGCCGGGTGACCCGGCTGCTCCAGGGCAGCGGCTGTTCCTCGCGTGCCCTCTCGGCTTCGGCGCGGTCGCGAAACAGCCCGAACACGCAACCGCCGGTTCCGCTCAGGCGGGCCCGGTCGGTCTGCGAGCCCAGCCAGTCCAGCGCCCGGGCGATGTCCGGATGGCGCGTCCGGACCACCGGTTCGAAGACGTTCCCAAATGGCGCGCCGTCGACCGCGTGCGAGATTCTCTCGGTGGGACAGTCGCGTGTCAATTCTCCTGACCCGAACATGGTTCCGGTGGCGACCGGGACACCGGGGTCGATCAGCAGCGCCCAGGGGCAGTCGGGCCGCACCGGGACCAGGGTTTCGCCCACGCCTTCGGCCCATGCGGCGCGGCCGCGCACGAAGACCGGCACGTCCGCGCCGAGACGCAGGCCGAGGTCGGCCAGCGTCGATTCGTCCAGCCCAAGCTCGAACAGATGATTCAGCGCAACCAGGGTGGTGGCAGCGTCGGAACTGCCTCCGCCCACACCGCCACCGACCGGGAGGCGCTTGTCGAGGTGGATCGTCACCCCTTCGTGTCGCCCGGCGGCCGCAAAGACCATGCGGGCGGCGCGCACGCACAGGTTTTCGGCCCCGTCCACGGCATCCGCGGAGGCCATCGCCACCTCCCCGCCGGGGCGCGGCTCGAAGCGCAGCCGGTCCTCCAGATCGAGGAACTGGAACACGGTCTGCAGCTCGTGGTAGCCGTCCGCGCGCCGACCGGTGATGTGCAGGAAGCGGTTGATCTTCGCGGGCGCGGGGAAGATCTGCGCAAAGGGCTTGTCCATCAGGCGGATCCGTCTCCCATCTGCCACTGGCGGATCACGGCGCGCAGCGTGAGCTCATCGCGCTGCAGCTCCATGCGCACCGGCATGGACTCGCCGTCGAATTCCTCGTACTCGCCGTATTCGATCTCCCAGCCGGCCTGACGGATGCGGATCGGACGCCCTTCGGCGTCCACCTCGTGCTCGAACGGACGGGCGGGATCCGGCAGGCCACGTACCCAGTAGACCATCCCCGACACCGGAATCGCATCGCCGGTGAGACGCTGCGCGAGGGCGTCCGGATCGCGTGCGCTGTGATGTTCGCCATCACGGGTCACCAGCCGCGCCGGCTGTCCCTCGGCGAGGGTCAATCGGCCGCCACCCCGCCCCATCGGACCGGACAGATCGAGGATATGCGTACCCTCCTGCACCCGCCAGTTGAGCTGTGCGGACCAGTATTCACGCTCGGTATCCAGCCCCAGGCGGGCCACCAGGCGCCAGGTTTCGATGGCGGCGAGCCGCTCGCTGCGCTCCTCGAAGGCCCTTTGCGCGGCGTCGCCCCGGTCCACCTCCGGCAGGGCCGCACACCCGGCGAGCAGCATCACGGTCATCAGCGCGAGTGCCGCGCGCACACCTGGCCCCCTCATTCGGGTCATTCGAGCAGCTCGCGCCGGACCCGCTGCAGCCGCTCGTGCCCGGGTTCGCGCTCCAGCGCCTTATCGAGCAGCTCGCGCGCCTCGTCGCGTTCGCCCTGCTCCCACAACACGACGGCCAGATTACTGGCGATCTCGCCGTCCTCCATCATGCTCCAGGCCCGCCGCAACTGCTCTTCGGCCTCGTCCAGCCGCCCGAGCTTGTAGAGCACCCAGCCGTAGCTGTCGACCACGGCTGCGTCATCGGGACGCTGCTCGAGGGCCTGCGTGATCAGCTCGTAGGCCTCCTCGTAGCGGTCGGTCCGGTCGGCCAGGGTGTACCCCAGCGCGTTCATCGCCGTGGCACTGTCCGGGTCGTTGTCAAGGATTGTGCGAAAGTCCTGCAGCGCCGCGTCCACCCGGTCCAGGCGCTCGTGGATCAGCCCGCGCAGATACAGCAGGTCGCTCTCCTCGGGGAAGGCATCCAGTGCCGCATCGGCGCGTTCCAGCGCACGTTCGTAGGCCTCTTCCTCGCGCAGGGTGTTGACCTCCACGACCCAGGCCTCGCGTGCCACATCGGCGTCGTCGTGCGTCTGCAGTTCGTCGAACGCAGCGCGCGCCGCCCCGGCACCGTTTTCGCGCAGGGTCAGGGCCGCGAGGCGCAGCCGCGCATCCGCGCGAAACTCGCCCTCGCCAACCCGCTCGAAGAACGTCCGGGCCCGGTCCGCATCCCCTTCCAGCTCGTGCAGACGACCCAGATAATAGGCCACCTCGTTCTCGCGCACGCCGCGGGCCTCCAGGGCCTCCAGCTGCTCGCGCGCGGCCTCGTGCCAGCCGCTCTCGAGGCTCAGCAGGGCCAGCGTCAGGCGGGCCTCGTGGTCGTCGGGGGCCAGCTCTGCCAGCCGCGCGATCTCCTCCGGGCCCCGGTCGTCGTCGGCATGGTCGGTCAGTGCATGGGCATAGCCGATGCGGGCGTCGCGACTGTCCGGGTGGGCGGCGACGGCCTCGCGCATCAGGGCCAGGGCCTCGTCCCCGCGTTCGTCTCGCTCCAGGGCCTGCGCCCGCAACAGGTACAGGCTGATGGCGTCGGGATGCTGCTCGAGACCCCGCTCGGTGGCCTGCAGGGCCGCCCCGGTCGCGTCGAACCGCAGCGCAAGTTCGGCATACACTCGCCAGGTGTCGCGATCCCCGGCCCGCCGCGTGGCGAGGTGGTCCAGGGTCTCCAGCGCGTGGTCCCGGTTGTCGGCCTGCACCATCAGCGAGGCCAGCGATGAATAGGGACTGGCACCTTCCCGCGCGCGCCGCTGCATCAGTTCATCCAGCTGCTGCGCGGCGGCCTCGACCTGCCCGGCGTCGATGCGCAGCAGCGCAACGATCTGCACCGCCTCCATGTGTTCGGGCGACAGGGCCAGCCAGCGCTCCCCGGAACGCAGGGCCTGCTCACGATCCCGCGCGAACAGGGCAATGCGGGTGGCCCGCTCGGCGATCTCCGGGTCGTGGCTCAGCGCCGCCGCCGCACCGTAGAAGGCCGCCGCATCGGCGGTCTGCCCGGAACGCACGGCGATCTCGCCGGCAAGCACGCTGAACATCAGCGCCGCCTCCGGATCCTCCTGCAATCCGCTCTCGGGCAGGGTCACGATCTCCGGGGCGTCGGTTTCCAGCGGCTCGCCGGCACCGAGCGAATGGTGCGCACAGCCGCTGACAAGGAGGGCAACGGCCGCGGCCAGCAGGGTTCGGGTCATAGAGGCATTCCATGCATGTCAGCTTTCAGTGAGACGGCACCGGGCCGCGCCAGGTTCCTTCGGGCCCGGCATCCGGATTCCTGCGCACTGTACCGAACCCTTTCACCGCGTACACTACTGACCCGCAGGGGACGTTTTGCGGCACAATACGCAGGTTATGCTCTTCGCACTCGGAATCAATCACAAGACGGCACCGGTCGAGATCCGCGAACGGCTGTCGGTCAGCCAGCACGAACTGGACGATGCGCTGCATTCGCTGCGCTCCGGCGTGCGGCTGCCGGAGAGTGCGATCCTCTCCACCTGCAACCGCACCGAGGTCTATTTCCGCGAGAGCGGGGAGGACAGCGAACATCGCGTGGTGGACTGGCTGGGTGGCTACCACGGCATCGACCGCTCCGAACTGAGGCCCTATCTCTACCTGCACCACGACGGCTCGGCCGTGCGCCACACCCTGCGGGTCGCCAGCGGTCTGGATTCGATGGTGCTGGGCGAACCGCAGATCCTGGGGCAGATGAAGACCGCCTACCAGTACGCCCACGACGCCGGCACCCTCGGGCTGTCGCTGGAGCGGCTGTTCCAGCACGCCTTCGCCACCGCCAAGGACGTACGCACCGAGACCGCGATCGGCCAGAGCGCGGTCTCGGTGGCCTTCGCCGCGGTATCGCTGGGCCGGCAGATTTTCGGCGACCTCAAGCCGCTGACCGCCATGGTAGTGGGCGCGGGCGAGACCATCGAACTGGCCCTGCAGCACCTGCGGGGCCTCGGCATCGGCCGGGTGATCGTGGCCAACCGGACCGAGGAACGCGCGCGCAGCGTGGCCGAACGCTTCGACGGCGAGCCCATCGGCCTGGACCATCTGGGCGAACGCCTGCCGGAGGCCGACATCGTGATCTCCTCCACCGCCGCGCCGGTACCCATCCTCGGCAAGGGGGCGGTGGAACGCGCGCTGCGCAAGCGCCGCCGCAAGCCGATGTTCATGGTCGACATCGCGGTCCCGCGCGACATCGAACCCGAGGTCGGGCAACTTGAGGACATCTATTTATACACGGTCGACGACCTCCAGGAGGTGATCGACGACAACATGGCCTCGCGTCAGGCCGCCGCGGAACAGGCCGAGGAGATCATCAACCAGCGCGCCGGGGAGTTCATGCGCTGGCTGCGGGCGCGCGACTCCATCGACAGCATCCGCCAGCTGCGCGAGCGCGCGGAGACGGTCAAGGACGAGACCGTGGAGCGTGCCCTGGCAATGATCCGCGCCGGTCGGTCGCCCGACGAGGTCCTGCCCTGGCTGGCCCACACCCTGACCAACAAGCTGATGCACCACCCCTGCAAGAGCCTCAACACCGCAGCCCACGAGGGCGACGCCCGCCTGCTGGAAGCCGCGCATCAGCTGTTTCAGCTGCCCGAACGCGAGGACGACCCCGGACATGATCGCGGGCGTGATCACGGGCCTGAGCACGGTCATGCCCCGGGGCATGGCCACGGCGCGGAACCCGACGACACCAGGGACGACGCGTGAAGGATTCCTTTCGCGCCAAACTGGAGGGCCTGGCCGAACGCCACGCCGAGATCGCCGGCCTGCTCGCCACGCCCGATGCCGCCGAGGACCCCGAGCAGCTGCGCCGGCTGTCGCAGGAATACAGCCAGCTGGAACCGGTGGCCGAGGCGTGGAAGGCATGGAACGAAAACCGCGCCGCGCTGGACGAGGCGCGCGCGATGCTCGAGGACGACGACCCCGAACTGCGCGCGATGGCCGAGGGCGAGATCGAGACCCTCAATGCGCGTAACGAGGAACTGGAGGCCGAACTCTACCGCCACCTGATCCCGAAGGATCCGCACGATGACGCCAACGTGTTCCTCGAGATCCGCGCCGGCACCGGCGGGGACGAAGCCGCACTGTTCGCCGGCGACCTCCTGCGCATGTACAGCCGCTACGCGGAACAGCGCCACTGGCAGCTGGAGATCCTGTCGGCCAGCGAGGGCGAACACGGCGGCTACCGCGAGGTGATCGCCCGACTCGCCGGCCAGGGGGCCTATTCGCGGCTCAAATTCGAATCCGGCGCACACCGCGTGCAGCGCGTACCCGAGACCGAGTCCCAGGGCCGCATCCACACCTCGGCGGCCACGGTCGCGATCCTCCCGGAACTGGAGGAGGTCGAGATGCCGGAGATCAACCCGGCCGACCTGCGCGTGGACACCTTCCGCTCCTCCGGTGCCGGCGGCCAGCACGTGAACAAGACCGATTCCGCCGTGCGCCTGACCCACCTGCCCACCGGCATCGTGGTCGAATGCCAGGAAGAGCGCTCCCAGCACAAGAACCGCGCCCGCGCGATGAACTTCCTCGCCGCGCGGCTGTACGAGGACGAACGCGCCGCGCAGGCCGAGGCCCAGAGCGCCGAGCGCAAGGGTCTGGTGGGCAGCGGCGACCGCTCGGAACGGATCCGCACCTACAACTTCCCCCAGGGGCGGGTCACCGACCACCGCATTAATCTGACGCTGTACAAGCTGGAGCAGGTGATGGCCGGCGACCTCGACCCGGTGATCGACCCGCTGATCCACGAGCACCAGGCGGAACAGCTCGCCTCCCTCGCCGACGCCTGATGGACCACCCGGTCACGCTGGACGCCCTGCTGGCCAGCCTGCGCAACCGGCTGCAGGAGGCCGGCGTGGAGGCCGCCGGCCTGGAGGCACGCCTGCTGCTCGGCATGGCCACCGGCCTGAGCACCGCGCAACTCATCGCGCGCGGCGGCGATGCCCCCGGCCCCACGCAGGCAGCCGCGGCCGAGGCGTTGTGCCGGCGCCGCCTGCAGGGCGAACCGATCGCCCACATCCTCGGCCGGCGCGGCTTCTGGACCCTGGATCTGGGGGTCTCCCCGGCCTGCCTGATCCCGCGCCCCGAGACCGAGGTGCTGGTCGAGGCCGCGCTGGGGGTCATCGACGCGGCGCCGGAAGAACACCCCCGGGTGCTGGACGCGGGCACCGGCTCCGGGGCCATCATCCTTGCGCTCAAGGCCGAACGGCCGGCGATCGACGGCTTCGCCAGCGACACCAGCCTCGACGCCCTGACCCGCGCCCGCGCCAACGCCCGCGAACTGGATCTGGACGTCCGCTTCTTCGCCGGGGCCTGGCTGCAACCGCTGGCGCCCGCGGCACGCTTCGACCTGATCGTCTCCAATCCGCCGTACATCGCCGCGGACGACCCGCATCTGCAACGCGGCGACCTGCGCTTCGAGCCACGGGATGCGCTGGTCGCGGCGCAAACGGGACTGGCGGACCTGCATGAACTGATCGCCACCGCACCCGATCACCTGACGGACGACGGCTGGCTGCTGCTGGAACACGGATTCGACCAGGACGCGGCGGTACGGGCACGACTGGAGACCGGGCCGTGGACGGACATCACGACCTGGCCGGACACCGCCGGTCATCCCCGCGTGACCGGGGCGCGCCTGCGGGCCCGGCGCTGACTGACAGACATGCCGAAGCCCCCGGCGCATGCACCGGGGGCCCTGCGTGCCATGCTCCGGACCGGCGAGCGGCCCGGCTGCACATCACAGACGCGGCAGCGGCAGTGGCAGCTTGAGGTGGATGCTGCCGGAGGAACGCCGGTCACGACGATCCCGCGACCCGGAACGCTTTGAACGACCATAGTAGTGGTGATGGTGTTCAGCCCCCCGCGAGGAGCGGTGGCCCGGCCCACGCCCGCGCGAATGGCCGCGGCGTGACTGCTTGTGCCCGCGCGCGCCCGGATGCCCGCGCTTGTACTTGTGGCCACGACTCCCGGGATGCCCGCGCTTGTGCTTGTAACCGCGTTTGCCCGAGCGCCGATCATGGCGGACCTCCTGCAGGCCCTCGACCGAGAACTGCAGCGTGGCCCCGCCGGCTGCCCCCTTGACCGGCGTCGCGGCCTGGGCCGGTGCCGCGACCACAAAGGCGAGCAGTGCGGCGGGGACGACCACGGCGGTCAGACGCTGCAGGATGGATTTCTGTTCGGGGTTCATGGGACGCCTCCTTCCCTTTCTCTTCTGGCCGAATTGCCGGGAACCAGA
This sequence comes from Thioalkalivibrio halophilus, assembly GCF_001995255.1. GTDB lineage: Bacteria > Pseudomonadota > Gammaproteobacteria > Ectothiorhodospirales > Ectothiorhodospiraceae > Thioalkalivibrio > Thioalkalivibrio halophilus. Next base: position 38,214 of record NZ_MUZR01000018.1, on the reverse strand, counting down.
CTAGCCCTTCCGACTGAACGCCCCTTGAACCGCCTGGCGCATTGCGTGAAGCCCGCCGCAGTTCCGGCACGCTGCCCGCGCGGCCATGTGACGGAGTTACAATCCACCCATGAATGACGACGAGCTCCTGCGCTACGCACGCCAGATCATGCTGCCCGGCATCGGGGTCGAGGGCCAGGAAAGCCTGCGCCGGGCGCATGCGGTGGTGATGGGCGTGGGCGGGCTGGGTTCACCGGTGGCGGCCTACCTGGCGGCGGCCGGGGTCGGCCGGCTGACCCTGGTGGACCCGGATCACGTCGAGGCGAGCAACCTGCAGCGCCAGATCCTGCACGGCGAGGCCGACCTGGGCGCGGACAAGGTCGCCTCCGGTGCGCGGCGCATCGCGGCGCTGAACAGCGCCTGCCGGGTGGAGACCCGCGCCGAACGGCTGGACGCCGACGCGATGCGCGCGCTCTTCGCCGGGGCCGACGTGGTGCTGGACGGCACCGACCATTTCGCCGCGCGTGGCGCGATCAACCGCGCGGCGGTCGCCACCGGCACGCCGCTGGTCTCCGGCGCGGTGATCCGCTTCGAGGGCCAGCTCACCACCTTCGATTTCCGCGACCCGCAGGCGGCCTGCTACCACTGTCTGTACGGCGACGAAGGCGCGGACGAGGACACCTGCGCGACCAGCGGGGTGCTGGCGAGCCTGCCGGGGGTGGTCGGGAGCCTGCAGGCGACCGAGGCCCTCAAGCTGCTGGCCGGCCTGCCGACCCTGGCGGGGCGCCTGCTGCTGATCGACGGCCTGCACATGCAGTTCCGCGAGATCGGCCTGCAGCGCGACCCGGCCTGCCCGGTCTGCGGGGCACGGGGCGCCCCCCTGTTCGCAGGGGGTCGACCGACCGGCCGATCCGCCCCCTATTGCGAGGTATCGGGCCCCGGCGGCTGCGCGTTGCCCGGACGGCACAGAGCCTCGGCATCCACCGCATCGAACACGTACTGCGCGTTGCAGAACTCGCAGGTGACCTCGATGCGGCCCTGCTCGGCCAGGATCGAGCGGATCTCGTCCACCCCGAGGCTCTGCAGGGTGGTGGCCACGCGCTCGCGCGAGCAGTGGCAGTGGAATTCCACCGTGGAGCCGTCGAACAGGCGCACGCGCTCCTCGGCGAACAGCCGGCCCAGCAGCGACCCTGCGTCCAGCTGCAGCAATTCGGCCGCCGTGGTGGTCGCGGCCAGGGTGGTCGCGCGGTTCCAGTCCTCGCTGTCGCGCGACAGCGGCTGCCCGCTGTCATCCGGCAGCCCCTGCAGCAGCATGCCCGCGGCGCGCTGGCCATCGGCGGCCAGCCAGACCCGCGTGGGGAGCTGCTCGGACTGCTCGAAATACCCGTCCAGGGCCGCGGCCAGGGTCTGCCCGCGCAGCTCCACAACACCCTGATAGCGCTCGCCGCCGTCCCCGGGATCCAGGGTCATCATCACCCGCGCGTCCTCGCCCAGGATCGCCTCCAGTGTGCCGTCTTCCGGCGGGGTCTCGTGATAACGGGCCACCCCGCGCAGATGCCCCTGCCCGTCCGCCTGCGCCACCAGCATGTGCAGCGGACCGGAACCCGTGACCTGGAGGATCAGGGAGCCCTTGAACTTGAGCGTGGCGGCGACCAGGGTGACCGCGGCGCAGGCCTGCCCCAGCAGGTCGCGCACCACCGGCGGGTAGGGGTGGCGCTCCAGCACCGCCTGCCATGCCTGGTCGAGGTGCACCCATTCGCCGCGCACCCCGGTGTTTTCCAGCATGAAGCGGTGCAGGGTATCGGCTTCGCGCGCGGATGCCGCGCCCATGCCCGCATCACTCATGCCTGATCCAGGCGTTCCTTCAGCCGCTCGTTGACCTGGGCGGGGTTGGCCTTGCCCTGGGTGGCCTTCATCACCTGGCCGACGAAGAAACCGAACAGCTTGTCCTTGCCGCCCTTGTACTGCTCGAGCTGCTTGGGATTGTTCGCGATCACCTCGTCGATGATGGCGTCGATCGCGCCGGTGTCGGTGATCTGCTTGAGCCCTTTGGCCTCGATCACGCTGTCGGCATCGCCCTCGCCGTTCCACATCGCCTCGAACACCTCCTTGGCGATCTTGCCGGAGATGGTCTCATCCTGGATGCGCGCCAGCAGCCCGGCCAGCGCCCCGGCATCCACCGGGGCCTCGGCGAGCTCGACTTCGGAGCGGTTGAGCGCCGCGGAGAACTCGCCCATCACCCAGTTGGCGGCCAGCTTGGGCGCATTGCAGCCCCGCACCACCGCCTCGTAGAAGTCCCCCATCTCGCGGGTCGCGGTGAGCACGCCGGCATCGTATTCCGGCAGTTCGTACTCGCGCACGAAACGCTCGCGCTTGGCGTCGGGCAGCTCCGGCAGGCGGCCGCGGATCTCCTCGATGAAGTCCTGATCGACCTCCACCGGCAGCAGGTCCGGATCGGGGAAATAGCGGTAGTCGTTGGCCTCTTCCTTGGTCCGCATCGAACGCGTCTCGTCGCGGTCCGGATCGTACAGGCGGGTCTCCTGCACCACGCGGCCGCCACCCTCGATCACGTCGATCTGGCGTTCGATCTCGAAGTTGATCGCACGCTCGACGAAGCGGAAGGAGTTGAGGTTCTTCAGCTCCGCACGGGTACCGAATTCCGCCTGGCCCTTCGGACGGATGGACACGTTGGCGTCGCAGCGGAAACTGCCCTCCTGCATGTTGCCGTCACAGATGTCGAGGTAGCGCACCAGCGAGTGCAGCTTCTTCATGTAGGCGACCGCCTCCTTCGCCGAACGCAGGTCCGGCTCGGAGACGATCTCCACCAGCGGGGTGCCGGCGCGGTTGAGGTCGATGCCGGTCATCGCCTCGAAGCCTTCGTGCAGACTCTTGCCGGCGTCTTCCTCGAGGTGCGCACGGGTCACGCCGATGCGCTTGGTCGAGCCGTCCTCCAGCTCGATATCCAGATGCCCGCTGGCAACGATCGGCAGCTCGAACTGCGAGATCTGGTAGCCCTTGGGGAGGTCCGGATAGAAATAGTTCTTGCGCGCGAACACCGAGCGGCCGGCCACCTCGGCGTCCAGCGCCAGCCCCAGCATCACCGCGCGCTCGACCACCCCGCGGTTGAGCACCGGCAGCACGCCGGGCATGCCCAGGTCCACCGGACAGGCCTGACGGTTGGGCTCGGCGCCGTAGGCGGTGGGCGCCCCGGAAAAGATCTTGGAGACGGTATTGAGCTGGGCGTGGATCTCCAGCCCGATGACGGTTTCCCATTCCATGCTGCGACCCCTCAGGCAAAGGCCGACGGCACGCGGGCGTGCCAGTCGGTCTCCTGCTGAAACTGGTGTGCGACGCCGATCATGCGCGCCTCGTCGAAATAGTTGCCGATCAGCTGCAGCCCGACCGGCAGCCCCTGCACCTCGCCCGCCGGCAGCGACATCGCCGGCAGCCCCGCCAGATTGGCGGCGATGGTGTAGATATCCGAGAGGTACATCTTGACCGGGTCGGCGCTCTTGGCCCCCAGCTCGAACGGCAGTTCCGGCGTGGTCGGGCCCAGCAGCAGATCGACGTCGGCGAACACTCGGCGGAAGTCGTCGGCGATCACCCGGCGGACCTTCTGCGCCTTGAGATAGTAGGCGTCGTAGTAACCGGCGGACAGCACGTGGGTGCCCACCATGATGCGCCGCTTGACCTCGGCGCCGAAGCCCTCGCCGCGCGAACGGGTGTACAGGTCCAGCAGGTCCTGCGGATCCTCGCAGCGATAGCCGTAGCGCACGCCATCGAAGCGCGACAGGTTGGACGAGGCCTCGGCCGGGGCCACCACGTAGTAGGCCGGCACCGACAGGTGGCTGTTGGGCAGGCTGACCTCGCGGATCTCGGCGCCGCGTTCGCGCAGCACCCGGATCGCCTCGTCCAGCGCGGCGCGGATGCCGTCATCCAGGCCTTCGCCGAAGAACTCCTGCGGCAGGCCGATGCGCAGCCCGGTGAGGTCGGCGTCCAGCGCCGCGGTGAAATCCTCGGCGGGGCGTTCGAGGCTGGTCGAGTCGCGCTCGTCGAAACCGGCCATGGCATTGAGCATGTGCCCGCAGTCCTCGGCCGAGGCCGCCATCGGCCCGCCCTGGTCCAGGCTGGAGGCGAAGGCGATCATGCCGTAGCGCGAGACCCGGCCGTAGGTCGGCTTGAGGCCGGTGATCCCACAGAACGCGGCCGGCTGGCGGATGGAGCCACCGGTGTCGGTGCCGGTGGCGCCGGGCGCCAGACGTGCGCCCACCGCGGCCGCGGAACCGCCCGAGGAGCCGCCCGGAACCCGCGCGGTATCCCAGGGGTTGCGCACCGGGCCGTAGAAGCTGGTCTCGTTGGACGAGCCCATCGCGAACTCGTCCATGTTGGTCTTGCCCAGCATCACCGCGCCGGCGGCGTGCATGCGCTCGACCACCGTGGCGTCGTAGGGCGAGACGAACGGGTCCAGCATGCGCGAGCCACAGGCGGTGCGCACGCCGCGGGTGCAGAAGATGTCCTTCTGCGCCACCGGCACGCCCAGCAGCGGGGCCTCTTCGCCCTTCGCCAGACGCGCATCGGCGGCGTCCGCCTGCTCCAGCGCGGACTCGGCGGTTACGGTGACGAAGCTGTTGAGATCCGCATCCAGACGCTCGATGCGGTCCAGGTACAGGCGGGTGAGCTCGCGCGAGCTGATCTCTCGGGCGCGCAGCTTGCGTACCCAGTCGGAGAGGGTTTCCTGGGTCATGGACTCGGGACTCTTTCCTTCAAGCGTGGCTGAAAGCGGCGCACAGGGCGCGCCGCAGGCGATTCGGCGGATGGCGCGTCATTCAATGACGCGCGGCACCAGGTAGAGCCCCCCTTCCACCGCCGGGGCAATGGCCTGGTAGTCGTCGCGCCGGTCGGGCTCGGTGACCGCGTCCGGGCGCAGGCGCTGAGCCGCGTCCATCGGATGGGCCATCGGCTCCACCCCCTCGATGTCGGCGCCGTCGAGCTGCTCGACGAAGTCGAAGATGTCACTCAGCCCGCCGGCAAACTCGCGGGCCTGGTCGTCATCCATCGCCAGACGCGAAAGCTCGGCGATGCGCTGGACGTGTTCGGTGTCTACGGACATGGCTTGCGGACCCTCGCTGCGGGCGATAACGAAACACTCAGGGATACGCTGAGACGGAGCGCAAACTTACCACAACCCCGACCTTGCCCAAACCCGGGGCGGTTGCTAGAGTCCGTGGCTTTCCCGCCGACCATGCAAGCAGGTTCGTACCCCATGCTCAAACGCCTCCTGGGGCTGTTCTCCAACGACATCTCCATCGACCTCGGCACGGCCAACACGCTGATCTACATGCGCGGCCAGGGCATCGTGCTCAACGAGCCCTCGGTTGTCGCGATCCGACAGGACCGGGGCCCCGGGGGGCCGCGTTCGATCGAGGCCGTCGGCATCGAGGCCAAGAAGATGCTCGGGCGCACACCGGAGCACGTCGTGACCATCCGGCCGATGAAGGACGGCGTGATCGCCGACTTCACCACCACCGAGAAGATGCTGCAGTACTTCATCAAGAAGGTGCACGAGCGGCGGATCTTCCGGCCCAGCCCGCGGGTGCTGGTCTGCGTGCCCTGCGGCGCGACCCAGGTGGAACGCCGGGCGATCCGCGAATCCGCCTTCGGCGCCGGGGCGCGCAAGGTCTACCTGCTGCAGGAACCGGTGGCCGCGGCGATCGGTGCCGGCATCCCGCTGGACGAGGCGGTCGGCTCCATGGTGCTGGACATCGGCGGCGGCACCTCCGAGGTCGCCGTACTGTCGATGAACGGGATCGTCTACTCCGAGTCCGTGCGCATCGGCGGCGACACCTTCGACGAGGCCATCATGGCCTACGTGCGCCGCAACTACGGCGTACTGATCGGCGAGGCCACCGCGGAGCGCATCAAGCATGCGGTCGGCTCGGCCTATCCGGGCAAGGAGCTGCTGGAGATCGAGGTCAAGGGGCGCAACCTGTCCGAGGGCGTGCCGCGCTCGTTCACCCTGAACTCCAACGAGATCCTCGAGGCCCTGCAGGATCCGCTGTACGGGATCGTGTCGGCGGTGCGCACGGCACTGGAACAGACCCCGCCGGAGCTGGGTTCCGATGTCGCCGAACGCGGCATCGTGCTGACCGGCGGCGGGGCGATGCTGCAGCAGATCGACCGTCTCCTGATGGAGGAAACCGGCATCCCGGTGGTCGTGGCCGATGATCCCCTCACCTGCGTTGCCCGCGGAGGCGGCCGGGTTCTGGAAATGCTCGACGAGAAACGGGTCGACTTCCTTTCCATGGAGTAAACTCCGGGCCCGGGCGCGCCCCCGGGAGTCGCCCCGCGTTCCGGAGGTTCGGTTATAAGCAAGCCCCTGTTCAGACTGGGCATCTCGCCCACGCTTCGCCTGCTCTTCGTGGTCCTGGTGGGGGTCGCGCTGATGGTGCTCGACCACCGCCTGAACGAACTGCAGACGGTGCGCAGCGTACTCGCCACCGTGGCCTACCCGATCCAGGTCGCGGTGGATGCGCCCATCCGCGCGGGCTCGCGGGTCCTGGAATCGTTCTCCAGCCGCGAGGACCTGGTGGTGGAGAACCGCATCCTGCGGCGCGAAAACAGCGAGTTGCGCGCCCGCCAGCTCCGCTTCGAGGCATTGCAGGCGGAGAACGACCGCCTGCGCGCCCTGCTCAACACCGCCCGTCAGGCCGACGAGGAAGTCCAGGTCGCGCAGATCCTTGCGGTGGACCTGGATCCCTTCCGCCAGCAGATCGTGCTCGACAAGGGACAGCGCGATGCGGTGTATGCCGGCCAGCCGGTGATCGACGCCGACGGCGTGGTCGGGCAGATCCTCTCCGCACAACGCTCCAGCGCCACGGCGCTGCTGATCTCCGACCCCGGACATGCACTGCCGGTAGTCAGCGCCCGCACCGGCCTGCGCGGCATCGTGGTCGGCACCGGCAACCCTCAGCGCCTGCACATGCGCCACGTCCCGCCGCAGGAGGACATCGTCGAGGGCGACCTGCTGCTGACCTCGGGGCTGGGCGGGCGCTTCCCCGCAGACTACCCGGTCGCGCGGGTCACCTCGGTGGAACGCCCGCCGGGCGAGCCGTTCCTGGCCATCGAGGCGGAACCCCTGGCCGCGCTGGACCGCTCGCGCGAAGTCCTGCTGCTGTGGATGGAGGACCATGAACGCGACGCGATCCCGACTCCGCTGCCCACCGAAGACGAAACCGAAACCGGCCCGGCATCATGAGCGGCGGCGCGGGCATCCCCTGGCCGGTGCCGCTGAGCCTGCTGGCGGCGCTGGCGCTGGCCATCGTGCCGATGCCCGAGGGCCTCGCGCTGCTGCGTCCGGAATGGGTGGCACTGGTCCTGATCTACTGGGCCATGGCCTTTCCCCAGCGCATCGGGGTGTTCACCGCGTTCGTGTCCGGACTGCTGCTGGATGTCCTGCTGGGACAACTGCTCGGCCAGAACGCCGTGGCCATGGCGCTGGTGGCCTATCTGACCATCCAGCTGCATTCACGCCTGCGGGTTTATCCTGTATGGCAGCAGATGATCGTGGTGATCGGCCTGATCGCCCTGTACAAACTGGTGGCGCTGTGGCCGCAGGGCCTGACCGGCCTGCCGCCGGGCACCCCGTGGTACTGGGCCCCCGTGCTCAGCAGCGCGCTGGTGTGGCCCCTGATCTTCGTGCTGCTGCGCGACGTGCGCAAACGCTGGCTGCTGCATCTCACCTGAACCGGCACGCGGGCCGTCGCACTCGGCCGCCGGCCTGCGGCATACTCCTCGAGCCATACAATCCCCATTCGACCGGAGGCCCCATGGACCCGAACAAGCAGACCGAGATCGAGGCCGCGGTTTTCCGCCGCCTGCTTCAGCATCTGGACGAGCGCAAGGACGTGCAGAACATCGATCTGATGAACCTCGCCGGTTTCTGCCGCAACTGCCTGTCCAAATGGTATGTCGCGGCCGCCGAGGAACGCGGCGAGTCCGTCGACTACGAGGCCGCCCGCGAGATCGTCTACGGCATGCCCTACGCCGAGTGGAAGGAGCGGTATCAGAAACCGGCCAGCACCGAGCAGCTGGAGGCATTCGAAAAGAACCGTCCCGACGAAGACCATGCATGATCACGGCCTGATCGACACCCCGGAGGCACTGCAGGCATTCCTGCAGGCCGTTCGGGGTGCCCCGTGGATCGCCCTGGACACCGAGTTCCTGCGCGAGAAGACCTACTACCCGAAGCTCTGCCTGATCCAGGCGGCCACCCCGGAGCACATCGGCAGCATCGACCCGCTGGTGCTGGACGTAAAACGGCTGGCCCCGCTGCTGCACGATCGCTCCGTGACCAAGGTCTTTCATTCCGCCTGGCAGGACATGGAGATCCTGCTGCGCGAGACCGGCGACGTGCCCGCGCCTGCGTTCGACACCCAGATCGCCGCCGCGATGCTGGGACACGGCGATCAGGTGGGCTATGCCAACCTGGTCCGCGCGGTGCTCGACCACGAACTGGACAAGAGCCAGACCCGCACCGACTGGTCGCGCCGTCCGCTGGATTCGGAGCAGCTGGCATATGCCGCCGACGATGTGCGCTATCTCGCGGCCCTGTACCAGCAGATGCACGCGGAACTGGAGAGCAGCGGGCGCCTGGAATGGCTGCAGCCGGAGATGGACGCCCTCGCCGACCCCGAGGCCTACCGCGCGGATCCCGAGGCGGCCTGGCGCCGGGTCTCCGGACACAAGCGCCTGAAACCGCGCGAACTCTCCGTGCTGCAGGCCGTGGCCGCATGGCGCGAACGCACGGCGCAGAGCAGCGACCGGCCGCGCAAGTGGGTCCTGAGCGATGACCTGCTGCTGGAGATCGCCCGCCGGGCACCCGCAGGGAGCTCGCAACTGCGCGGACTGCGCGGTTTCCCCTCGGGCATGAACGACGACCGGGTACAGGGCCTGCTGGAGGCGATTCGGGCAGGACGCGAGCGTCCGCAGTCGGAATGGCCGGCATTGCCGAAACAGAAGCCGCTGTCCGAGGCTGACGAGGTGCTCGCCGACATGGCCATGGCCCTGCTGCGCGAACTCGCACGCAGGCAGGAGATCACGCCCGCGGCCATCGCCCAGCGCAAGGATGTCGTGGAACTGGTGCGCGGACGCGCGCAGGACAGCCGCCTCGGCAGCGGCTGGCGCCATCACGTGGCGGGCGCCGAGATTCAGCGCTGGCTGAACGGCGAAACCGCGTTGTCACGCGCTCCCGCAAACGGACTCGAGCTGAAATCCACGGCCGGATGAGGCCGCCAGCCTTCCCCGGCGGGAGAGGAAGAGGGGGGCGAGCCGCCCGCTCCCGGGCGCCCCTTTCTCAGGCGGCCTTGTAAACGCCGCGACGCGGCGACGTCAGACGCCCCTGACGCTTGAGATAGGCCAGCGTCTGACTGATGTTACGGGTATCAAGCCCGGCCTTCTCGGCCTCGGCCTTGATGTCCTTCACACTCATCTCCGACTGCGAGGCCACGATGTCGCACAGTTTCTGGCTGATGGAACCACCGCCGCCGCGGCGCCCGCCGCGTGCGGACGAGGCCTTCCGCCGGCCCCCGACGCGCCCGCCCAGTTCCTCGATCTGGCGGTCGAGTTCGCGCAGTTCGGCCTTGTGCCGGGCGACCATTTCGCGGCGCTTTTCCTTCAGCGCCTCGCGTTTTTCCTTGCGCTCGGCTTCCTTGCGTTCCTCTTCTTCGCGCTCGCGCTCCCGTGCCAGGGCATAAAGTTCCTCGGCCGACAGTTCGGAAGCCTTCTTGTCATCCACAGCCATTACTCACTCCAATATTCGTTTCGATGTCTGCAGAATCCGCCTCAATGCGAATTCCGGAAGATAACGACAACGCATAAAATATTGCGGTCGCGCCATCTTTTTACAAATATGCCACGAATCCCCGAAAGAAACCAAAATTCTGCATGAATCTCGACACCGAATCGCGGGATCGCATCCGTCGGCGTACGCGTTCCTTTTACATCGAGGCCACCGGTCAGCCCGCGACCGCCACCCCGGAGATACGCTTTGATCTGCGCGGCCGCGCCGCAGGGCAATTCCGAGTGCACCGGGGTCAGGAGACCATCCGTTTCAACCCCGAGGCCTTTGTTCACGACTGGGATGCGCATTTCCCGGAAACCATTGCACACGAAGTGGCCCATGCCGCGGTTTACGCCCTTTATCGCGGACGCCGGGTACGCCCCCACGGCGCGGAATGGCAGGCCATCATGCACCACCTCGGCGCCACGCCCCGGGTGCGTCATGCCACACCGCTCACACCCGCACGCCGCCAGCGCACCTATGCTTATGTCTGCGACTGCAGGCACCATGCGCTGAGCCCGCAGCGCCACGCCCTGATTCGCAACAAGGGTTACCGCTACCAGTGCCGGCAATGCGGGGGCTGGCTGCGCCCGAACGAATGACGCACCGCCGCGCCCCGGAGGCGCCCGGGGAGGTCTGTTATCATGCCTGCCCGGCTTCGCAGCCAATCCCGCAGCCGGCGTTCCGACCAGGACCCCGCAATCGCATGAAGAGAAAAGCACTCGACGCCACCCACCCCAGCGCCGGCGAATCCTGGAATCTGTTCCGCCGGATCTTCCAGTTCATCAAGCCGTACTGGCGCATGGGCATCGTGGCGATCATCTCAATGATCCTGGCCGCCGCTGGCCAGGCCGCCTTCGCCTGGATCATCCAGCCGCTGGTGGATGGCACGTTCATCCAGCAGGATCCGGATGCCCGCATCTGGGTGCCGCTGGGTCTGGTGGGCATCTTTTTCTTCTATGCATTCACCACCTTCGCCGCACAATACACGGTGGCCTGGGTCGGCCGTAAAGTGGTCAAGGACATCCGCCAGGCCGTATTCGATCAGTACCTGCGGCTGCCGGCAGGGTTCTTTGACCGGCATTCCTCCGGCACCCTGCTGGCCAAGCTTACCTATAACGTCAATCAGATCAGTGCGGCCGCTTCCAAGGCCATCCTGATCCTGGTCAAGGACAGCTTCACCATCCTTTTCCTGTTGATGTACATGACCTGGCTCAGCGGCTGGCTGATGCTGATCGTGTTCGGACTGGCACCCGCGGTAGCCCTGGTCATTACCGCAGCCAACAAGCGTTTTCGCAAGTTCAGCCGGCGTATGCAGCGCTCGGTGGGGGATTATGCCCAGGTCGCGGAAGACAGCATTCGCGGGCATTCGGAGGTCAAGATCTTCGGCGCCGAAGACTATGAATCCAGCCGCTTCCGCAAGATCAACGAGCGCCACCACCGACAGTTCATGCGCTACAAGACGGTGGAGGCCGCCAGTCAGCCCCTGTCACAGTTCGGTGCGGTCATCGCGCTGGCCATCATCGTTTATCTGGCCACCATGGACATGGTGATGGAGACGATCACCCCCGGCGGCATGATTTCCTTCATTGCGGCCATGCTTCTGCTGCTGCCCCCGCTCAAACGGGTGGTCAAGGTCAACTCGGAGATCCAGAAGGCGCTGGCCGCGGGCGAGAGCGTGTTCGAGGTGCTGGACACCTCCCCGGAACCGGACCACGGTGAACGCCGCCTGGAACGGGCCGAGGGACATCTCGAGGTCGACCATGTCTGGTTCCGCTATCCGCAGACCGAGGACTGGGTGCTGCGCGACATCTCGCTGGAGATCCGGCCGGGGCAGACCGTGGCCCTGGTCGGACGGTCCGGCAGCGGCAAGAGCACCCTGGCCAGTCTGATTCCACGCTTCTACGAACCCGAACACGGGGAAGTGCGCCTGGACGGCCATCCGGTGCGGGAATATCCACTGCGCGACCTGCGCGGGCAGATGGCGCTGGTCAGCCAGCAGGTGGTGCTGTTCAACGACACCGTGGCCAACAACATCGGCTACGGCCTGGCGCGCGAACCATCCGCCGAAGAGCTGCACGAGGCTGCGCGCGCGGCCAACGCCCTGGAGTTCATCGACGACCTGCCCGACGGCTTCGACACCGTGGTGGGCGAGAACGGCGTGATGCTCTCCGGCGGGCAGCGGCAACGGCTGGCAATCGCCCGCGCCCTGCTCAAGGACGCACCCATCCTGATCCTCGACGAGGCCACCTCGGCACTCGACTCGGAGTCCGAGCAGAAGATCCAGGACGCCCTGGAACAGCTGATGCGCGGACGCACCACGCTGGTGATCGCGCATCGCCTGTCCACGGTGGAGGACGCCGACCGCATCCTGGTGCTGGACGACGGCCAGGTGGTGGAATCCGGTACGCACAACGAGCTGATGGAGGCCGGCGGACATTACGCCGGGCTGCAGAAGGGTCAGTTCGGCGAGGAAGAACAGGCCGGCCCCGAAGAGTGATCCTCCGGCGCTGACCGGGCTGGCTGCGATTCAAACGGATGCAGTCGGAGAGCAAGTCATGCGGCGATTCCGGGGAGTCACCCGGACCCTGCCGATTCGCGTGCGAGCACGCTCCCACAGGCGGGGTGATGCGAACAGAAAGGTGGGAGCGTGCTCGCACGCGAACATGGCCGGTGGACGCCCTCGATCCGGCCATAACCGATCGGCAGGTTCTGTGCCAGGAAGCCAGGCGGCGCCGGCACGGAATCAGCCTGCCGCCACCGTCTCCTCCAGCACACCCAGGACCCGCGCCACGGCACCGCGCCCGGAGGCCACCACATCCTGGCCGGCTACGGCCATGCGCCGCCCTCGTTCCGGGTCGCCGAACAGTCCGACCAGAGCCGCGCCCAGCGCGTCGCCATCGGCGACTTCGATGCGGGCATCCACGGCATCCAGGGCGCGGGCGACAGCGGCGAAATTCGACACGTCCGGGCCGGTGAGCACCGGTCGCCCCAGGGCCGCCGGCTCCAGCAGGTTCTGTCCGCCCAGCGGCACCAGACTGCCACCGACGAAGGCCACGTCGGCCGCCGCGAGATAGAGCCCCATCTCGCCGAGAGTATCCCCCAGCAGTACGTCGGCCTCGCGGTCCGCGCGCCCGGGGGCGTCCGCCTGCAGCGAGCGTCGCGCCACCGACAGGCCCGCGTCCGCGGCCGCCCGCGCCACGGTATCGAAACGCTGCGGGTGGCGCGGTACCCAGATCAGCCGTGCGTCCGGATGGTGCCTGCGCAAGGCGGCATGAGCCGCCAGCACGGCCTCGTCCTCGCCCTCGCGGGTACTGACCGCCGCCCACACCGGCACCTCCGCGGAACACAGGGCGGCACGCAGTGCCGCGCCCCCCTCGGCGCCCGCAGGCGGATCGCGATCGAACTTCAGGTTGCCGCCGATCTCCACCCGCCCGGGCGGCGCGCCCAGTGCCCGGAACCGCCCGGCGGCCGTGGAATCCTGCGCAAGGATTCGCATGGGCACGCCCAGTACCTCGCCGATCAGCGGCTGCTGGCGCTGATAGCGCCGGAACGCACGATCCGAGAGCCGGCCGCTGGCCAGCACCAGGGGCACCCCGGCGCGCTCGCAGGCCGCGAACAGATGCGGCCACAGCTCGGTCTCCACGATCACCCCGGCACGCGGTCGGGCCGCGACCACGAAGCGCCGCACGGCGCCGGGGAGATCCAGCGGCAGAAAACGATGGTGGACGTCGTCGATGCCCGCCGCCGTGATCCGCGCCGCGCCCTCGGGCGTGGTGGTGGTCACCAGCACGGACACCCGGGGGAATCGCTCGCGCAGGCCCCGTATCAGCGGCAGGGCGGCCTCCACCTCGCCCACCGAGGCGGCATGCACCCACCATGCCCCCGACGGCGGCGCGGCACCCCGGCCCAACCATTCCAGGCGGCGCGCCGCCGGGACGTGGTTGCGCGCGGCACGCCGCCACAGGACCGCGCCCATGACCGGCGCCAGCAGGCGTGACAGGACCGCGTAACCGGCGCGCCGCATCAGGAGCGTTCCGTCTCCAGAAGCGCCGCCGCCTCCTGCAGGGAACGGATCCGCCGTGCCTGCGGATCCGCCTGCAGCGCAGCCGCCTGTTCCGCATCCGGGGTCTCCGGAGCGAACAGCAGCCGCGTGCCCACCCCGGCACGGCGCGCGGCCTCCAGGTCGGAGGGGCGGTCCCCTACCAGTACCGAATGCGCCAGATCCACGTCCAGCGCGTCCCGCGCCCGCAACAGCATGCCCGGGGCGGGTTTGCGGTCCGGACAGTCGCGCCGCCAGGGCTCCAGCGCATCGCGCGGATGGTGCGGGCAGTGATAGACCGCATCCAGACGTCCGCCGCGTTCGGCAAAACGGGCCCGCATCCACTGCGTCAGCCGCTCGAAGTCGTCCTCGCCGTAGTACCCGCGACCGATGCCGGACTGGTTGGTGACCACCACAACGGGGTAGCCGGCGGCACCGGCCCGGGCCACCAGCTCGAAGATCCCGGGCATGAAATCGAAGTCCTCGGGGCGGTACACATAGGCGTGATCCACGTTGATCACGCCGTCACGGTCGAGGAACAGCGCCGGCCGGCTCACGGCGCCGCATCGCCCTGCGCGCGGGCGACCAGGGCATCTTCCACCACGGCGCACAACAGATGCCCGATGAGCCCGTGCACCTCCTGCACCCGCGCGGTCGCGGGGTCCGGCACCGCCAGCAGGTGGTCCACCGCGGGGCCGGCGGGCAGCCCCCGCGCGCCGGTCAGCGCGACCGTGGTCAGGCCCCGGCGCCCGGCGGTTTCCAGCGCGCGCAGCACATTGGGGGACTCGCCCGAGGTGGTGAAGCCGACCAGTACATCGCCGGGACGCCCCAGCGCCTCGACCTGCCGCGCGAACACATGCTCGTAACCGAAGTCGTTGGCGATGGCCGTCAGCACCGAGGTGTCGGTGGTCAGCGCAACCGCCGCCGCGCCCGGCCGCACCACGCGGTAACGGCACACGATCTCGGCCGCGATGTGCTGGGCATCCGCCGCACTGCCGCCGTTACCCGCGAGCAGGATCTGGCCGCCGGCATCCAGGCTGGCCAGCCAGCGCCGCGCGACGGCCTCCACCTCCCCGAGGAATTCCGCATCCTCGGCCAGTTGTCCGAACAGCCGGCTGGCGGCCTGCAACTCTGCTGCGATCCCTTCCTGCACGCGTTCCTCACTTTCGGGGGGCGACCCCGGAGACGGCCACCGGCGACGCCCCGTCCCGGCGGTCCCGAATGTACAATGCGCAACATTATCTACCCGACACCCGACTTCGACCAACGATGACATCGCAACGCCGCGAACAAGCCTGGCATCCGGCCAACTGGGGACAGGCCCTGGCCACCGCCCTGCTGTGGCTGCTCGCCCGCCTGCCCTGGCGCTGGGCGATCCGCCTGGGCACCGGGCTGGGCCACCTGCTCTACTACCTGGCGCGGGACCGGCGCTACGTGGTGCGCCGCAACCTCGAGCTGTGTTTCCCGGACCTCGACCCGGATGAACGCGAACGCTGGGTGCGCGCGAACTTCGGCTACACCGGTCGCGGGGTGGCCGAGGTGGCCCTGGGCTGGTTCGGCGGGCCGGCAGTGGATCGCGTGCCGTGTCGCTTCCACGGGATGGAGCACCTGGAGGCAGCGCACGAGGCCGGTGACCCGGTGATCCTGCTGTCCGGGCATTTCTCCTGCATCGAGATGGCCGGTCGGCTGTTCGGCGCACAGGTACCGATGGCCGCGATCTACAAGCCCATGGACAAGAAACCGGTGCTGGAACGTGCCCTGCGTTACGGCCGCGAACGCAAGCTGGAGCGCGTGATCTCCAAGGACGACATCCGCGGGATCCTGCGCAAGCTGAAAAAGGGCGGGACCATCTGGTACGCCGGCGACCAGAACATGCGGCGCACCGAGCAGGTGTTCGCGCCGTTTTTCGGCATGCAGGCCTCCACGACCACCGGCCTGTCGCGACTGGCACACATGGGCCGGGCGCGGGTGCTGCCGATGTTCTATTACGTGAACGACGCCGGCGACGGCTACGAGTTCGTGGTGGGGCCGCCGCTGGAGGACTACCCGGGCGAGGATCGCGCCCGCGACGCCGCCCGCATGAACGCGGTGCTGGAAGACGCGGTCCGGCACGCGCCGCAGCAGTATTTCTGGGCCCATCGGCGGTTCAAGACCCAGCCCGAGGACGCACCCGACCCGTATCCCGGCCTGCGCACCAAGCATATCGGGCGCATGCCCTGGCAGAATAACAAGAAAAAGAAGGCCCTGAAGAAAAAGCGCAAGAAGGCCGCCCGCGAACAGGGCCCGGACGATGCCTCCTGAGTATTCGGCCGACCGCCCGCTGATCAATGCCCCGCCGGACGAGCTGTGCCTGCTACGGCTGTCGGCCCTGGGTGACTGCACCCACGTCGTCCCGGTGGTGCGCAGCCTGCAGGCCGCCTGGCCGCAGACCCGCATCACCTGGATCATCGGGCGGCTGGAACACCGGCTGCTGGAAGGACTGCCCGGGGTCGAATTCGTGGTCGTGGACAAGAACCGCGGCCGCCGCGCCTACGGCGACCTGCGCCGCGCCCTGCGCGGACGCCGCTTTGACGTCCTGCTGCAGATGCAGGTCTCGCTGCGCGCCAGCCTGCTGGGCCTGCAGGTCCCCGCGCGCCAGCGCCTGGGCTTCGACCGCCAGCGCGCGCGCGACTTCCAGTGGCTGTTCACCCGCCACCGCATCGCCCATCGCCCGCGCGAACACGTACTCGACGGCTTCTTCGGCTTCGCCGAGGCGCTCGGGGTGCGCGAACGCCTTCTGCGCTGGGACATTCCGGTGCCGGATGCAGCCCGGACCTGGGCCGCCGGCTACCTGCCCGCGGACCGACCCTGGCTCGCCATCAACCCGTGCTCCAGCGCGCGCTTTCGCAACTTCCGCAACTGGGCCCCGGAACGCTACGCGGCGGTCGCCGACCACGCCGCCGAGCGCCATGGCATGGACATCGTGCTGACCGGCGGCCCCACCGACCTGGAACGCGAATACGGCGAGGCCATCGCCGCGCAATGCCGGCACCCCGTCACCAACCTGGTCGGCCGGACCGACCTCAAGCAGCTGCTGGCCGTGCTCGAATGCGCTCAGGTGCTGGTCTCGCCCGACTCCGGCCCCGCCCACATGGCCAACGCCACCGGCACCCCGGTGATCGGCCTGTACGCCGGCTCGAACCCCGACCGCACCGGCCCCTATTGCAGCCGGCAATGGGTGGTCAACCAGTACCCCGAGGCCTGCCGGGCCGCGTTCGGCAAGCCGCCCGAAGACCTGCGCTGGGGCCGGCGCGTGCGCGAACCGAACGTGATGGAGCGCATCACGGTGGCCGAGGTCACCGAGCGCCTGGATGCACTGAGGCAGGCGACATCTTCCGATGCGTAATCGCGCCAAACACCCCGTCGCCCTGTTCTTCGCGACCTCCGGACACAGCGGGGTGGATCGCGTGGTGGCCAACCTGGTCCAGGAATTCGCAGACGTAGACCAGCCATTCGACCTGGTGACGATCTGCGGGCACGGACCGTATATCGACGAGCTGCCGGACAACGTCCGCCATGTCCCGCTGCGGGCCGCCCACCGCAACACCGTCCTGCCCGCGCTGATCGCTTATCTCCTGCGCCACCGCCCCCGCGCCCTGTACACCGCCAGCCACCGCCTCAATCGCGCGGCGCTGCTCGCGCGCGCACTGGCCCGACCGCGCATGCCGGTCGCGATCCGCATGGGCATGTCGGTCGCCGCCACGCTGGAGGCCCTGCCCCGACGCCGGGCCCGGCGCCTGCGGCGCTCCATGCAACGCTGGTATCCGCGCGCGGATGCCGTGATCGCTCCGTCGGCCGGTGTCGGCGAGGACCTGCGGCGACTCGCCGGCGTGGCTCAACCGCATCTGCACGTCATCCCCAACCCGATCGTGACCCCGGCCCTGCTGCAGCAGGCCACCGAGGATCCCCATCACCCGTGGCTGGCGGACCACCGCGACCCGGCCGCCCCCGTCATTCTGGGCACTGGCTCCCTGGAGCCGCGCAAGGATTTCGCCACCCTTCTGCGCGCCTTCGCGCGCCTCCGCCAACAACGCCCGGCCCGTCTGATCATCCTCGGCGAAGGCCGCGAACGCCCGGCCCTCGAGGGGCTGGCAACCGAACTCAACATCATGGATGACCTGTGCCTGCCCGGCTTTCAGGGCAACCCCTACGCCTGGATGGCCCGCGCCGATGCCTTCGCCCTGACCTCGCGACGCGAGGGCTCCGGCGCGGTACTGGTGGAGGCCCTCGCCTGCGGCACCCCGGCCGTTACCACCGACTGCCCCACCGGCCCCGCCGACATCCTCGGCCACGGCCAACAGGGCCCGGTCGTGCCCATGGGCGACGACGCGGCCCTCGCCGAAGCACTGCAGCAGGTACTGGACAGCCCCCCCTCGGCGGACACCCTGCGCCAGGCCACCACCCCGTTCGATGCGGCGCGCTCCGCCCGCGCCTACCTGGCCGCGCTCGGCCTCGCTCACCCGCCGGCATCCTCCGACCACTGATTGGTCGCGTTCCCGCGCCTGTGATCTAATCCACCCAGCCAGTCGCCCGACAAGGCCCTTCATCGTGATCATCTCGCACCGCAATCGCTTCATCTTCATCAAGACACGCAAGACCGCCGGCTCCAGCCTGGAAGTCGGGCTTTCGCGCGCCTGCGGGCCCGAGGACATCATCACCCCTTTGAGCGCCAATCGCGGCGAGGAAGAGCTGCGCCGGGCCGAAGGCGGTCAGGGCCCCACTAATTGCCACAAGCGCCCCCTCGAACACCGAGGATGGAAGGAATGGCGACGGCTGCTCTTCCGGGGACGGCGCACCGAGTACCCACAACATGCTCGCGCGCCACAGATCCGTTCCTTTATCGGACCCGGAATCTGGCACTCCTATTTCCGCTTCACCATCGAGCGCAACCCCTGGGACCGGGCCCTGTCGCGCTACTGGTGGCAGAAACACCGCTGGGAAGAGAAGGGGCGCGATAACTTCCCGAGCCTGAGCGAATACCTCGCCTGGCTGGAGGAACACAAGCCGCACTGGCTCAGCAACTGGGATCACTACACCATCGATGACGAGATCGCCGTGGACCGGGTTCTGCGCTACGAAAAACTGAATGACGAACTTACGGAACTGCAGCAGGAACTGGGCCTCGGCACCGACATCCGGCTGCCCGAGCAGCGGGCCAAGAGCGGCTTTCGCCAGGGGCGGCAAGACTACCGCGAGATCCTGACCGATAACGACCGGGCGATCATCGACCGCGTCTGCCGGCGCGAGATCGACGCCTTCGGCTACCGTTTCGAGGACGGCTGAACATGGCGGCCATTTCCCGCAATCGCGGCCCGCTGCGCCGCGGCATCCAGCATATCCGGCGTCGCTGGCGGCGCCGGCGTGCGGACGTCCACCTGATCTCCTACCCCAAATGCGGGAGGACCTGGCTGGTCGTGCTCCTCAGCAAGTCCCTCGAGTTGCATTACGGCATCCGTCTGCGCAAGCCGCTGCGCCTGCGGGGCTATGCCCGCCCCTGGCGCGACATCCCCTACATCCTGCAGCACCACGACGGCGGTCCGGAGTTTCTGCTCCCGGAGGAGCTGGAGCAGGACAAGAGTGACTATGCGGGGCGCAAGGTCGTCTTTATGGTCCGCGACCCCCGGGATGTCCTTGTTTCGTCCTATTTCCAGAAGACCCGCCGCAACGCGAACTACCAGGGCCGAATGGAAGACTATGTCAGGGAGCGGCGCGGCGGGATCGAGACATTGGTCGATTTCTACAACATCTGGGCGCGCAACCGTGACGTGCCGGGCGATTTCCTGCTGCTGCGCTATGAAGACCTGCACGCCGACACCGCTGGCCAGCTCCGGCGGGTGCTCGAATTCATCGGCATGCAGGACGTATCCACGGAAACACTCCGGGCCGCGGTAGACTTCGGCCGCTTCGACAACATGCGCCAGCTGGAATCCCGCAACGCGATGGGGAGCAGTTCGCTGGCCGCCCGCGACGCCGACGACACCGAAAGCTACAAGACCCGCAAGGGCGAAGTCGGCGGCTACCGCGAATACCTCGACGGCGAGAGCCTCGAATACGTCGAGGCCATCATCAACGAGCGCCTGGACCCCTGGTACGCGGGCTACCGCTATTACAGCGCTGCATCATGACCACCCGTGCGACCCCCCCCGTCATCATCATCGGCATGCACCGCTCGGGCACCAGCCTGCTGACCCGGGTGCTGCAACAAGCCGGATTCTTCATGGGGGTCGGTGCCAGCCGCAACGAAGAGGCGGCCTTCACCAACGCGATCAACGCCTGGCTCTTCCGCGAGGCCTCCGCGACCTGGGACCGCCCGGAGTCGTTCGACTGGCTACTGGAGGACGAAACACTCAGGCCGTGGCTGCTGGACTACATGGAAGGGGTCGTGCGCGGGCCCGCCAGTCTGCGCTTCCTCGGGTTCCGCCGCGGTCTGCGCGGCGGCGGCATGCCCGGACAGAACCGGCCCTGGGGCTGGAAGGACCCGCGCAACACCTACACCCTGCCGCTGTGGCTGGAGCTCTTTCCGCAGGCCCGCGTGCTGCACATCACGCGGCACGGCGTGGATGTGGCGGCAAGCCTGCGCGCCCGCCGCCGCGGGGTGTTCGACCGGCGCGTGCGCCGCTATCGATCCCTGCGGGGCTGGTATCGCAACCACCCCGGCGCCCCGGCGCGGCGCGGCTTCGCTCCACAGGTACGGTGCCGCACGCTGGAAGGCGGCTTCTCCCTGTGGGAAAGCTACCTGCAGCGGGCCCGGGAGCATGTCCGGGCCCTGGGCCCCAATGCGATGGAGATCGCCTACGAGGACCTGCTGAGAGATCCGGCGCGACTGCTGCCGCAGGCCCTGGAGTTCTGCGGCTGCCCCCCCGATGCCGAACGGGTGGCCGCAGCGGCCGCGGCTTTTCGTCCCGACCGGGCCCACGCCTGGCAGCAGGATGAAGAGCTGCGCGCCTTTGCCACCAACGTATCCGACCGGCTCGCCCGGCTCGGTTATGTCCCGCCTGCCGAGTATGTCTCCGACAGAACCGGATAACGGCAGCCGGCCGCGCCTCACGAACGGGCCGCAGTCGACTCTGCCTTCACCAGCCCCATGACCTGCGCATACCGAAGGGCGACACGGTCGCTGCGGAAGCGATCCAGGCCTTCGCGGATCCGCTCCTCCCCGGGCGGGTTTTCCAGCGTCGCCTCCAGGGCCCCGGCCAGGGCATTCGCGTCCCCCACCGGCACGAGCGGACCGATCCGACCGTGCTGAAGGATCTCGGCCGGGCCGGAAGGACAGTCGGTGGCCACCGCCGGCGCTCCGGCCGCCAGCGCCTCGATCAGGACGTTACCCAGCCCTTCATAACGCGAAGAAAGGCAGAAGACCCCGGCCCGGGCGAAATAGGGCAACGGGTCCGGGACATAGCCGGGAAGGTCAACGGCCTCCGCCACCCCCAGCCGCCGTGCCTGCTCCAGCAGGGCTTCACGCAGGGGGCCCTCGCCCAGGATCACCAGCCGCACCGCACGCCGTTCGTGCACCCGGGCGAAGGCCTCCAGCAGCGTGGCAAAGTCCTTCTGCGGTGTCAGACGACCGGCCCCGACAATGACCGGCGGTCCGTCACCGGCGAACCAGGGATGATCCACCGGCGCCTTCACGCGCTCGGGGATGTCCGGGGTTACGGTCGGGTTGTAGATCACCTCGATCCGTTCGGGATCCACGTCAAAATGCTCGACCAGGTCATCCCGGACGCCTTCGGAGATCGCGATGACCCGGTCGGCATGCCGGTACAGCCAGCGCGCCGAACGGCGCTTAAATGGGCGGCGCAACGTCTGGCTCGGAGTATTGGTCACCTTCACGAACACCGGCGACGGCACCCACCCCAGCATGCGCCCCAGCACCGCCACCTTGGCCGAATGGTCCTTGGCGGTCAGCACGGCCCCGGGCGGATCCTGCCGCAGCAGACGCCGCAGCTTGAACAGGCTGTCGAATTTACCCCTGCTCTGAAGATCCACTACCTCCACGGCCGCCGGGAGTTCCTCCGGGTAGGGCACCTGTCCGCCGCGGGTCAGCACAAGCCGGGGCCGGATGTCCAGTTGCAGGAACTCCCGACTCAGGATCAGCATCTTGCGCTCGATCCCGCCCCAGGCCTTGAAGGGTGCAAAAATCACCAATTGCGAGTTCAATGCTGTCGCCCCCGTTAACCGGCCGGAATGAAGGCGCGCACGCACCATACTCGATCTCGTGTACACATATGATACATCCTGCGAAATTCCACACCCGGCTTAACCGTGTCAGGCTCAAGTGAGCCGCTCACCTGGTCGGCCCTGCTCGGTTTGTGGTGTAATAAGACCGATATTCTCGCCAAACACCGGGGGCCCCGCCGGATGATCGTTTGCCACCGGCACCGCTTCATCTTCATCAAGACCCGCAAAACCGCCGGCAGCAGCATCGAGATCGCGCTCTCCCGCCTGTGCGGCCCCGGAGACATCGTCACGCGCCTGAGCTCGGAGCGGGGCGAAGAAAGACTCCGACAGGAAGAGGGCGGCTATGGCCCCACCGGTGACCGGAAGCCCGTTCGTGCACACCGCGGGTTCCGGGAGTGGCGCCGGCTGCTGACGCAGGGACAACGCGCACGCTGGAGGCAGCACACTACTGCACGAACTCTTCGCGCGCTGCTTCCTCGCCATGTATGGGACAGCTATCTCAAGGTCACGGTCGAGCGTAACCCATGGGACCGTGCCCTGTCGCGGTACTGGTGGATGAAGGGCCGACGCGAAGAACAGGGGCAGACGGATTTCCCCAGCGTGTCCGAGTACCTGGTCTGGATGGAGAAAAACAAGCCTCAGTGGATCTCCAACTGGGCACACTACGCCATCGACGATGACCTCCTCGTCGACCGGGTTCTTCTTTACGAACGGCTCGAGTCGGATCTGGCGGAACTCGCGCAAACGCTCCGGGTCGACGCGACGCAATTACAACTACCTGAACAAAAAGCCAAAGGCGGATTCCGGAAGGACACGCGCTCATACCGGGATGTACTCGGCCAATCAGACAGGACCCTGATCGAACGGGTCTGCGAACCCGAGATCCGAGCCTTCGGATATCAATTTTAAGCGCCGCGATGATCATGATGGAATCAACCGCTGAGCCCGGCACCGAGGGCAAACAAGGCCTCGGGCCACTCAGGCACTGGGCCATTGGCTCGGCATACGGCTTCGCCTTCTTCGGGTCCATCAGCATATCGCTGGGCCAGCTGTTCCAGGCAATCATGCTGGTGCTGGCCATCATTATCGTCATCCAGCACTGGGCGGCTCTGCGCAGTTCCCCGATGCTTTGGGTAACGGTGGGGTTCATCCTCTACGTCATAGGGCGGGGGGCAGCAGCGGCGCTTTTAGAACGCCCCGACATGGCTGCCGAACAATGGGAGGGAACCGGTGACTGGGTCCGAACCGGGCCACTCCCCATCCTGCTGGTGGGCCTGATGCTGGCAGCGAGCGGCAACTGGATCCGTCATTCGCTCGGGGTCGTGGTCACCTGGGCGCTGGGCTTCCTGCTGATGCTGGCCAGCGGCTTTTCCTTATCGGAGCTGCATGCCGCCATTTTCGAAGGACATCGCTACATGGAGGGTGTCAACCCCTGGATCGATGGCCTCAAACTCGCGACCCTGGTTCTAGCGGCTCTCGCCCTGGCACCCGCCCTGCTGGGGCAGACACGGGGGTGGGGACTGGTATGGCGCATCACCCTCTGGGTCTGCGCAACGACCGTGGCGTTGGTCGGCATCGTCGTATTTCAGGCCCGAACCATCTGGCTTGCGACTCTGATCGGTCTCGTATTCCTGGTGCCGGCCATGCTCTGGTTCGGCCGCCGGGAACTCTCGGCGAAACATTCTCGCACGGTCGGCGTCACCATTCTGCTCGGCCTAATGACGGCGGCAGGGGTACTCGCCGCATCATGGGACAATATTCAGGACCGGTGGGCCGCGGGCGACCAGGGTGAATTTCTCCGGGCTATGATCACCACGCCACCGAGCAACTGGATCGAAGAGCTGCCCTCGGACGGGCAGGCCATCCGGGCCGCTTATCTAGTGACAGGGTTCGGATATCTCATGGAACGCCCGATGATGGGATACGGGCCAGCTGATCCGCGATATCTCCGATTCGAGGACCCTGATCTTCCCGAGGTCCTTGAAGGCCGACAGGGGCATTTCCATAACGGCCACCTTGAGATAATGCTCCGGTTTGGAAGCATCGGATACGCATTCATCATCATGACAATCCTGCTCTCCATGAATGAAATACGGATTCAGCTGAGACGAAACAATGCAGCGCGCTTCCTCGCACTTGCGGCAGCTGCGTTCCTGATAACGTTCCTGGTCGCATCACTGGCCAGTGCAAATCTCAATCGTTTCCGGGTTGAACACCTGTATGGGATAATGTTCGGGGTAATGTGGGCCGCCGCATTCGCCCGAAAACTCGGATGGGACCCCATCCGCCCAGCTACCCGCCCCACTCAATCCAACGAACCGAGCTAACCGTGCGGATTGTCGTCTTTTCCTACAACCGGGGCCGTTACCTGCACAATTGCCTCGACTCGCTGTTTCGGCATGCACCCCAGTATCCCGTTACGGTGATGGATGACGGCAGCACCGACCCCGCAGTGGACACCGCGCTGGAAGCGTTCGGCGAGAGGATCCGTGTCATACGCAACGATCGCGCAAGCACCGCATATCTGGGCGGTCTCTACGCCAACATGCAGCAGGCCCTGGATGATCGCGACGGTGACGACCTGGCCCTGTTCATCCAGGACGACCAGCAGATCGTGCGGGATCTGGACGAACGGGACGAGCAACACTGGAAGCGCTTTTTCGCAGTCCATCCGGAAGCCGTGGAACTTGCCACCACATTCCTCAAGGCCAACCGGCGCCCCGGTTCGCTCAACTTCCACATCGACCCGGAAGTGCCAGTTTATTTCCGCGATGACTCAGTCAGCCGCCGCGCCCATTTTGCTGCCACCGGGCTGTTTCACACGGCTCGCCTGCGTGAAGCCGACTGGGGCTTCATGCCCACCGAAGGCGAAAACAACCAGCAGGCTCGCGAACTCGGCGTCAGAATGGGGTTTACACCGTATCCATTCATGATGTGGCTCCCCAATGCCGAGAGTTCAAAATTCCGGCGCAAGAGCCTCCTTCACCGCTTCGCCGAATGGTATCGGGAAGTCGGATTCTATCCGTACGAACCCATGACCCCGTCCGAAGTGAAGTGGCTTTACGAACGCGACCTGAGCAGATTGCCGCTTGCCCAGGAGGTGCTCCGGCCGACCGGCATGAAGGAAGACCAACAATGGCTCTTCGAAGATGCGACGAAATCCATTCGCTTCATTCATCGACGTCTGAAACACAAGAAAAAGAAGGAGGCCGCTCGCGCAAGGAACAAGGGCCGCAGCCATGAAGAGCGCTCCGGTGAATGAGCTCCTCATCCACGTCGGGATACCAGGGACTGAATCACATCCAACTGCGGACAAAACGCATGGACTGCCGATGGAGCTGCATAGGAAACAGAAATACCGGGAGCGGCTAACCGAATTCCCGATTCTGGATTTGTGGGCACGAGCAAACGAAACGGTTCATGGCGGCAATACAAAGTTGCCCCAATCGCTTGAGACCGATCTTTCCGAGACGGGCTATTGACATGCTGATCTCTCATGAATACAAGTTTATCTTCATCAAGACCGGAAAGGTCGGCGGGACATCGGTGGAAATGGCCCTTTCAAGGTTCATGGGCCCCGAAGACATCATCACTCCACTTACCTGGGGTGATGAGAAGGAACGCTACCAACGCGGCTATCCTACAGCACAGAACTTCGAACAGGCATTGCGCACCCTGACGCCCCGACAATGGCCACGCTGGCTTCGTTCATCTGTCGGCACTCGATCAGGCAACCCGGAAAAGGCCCTGCGAGCGACAACCCGCGCCCCCAAGCGCTACTGGGATCACATGCCCGCCAGGGCGATACGTGAGCGCGTGGGCGAAGAAATCTGGAACTCGTACTACAAATTTTCCATTGAAAGAAACCCTTGGGATAAAATGGTGTCTCGGTACTTCTGGGATCCCAAGAAGCGGAAGACGGGGCTTTCATTCCGGGACTTCATTCTGTCCGGGAACGGACTGAAGAGCAATTTCGACTGCTACACCGTCAACGGCATCCTTGGCGTAGATCGATTGATCCGCTATGACCGGCTGAACGAAGAGCTGGGCGACGTGTCCCGTGAGCTTGGACTACCGGAGGATGTAGGTGAAACTCTGCGGGGCCTTTCTGCCAAGGGGGGGTATCGCAAAGCCCGGGATGTGGTAAGCCTTTATGATGACGAGACGCGAAGGATTGTCGAGGTCTTCTTCGCAAGGGAGATCCAGTTGCTGGGTTTCGAGTTCGAGGAGTGCCCGTGACGAAAAGCAAGATTTTTGTGATCTCCCTGCACCGCACGATGACTCGCAGCACGGACATCCTTCTGTCCAGCCTGGGGTACACCACACTCCATTTCCCCAAATTCTTCAATGGCGAGAATCTGATGGAGGCAGTACGTGGGCTGGAGGATAACCCTGAACGGGTACTACAACGGCTGACCCCACTCATTGAGTCGCGTGACGCCTTCAGCGACGTCCCGTTTCCGGGCCTTTACCCGCAGCTCGCCGAGCGCTGGCCAGATAGTCGCTTCATACTTGTCCATCGCGACCCTGACCACTGGGAACGTAGCGCCCGCGGACATATGAAGGACCGGAAACTGTCACCCTACAACCGGATTCAGTACCGTCTCTACGTGGATGCAAACATCCAGCGATTGCCTGAGATTCCGAAGGGAAGGCTTGCAGAAATCCACGAACAACACACGCATCAGGTACGGGAGTATTTTGAGAAACATCTGGGCGAGGCAGATCGGCTCTGTACTGTGGACATCGCAGACGGCAACGCCGGGGAACAAATCTGCGCATTTCTGGGACACGATCCGATACCCCTCCCCCGGCTTTCGGGACGCCCGTCCCCCGAGGATATGAAGACAAGCCGCGAGTGGGTGGAGGCTTGCCCATACAAATCTGATGCCCGGTATTTCCTGGCTACCAACCTCCTGAATGTCGGAAGGGTTAGGGAAGCCCGGGAGCATCTGCGCTGCGCGATCCAGCACGAGCCGGACCAGCCGAAACCCTATGCCATGTTGTCCGAGATTCTTGAACGGGATAACGACCGCGAAGCCGAGGTGATGGCTCATCACGCTGTCCGGTGCGGGCTGATACGCCCGAGGCTCTGCTCCCGCGCAGCCCGTGGGCGAGCGCGAGCGGGCCACTGGAAAGAGGCTTTTTCGCTCTGGATGACCGGTCTCACCCATCGCGTGCGACGCCACTGAAACGTCGTGTGTCTCTCAAGAGAGCCTCGGTGACGAGTGCCAGCGGAACATGGACCCTCATCCTGCCATTCCCCGGCTGGAATACCAGTGATCCTCATGGACAATCCACGACAGGTCGACGAGCCCGCACTTGAACACTGGCGCTCCCATCCGCGGAGGCGACAGTGCCGTATCCTGTCCGACCCCGGAATGCTCCGGGAGTGCAATAACGACCTGTTCGACCCCGAGTCATTGCGGGCACGAGGTCAGTGGACCGGCAGCAGCAGCGGTCGGCGTGCGACCCACTTCCTGCGTCACGAGGGGCGCGACTGGGTCCTGCGCCATTACTGGCGGGGCGGACTGATGGCCCGGGTTGCCACGGATACCTACCTGTGGACCGGGCTGGAACGCAGCCGTCCTGTGCGCGAGTGGCGCCTGATGGCGCGACTGCACGAACTGGGGCTGCCGGTCCCGCGTCCGGGGGCCGCACGGGTCTGCCGCCACGGGCCGGTGTATCGTGGCGATCTGCTGAGCGAACGCATCCCGGACAGCCACCCGCTGGACGAATGGATCGGGGACGGAAAGGACACGCCCGAACTGTGGGATGCGGTCGGGCGCGTGATCGCCCGGTTCCACGCCCATGGCGCCTGGCATGCGGATCTCAACGCCCGCAACATCCTGATCCAGGGCAACGGGCAGGTCTGGCTGATCGACTGGGACCGGGGCCGGATCGGCTACTATCGGGGGCTTCAGGACAACCTGTCGCGTCTGCGGCGTTCGCTGGACAAATGGCCGGCGACCCGCGAACGCGGCGCCCTCGGATGGCCGCACCTGCTTCAGGCCTACAACGAGGAACGGAAACCGGCATGACAACCCCGCGGCTGGCCGTACTCGTTTCCTACACCGGGGATGGCGGCGTCGAAAAGATGATGAACCATCTGCTGCGCGGGTTCGTGGATGCCGGCGTGCAGGTGGATCTGCTACTGCTGAAGGCCCGTGGCGGCCATGTCGAAGATATCCCGGCAGAGGTCAATGTGATCCGGCTGGATGCGCGCACCTCCCTGCTGGCGCTGCCCGCGGTCACCCGCTACCTGCGTCGCCAGAGTCCCGACGCCTTGCTGGCGGCCAAGGATCGCGCCGGCCGCGTGGCCCTGCGAGCGCGCCGGCTGGCACGGGTCCCGACGCGGATCGTTCTGCGGATGGGGATGCACCTCAGCGGCTCGCTGGCCGACAAGACCGCCCTGCAGCGATGGCTGCGTTACCGCCCCGTCCGGCGACTGTACCCGCTGGCGGATGCCATCGTTGCCGTGGCGCAGCCGGTAGCCGACGACCTCGCCCGCATCGGGGGCATCCCGTCGAAACGTTTCCGCGTCATCGCCAACCCGGTGATCTCGCCATCCCTGATTGCCAGGGCTGAAGAAGCCGCGGAGCATCCATGGCTGGAAGCGGGCACACGGAGCGAAACACCGGTGATCCTGGCGGTGGGCCGACTGCGGCCGCAAAAGGATTTCGCTACCCTCCTGCGGGCCTTCGCGCTGCTGCATGCCCGGCGACCCTGCCGGCTCATCATCCTGGGGGAAGGACCGGAGCGGGACCGCCTGCAGGGCCTGACGCGCGAACTGGGCATCGCCGACCATGTGGATCTGGCGGGCTTCCGCTCCAATCCGTATCCGCTGATGCGCGCTGCCAGCCTGTTCGTGCTGTCATCCCGCTTCGAGGGATCGCCCAATGTCCTGGTCGAAGCCATGGCGCTCGGGACACCGGTGGTGGCCACCGACTGCCCGAGCGGTCCGCGCGACATCCTCGCCGGGGGCCGCCTCGGCCCGCTCGTCCCGATGGGCGATACCTCCGCGCTGGCCGAAGGGATGGCCCGCGGGCTGGAGGCACCCATCGAACCGGGGCTGCTGCAACAGGCCGTCGCCAACTACACCGTCGAAACGAGCGCCCGCGCCTATCTGGAGGCGCTGGGCATCGCGCCAACGACCAATCCGGAAACACACACCCCATGAAACCGCCCGTCCTCGTCGACCTGCCCACCCGGGAACTCCGGCGCTACCTCGCCAAGCGCGATCCGGCATCCAAGGCCCGGTTTTTCCTGGACGGGCTGTTCCTGCCCCGCCGCGTGCGTCGCGGGCAGTGGCACCGGCGGACCGAACCCTTCGACCTGCACCCGATCTACGCCCTGCTGGAACATCTACTGGACGAAGAACGCAGCCGCTCCGAACACATCGAGGCGCTGCATCGCTACTATCGGGCCCGTGGAAAAACCGAGGACCAGGCCGAAGAGAAGATCGCGCGCTCACTGGACAAGTACCTCGAGCGGTACCGTGGCCTCGCCCGCAACATGGCGGAGAACGGATACGTCGCCGGTCTGGGCAAGGACGAGATCGGCGTGGCCATCGGCCCGGAGGGCGAATTCATCAAGGTGGCGAACGGCAACCATCGGCTGGCGGTGGCCCGTCTGGCCGGGGTATCGCAGGTCGTCGGAGAGATCCAGTTCGTGCACCGCGACTGGCTGCGCCGCCAGTCCTCGCGGCGGGACGCCGACGAGGCCGTACTCCATGCCCTGCGCTCACTGAACGCGCGGCGCAACCCCGCGGACTCCTGAAGCGCCCGCGGTTACAATGCCGCGACCGTTCGCAGCCGAACCCCGATTTATGCTGATTTCCTATCGCAAGAATTTCCTGTTCGTGCACATCGCCAAGACGGGCGGGACCAGCATCCGGGCGGCGCTGCGGCCGTATCGCTGGGGCGGCTGGTACAGCATTCCGCTGTGGGCGGCCAGCCAGGTCAGTCAGCTGACCCGGCCGCGGCACAAGCTGGGGCTGAAGTTTCCGCGGCACGCGAAGGCGATCGCGGCGAAGGAGATGCTGCCGGAGCCGGTCTACCGCGAGCTGTTCAAGTGCGCGATCGTGCGCAATCCCTGGGATCTGCAGGTGAGCTCCTGGCACCACATCCAGCGGGAGAAGCCCCAAGTACTGGAGGGCACAAGCACCTTCGGCGATTTCCTGCGGCTGAAATTCGACCCCGAACGGCCGTACGACTACATGCTGGACACCTCGGCGGAGCTGCAGCACGAATACATCGTGGATCTGCAGGGGCGGGTGATCGTGGATTTCATCGGCCGCTACGAGAACCTGCACGAGGATTTCGCCACGATCTGTCAGCGCATCGGGATCCCGACGCCCGAGCTTCCGCATCTGCGCCGCGCCAGCGAACGCGACGACTACCGCAGCTACTACGACGACACCCTGGCGGAGATGGTGGCGCAGCATTACCGCCGCGACCTGGACCTGCTGGGCTACGAATTCGATGGCCCCAACGCCGCAAACGGGTGACCGCCCGGAAGTCGCCGGGCTCGGCCCCCTCGCGCTGGAGGACTGCCTCCACGAGTACCCGGGCAAGCGGCGGATCTTTCGCGCCCGGCTGGCGGACGGCCGTGTGGTGGTCGCCAAGTTCTATCTCGGGCGCATCGCGCAGTGGGCCGAATGGCGCCGTGGCGCCCGCGGGGCACGCCGACTGGAGGCGGCCGGCGTGCCGGCGCCGGCGCTGCACCACGCCGGCTACTGCCCGCAATACCGCGCGTGGCTGCTGGTGCTGGACCTGGTCGAGGCGGATACCCCCTGGCCACCGCCCGGCGGCGATCCCGGGCACGAGGCCCATGCCCGGCTGCTGACCACCCTGGCCGAACACCACCGCGCCGGCGTCGTGCAGAACGATCTCAACTGGCTGAACTTCATCCCCCGCGACGGAAAGCTGTACGCGATCGACGGGGACCGGGTACGCCAGCGTGGAGCCGCCCTCGGACGGCGAGCCGCCCTGCGCCACCTGCAGCGGCTGTACGCGTCCAAGACCCGCGTGCCCGAGGCGCGCATCCGCGAGGGCTTCCGGCGCTACCACGAGCTGCGCGGCTGGGACGCGAGCGAGGCCGAGCTGGAGCGTTTCCTGCGGGCACTGCGCCACGCCCGCGTCCGCCACGCCCGCCGGGTTGCGCACCGCGCGGCACGGGGCTGGAAACACTATCCGCGCTTTCGCAGCGACGACCTCGGGATCATCCACGACCGGCGCAGCATCACCCGTGAGCAGGCCGGCGAGATCGCCCGCCAGCTGTACGCGGCCGGCGAGCTACCCGAGACCCCGGCGAACAACGAGCTGCGGGCCCGACGCATCGACGCCCCCTGGCAGACCCTGCCTGCCCTGCTGCGCCCGGCCCTCACCCGCCGGGTCGCGCGTCGGGTCTGGAGCCATGCGCTCACCCTCCGGCGGCTGGGGTTGGCGGTGCCGCGGCCGGTGGCGGTGGTCGCTGCGGATTGCGGCATGATCTGGCTGGTCCAGGAGGCGATCCCGGACATGCACCCGCTGACGGACGGCGGCCCTCCGCCCGGTCCGGAAGCGGCCGAGACGCTGTGGGCGGGTCTGCGGGACTACGGGATCCGGTTCCGCGGGCGGGATCCGCGCATGCTGGGCAGCGACGGCCGGAACCTGTGGATCCTCGATCCGCTGCCGCTGGCCTTTGCCCGGCCGAGGGCGCGCGGCTTTCTGCGTGCCGCGCAGCACGACCGGGAGTGGCTGCTGCGGGTCGGCGAGGCGCGCTGACCGGCTGCGGACGCGGGTGCGTCAGTCCAGACCCCAGCGACGCTCCTTGGCGTCGTTGGCGACCCGTCCGGGCCAGGCGATCACGTTCTGGATGCGCTGCATGTACGGCGGGATCACCTGCTTCCAGGCATCGTCCGGCCAGATCACGCTCCCCTCGGTCTTGCGGAAGACATCCGCCGAGCCGATGTTGTGATGCGCCATCTCCGCCCAGGAGTCGAGCTGCGGGCGCTCGAACTCCAGCCCCAGACGCTCCATCAGCTTCGGCAGCTGGTCCTCGGGGTCGTAGGCCAGCTTCTCGTAGTTCACCACGATGTGCGGCTCGTTGCGCAGCAGGTGGTACAGCCGCAGCGAGCGATGGGAATAGGAGAAGGTGGGGAGGTAGTTCTGCTGCTTGCGCTTGCGCAGCGACTGCGCCCGCCCGCGCGGGTCGCGCAGCACGTGGATGGGCACCACTTCGATGTCCGGGGCGGCCATCAGCCGGCGCAGGCGCTGCACCGACTTGGAATTGTCGGTCACGAACGGGACCCCGCTGACCTCGGAGACCACCTCGAACAACGTGCGGTTGTGCTCGTTGAAACGGGCCGGGTCGCGCGCATGCACGTCCAGGGTCTCCAGGTTGCAGCCCAGGCGCTCCTCCAGCCGGGCGTTGACCGCCGACCAGAAGTCGCAGGCCCAGAAGCTGGGCGCGCCGCAGGGGCAGGGATGCTTGCGCGCGTAATGCGCCAGGCGCCGGACCCCGCCCAGCGCGCGCACCTGGCTGTGCGCGTCCAGCAGGATGTCCAGCAGGGTCGAACCGCTGCGGCCCATGCCCACGAGATAGAGTACTTTCATGTGTGGTTTTGCCCCGGAATTCGTCTCAGTAATGGCCCTGTCGGATACGCTCCATCACCGCGCTGGTCGAACAGCCGTCGACGAAATCCAGCACCTCGACCCGGCCGCCGGCCGCAGTGACGGCATCATAACCCGCGATGTCTTCCGGCCTGTAGTCGCCGCCCTTGACCAGCACGTCGGGCAGGATCTCGCCGATCAACTCCGCCGGGGTGTCCTCGGCGAACGGCACTACCCAGTCGACCGCGGCCAGCCCGGCGAGCACGGCCATGCGGCCCTCCAGCGGGGTTACCGGTCGTCCGGCGCCCTTCAGGCGCTGCACCGAGGCGTCATCGTTGACCGCCACCACCAACCGGTCGCCGCGAGCCCGGGCCTGCTCCAGATAGGCCACGTGCCCGGCATGCAGCAGGTCGAAGCAGCCGTTGGTCATCACGATGCGCTCGCCGGCGGCCCGCGCGCGCTCCAGCGCGGCCATCAGCCCGGCGCGGGACAGCACGCCGCGATCGGCGCCCCCCGGCTCGTGCCGCGCCGCGCGCAGTTCGTCCGGGGATACCGTCGCGGTGCCCAGCTTGCCGACCACGATCCCGGCGGCGAGGTTGGCCAGATGCATCGCATCCTCCAGCGTCTCGCCGGCCGCCACCGCGGCCGCGAGGGTCGCGATCACCGTGTCGCCGGCACCGGTCACGTCGAACACCTCGCGTGCCCTGGCCGGCTGATGCACCGGCGGCCGGTCGGGACGGAACAGGGTCATGCCCTCCGCCCCGCGCGTGACCAGCAACGCCTCGATACCATGCTCGCGGAGCAGACCGGTGGCCGCGCGCTCCAGCGCCGCCGTGTCCGGACAGGGACCGGCCACGGCCTCCAGTTCCGCGAGATTGGGCGTGACCAGACTGGCGCCGCGGTAGGCGGAGAAATCGGTGCCCTTGGGGTCCACCAGCACCGGGCGGCCGGCGGCCCGCGCCGCGCGGATCAGCGGCTGCGGGTCGCGCAGCGCCCCCTTGGCGTAGTCGGACAGCACCACCACCTGGCAGTCGCTCAGCAACGGTTCGAAATCCGCCAGCAGGTCACCGGCCGTGGCGCCGGGGAAACCGTCCTCGAAATCCAGCCGGATCAGCTGCTGATGACGACTGATGACCCGCAGCTTGGTGATGGTCGCGGCCCCCGACCGGCGCCGGAAGTGGCAGCGAACACCCGCCTCCTCCAGCAATGCGGACAGATCGGACGCGGCCGTGTCGTCCCCGGTCACCCCCACCAGGTCGGGACGACCGCCCAGCGCGGCCAGGTTCAGGGCGACGTTACCGGCCCCGCCCGGACGCTGCTCGATGTCGCGCACGTGCACCACGGGCACCGGCGCCTCCGGCGAGATGCGGTCGGTCGCGCCGTGCCAGTAGCGATCCAGCATCAGATCGCCGGCGACCAGCACGCGGGCCTGATCCAGGGGGGGCAGGGTCATGGTCGTACCTGCGCCCGGGTCCGGGATCGTGCCGGGCCCGGGCGGGGGGATCAGTCGGCGGCGTCTTCGAGGATGTAGATCGTGCCGCAATAGGGACACTGGTAGCGCCCGTCCTCGGTCTCGTCGATCGGGATGAACACCCGCGGATGGGAAGCCCACAGGGCCGTGCCGGGCGTCGGGCAGTGCAGCGGGAGATCCCGCTGGGTCACGCGTACCGTCGTCTCGGCATTGGCGGTCGTGTACTGGTCCTGATGGCTGGCGGTATCGGGATTCACCATGGTTCGGGTCTCGCTCCGGGTCGGGGTCGCGCCGTTCAGACGTAGGTCAGCCAGTCCTGATGCCGCGAGTCACGGCCGTGGACCACGTCGAAATAGCGCGACTGCAGCAGTTCGGTGATGGGGCCGCGGCTGCCGGTACCGATCGGCCGGTCGTCCACCTCGCGGATCGGGGTGACCTCGGCGGCGGTCCCGGTGAAGAAGGCCTCGTCGGCGATGTAAACCTCGTCGCGGGTGATGCGTTTCTCCACCACGCGGAAGCCCTCCTCGGCCGCCAGTTCGATCACGGTGCGGCGGGTAATGCCGTCCAGCGCCGAAGTCAGGTCCGGCGTGTAGATCACGCCGCCGCTGATGATGAAGATGTTCTCGCCGCTGCCCTCGGCCACGTAGCCCTCGGTGTCCAGCAGCATGGCCTCGTCATATCCGCACCGGGTGGCCTCCTGCAGGGCCATCATCGAGTTCATGTAATTGCCGTTGGCCTTGGCCTTGCACATGGTCACGTTCACGTGGTGCCGACTGAACGACGAGGTACGGATGCGGATGCCGTTCTCGATGCCGTCGTCGCCGAGGTAGCTGCCCCAGCTCCAGGCCGCCACCATCACGTGCACCTCGAGATTGTCGGCGCGCAGGCCCATGCCTTCGGAACCGAAGAAGGCCATCGGCCGAAGATAGGCGCTCTCGAGATTGTTCTCGGTGATCGCCGCCTGTTGTGCACGGTTCAGACGCTCGGCGGTGAACGGCAGGGTCATGCCGAGGATCTTGGCGGAGTTGAACAGGCGCCGCGTGTGATCCTCGAGACGAAAGATGGCCGGCCCGTGATCGGTGGGATAGGCCCGGACACCCTCGAACACCCCCATCCCGTAGTGCAGGGTGTGGGTCAGAACATGGGTCTTCGCATCCCGCCAGGGCACCATCTCGCCATCCAGCCAGATCACCCCGTCCCGGTCGGCCATCGACATCGCTTGCGTCCTCGGTTTCGTGTTGTTCCGTCGGGTCAGCCGCGGGAAGCAGCATCAACATCGGCATCGCCGAATACGCTCTCCCAGGCACGCGTCACCCGCGCGCGCACCGCCTCCAGCTCCGCATCCGGCTGTTCCACGCGGGCGTCGCGCCCGGCAAGGGTCAAACGGTGGATGCGGTTGCGCAGATCGCGGTAGGCATCGGCCAGTTCGCTGCTGAACCCGGCGTCGATCACGCCACTGGCGCCCAGGGCCTCCAGGGTGCGGATCTTGTCCGGGTATTCGCACACTGCCGGATACTCGTGCGCGGCAACCAGAACCCAGTATTGAACCATGAATTCGATATCGGTGATACCGCCACGGTCGCGCTTGAGGTGGAAGCCATCGCCCGGTTTCGACGCGTGCTCGGTCAACATGCGCTGGCGCATCTCCACCACCTCGCGGCGCAGGGCATCGGCATCGCGCGGACGGGTCAGAACCTCCCGGCGCAGGGCGGCGAAGTCCTCGCCGAGCAACCGATCTCCGGCCACGAAGCGCGCCCGCACCAGTGCCTGGTGTTCCCAGGTCCAGGCCGACTCGTCCTGGTAGCGACGGAACGCCTCCAGCCCGGAAACCAGCAAACCGGCCGTACCCGAGGGGCGCAGCCGCGTGTCTACTTCGTACAGCCGCCCGGAGGCGGTGAACGCCCCCAGCAGATGCACCACCCGCTGGGCGACCCGGGCAAAGAACTCGCTGTTGTCGATCACCTTCGGCCCGGCGGTGCGCGCACTGGCGCTGTCATCGCTGTCGTGCAGGAACACCACATCGAGATCCGAACCGTAGCCCAGCTCGAAGCCACCCAGCTTGCCGTAGCCGATGACCGCGAAACGCGCCGGACGGCAGGCGCTGGCATCCTCGCCGCACTGCGGCGCGCCGAAACGCTGCACCATGTGCTCCCAGGCCAGGTGCAGCACCTGTTCCAGCAGCACCTCCGCCAGCCAGGTCAGATGATCCGAGACCTTCATCAGCGGCAGGAACCCGGTAATGTCGGCCGCCGCCACGCGCAGGGTCTGCACCTGCTTGAACTGCCGCAGGCGGTCCAGCATCTGCTCGTGGTCCTGCCCCGGGAAGCGTGCCAGCTCGTCCTCCAGTTCCGCCTGCAGGCCCTCGCGGTCCGGCGGAGCGTACAGCGCGCGCGGATCCAGCAGTTCGTCCAGCAGCAGGGGATGATGGGTCAGCTGGTCGCTGATCCACGGACTCGCGCCCACCAGGCGCACCAGCTGGGACAGCGCCAGCGGGTTTTCCACCAACAGCGACAGATACACCGAGCGCCGCGCGATGGTGCGAATCAGCTGCAGCGCCCGCGGCAGGACATCGTCGGGCGCGTCCTGCTCGGCGATGGCCCCCAGCAGCAACGGCATCAGCCGGTCGAGACGCTGACGCCCGGTGGTGCTCATCGCCCGCACCCCGGGGCTTTCGCGCAGATCATTGATGCCGGCGAAGGCCGACCCGGGATCGTTGAAGCCGAGTCCGGCCAGCGCCTCACGGGCCTCGTCCTCGTTCAGCGTGCCCATCCACAGCCGCTGGATCTGCTGTTCGCGATCGGCCTCCGGCGAGTCCTCCATGCTTTCTTCGCCGGCCCGCTGCGGGGCAACGAAGACCTGATCGAAATGGGCATGGACCCGGTGCTGTTCGCGTACCAGCGCGGCCTCGAAACTGCCCTCGTCCTCGAACCCCATGGCCAGCGCCAGGCGCGCGCGGTCATCGCCCTCGCGCGGCAGACGGTGGGTCTGCTGGTCGTTGAGCATCTGCAGGCGGTTCTCCACCCGCCGCAGGAAACGATAACCGCGCTCCAG
Source organism: Thioalkalivibrio halophilus (assembly GCF_001995255.1). GTDB lineage: Bacteria > Pseudomonadota > Gammaproteobacteria > Ectothiorhodospirales > Ectothiorhodospiraceae > Thioalkalivibrio > Thioalkalivibrio halophilus. Next base: position 1,021 of record NZ_MUZR01000018.1, on the reverse strand, counting down.
CTGTTCCACCACGTAATCGGGCAGCAGCTCGCGCTCCCCGAGCACCGCCAGCACGCCCAGCAGGTCGCGCCGCTGCAGGGCCTGATCGCGTCCCCCGCGGATCAACTGGAAGGCCTGGCCGATGAACTCGATCTCGCGGATCCCGCCCTCGCCGTGCTTGACGTCCTCGAACCGCCCCTTGCGCGCGGACTCGTCGTTGATCATCTGCTTGAGCTGGCGCAGGTTGGCCAGCGAGCCGTAATCCAGGTAACGGCGATAGATGAACGGGCGCAGCCGGCGCATCAGGCGCCCGCCGGCCTCGACGTCCCCGGCGATCACCCGCGCCTTGATCAGCGCGTAGCGTTCCCACTCCCGACCATGGGCCTGGTAGTAATCCTCCATCGCGTCGAAGTGCATCGCCAGGGGGCCGGTATCCCCGAACGGCCGCAGGCGCATGTCGACCCGGTAGCAGAAGCCGTCCGCGGTCACCTCGGACAGCACCGCGATCAGCGCCCGGCCGAGGCGCTGGAAATAGGTCGGGTTGTCCAGCGGCTTCGCGCCGTCGGTCTCACCGTTCTCCTCGAAGGCAAAGATCAGATCGATGTCCGAGGAGAAATTCAGCTCGCCGCCACCCAGCTTGCCCAGCCCCAGCACCACCAGCGACTGCGGCGATCCGTCCTCGGCGCTGCGCGGCTGGCCGTGGCGCTCGCGGTAACGCGTATCCAGCCACCCCAGCGCCGCACCGATCAGGCCATCCGCCAGGCGGCTGAGATCGTGCATGACTTCTTCCAGGTCCGCCGCGCCGGCCAGGTCGCGCCAGCCAATCCGCAGCAGCTCGCGATGGCGCGTCTCGCGCAGCGCCCGACGCAGGCCGTCCTCGTCCTCCGCCGCGTCCACCCGGGCCTGCAGGACTGCATGAAAGTCCGCGTCGTTACAGGCGGGCATGTGCCCCCCGTCGTCCAGCGCCTCGAGCAGATACGCGGGATGGCGCCGGACCGTCTGCGCCAGGTAATGGCTGAAGGCCGGCGCCATCCCGCGTATC
>NZ_MUZR01000017.1:79778-96593 GCF_001995255.1 Thioalkalivibrio halophilus | reverse complement strand
GAACCCGAACCGGAACCCGAGCCGGAACCCGAGCCGGAACCCGAACCGGAGCCCGAGCCGGAGCCCGAGCCGGAGCCCGCTGGCACGGCCGAGACGGTCGCCGAAACCGATGCCGTGGCCGATGAGCCGGGCGAAACGGACCCGACGGCCGACGAGTCCGGCCCCGCCGGGGACCCGGAGGGGGCTGCCGAGACGGATGCCACGGGCGGTGGCGACCCCGGGGCGGAGAGTGACTACCTTGCCGAACTGCAGGCCTGGGTCGAGCAGCACAAGCGCTATCCCAGAGCGGCCCAGCGTCGCCGGCAGGAAGGTACCGTGGAGGTCCGGCTGCAGCTCGCCCGTGATGGTTCGGTGATCGACTACGACATCCAGGAGAGTTCCGGCTCCGGGATCCTGGATCGCGCGGTGGAAGACATGGTGCAGCGGGCCGACCCGTTCCCGGCGCCGGACAGTATCGGTCTGGACGGCTACGAGATCGTGGTGCCGGTGAATTTTTCGGTGCGCTGACGAACGACGGATCGACGCGTTGTGGAGGCAGGCGAGATGACACGAAAGCGGCAGATTCACGGCGGACTCGCGGCAGGCGTGCTGGGGCTGGTCCTGGCGCTGCCGGCACTGGCGGAGGACGGCGGCGGGATCGGCGTCCAGCTGAACAAGCTGGAGCCCGACGGCGACGACTGTCGCGCCCATCTGGTACTGGAGAACGGCCTGGATCAGGCGCTGGAGTCGCTGCAGCTGGATCTGGTGGTGTTCGGCGATGACGGCATCATCCAGAGCCGGACGCTGCTGGAGATGGCACCGCTGCGGGCGGGGAGCACCTCGGTGCGGGCCTTCCGCATGACGGATACGTCCTGCGATCGCGTCGGGCGCATCCTCGTCAACGACGTCGCCGATTGCGAAGGCCCCGAAGGCGCGGTCGCGGACTGTGCCGACCGCATCGAAATCGAAAGTCTGGCGGATCAACCGCTGATTCGTTGAGTTGTGCTTCGGGCAGCTCCGCTCCGGAGCGGCTCCGGAGAAGACGTGAAGACCTCACGGGTTCCGTACGCGGACGCCAGCCGCAATACCGTGGACTACCGGCGGTCGAACGCCTGCAGCGAATGGCTGCCCGGAGCTTCCATGACCTTTGACGTGGACGATCGCTGGCAGCTGCTGGCCGGTGTGCATCGCGGCTTTCCGCCGGCCGGAGGCGGAGCCGGGTCCGGTACCGCCCCCGAGACCAGTATCAACTGGGAGCTGGGCGGGCGCTATATCACCCCCGGACGATTTCCGCAGGAATGACGCACCGGTGCTGAGCTGCAAGCGTTCCTGACCCCCGGTCCCCGCTCGCAGGTTGCAGGCGAGAAGCAATAAAAGGCCCGACCGGAGAAGGTTTCCGGTCGGGCCCGGTGGCCGGGAAATGCGTTCGCATCGCCCCGGCGGAGCATTCGGGCGGGACGATCAGAACTGGGGTTCGTCGTCGCCTTCCATGTCACCACCCATGCCGTCGTCCATGCCATCGCCTTCGGGTTCCATTCCCTGGCCTCCCATGTCACCTTCCGGCGGGGCGCCTTCCTGCATGCCACCTTCCATACCGTCCTCGGCCGGCGGCGCGCCTTCTTCCATCTGCTGTTCTTCGAACTCGTCCATGCCCATGTCGTCACCGCCGCAGCCGGCGATCAGCAGGGCAAAGGGCACGATGGCGGTGGCTGCCAGCAGTTTCGTGGAACGTTTCATTGAGGTCCTCCTCATTGGGACAAGGGTAAGAATCAGGGACAGGGTCCCGTCACCCCTGCGTCTCCTGCCCCCCGGGGGTGAGTTCCCGAGCCGCGCCGGCCGGATCCGCACGCAAGCGGGATGCCGGTGAAAAAAGAGAATGGCGTCACACTCTGTGGTTCGCGTGCCCGACCGCCGTGGGGGACATCGACGCTGCGTTGTCCGGTCGGTACATTGCCGGCCGACATGCCCCGAACCGAGTTCGCACCATGAATGCATCAAATGATCCGCGCGGGCTGCTCGAGCAGGCGCGCGCGGCCTGGAGGGACGGAGATACCGCGCGGGCGGTGGACCGCTGGCAGCAGGCCGCCACCGCGGGTGATCCGCTCGCGGCCTACAACCTGGGGGTGCTGCTGGATGAAGGCACGCACATGCCGCGCGACCCGGCGCGTGCCGCGATCTGGTATCTGCAGGCGGCCGAGGCGGGCTGGCCGGATGCCGCGTTCAATCTGGCGGTGCTGTTCGAACAGGGCGACGGCGTGGAGGCCAGCCCGAACGAGGCGGCGCGCTGGTTCCATGCCGCCGCCGAGGGCGGCAATCCGCAGGCGATGTTCAACCTGGGCCTGAAGTTCGACGAGGGGCGCGGGTTGCCGCAGGACGCCGAGCAGGCGGCGCAGTGGTATCTGCTGGCGGCCGAGGCCGGCGAGGGCCGCGGGGCCGCCAACCTGGCGCGGCTGTTCGCGATGGGCGAGGGCGTGGAGCGCTCGGATGTCTCCGCCTTCAAGTGGTATGCGATCGCGGCGGAGATGGGCGTGGCCAGTGCGGCGCGCTATCGCGAGCGGGTGGCACGCGAACTCAACGCGGACGAGCGGCTGCATGCGGGGGAGCGGGCGCAGGAGTGGCTGGCGGAATTCCCCCGGCGCGGGGATGCCTGATCTCGCAGGGCGGTACCGCCGCGGTCAGACGACGATGTTCAGCTCGCGGCGGGGTTCCTCGGCCGGACCGGCAAAGCTGAAGGCCAGTTCCACACGCCGGCGCAGGGCCTCGACCCCGGAATCCTCCAGTGCGCCACCGTCGGCGATGCGCTCCTCGCCCGGACGGGCGTCGTCGGTCGTGCCGGACTGAAACGCCTCGATCTCGGCCGCCAGGCGCGCCTGGCCGGCCATTTCGCGGTCGTTGCGGGGCAGGACCAGGTCGGCACGCGGGTCGCCCTCGTCCCCGTTGCGGTTGCGCTGCTGCTCGGCGCGGTCCTCGATCGGACGGCGCGCGGCCCCGGCTTCGGGGTCGTTCAGCGGGCGATCGAACTCCGATGGCGCAGACAGCTGGCCGAGACCCAGGCGGTCCGAACCGCTCGGCCGGGTGGCCGGGACGGTCGGTGGTGCCGGATTGGTCAGCGGTGCTTCCATGGTGTCCCTCGCTTCCGCGTCAGGCGCGGACGTCGAGCAGGCTCCCGATCATGCGGTCTTCGGCTTGCAGGGTCTTCACGTTCGCTTCCACGTGACGCTGGCTCGCGCTCATCTCGACCATCGCCGTGTTGCTCTGGCGGCTGCCGGCGTTCTCGGTGGCCACGGTGTGGGCCTGCTGACGCATCTGCGTCATGCCCTTCTGGATGCCCTGCAGGCCGCTGCTGCCGTCGATCATTTTCCGGTCCGGATTCGCGCTTGTTTCAAATTATAGACCAGACCCCGGGAGATATGCTAAGGGCGCTCAGGAAGCCGCGGGGGCAGCCCCGAGATGTTCGGCCAGGCGGGCCGCGACCCGTTCGCGGGCCGTGGCCTGTCGTTCCAGCCATCGAGTCAGCCGCGTCTGGCGCTGCCCGGCATCCGGCAGGGTCGAAAGGGTCTCGAGAATCGCCCCGGCCACGGCATCGGGATCTTCTCCGCGGCGGATCAGGCCGGTGGTCTCCGCGGCGCGACGCAGACGGACCTCGTCTTCCGGGGCGTCGCCGCTGGCGGCCGGGCCGGTCACCACGGCACCGCCGCAGGCAAGGGGGCGTGCCAGATCCGGCGGGGTCCGCGTGGCCGCCAGGGTGCCGCCGGGCAGGGTGATGTCGGCGCAGGCGTAGGCGGCCTGCAGGGTCTGCGGATCCTCGATGTAGTAGACCCGGTTCTTGCGCGGGACGTACGACGTCATGAACCGGTTGTGGCGCACGATCGGCAGCGAGTACTTGATTGCGTCGCGGTAGACCGGCTCGTGGCGTTCGGGGTCCGCCGGCGCCAGCAGGAGCAGGGCGGCGGTCTTCTGCAGGACCGCGAACAGCACTGCGAAGGCGAACGCCTCCTCGTCCGGGCCGGTGTTCGGGGCCAGCAGGATCGGGTGGCCGCGTTCGCGGTATTCGGCGAAGCGTTCGCAGAACGCCCGCTCGGGATCCGGGTCTTCCGGTGCGGGGGGCAGGGATACGGCCCCGGCGAGCGGGTCGCCGGTGGTCTCGGCGCCCAGTGCCGGGTCCACGGCGCCATCCCGCGCGGACAGCACGGTGGCGAAGGTGACCCCTTCCGGGGCGGGGCCCTCGGCGTTGATCCAGGCCACGCGGGCCCCGGCGGCCACAGTGGCCCGCAGCGCCTCGCCGGGGAGATCGACCGGGCCCAGCAGCACCACGGCCCGGGGGCGCAGGCGGGCCAGGCGCGCCGGAGCGAGTTCGGGGGGCAGGGCCACCGCCGGAAGGTCTTCGGGGGCTCCGGGCACGGCGGCCTCCCTGTCGCGGGGGGCATCGCTGACGCCCAGCAGCAGCGGGCCCAGGGCCTCGCCGAGACCGGCGAGCCAGTCGGGCGCCCGCGCGAGTTCGCGGTGCGAGGCGATGATCAGGGTACGGCCGGTGTATGCGGACGGGACCGAGCGGGCCGTGATCCAGGCAGACAAACGTGAGATCATGCGTGATCGGACGCGGGGCGCCGGGTGGTTTGCGAGCCGCCCAGTATAGCGACCCCGCGAGGATTCGCGCAGGGGTGGCTCGGGAGCAGAAGTCGGCATGAATCTACGCTGGACCATCGGGGCGGTCGTCCTCGCGGGCATTCTGGCCCTGGCGATGTTCGTCTACATGCAGCCCGGCGGGCAGCAGACCCGGCAGTTCGAGAGCCTGCCCTGGCAGGTGGAGGTGCTGGACCGGCAGCACACGCGGGTGCTGGGGATTACCCTGGGCGAGACCACCATGGCGGATCTCATGGGGCGGCTGCCGGTGCCCGAGATCCGGATGTTCGAGGATCCCGACGGGACGCGCTCGGTGGAGGCGTATTACGTGAACGCCCGCATCGAGCCGTTCGAGACCAACCTGATCCTGCGCCCCGATCTGGACGAGGCCGACCTGGACCGTATCGAGGCGGGGACGACCTCCGAACGGCCGATGCCGTCGGGTGCCCGGCGCTACGGCCTGGACGACGACACCCTTGCATCGCTGGGTAACGTGCCGGTGGTGGAGATGAGCTATATCCCCCGGGCACGCTGGGACGCGGATCTGCTGCGCCGGCATTTCGGCGAGCCGGCCGAGCGCATGCAGATCGACAGCAACCATGCCTACTGGCTTTATCCCGACCGGGGCGTGGCGGTGCTGCTGCCCGACCGCGGACGGCCGACCATGCACTACACCACGCAGGAGCGCTGGAGCCGGGTCGAGCAGCGCCTGCAGGAAGAGGGGCGCCGGCGGCTGGGCGAAGAGGACCACCGGGCGGAGACGCCGTGAGCGACGAACGGCCCTTTTACCAGCGCCCGCTGGAGGAACTCGACGCGGCCGAATGGGAGGCCCTTTGCGACGGCTGCGGGCGCTGCTGCCTGCACAAGTTCGAGGACGAGGATACCGGCGAACTGGCCCACACCTGGCTGGCCTGCGACCTGCTCGACTGCGAGACCGGCCATTGCTCCGACTATGCCCGGCGTCGCGAGTCCGTGCCGGACTGTCTGCAGCTGACCCTGGAGAAGGTGGCGCAATACGACTGGCTGCCGCCCACCTGCGCCTATCGCCTGCGCTTTGCCGGGCAGCCCCTGCCCAGCTGGCACCCGCTGCTGACCGGCGACCCGGACAGCGTGCGCCGCGCCGGGGTGTCGGTGGCCGGGCGGGTCCTGCGCGAATGCGATGCCCCGGATCTGCCGATCATCGATTACGTGGTGGACTGGCCGGGCGAGGTTCCGCTGGCCGCCCGCCTGTTGCAGCCGGCGTCGGATGCCACCGGGGGATGCGAGTGATTCAGCCGCGGCGCAGTGCGGCCGCCAGTTGCCGGGGCGCGGTGCCGGTCTGGCCATCCAGGTAGGTGGCCAGGCGCTGCGAGAAATCCGCCGGTACCGAGTCGCGTACTGCGTCCAACGCCTCCAGCCACTGCCAGCGCGCCGCCAGCCGCGGGAAGGATTCGGGGTCCCAGGGGCTGTCTTCGTGGGTGAGCAGGGCGTAGCGCATCAGCAGCGGCGCCAGGGTCGCGTCCACCAGCGAGAACTCCGCCCCGGCCAGCGCGTGGTCGTCGGCCATCTGGCGTTCCAGTCGCTCCAGACCTCGTGCCGCCTCGTGTGCGGCCCGTTCGAAGGCGTCCTCGTCGGCCGCGGTCATCCAGCGGTACTGCGCGAAGGTCTGTTCCGACAGGTACTCGATCCAGGCGCGGGCCCGGGCGCGTTCCAGCGGTTCCGGAGGCAGGCGTTCGGGCGGGGTGACGGCGTCGATGTATTCGTTGATGACCGCCGATTCGAACAGGACCGTGTCCCCGTTCACGATCAGGATCGGGACCTTGCCCAGCGGCGAGCGTTCCCGGAACCAGTCGGGCGGGTCGGCGAGGTCGATGCGGGTGAGTTCGTACGGCGCTGCCTTGTAATTCAGCGTGATGAGGCTACGCTGGACGAAAGGACAAATATCGAAGCTGACCAGGTGCAGATGCGGAAAGTCCATGGCATGGCCCGGTGGCCCGCGGGCGACCGGTTCCCCCTCCGGAAATATCGGTGCATGAAGGCGGCATTCTGGTCGCTCCGGTCCGCGGATAAAAGCCCGGGCCGGCCTGTCCCGGGTGTGCGCGGGGTGTTCGGTACCTCCGCGCGGGGGTGCACATGAGCCGGACGGGTGCAGCGGCGCCTGCGTCCAGCCTGCGTCTGGACAAGTGGCTGTGGGCGGCGCGTTTCTTCAAGACCCGCGCCCTGGCGACGGAGGCGGTGTCCGGCGGCAAGGTCCATGTCAACGGCGAGCGCTGCAAGCCCGCGCGCAAGCTGCATCCGGGGGATCGCGTACGGGTGCACAAGGGGAGCTGGTCCATGGAGGTCGACGTGGTGGCGCTGGATGATCGGCGGCGCCCGGCGACCGAGGCGGAGCAGCTCTATACCGAAACCCCGGAGAGCCGCGAGGCGCGCGAGCAGGAGGCATCCCGCCGGCGGCTCGAACGCGAGGCACGGGCCCCGGCGCCCTCGGGGCGTCCGGACAAACGCGAGCGCCGCAAGATCCGGCGTTTCGTGCGTCAGGATCAGGGAGGAACCGATGAGTGACCGACGCCCGCGTACGCCGGCCCTGGCGGTGGATCTGGTGATCCGGCATGCCGCCGAGCCCGGCCGGATCCTGGTCATCGAGCGTCACAACCCGCCGCACGGGTGGGCGCTTCCCGGGGGCTTTGTCGACGTGGGCGAGAGCGCCGAACATGCCGCCGTGCGCGAGGCCCGCGAGGAAACCGGTCTGCAGGTCGAACTGCAGGCCCTGCTGGGGGTGTATTCGGCGCCCGATCGCGACCCCCGCGGGCACACCGTGAGCGTGGTGTATCTGGCTCAGGGGAACGGTCAGGCGCGGGCCGCCGACGATGCGCGCGACTGCGCCTGGCTGGACCCGGGCGACCCCGGTTTGCCACTGGCCTTCGATCACCGCCGCATCGTGGACGACTATCTGCGCTATCGCCTTACCGGCGAAGTGGCTCCACTGAGAACAAGGACGGATTAGCTGTTAAGATACGCTCCCGAAGCCATTCTGACGGCCCTGTGTGACCCGCCCTGATACCGAAATCCCGGCCCCGGCCGAATCCGATTCCCGCGACGACGCTTCGCGCGCCGGCGATGAACACGTCGTGCCGCGCGTCTATACCCGCGAGGAACACGGCATCTCGCGCGCGGCCATCGACAACAACGCGCTCAAGGTGCTGTACCGCCTGCGCGACGCCGGGTACCGCGCCTGTCTGGTCGGCGGCGGCGTGCGCGACCTCCTGCTGGGGCGCGAGCCCAAGGACTTCGACGTGGCCACCGACGCCACCCCCGAGGAAGTCCGCGGGGAGTTCCGCAACTGCCGACTGATCGGTCGGCGGTTCCGGCTGGCTCACGTGCTGTTCGGCCGCGAGGTGATCGAGGTCGCGACCTTCCGTGCTCCGCACGATGCCGGTGGGGACGATGACGACGACGACGGCGACGTGGTCCTGAGCGACGACGGCCGCATCCTGCGCGACAATCGCTACGGCACCATCGAGCAGGACGCCCTCCGGCGCGATTTCAGCGTCAACGCGCTGTACTACGACATCAACGACTTCTCGGTGCTGGACTACACCGGCGGCGTCGAGGACCTGCGCGAGGGCGTTCTGCGCCTGATCGGCGACGATCCCGAGACGCGCCTGCGCGAGGATCCGGTGCGCATGCTGCGGGCGGTGCGTTTCTCCGCCAAGCTGGGGCTGCGCATCGACCCGGCGGTGGACGAGGCGATGCACCGGCTGGCGCCGCTGATGCGGGAGGTCGCCCCGGCACGGCTGTTCGACGAGGCGATCAAGCTGTTCCACAGCGGCGAGGCCGTCACCTGCCTCGACGAGCTCGAACGCTTCGGTCTGTTCGAGGCGATGTTCCCGTCCACCGCCGAGGCCTTCGACGACCCCGACGATCCCGAGGCCGGTCTCAGCCAGCGGGCCTTCCTGGTCGAGGCGCTGCGCAACACCGACAAGCGTCTGGCCGAGGACCAGGGCGTGCACCCGGCGTTTTTGTATGCCGCGCTGATGTGGGCGCCGCTGAACTGGGAGGCCACGGCGCGCATCGAGGAAGGCGAGGATCCGGCGCCGGCCTGGGATCAGGCGATGTCCCAGATCCTCGAGGAACAGGGCGAAACCGTCACTATCCCGCGGCGTTTTGCCCTGGTGATCCGCGAGATCTGGGAGATGCAGAACCGGCTGGAGACCCACTCCGGGGCGCGCGCCCTGAAGCTGCTGACGCATCCGCGTTTCCGCGCCGGTTACGATTTCTACTGCCTGCGGGCGCAGGTGGGCGAGGCCGACGAGCAGATCTGCAGCTGGTGGACCGAACTGCAGGAAAAGGACGAAGCCGGACGCAAGGAAATGAGCGGGGCCTCCGGCGGGGATGGCAAGCGCAAGCGCCGCAAACGCAAGCCGCGGGGTCGCGCCGGCGGCTCGGGCGCAAAAAAGGCGGGGGAAGGCTCGGCATGACCCGGATCCAGTCCGGCGGGCGCACTGCGGCCGTGTCGGCCTACATCGGCATCGGCGCCAACCTGGGGGATCCGGTGGCACAGGTTCGCGGTTCCTTTGCCCGCCTTGCCGTTGAGGTGCCCGATACGCGGCTGGCCGGACGCTCGCGGCTGTACCGCAATCCGCCGATGGGGCCGCCGGACCAGCCGGACTACGTCAATGCCGTGGCCCGGCTGCATACCCGCCTGACGCCGCGCGAACTGCTGCATGCGCTGCAGGCCATCGAACAGCGCTGCGGGCGCGTGCGCGACGGCCAGCGCTGGGGGCCGCGGCTGCTGGACCTCGACCTGCTGCTGTACGGCGACCGGGTGCTGGACGAGCCGGGACTCGCGGTGCCGCATCCGGGGGTGGCCGAGCGCAATTTCGTGGTCCTGCCGCTGCAGGAGCTGGCACCGGGGCTGGAGATCCCCGGGTGCGGCCCGCTGGCGGCGCTGGCCCGTGCCTTTGACCCCGCCGCCCTGATCCCGGTGGAGGAGTCGGGCGACAGTGAAGCGGAGGCCGCCGCGGTGGAGCCACCACCGGGCCGCCGCGCGGGGGCGGGCGCATGAGCCTGGGCCATTTCGACTTCATCGCGGTCGAGGGGCCGATCGGCGTCGGCAAGTCCTCGCTGGCGCAGCGGCTGGCGGAACGCCTGCGCGCGGAGCTCCTGCAGGAGGCCCCCGACGAGAACCCGTTCCTGGAACGTTTCTATCAGGATCCGGCCAAGCATGCCCTGGCCACCCAGCTGTATTTCCTCGTGCAGCGGGTCCGCCAGCTGACCCCGGTGGCGCAGAAGGGGCTGTTCCAGCAGGCGCATGTGGCCGACTACCTGATGGACAAGGACCCGCTGTTCGCCGAACTCAATCTGGCCCCGGACGAGCTGGAGATCTACCACGAGATGTTCCGCCGGCTGCGCCAGGGGCTGCCGCAGCCGGATCTGGTGATCTATCTGCAGGCGCCGGTGGACGTGCTGCAGGAACGCATCCGTCAGCGCGGACGGGCCTATGAACGCCGGATCGAAACCGCCTATCTGGAGCGGCTGAACGCCGCCTACGCGGATTTCTTCTATCATTTCGAGGGACCGGCGCTGGTGATCGTCAACGCAACCGAGATCGACTGGGTCAACAACCCTGCGGATTTCGACCAGCTGGTGCAGTTCCTCGAGCCGATCCAGGGTGGCCGGCACTACTTCAATCCGTTGCCGATCACGCTGTAGGGGGAGATAGATGGGGGCGATTACCGTCAACACCCTGGCCGAACGCCGGCGTGCGGGCGAGCGTTTCGCCTGTCTGACCGCCTACGACGCCTCGTTCGCCCGTTTGCTGGACGAGCAGGGCGTGGAGGTGATCCTGGTCGGGGATTCGCTGGGCATGGTGGTCCAGGGGCACGAAACCACCTTGCCCGTGACCCTGGACGACATGGTCTATCACACCGCCGCGGTGGCCCGCGGGGCACGCCGGGCCCTGATCATGGCCGACCTGCCGTTCCTGGGGGATGCCGATCCGGCCACCGCGCTGGCCCAGTCCGGGGCTCTGATGCGGGCCGGGGCGCACATGATCAAGATTGAATGTGGCGCGACGCAGATCCCGGTGGTGGAGCGGCTGGTGGATGCCGGTATCCCGGTGTGCGCCCACCTCGGACTGACCCCGCAGGCGGTGCACCGCATGGGCGGATATCGCGTGCAGGGGCGCGATGCCGAAGCCGCGGCCCAGCTGGAATCCCTGGCCGGGCGGCTGGAGAAGGCCGGGGCCCAGGCCCTGCTGCTGGAAGGCGTGACCGAGGGGCTGGCGACCGCGGTGGCGCGGGCGGGCGACGTGCCGGTGATCGGGATCGGCGCCAGCCCCGCCTGCGACGGCCAGGTGCTGGTGATCGCCGACGTGATCGGTCTGACCCCGAATCCGCCGCGCTTCGCCCGCGATTTCCTCGCCGAAGGCGGCTCGCTGGCCGGTGCGGTCCGGGCCTATGTCGGCGCGGTGCGCGAGGGGCGCTTCCCCGAGTCCGGCGTGCATACCTTTTCGTAGCGAACTCCGGTTCAGACGAGGCTCGGGACGGCCATGAGAATCCTTCGAGATCGACCACAGATCCAGGCGATGCGCCGTGAGTGGACCCGGCGCGGCAGCCAGGAAACCATTGCCCTGGTGCCCACCATGGGACACCTGCACGAGGGGCACATGACCCTGGTTCGCGAGGCCCGGGCGCGCGCCTCGCGCGTGGTGGTGTCGATCTTCGTCAATCCGCTGCAGTTCGACCGCGAGGAAGACCTCGCGAACTACCCGCGTAGCCTGGAAGAAGACTCCCGCCGGCTGGCGGATGCCGGCGTCGACGCCCTGTTCTGCCCGGACGAATCGGTGATGTACCCGGACGACGGGCTGCCGCCGGTGAAGGTGGTCGTGCCGGTGCTGTCGGAGATCCTCGAGGGGGCGTTCCGTCCGGGCCATTTCGACGGTGTGGCGACGGTGGTCGCCAAGCTGTTCAACCTGGTGCGCCCCGACATCGCCCTGTTCGGCGAGAAGGATTACCAGCAGTTCCGCCTGATCGAGCGCATGGTCGGCTCGCTGGACATGCCGGTGCGGGTGGATGCGGTACCCACGGTGCGCGAGCCGGACGGGCTGGCCTGTTCCTCGCGCAACAGCCGGCTGACCGCGGAGTCGCGCGCGCGAGCGCCGGCGCTCAAGCGCGTGCTCGACGAGGTCGCCATCGTCTGCCGGCGCGACCGCAGCGGCGCGGCCGACCGGGTCACCGAGATCGAGGCGGAGGCCTGCGACCGCCTGCGCGAGGCCGGGCTGGATGCCGAATACGTGGCCATCCGCCGGGCGATGGATCTCGCCGAGCCGGTAGCCGGCGAGGCCCTGTGCGATCAGGACCTCGTGATCCTCGGGGCCGCCTGGCTGGACAGCGTGCGCCTGATCGATAATCGCCGGCCCTGAGTCGGACGCGGGACATTGCCGCTCCCGCGTGCATCGCGCATAATTCCCGGCCCCGTGAAAAGACCGTTCGCCGACGGAAGACGCTTATGCTGGTCACCATGCTCAAGGGCAAGCTGCACAAGGCCCGAGTCACGCACTGTGAGCTCGAGTACGAGGGGTCCTGCGCGATCGATACGCGTCTGCTGGAGGCCTCCGGGATCCTGCCGTTCGAGCAGATCCAGATCTACAACGTGGACAATGGCGAACGCTTCACCACATACGCGATCGAGGCGGAAGCCGGGTCCGGGGTGATCTCGGTCAATGGCGCCGCTGCGCACAAGGCATCGGTGGGCGATCGCGTGATCATCTGTGCCTACGGCCAGCTGGATGCAGCCGAGGCGCGCGAGTTCACCCCCGATCTGGTGTATCTCGACGCCGACAACGCCATCGCCCGCACCGGGCACGATATCCCCGTCCAGGCCGCCTGAGTACGGCATTATTGGCCCGGGGCCCTGCATGAGCCCCGGGCCCCGGCCAGTGCGTGTCCCGCTCCGGTCTCAGCCGGTGTTGCGCATCCCCGCGGCGATCGCGTTGATCGAGCGCAGCAGCGGCGAGATCCAGGGGTTCTCCCGGGCGTCCCCGTTCCCTTCGTTCTCGGCCTCGAAACCCCGTGACTGGCGCAGCAGGTGGATCTGGATGCTGTTGAGCGGATCCAGATAGGGGTTGCGCCGCTGCAGCGAGCGCGCCAGCAGGGGTGTTTCTTCCATCAGCCCGTCCAGCTGAGCCACCCGCAGAACCTCGTTGACGGTGCGGCTGTGTTCCTCGCGTACCCGCGAATAGATGCGCTCGGACAGGTCGGTGTCGTGCGACAGCCGGGCGTACTCGGCGGCGGTGCGCATGTCGGCCTTGGTCAGGGCCATCTGGCAGTTGGACAGCAGCGAACGGAAGAACGGCCACTCCTGATACATGCGCTGCAGCTGTTCCAGGCGTGCCGGATCGTCGCCGCGCCAGGTTTCCAGCGCGGTGCCGATGCCGTACCAGGCGGGCAGGGTGTGGCGCGACTGGGCCCAGCCGAAGACCCACGGGATCGCGCGGATCGAACTCTTGGAACGGTCGGTCTTGCGCCGGTGCGAGGGTCGCGAGCCGATGTTGAGATAGCCGATCTCCTGCACCGGGGTGATCTCGTAGAAGTAGTCGAGCGTGCCCGGGGTGTGGTCGATCAGATCGCGGTAGGCATCCTCGCCCAGGCGCGCCAGTTCCTCCATGGTCTCGCGGTAGTCGTCGCGGTCGCAGCGCGGCGGGCGGATCAGGCTGCGCGAGGCGAGCATCAGGCCGGTCGCGCCCATGCCCAGTTCGTATACCGCGGTCTCCACGTTGGAGTACTTGTACGACAGGACCTCGCCCTGTTCGGTGAACTTGATCCGACCCTGCACGGTGGCCGGGGGCTGGGCGAGGATGGACTCGTGGGTCGGGCCGCCGCCGCGCCCGACGGTGCCGCCGCGGCCGTGGAACAGCTGGCAGCGCACGCCGTAGCGGTCGGTGATGCCGACGATCTTCTTCTGCGCCTCGTAGAGGTTCCAGCTGGAGGCGAGGATGCCGCCGTCCTTGCAGGAGTCGGAGTAGCCCAGCATCACGTCCTGGACGTTGCCGGAGGCGGCCAGCAGGCGCGCGTAGACCGGATTCGACAGCAGGCCCTCCAGGACGTCCTCGACGTGCAGGAGGTCCTCGATGGTCTCGAACAGCGGCGAGATGCGCAGGTGACAGAAGGCGCCGTGTTCCGGGTGCTCGCCGGCCAGTCCGGCCAGGCGGCCCAGCAGCAGGACCTCCAGTACGTGCGAGGCCGCATGGGTCATGGAGATGACGTAGGTGCCGATGCCGTCCGGACCAACCTCGCCGCGCATGCGCCGGATGACCTCGAAAACTTCCAGGGTTTCGCGGGTACGTTCGTCGAGGGCGGCGCGATCGGGCTGCGGCAGCTCGTCGCCGCGCCCGATCAGCTCCGCCAGACATTGCTGGCGGGCGGATTCGTCCATGGCGGTATAGTCCAGGGACGGATCGATGTGGCGCAGGATCTCGGCAACCGCCTCGGTGTGCACGGTGGATTCCTGGCGCACGTCCAGATGGTGCAGGTGGAAGCCGAAGGTCTCGACCAGACGGATGAGGTCGGTGAGCGCGCCGCTGGCGATGTTGCGGTCACCGTGGCTGATCAGGGAGTCGCGGATCAGCTTGAGGTCGTGCAGGAAAGAGTCCGGCGTGGCGTAGGCGCTGTTGGTCGGCAGCACCGCGGCCTCGCCCCGGATCCGCCGGCTGACCGTACCGAGGGTCTCGCGCAGGCGGTAGCGCATGATGTAGAGCTTGCGCCGGTAGGGCTCGGTCTCGAAGCGGTCGGAGGCGCCCTGGAACACGGCATTGGAGATGGTCGAGTCCGCCTGAAGGCTGGCGAGGAATTCGGCCGATGGCTCGCACATGTAGGAGGAGTGGGTGAGGACGTTGCGCAGTTCGTTGACCCGCTTGATGTACTCGCGCAGCACCTGTTCCATCGCCAGACGCGAGGCCAGTGCCGTGACCTCCGGGGTGACGTTGGGGTTGCCGTCGCGGTCGCCGCCGATCCAGGAGCCGAAATGCAGGAACGCGGGGATCCGCATCGGCAGGGAGCCGTCCGGGTTGACCCCGTAGATGCGGCGGATCGCCTTCTCGAGGAAGCGGTAGCTCTGCGGCACCGCCTCGAACAGGCTCTCCTCGAAATAGAACAGGCCGTACTTGATCTCGTCCTGGACCTCCGGCTTCCTCACCCGGACCTCGTTGGTGCGCCACAGGATCTGGATCTGGCCTTCCAGCTCCTCGGTGATCAGGCGACGTTCCTCGTCGCCCAGTCCCGGCTGGTTGAGGCGGTCGGCGGTTTCGAACACCCGGCGCTGGTTTTCCATGGTGGTCCGCCGCCGGGCCTCGGTGGGATGCGCGGTGAACACCGGCTGGTAGTGCAGCTGCCCCAGCAGTTCCTCCAGTTCCTGCGCTGTGACGCCGTCGTCGTGCAGTTCGCGCAGGGCCTGGTCGAAGGAGCCCAGCCACAGCGGCTCGCCACTGGAGACCTGGGCGCGGCGCCAGCGGTAGAACAGGTCTTCCTCGGCGATGTTGACCAGCGAGAAGTAGATGCTGAAGGCACGGATCACGCGTTCGGTCAGGGTCGTGTCGAACTGCGTGATGTCATCCATCAGTCGCTGGCGCAGCTCCGGGTCTTCCTCCTTGCGCAGGCTGACAAATCCACGGCGCAGGGTTTCCACCGCGTCGAAGACGGTCTTGCCCTCGAGTTTCCAGATGACGTTGCCCAGCAGTTCTCCGAACAGACGCACGCGCGCGCGCAGTTCCTTGTCCTGGGGCAGGAAACGGTCGTTGTGATCGGCTTGGTTCATGAGGCGGCCCGCGCAGCAGGGGGCCGGCCGCAGCCGGCCCCGCCGTGGTGGTTGCTTGCCTGCCGGCCCGTGCCGGTCGGCGGCGAAAGCCGGCGATTATAGCGCAGATGCGCCTGCGCGCGCCCGGGGGCGGTGTTCGCGATAGAGTTCGAGATAGGCCCCGGCGGCGACCTGCCAGTCGAAGTTCTGCTGCATCCCGGTGCGCATCAGCTGTTCCCAGCGGCCGTCGGCGCGGGCGTGGTAAAGCGCCAGGGCCCGCTCCAGGGCGTCGCCGAGCGCCGGGATGCTGTCCGGAGTGAAGCTGAAACCGGTGGCACGGCCGTCCTCCAGGGCTTCGGGAGTGGCGTCGACGACGGTATCGGCCAGGCCGCCGGTGGCATGCACCACCGGCGGGGTGCCATAGCGCAGGCTGTAGAGCTGGTTGAGCCCGCAGGGCTCGAAGCGCGACGGCATCGCGAACAGGTCGGCGCCCGCCTCGATCTGATGGGCCAGCGGTTCGTCGTAGCCGATGTGGACACCAACCCGCCCGGGGTGGGCCCGCGAGAGGGCGCCCGCGGCGTGCTCCAGGTCCGTCTGTCCGGAGCCGACCAGCGCCAGCTGGATGTGCCCGGCCTCAGCCAGCGGGGCGGCCACCGCCAGCAGCAGGTCCATGCCCTTCTGCTCGACCA
This sequence comes from Thioalkalivibrio halophilus, assembly GCF_001995255.1. Lineage (GTDB taxonomy): Bacteria > Pseudomonadota > Gammaproteobacteria > Ectothiorhodospirales > Ectothiorhodospiraceae > Thioalkalivibrio > Thioalkalivibrio halophilus. The sequence continues at coordinate 80,532 of NZ_MUZR01000017.1, read as the reverse complement.
TGCGCCCGACGTGTCCCAGCAGCGGGATGTCCGGGTCTTCGGTCAGCCCCAGGCGGCGCTGCAGCGCGGCCTTGCAGGCGGCCTTGCCGGAGAGGTCGTCGGGGCCGTAGGCGGCGGCGATGTGCGGATCGCGGGCCGGGCCCCAGGCGCGGTAGTCGACGCCGTTGAGGATGCCGTGGAACACGTTGGCCCGGGCGCGCAGCACCCCGTCCAGGCCCATGCCGTGTTCCGGTTGCCGGATCTCGCGGGCATAGGTGGGCGAGACCGTGGTGATGGCGTCGCTGAACATGAGGCCGGCCTTCATGAAGGACAGCTGCTGGTGGAACTCGACGCCGTCCGGGTGCCAGAGCTCGGCGGGCAGACCCAGTGCGGTCGCGGTTTCGGCCGGAAACAGGCCCTGATAGGCGAGGTTGTGGATGGTGAATACCGACGCCGGTGCATCCCGCGTGCCGCAGGCCTCGCGCAGGTAGATCGGCAGCAGGCCGCATTGCCAGTCGTTGCCGTGGACGATCTCCGGGGTCCAGTTCAGCCCGGCGTCATCCGCGGCCACTCGGGCCACCGCACGGGCGAAGCCGGCGAAGCGCTGCGCGTTGTCCGGCCAGTCCTGGTCGTTGGAGGCGGTGTACGGGTTGCCGGCGCGCTGGAAATATTCCGGCCAGTCGACCAGGTAGACCGGCATGCGCGTGCCCGGTAGATGGCCCTCGATCAGCTGCCACGGAGCGTCTTCCGGTCCCGGGTGGGTGACCGGCCGGCG
>NZ_MUZR01000017.1:0-79762 GCF_001995255.1 Thioalkalivibrio halophilus | reverse complement strand
GGCGACAGGCAGGCTGGCGCTGACATCGGCGAGACCGCCGGTCTTGACCAGTCCGAAGACCTCGCTGGTGGCGAAAAGGATGCGCATGACGGCTTCTCCGTAACGAGACGTTGAGTGTAACGCAGCCGGTCCCGGTGAATGGCAATGCAGGCTGACGGCTGCCGGGTGGCGGATTATGCTGTATCGACACCCCCCGACGTCGAGGTAGCCGCATGAACCGTTCCCACCGAATCGCCGCGCGCGAGGTCCTGCAGAACGAAGCCCGGCGCCTGGAGCCGGAGCATCTGCGCGAGCTGCTGGAGCGCGAGCCGGAACGGGTGGAGCGCGATGTCTGCGAGGTGGCCGGCCTGCGCCTGGACTGGACGCGCCAGCGGCTGGATGCTCGAGCCTGGGAAGGCCTGTTCGATGCGGCCCGCGCGGCGGGCATCCCGGCCGCGCTGGAGCATCTCTTCGGGGGCGAGCGGGTCAATGTCACCGAGGGGCGCGCGGCTCTGCACACCGCGCTGCGGTTGCCGCGCGAAGCGCGCTGCGAGGTGGACGGCGAGGACGTGGTGCCGGTGGTGCATGAGGTCCTGGACCGAATGGAGGCGTTCGTGACGGCGGTGCACGACGGGACGCACCGGGGATTCAGCGGACGGCCGATCGAGGCGGTGGTGAACATCGGGATCGGGGGCTCCGATCTGGGGCCGCGCATGGTCTGTCGCGCGCTTGCCGACCATGCATGCCCGGCTGCCGGGGGAAGCCCGCTGGACATGCATTTCGTTTCCAATGTCGACGGCGAGGCCCTGTCCCGGGTGCTGCGCGAAGTGGATCCGGAGACTACGCTGTTCGTGGTCGCCTCCAAGACCTTCACGACTCAGGAGACCCTGACCAACGCCCGTGCGGCCCGCGAGTGGCTGGTGGAGCATGCGGCCGGCGATGCGTCCGCGGTCGCGGCTCATTTTGTGGCGGTTTCCACCGCGCGCGAGCGCGTCGAGGCCTTCGGTATCTCGCCCGAACGCATGTTCGGTTTCTGGGACTGGGTCGGCGGTCGCTATTCGGTGTGGTCGGCGATCGGCCTGCCGGTAGCCCTGATGCTGGGGATGGAGGGCTTCCGCCGCTTCCTGGCGGGGGCCCACAAGATGGACGAGCACGTGCGCACCGCTACGGTGGAAGACAATGCCGCGGCGCGCATGGCCCTGGTGGACCTGTGGAATCAGGACACCCAGGGGGCGGAATCGCGCGCGGTGCTGCCCTACGACGAGCGGCTGTACTTCCTGCCGCCGTATCTGCAGCAGGCGGAGATGGAGAGCCTGGGCAAGCGGGTGCGGCTGGACGGCACGCCGGTGGAAGGGCATACCGGGGCGCTGGTCTGGGGCGCAGTGGGCACCGACGGGCAGCATGCGTTCTATCAGTTGCTGCATCAGGGTACGCGGCGGGTTCCGGCGGAATTCGTCGGCGTTGCGCGCGCCGAACACGACCTGCCGGAACAGCACCCCATGCTGCTGGCCAATCTGGTGGCCCAGGCCGAGGCGCTCGCCCTGGGGCGCAGCGAGGACGAGGCCCGGGCGGAGATGGCCGCCGCCGGTCGCGATGCGGCCGAGATCGAGGCGCTGGCGGCGCATCGCAGCTTCCCCGGCGACCGGCCGAGCACGCTGATCCTGCTGGAAGACCTGGATCCGGAGCGCCTGGGGGCGCTGATCGCCCTGTTCGAGCACAAGATCTACGTGCTTGCGAGCCTGTGGGAGATCAACGCCTTCGATCAGTGGGGCGTGGAGCTGGGCAAGCAGCTGGCCGGCCGGGTGCTGGCGGACCTGGACCCGGCCGGCGAGCCGGGTCCGCACGACCCGGCGACCGCCGCCAGCATCGACTGGCTGCGCCGGCACATGCGCTGAAGCGCCCGCGGAGGGACCCGGCGGCGCGCGTTCAGGCCTGAATCGCGTCTTCGTCGTCCGGCAGCACCGGGACGTCGGTGGGCAGCGTGATGGTGTGGGTCTCGCCGTCCAGCCAGAAGCGCAGTTCGGCTTCTTCCTCGTCCGGGGTGGTTCCCACGGCCTCGAGGAAGTCGATCGGGGTTTCCGGGCTGCGTCCGTTGACCTCCAGGATCAGCGCGCCCTGCTCCAGGCCGGCCTCGGCGGCGGCTCCCTCGGCACGGCTGACGAGGACGCCGGCCTCGTCCGGCAGGCCCAGGGCCTCGCGCAGATCCGCACGGGCCTCGATCACGGTGATGCCCAGCGCGGTGACGATCTCGTCGTCACCGGGGGGCTGGAAATCGAAGGGGACGTCGGCCTCGAGGATTTCCGGTGCCACCGCGATGGGCGCGCCGGTGCGCACCGCCAGTGCGAGGGCGTCGCTGGGCCGCGCGTCGATCCGGCGTGGTGCCCCCTCGCCGGGGACACGCAGTTCCAGCATGCCGAGGTAGGTGCCGTCTTCCAGCCCGTCCACGATGGCCCGTTCGAGCTTCGCATCCAGTTCTGTCATCAGGCTGACCATCAGGTCGTGGGTCATCGGTCGGGGCACGTCGACCTCCTGCATGGCCAGCAGGATGGCGCGGGCCTGGTCGGTTCCGATGACGATGGGTACCACCTCCCCGGATTCGGGGTCGCGCAGCAGCGCAATGGGCAGGCCGCTGTGCGAGTCCACCCCCACGGTGGCCAGCTCCACCGGCAGGAGGGTGTCCGGGTCGCTGGCCGGCTCGCGTGCGTCGGCGTGGGAGGTGGCGGCCACGGCGCCGAGGAGCAGCCCCAGGGCGGCGGCCCATGCAGCGATCCGGGAGCGGGCGGGACGATGCGGGTAGCGGGACATGGGGCTCTCCGTGAAAAGGGACCTGAATACGGATCATGGCAGTCCCGCACCCGCGGGGTCCATCGCGGACCTGAGGAACGTGCGGTCTTGCACGTGGCCGCTCCGGGCGTCGTTTATGCTGGGCCGGAACCCGCGCACCGCAGACCGGAGAACCCCATGGAAGTGACGCAGCGCCCGTATGCCCCGGCGGCCGAACAGAACCGCGAGCCGATCCTGGAGGTCCTGGAACGGTGGTTCATCCGTCCGGGTGCGCTGCTGGAGCTGGGGGCGGGGACCGGCCAGCACGCGGCTTTCATGGCGCCGCGCCTGGGACATCTGCAGTGGCTGCCCACCGATGTCGCCGAACACCTGCCGGGGATCGAGGCGTGGCGGCGCGAGGCGGCGGCGCCCAACCTGCAGCCGCCGCGCGCCCTCGACGTCGCCGCTGATCCCTGGCCGGATGGTCCGTTTCGTTACGTCTACAGCGCGAACACGGTCCACATCCTGCACTGGTCGGGGGTGGAGGCGCTGTTCGCCGGGGTCGCCCGGGTTCTGGAACCGGACGGGCTGTTCGCGCTGTACGGGCCGTTCGCGCACGACGGGGAGCACACGGCCGAATCCAATGCGCGCTTCGACCGTTCTCTGCGCCAGCAGGACCCGGGCATGGGGGTGCGCGATCGCGCCGATCTGGACGCGCTGGCGCAGGCACATGGCCTGAGCCGGGAGGCGGTGGTGGACATGCCGGTGAACAACCAGATCCTGATCTGGCGGCGGGATCCGGTCTGAGCCGTACGGTTTGTGGACCGGGTCATGGTCCGGCGGGAACTTCGGGCGAGGTGGCGACACCAATGGTTGACCATGAAATGGCCATGGAAATGGATCCAGGGCGACTCATAGGATTAGGCGATCGGTGTGATTGATATAATAGAATTCACATCATAAGAATTCGCCGATATAGTGATGCACATGATCGATAACGATCATCTGCCACTAACCGAATCAACGGAACCAAGCAAAGGAGATAGCGATATGACGCTTCGTCTGGGCGATACCGCACCGAACTTCCAGGTCGACACCACCACCGGCAAGATCGACTTCCACGAGTGGATCGGCGATTCCTGGTGCTTCTTCTTCAGCCACCCGGCCGACTTCACCCCGGTGTGCACCACCGAGATGGGTCGCACCGCGCAGCTCGCGAAGCAGTTCGCGGACCGCAACGTGAAGCCGCTGGGCCTGTCCACCGACACGGTGGAAGAGCACAACAAGTGGATCGAGGACGTGAACGACACGCAGAACACGACCCTCGAATTCCCGATCGTCGCCGACGCCGACAAGAAGATCTCGGAACTCTACGAGATGATCCACCCCGGCGAGAGCGACACCGCGGCGGTGCGTTCGGTCTACATCATTGATCCGAACAAGAAGATCCGTCTGATGATGACCTACCCGATGTCGCTGGGCCGCAACTTCGACGAGATCCTGCGTGCCATCGACGGCCTGCAGACCGCTGACAAGCACGGCATCGCGACGCCGGCCGACTGGACCCCGGGTGACAAGGTGATCATCCCGCCGACGGTCAGCAACGAAGAAGCGCAGAAGAAGTTCCCGCAGGGCTTCGACGAGATCCGCTCGTACCTGCGCTACACCAAGGTCTGAACCTCCGGGTTCCGACCACCGGTCCCGGGGTTCTGCCTCCCCGGGCCGGGTCTCTCCGGGCCCCTCCGGTTCTGCCGGGCGGGGCCTTTTTTGTGTGTGCGGCGCGCGTGGGTTTCAGGGCAGCAGCGGGGCGAAGCCGGCCCGATAGTCGGGATACCGGAAGCGGTAGCCGGAGTCCTGCAGGCGCCGGCTGTCGCAGCGCCGGCCGCGGGCCCCGTCGCGGGCATCCACGCGGTGGACCGCCGCGTCTGCCGGCAGGGTGCCCAGGCGCGCGGCGAGCCAGTGCAGCACTTCGCTTTTCAGGGCCGGTTCGGTGTCCACGCCGAGATAGACCGGATCGGGATCGGCCAGCGTGAACAGGTGGTGCAGGATGCCGACCGCATCATCGCGGTGGATGCGGTTGGTCCACGTCGGCGGTTCGTCATCGCCCAGCTGGCCGGCGCGCGCCAGATCCAGCATGCGTTCGCGCCCCGGTCCGTAGATCCCGCCCAGGCGCAGGCGGATGCCACGGTACGGCGAGGCCTCCAGCAGGCGTTCGGCCTCCAGCAGGCGGCGTCCGGAGAAGCGTTGTGGCAGGGCGGGGGTGTCTTCGTCGACCCGGCTGCCGTCATCGACGCCGTAGACGCCGGTGGACGACACGAAGATCACGCGTTCCGGCTGCAGGCCCTGGCGCTCCAGGGCGCCCAGCGCGTGCTGCAGGGCGTCGACATAGGCGCGCCGGTAGCCGGTGTCGTCCATCTGGTCGGGGGTGGTGATGAAATACACCGCCCGGGTCGAGCGCGGCAGCTCCGGCAGGCCGTCGGGGTCCGTCAGGTCCCCCTGCAGCGGCCGGATCCATCCGGGCAGGCGTTCGGGATGGCGCCGCAGACCCCAGACCCGGTGTCCGGCGTCGTGCAGCCGGCCGGCCAGCCCGGTGCCCAGGTCTCCGCAGCCGAGGATCAGTATATCGTCCATGCGGTTCACTCCGGTGTGGCTGGGGGTTACGCTACTCCCCTGCTCCGGCGTTGGGGGATTTCCCGCGTCCTGATCATTTTTTCTCGGGGGTCGAGATGGGTCGCCGCAAGCCGAAACCGGACAGCGTGAACTGCCCCTGCGGGTCCGGTCGCCCGCGTGAGCGGTGCTGCGGGCCGCGCATCGATGGCACGGCCCCGGCGGAGACCGCCGAGGCGCTGATGCGCTCGCGCTACACCGCCTACACCGAGCATAACGAGGCCTACATCCTGGCGACCTGGGATCCGCAGACCCGCCCGGCCTCGCTGGAGCTGGACCCGGACCGGCGCTGGCTCGGGCTGAGTGTGCGCGGCAGCGAAGCCGGCGGCCCCGACGACACCGCCGGGAGGGTCGAATTCGTCGCCCGCGCGCGGCTGCACGGCCAGGGCATGCGGCTGCACGAACGCAGCCGGTTCCGGCGAATCGACGGCCACTGGTACTACATCGACGGCGACACGCCGGACGCCTCGTGAACCCCGTCGTCGCTGCCGCCGCGGATGCGCGTACCGGGGTGGATACCGAGGTCGATCCGGGGCTGCTGGCGGCGGTGGAGCGGGGCGTGCGTGCGCAGGCTGCGGGACAGACCGAGCACGCGCTGATCGCCCGCCTGCGCGACGCTGGCGTGGTGCCCTTCGCCGGGGCCGACCTGCGTGAACCGCTGGGGCTGTTCCGCACCCATTTCCTGCTGTTTCACTGCCTCTATCGCCTGCGCGACCGGCTGGCGGCCGAAGGCGAATGGCTGCGCATCCATTGCCTGGATATCGGCATTCAGGCGCGGGCCACGGACGGCGCGGGGGCCGCGGCAACCGCCGGCACGGTCTCCGCGGCCCTGGTGCGCGAGGACCCTTTGCGGGCCTATTACCTCGACCTGAGCACTCTGGATCACATGGATGCGGCCGCGGTGCAGGCCCTGCTGGACGGCTTCTGGCGGCGGATGGACGGCGGCGACCGCCGGGCAGCGGCGCTGGCGGTGCTGGAGCTGGCGGATCCGGTGGACGACGCGGAGATCCAGTCCCGCTACCGCCGCCTGGCCCAGCGCCACCACCCCGACCGGGGTGGCGACACGGCCACCCTGCAGCGCCTCAACGAGGCGCGCTGGATCCTGCTGGGCGACTGACACGTCTCGCTCCGCCGCCGGAGGGCTCAGTCGTCGGCGTCGTCCATGGTGGTCACGAAGGCCTGTTCCACGGTGTAGGTGCCGGTCCCCTTGTAGCTGGTCTGTACCCAGCCGTGCTCCTCGAGCCACTGGCTCATCTCGCGGTTCATCGCCGGGTTGCCGCACAGCATCACGCGATCCTGTTCCGGGTCCGCCGGCGGCAGATCCAGCGCCCGGAACAGCTCGCCCGAGCGGAACAGTTCGGCGCCGCGCTGGTTGTTGTCGAACGGCTGCTGCGCCACCGGGCAGGCGAAGTCGTGATCCTCGCGGGTTACGGTGGGCATGTAACGGAAGCGATCGCTGATCTTTGCTTCCAGCTCCTCGCGATAGGCCAGTTCCTCCACGGTGCGCACGCTGTGCACGAGGATGACCCGTTCGAAATGTTCGAACACCTCGTCGCCGCGGACCAGGGAGACGAACGGCGCGATGCCGGTGCCCGTGGCCAGCATGTACAGGTGCCGCCCGGGCTGCACGTAATCCACCGTCAGCGAGCCGGTGACCTTGGTATTGATCCAGATCGAGTCGCCCGGTTCGACATGGGCGAGGCGGCTGGTCAGGTCACCGTCGGGCACGTGGATGCTGAGGAACTCGAGCTCCTCGCTGGACGGGTCCGACACGATCGAATAGGCGCGCGGGATCAGTTTGCCCTCCGGGCGCAGGCCCAGTGTCACGAACTGGCCATTGCGGAATTCGAAGCCCTCCGGCCGCGTGGTGGTGAAGCTGAAGGTCTTGTCCGACCAGTGGTGCAGGGACGTGATCTGCTGTTCCGAGTAGGGCATGACGGGGCTATTCTCCGAGTGATCTGGTCAACAATTTAACAGGCGGAGGAAAGAGGTGCCCAATGAGCGGGCTTGCGCCGGGGCCATGCAGCGAAACACGGGGATCCCCGGCAGACAACCGCTCGTTGGTCAGGACGAAGTGCGAAGGTCCTGCAGGCAGTCGCGCAGGGGACGCGGACGGGCGATGTGATAACCCTGCACGTAGTCCAGACCGATGGCGCGCAGCCGTTCCATGCCCTCGGCGTCCTCCACCCCTTCGGCGATGGTGTGCAGACCCAGAACACGGCCCACCCGGTGGATGGCCGTGACCATGGCCGCATCCACCGGGTCCTGAGCGATCCCGCGGACGAAACTGCCGTCGATCTTGAGGAAGTCCACCGAGAGTTTCTTCAGATAACCGAAAGAGGACAGCCCCGAGCCGAAGTCGTCCAGCGAGAAATGACAGCCAAGATAGCGCAGTGCGCGGATCAGGCTGATCGCCTGGTCGTGATTGGAGATCGCCGCGGTTTCGGTGATCTCGAAGGTCACGCGCCGCGGGGCGATGCCGTGGTGCGACAGGCGGTCGGCGATGAAGTCCAGCATCTCCGGCTGGGCCAGCGACTGGCCCGACAGGTTGATGGCCACCGGGATCGAGTCGTCCGGGTGCGTGGTCAGCTCGATCAGCACCGCCTCGATTACGTGACGGTCGATCTCGGGCATCAGGTGGTAGCGTTCGGCTGCCGGAATGAATGCCCCGGGCGCGATGAGCTCGCCCTGCTCGTCCTGCAGCCGCACCAGTACCTCGAAATGGTCCAGGCTGTGTCCGGCGGCCGGGTCCAGACGCTGAATGGGCTGGGCAAAGGGGACGAAACGGGCCTGTTCCAGGGCGTCGCGAATGCGCCCCACCCATTCCATCTCGCCGTGGCGCTGGCGCAGGCGATCATCGCCCTCGCGCCACAGGTACACCGTGTTGCGCCCGGTTTCCTTGGCGGCGTAGCAGGCCGAATCGGCCTGGCTGAGAAGGATGTTCAGATCCTTCTGCGCCCCGTACACCGGGACCAGGCCGATGGATACCCCGATGTCGAAGCGCCGGCCCTCCCATTCGAAGCGCAGATCGCGCACCGTGTCGATGATTTCCTCCGCAATCTCCTGCGCGCGCTCCACCGGACAGTGGTTAAGCAGCAGGCCGAATTCGTCACCACCCAGGCGCGCCAGGGTGTCGCTCTCCCGGATGTGCCGGGGCAGCAGCTCGGCCAGGCGCTGTAACAGGGCATCGCCGGCCAGGTGGCCGCAGGTATCGTTGACGATCTTGAACTGGTCCAGGTCCATGTAGCACAGCACATGCGGTGTCCTGTGCCGGCCCGGAATTGACAGGGCCGACTCCACCCGGCGCTCGAACTCCCGACGGTTGAACAGTTCGGTCAGGTCATCGTGGGTCGCCTGGTGGTTGAGGCGGCTGGTCATGTCCGACAGGGCGGTCATGTCCTGCAGCACGATGACCGCGCCCGTGACGTCTCCATCCGTTGCTCCGCCCAGGGGCGAGACCGTGGCCCGCACGTGGCAGGGGCCCGCGCAGATTTCCAGGCGACCTTCCGGGTACTCCAGGGGCCGGCCCCAGCGCAGACAGCGCGCCGCGAGGGGTGTCGCGCTGTCCTGGCCGGGTTCCAGGAGACCGATCGTGCGATCCGCATCGGCGTCCAGGACGTTCGCCCGGTCCACGTCCAGGAGCGCTTCGGCGGCCGGGTTGATGTACTGGATCCGGCCGTCGGCATCGGTCGTGATGACCCCGTCGGCCAGTGATTCCAGGGTGGTCGAGAGCCGGTCGCGTTCCGCTTCCAGGTGCCGTTCGGTAACGCGCAGGTCGGTCAGGTCGTAGGCCACGCCGATCACGCCCGAGATCACGCCGTCCGGGTCCGCGGTCGGGGTCCAGCTGATGTTGAGGCGGCGGCCATCGAGATCGAATTCACTGGCGAAGTGCTCGCCCGCGAGGGCGCGACGCAGGTCCTGCGGCACCTGCGGATGGTCCGCCCAGCGTTCGAAGGCGTTCACGCCCACCAGGTCGTGGTTGTTCAGCCCCAGGCCGTACAGGCCGGCGCCCTCTGACAGCGTGATGTAGCCGTCGGCATCGAGGGAGAACAGGATCAGCGGAGCATTGGCGACGGTGACCTCCAGCTGGCTTTCGAGGTCATGCAGGGTCTGCTCCGAGATGCGCTGGCCGGTGATGTCGCGCAGGGTGGTGAAGACTTCGATATCGTCGTCGTGTTCCACCGCGCGGGTACGGACCTCCGCCGGGAAATGGCTGCCGTCCGGACGCCGCATGCGGGTCTCGAAGCGTGCGGGCAGGTAATGCGCCGGATTTTCGTGAACGCGCCGGACATCGTCGGGCGAGGCTTCCATGTCCAGTGCGGTGATGCTCCGGCCGTCGAGCTCCCCGGCGTCGGCGCAGTGAAAAAGCCGGCAGGCCGCCTGGTTGGCCGCCACCACATGCCCGGCTCGATCAAGGACCAGGTGAGCCTCGGGCGCCTGCTCGAAAAGGTTGCGGTAGCGTTGGGAGTCCGGCGGAGGTGACATCGCGGTTGTCGGGTGACGGGCTGGATCACTGACGATACAGAGTGCCCGGGCCGCTGTCAGATCCCGTACCATGACCGGGGGAGTCCGGTCATTTCGACAGGGAATTTGCGGGTTCGGTCTTGAAGCGGGGGGCGGCGGCCCCATCGTTCGGGTCAGTTGCCAATTTTGAAGCGAGGATCAATCCGATGCGAATGGATCGCCTGACGACCAAATTCCAGAGCGCGATCTCCGACGCCCAGTCGCTGGCGGTGGGCCGGGATCATCAGTTCATTGAACCGGCCCACCTGCTGCTGGCCATGCTGGATCAGGAGGGCGGCACCACCCGCCACGTGCTCGACCGTGCCGGGGTCAACGTGCGCCAGCTGCGCTCCGCGCTGGGCGAGGCGCTGGATCGCATGCCGAAGGTAGAGGGTGCCGCCGGCGACGTGCACGTGTCCAGCGACCTGGGGCGCATGCTCAACGTGTGTGACAAGCTGGCCCAGGAGCGCAAGGACCAGTACATCCCCAGCGAGCTGTTTCTCCTCGCCGCCATCGACGAGAAGGCCGGCGTGGGCGAGATGCTGCGCAATGCCGGGGCCAACAAGGATTCCATCGAGGACGCGGTGGACCAGATCCGCGGCGGCGCCCAGGTGGACGACCCCAATGCCGAGGAGAACCGGCAGGCGCTGGAGAAATACACCACCGACCTGACCGAACGTGCGGAGCAGGGCAAGCTGGATCCGGTGATCGGGCGTGACGAGGAGATCCGTCGCTCGGTGCAGGTGCTGCAGCGGCGAACCAAGAACAACCCGGTGCTGATCGGCGAGCCCGGGGTCGGCAAGACCGCGATCGTCGAGGGCCTGGCCCAGCGCATCGTCAACGGCGAGGTGCCCGAGGGGCTCAAGGACAAGCGCGTGCTGGCGCTGGACATGGGCTCGCTGCTGGCCGGGGCCAAGTACCGCGGCGATTTTGAGGAACGCCTGAAGTCGGTGCTCAACGAGATCTCGCAGGAAGAGGGTCGCGTGATCCTGTTCATTGACGAGATCCACACCCTGGTGGGCGCCGGCAAGGCCGAGGGCGCGATGGACGCCGGCAACATGCTCAAGCCGGCGCTGGCGCGTGGCGAGCTGCACTGCATCGGCGCCACCACGCTCAACGAATACCGCGAAAACATCGAGAAGGACGCCGCGCTGGAGCGCCGCTTCCAGAAGGTGCTGGTGGACGAGCCGAGCCAGGAGGATACCATCGCCATCCTGCGCGGGCTGAAGGAACGCTACGAGGTGCACCACGGGATCGAGATCACCGACCCGGCAATCGTCGCCGCGGCGCAGCTGTCGCAGCGCTACATCACCGACCGCCAGCTGCCGGACAAGGCGATCGACCTGATCGACGAGGCCAGTTCGCGCATCCGCATGGAGATTGACTCCAAGCCCGAGTCCATGGACCGGCTGGAGCGGCGCCTGATTCAGCTGAAGATCGAGCGCGAGGCGCTGAACAAGGAATCCGACGAGGCCTCGAAGAAGCGCCTGGGCACGCTGGAGGAGGAGATCGAGCGCCTGGAGCGCGAGTACTCCGACCTGGAAGAGGTGTGGAAGTCCGAGAAGGCCTCGGTCTCCGGCGCCGCGCAGCTCAAGGAAGAACTGGAGCGGGCGCGTCAGGAGCTGGAGACCGCGCGGCGTGCCGGTGACCTGTCGCGCATGTCCGAGCTGCAGTACGGGAAGATCCCGGATCTGGAGAAGTCCCTGGCCATGGCCCACGAGATGGAGAGCCAGGAGACCCGGCTGCTGCGCAACAAGGTGACCGACGAGGAAGTCGCCGAGGTCGTCTCGCGCTGGACCGGGATCCCGGTGGCGAAGATGCTGGAGGGCGAGAAGGACAAGCTGCTGCGCATGGAAGAGGCCATCGGCGAGCGCGTGGTCGGCCAGAACGAGGCGGTCACCGCCGTGGCCAACGCCATCCGCCGTTCACGCGCCGGGCTGGCGGATCCCAACCGTCCGAACGGCTCGTTCCTGTTCCTGGGCCCCACCGGCGTCGGCAAGACCGAGCTGACCAAGTCGCTGGCCGGCTTCCTGTTCGACACCGAGGAGGCCATGGTGCGCATCGACATGTCGGAGTTCATGGAGAAGCATTCCGTGGCGCGGCTGATCGGGGCGCCTCCGGGCTATGTCGGATACGAGGAGGGCGGCTATCTGACCGAGGCCGTGCGCCGCAAGCCGTATTCCGTGATCCTGCTGGACGAGGTCGAGAAGGCGCATCCGGACGTGTTCAACGTGCTGCTGCAGGTGCTGGATGACGGCCGCCTGACCGACGGTCACGGGCGTACCGTGGACTTCCGCAACACGGTGATCGTGATGACCTCCAACCTGGGCTCGCAGCAGATCCAGGAGATGGCCGGCGAGGACAACTACGATCGCATGAAGGGCGCGGTGATGGAGATCGTCGGGCAGCACTTCCGGCCCGAGTTCATCAACCGCGTGGACGACGTGGTGGTCTTCCACCCGCTGGAGCGCGAGCAGATCCGTGCGATCACCGAGATCCAGCTGCGCTATCTGCGCGAACGCCTGGAGGAGCGCGAACTGGGGCTGGAGGTCTCCGACGCGGCGCTGGATCACCTCGGCGAGGCGGGCTTCGACCCGGTGTACGGGGCGCGGCCGCTGAAGCGGGCGATCCAGACCCAGCTGGAGAACCCGCTGGCGCAGCAGCTGCTGTCCGGCGAGTTCGTCTCCGGCGACACCATCCGCGTGGACATGGAGGGCGGGGCCCTGCGCTTCGTCAAGCACGCCGAGGCGGCCTGAGCCGCCCCGGTTCGTCCCGACTCCGACTCCACTTCACAGGGATGACATGAAGGCCCGCCATGTGCGGGCCTTTCTGCGTCCGGGCCGGTTGTCGGCCAGGGAAACACTGATCAATGTACACGCTCGCGTTGGTGCCCCGGGTTTTCCGAGACAAGGCGCGGTACGCAGCCGGTAGTGGTTCTACCGGCAAGGGCCGCAACGCAGGATCGGGGAACCCGGGGTGCCAACCCCCACAAGTTATTGAATGCAGGGGCTCGGCCGCTTTTGCGCGCGCACGGCGTTGCGGCTCCCTTGTGCAGAATGACTGCACGGCGGTCGCCGCGCCTTGTTCCCACGCAAAAGCGACTCGAGCGCGAGCGTGTACATTGATCAGTGTTTCCCTAGTCCGCCGGGTCCAGGCGGTACAGGCCGCTGTCGCCGTGGTCGGTGATCACGTACAGATGGCCGTCCGGCCCCATGGCAACGTCGCGGATGCGTCCCGGGGTGCCGTCGAGGATGACCTCGTCCTCGATGACCTCGTCGCCGTCCACCCGCAGGCGCCACAGCTGGCCGCGCACCAGCGAGCCGGCGAACAGGTCATCTTCCCAGGCCCTCACCGGTCCGCCCTGGTAAACGGTCAGGCCGGACGGGGCGAACGAGTCTTCCCAGTAGAAGATCGGCTCGTTGACCCCGGGGGCCTGACGTCCGATCCCGACGGCCTCGCCGGTGGAGTATTCGTCGCCGAAGGCGACCTGCGGCCAGCCGTAATTGGCCCCGGCCTCCAGGCGATGCAGCAGGTCACCGCCGGACGGACCGTGTTCGGTGGTCCACAGCTCGCCGGTCTCCGGGTGCCGGACCATGCCCTGGTTATTGCGATGACCGAAGGAGTAGATCTCCGGCAGCGGGCCGGCCGGATCGGCCGCATCCGCGAACGGGTTGTCGTCGGGTACCCGGCCGTCTTCGGTCAGGCGGATCATGGCGCCGCCCGGGTCGCGCACGTTCTGCGAGGGATGGCGCAGGCCGCGGTCCCCGATGCTGAAGATCACCGTGCCGTCGCCGGGGAACAGGATGCGCGAGCCGTAGTGCCGGCCGGGGTCGTAGCGCGGGGTCTGCGCGTACAGGGTCTCGCGGTCCTCGAGCTCGGTGCCGTCGTCGCTCAGGCGGGCCCGCGCCAGCGCGGTCCCGGTGCCGTAGTCGGCGTCGCCGACTACGCTGTCGGTGTCTCCGGGGCTGGAATAGGTGAAGTAGATCCAGCCGTTTTCGGCGTAATCCGGATGCACCGCGACATCCAGCAGGCCGCCCTGGCTGCCGCCCTCGGGGGCGGTCCTCTGGGTTGCTTCAGCCTCGATGGCGGGCAGATTGCCGATCTCGGTGGCCTCGTCCCCGTCGATCAGCCACAGCCGACCGGGACGTTCGGTGATGAGCTTGCGCCCGTCGGGCAGCCAGTCCACCGCCCAGGCGTGTTCCAGCCCCTCGACCACGCGGACCACGTCCAGCTCGGTGGCATCGGTGGTGAGTCCGGAGGCCACGGTTTCGTCGCTGACCGCGACCCCGGCGCCGGCAGCCGTGCTGGCCGAGAGCAGGGCCACGGCCAGGCCGCCCGCACCGGCGCGGCGGGCCGTGGGGCGCTTGTTCGGGAAAGCTGTCTGCATCGCGCATGCCTCCGTCTTTCTGACTGGATCTGTCATCCTGAAACCGCATGGGCGGGGTTGCAAACGCGGACATGCGCCGGGACGCGGTTTCGCTTAATCTGGCCGGACTGCCCCGGTGGCAGAGTGCGATTTACCCACGGACACCTACGGAAGGGTTGCTCATGGAACAGAATGGATGGCGTACCCCCGCTGCGCCCGCACAACGGCCGATGCCCGAGCAGAGGCAATCGGGCCCGGGCATCGGCTCGTTTGTGGTCAGTGCCACCTGCGCGGTGCTGATGTTCCTGCTGCTGGTCGTGGCCGGCATGCTGGAACTGTCGACCCCGGGCGGTCTGGACGAGGAATCCGCAGAGGCCATGTTGATCGGCATGTTCATGTTTCTGCTGATGGGCGGACTGCTGGTGGGGCTCGGTCTCGGGATCGGCGGGCTGCTGCAGCGGGAGCGCCGGAAGACCTTCGCGATCCTGGGAACGGTGCTGGCCGCGGGCACGCTGCTGCTCACCATCGGGATCTTGCTGCTGGGAATGATGCTGGCATGAGGGCCCGGCGCCGGGAGCGCCGGGCCCGGGAGCTCAGATGTGGCCCATGGCCTCCATGGCGCGGGCGACCTTGACGAAGCCGGCGATGTTGGCACCGGCCGAGTAGTTGCCCGGCGAGCCGTATTCTTCGGCCGTCTCGAAGCAGGTCTGGTGGATGTTCGCCATGATCTCCTGCAGGCGTGCCTCGGTGTATTCGAAGGTCCAGGAGTCGCGGCTGGCGTTCTGCTGCATTTCCAGCGCGCTGGTGGCTACGCCGCCGGCGTTGGCGGCCTTGCCGGGACCGAAGGCGATGCCCGCCTCGCGGAAGGTCTGAATGCCCTCCGGGGTTACCGGCATGTTGGCGCCTTCGGCGACCGCGATGCAGCCGTTTTCGACCAGCGCCTTCGCGTCCTTGCCGGTCAGTTCGTTCTGCGTGGCGCAGGGCAGGGCGACCTCGCAGGGGATCTCCCAGATGCAGCCGTTTTCGCGGTATTTCGCGCTCGGCTTGCGTTCGGCGTAGTCCGAGACCGGGCCGCGTTCACGCTCCTTGATCTGACGCAGCAGGTCCAGATCCAGGCCGTCCTCGTCGAGGATCACGCCACGCGAGTCCGAACAGGCGATGACCTTCGCGCCCAGCTGCTGTGCCTTCTGCGTGGCGAAGACCGCCACGTTGCCGGCACCCGAGATCACTACCCGCTTGCCTTCGAGGGAGTCGTTGCGGGCCTTGAGCATCTCCTGGGTGAAGAACACCGCACCGTAGCCGGTGGCCTCGGTGCGCGCGCGGCTGCCGCCCCAGTCCAGACCCTTGCCGGTGAACACGCCCGATTCGAAGCGGTTGGTCAGGCGCTTGTACTGCCCGAACATGTAGCCGACCTCGCGCTGGCCGACGCCGATGTCGCCGGCGGGGACGTCGGTGTATTCGCCGAGGTAGCGATACATCTCGGTGATCAGGCTCTGGCAGAAGCGCATGATCTCGCCGTCGGAGCGGCCCTTGGGATCGAAGTCGCTGCCGCCCTTGCCGCCGCCGATCGGCAGCCCGGTAAGCGCATTCTTGAAGACCTGGGAGAAGCCGAGAAACTTGACGATCCCCAGATACACCGATGGATGGAAGCGGATGCCGCCCTTGTACGGCCCCAGCGCGCTGTTGAACTGCACGCGGAAGGCACGGTTGATCTGCAGTTCGCCGCGATCGTCCTGCCAGGGCACGCGGAAGATGATCTGGCGTTCCGGTTCGCAGATGCGCTGGATGATCTTCAGGTCGGCGAATTCCGGGTACTTGACCAGAACCGGGCCCAGGGTCTGCAGCACCCCGTGCACGGACTGGTGAAACTCCGTCTCGCCCGGGTTGCGGTGCAGGACTTCCTGATAAATCGGCTCGAGTTTCTCGTCGAGACTTCCGTTCATGAGTGTCTTCCTGTGTGAATCATGGGCGCGCATTAAGGCATAAGCTGCTACCCGGGACAATCCTGTCTGCTCTTTTGTGGTGCAGAATGCACATGGATGGTGCGGGCTGGACGGCCGGCGCGTGGCGCGGGAACATGCCCGGAATGGAAGCGTCAGGGCCCGCCGTAGGCCGGGTCAAAGGATGAAACCATGGATGAGCGGGCAGGGGTGCGTGACGTGTTCCGCCGGGCGATGTGGCGGCTTGCGTGGATGCCTGTGCTGCTGGCCGTGGCGGTGGCCGGGACCGGCTGCACCCTGCTGGAGGCGCGCGGCCAGTTTGCCGCGATGCAGGGGGGCTGCGTACTGGAGGGCCGCATCGCCGGGGCCGGAGCGCTTGGCAAGGATCCGGACGACGGGGCCTACGTGGTGCTGGCGGTGCGCGAGCGCGGTCAAGGGTTGCCGCCGGAGGTGGTGGATCACGTGCTCACTGGGTCCGGCGGGCAGTGGTTCTTTGCCCTCGAACCGGGCGTGTGGTCGGTGCTGGGTTACTGGCAGGATGGCCGCGATGCGGAGGCCGTGCCCGTGGCCGCCCATGCCTGGGAGCGCGGTGCAACGCTCGATTGCGGCGCCGGCGAGCGCTACCTGGACGAGCGCATCCGGGTCGACGACCCCGCGAGGCGGATCGAGGGGGTTTTCGCCGAGGGCGGTCTGGCGTTCGCGGGCGCGGCGGCGGAACGGGTGGAACACGAGGATGGTTCGCTGCCCAGCCTCGGGCGGGTTACGGCCTTCGGTCTTGTCACCACGCTGGCGGACCCGCGATTCGATCCGGCGATTGCCGCCGCCAGTCAGTGGCGGCCACTGGATTTCGTCCGCGACGGCCACACGGGGGTGTATTTCCTCGATGGTCCCTACGATTCCTCGCGCGAGCCGGTGCTGTTCATCCATGGCATGAACGGTTCGCCCGTCTCTTTCGAGGCGCTGGTGGAGGACCTGGATACCCGCCGTTTCCAGCCCTGGGCTTATTACTACCCGTCGGGTGTCCCGCTGGAAGCGGCCGCGGTGCACCTGGCCCAGGTGATGGAGGAGCTGGAGCTGCGCCACGACCTGGAACGGTATCATGTGGTGGCGCACAGCATGGGCGGTCTGGTGGCGCGCGGTTTCCTGCTGGAGCGCGAGCGCCGCGGCGCGCCTGCCCGGGTGCCGCGGCTGGTGACCCTGGCCACGCCCTGGGGAGGCCACCGGATGGCCGCGACCGGGGTCGCGCATGCGCCGGTCGTGGTGCCGGTCTGGCGTGACATGGCGCCGGGCAGCGAATTTCTGGAAGGCCTGTTCGCCGGCTCGGTCGGGATCCCGGCCGAGATGCACCTGCTGTTCGCGCATCGTCGGGACAGCGGGCGCAGCCGCGAACTTACCGACGGCGTGGTGAGCCTCGAGAGCATGTTGCGGCCGGAGGCCCAGGCGGCGGCTGCGAGTCTCTACGGGGTGGATGCCACGCATGCCGGCATCCTCGAGCATCCGCGTACCCTGGAACGGGTGCGGACGCTGCTCGAGGGGCCCTGACGCGGGGCGCCGGAGGGCGTACTCTGGGGCGGTACCGGCAGACCGGGAGCAGCGGGGAATATCCATGCAGTTGTTCGAGTGCGAGGCCTGTGGCCTTGCGGTGCATTTCGACAATACCTGCTGCACCCGCTGCGGCCACCGTCTGGGTTTTCTGCCCGACCGCATGCGGGTGGCGGCCCTGGCCCCGGTCGGGGCGGGCACCGACCGGCATGGCCGCGAGGTTCCGGAAGGATGGTGGCAAATAGCCGGGGAGCCGGATGGCCAGCGCTATCGGCAGTGTCGGCATTATGCGGTGGACGGCATCTGCAACTGGATGGTGCCGGAGTCGGATCCGGATCCGTTCTGCCGCGCATGCCGTCTCAACCGGACCATCCCCGATCTGAGTGTTCCCGGGAACCGGACCCTGTGGGCGCGTCTGGAGGCTGAGAAGAGGCGTCTGGTCTATGGCCTGCTGCGGCTCGGTCTGCCGGTGACGCCGAAACGCGATGATCCCGCGGGCCTGGCGTTCGATTTCCTGGCGTCCACCGCGCCGGCCTTTCAGGAAGGCGGCGGCGTGGTGACCGGGCATGCCGGCGGTCTCATCACCCTGGATATCGCCGAGGCCGATCCGGCGGTGCGCGAGCGCATGCGCGAGGCGATGGCCGAGCCCTATCGCACCATTCTGGGGCATTTCCGCCACGAGAGCGGCCACCATTACTGGGAACGCCTGGTGCGCGGTGGCCCGGCGCACGAGGATTTCCGCCGGGTGTTCGGCGACGAGCGCGCCGATTATGATGCCGCGCTGCGCCGGCATTATCGCGAGGGGCCGCCGGCCGACTGGCAGGAGCGCTTCGTCAGTGCCTATGCCAGTGCTCATCCGTGGGAGGACTGGGCGGAGACCTGGGCGCACTATCTGCACATCGTGGATACCCTGGACACCGCGCGGGCCTATGGCCTCGAGGTTGGCGCCGAGGGGCTGGCCGGGTCGGCGATGAGCCACGCGCCGGACTATGATCCCTATCATGCCCCGGACATCGATACCCTGATGGATCACTGGCTGCCGCTGACCAATGCCCTCAACAGCCTCAACCGCAGCATGGGGCACGGCCACATCTACCCGTTCACGCTGACCCCGGCCGCGATTGCGAAGCTGCGGTGGGTCCATGCGATCATTCGGGCCGCGCGCGAAGCGTCGGGACCGGGGCCCGGGACGGGGCCGGCCGGCGAGTCGTTCGCGTCCCGGCGGTCATCCGCCTGACCCGCCCGCGCCGGACCCGGAAACCAGGGGAGCCCATGTACAACGTTGCCACTCGCGGTCCGTTCAAGGGCCTGAATCCCCGAGTCGCCTTCGTCTCCATCGGTGCCGTGCTGATCATCGTGGCGCTGGCGATTTACCGTACCGATCAGGTCGATTCCGCGGTCAGCGGGGCACGCGATTTCCTCAGTCCCCTGCTGGAGTGGTATTACGTCGCCGCCATGGCCTTCTTCCTGGTCCTGGTAATCTGGCTGGGCATCGGCCGTTACAAGGACGTCCGTCTGGGGCATGACGACGAGGTCCCCGAGTTCACTACCCTGTCCTGGCTGGCGATGCTGTTCGCCGCGGGCATGGGCGTGGGGCTGCTGTTCTGGGCGGTGGCCGAGCCCCTCAGTCACTATGGCGGCAATCCGTTCGTGGCCGGCGACGGCGACCCCGCGGCGGCGGACATGTCCATGGTGCTGACCTATTTCCACTGGGGGCTGAACGCATGGGCGGTGTTCGCGCTTCTGGCGCTGATGCTGGCCTATTTCGGCTTTCGTCGTGGCCAGCCGCTGGCCCTGCGCTCGGCCCTGCACCCGATGCTGGGCAAGTACGTGCATGGCTGGCCGGGTGACATCGTCGACCTGCTGGCGATCCTCGCGACGGTATTCGGCATCGCCACCACCCTGGGCCTGGGCATCCAGCAGCTGGGGTCGGGACTGGACCACCTCACCGGGATGGGCACCTCGGCGACCACCGAGGTGGTGATCACCGCGGTGCTCACGGTGATCGCGGTGCTGTCGGTGGCGACCGGGCTGCAGTCCGGCGTGCAGCGGATCTCGCAGGCCAACATGTGGCTCAGCGCAGGGCTGCTCGCGCTGCTGCTGATCTGGGGGCCGACCCAGTACCTGCTGGCGCTGGTGGTGCAGTCCACCGGCTCCTATCTGCAGAACCTGATGGGGCTGTCGCTGTACACCCATGCCCACCATACCGACGGCTGGCATGCCGACTGGACGGTCTTCTACTGGGGCTGGTGGCTGGCCTGGGCGCCGTTCGTCGGGCTGTTCATCGCGCGCATATCGCGCGGGCGCACCCTGCGCGAGTTCGTGATGGGCGTGCTGCTGATGCCGACCCTGATCACCTTCGTGTGGCTGGGGCTGCTGGGCGGGACCGCGCTGTACGCCGAATCCGAGGGGGTGGCCGGCATCGCTGTCGCGGTCAGCGAGGACATGACCCGGGCCACCTTCCTGACCATGGAGACCCTGGAGCCGGGGCTGGTCGCGATCGGCGGCAGCATACTGGTGACCGTGCTGATCGCGACCTACCTGCTGACCTCCGCGAACGCCGGGATCGTGGTCATCAACACCCTTCTGGCGCACGGCTCCACCGAACATCGCACGGTGCACCTGGCGACCTGGGGCGGGGCGATGGGCCTGCTGACCGCGGTGCTGCTGCTGGCCGGCGGGCTGGAAGTGCTGCAGAGCGCGGTCATCCTGGCGGCCCTGCCGTTCTCGCTGGTGATGCTGGTGATGGTCGTCGGGCTGATCCGCGGGCTGGAGGAGGAGCGGTGGGCACCGCGTCCCGGCGAGCACAACATCGTGCCCTCCGAGCCCTGGCAGGTCCCGCCTGACCGGGCCTACGAGGATTTCGACGTGGAGGACGACGCCCCGCTGGCGGAGCATTCGTCCGACGATGATCGCGACGACGAGGGCTGGCGCTCGCGTCAGGGCTGATCAGTGTTTCCCTAAAGGCCCGTCGCTGCACGGGCGGACTTTCGGTGCTTCCGGGCATGGCTTAGGGTTGCGCGCAAACTTTGAGTGTGAATGGAGAATCCGGAAATGAGCGACGAAACCCTGCAGCTGTCCGGCGAACTGATCCAGAAGGTTCAGGGCGTCTTGGCCGAGGCCGATCCGCGTGCCCAGCAGCCGCTGGTGGCCGTGCAGTACCTGAGTGCGATCACCGGCTTTCTGCTGGCGCAGATGCCCGAGTCGGTGGATGAACGCAAGGATTACCTCAAGCAGCTCGCCGCCTTCACCGAATCGGTGTTCGACGACGTGGAAGGCCAGAAGCAGCAGCAGCCCGCCGCCCCGCAGGAAGCCAGCGGCGTGTGGCGCCCCGGCGACGACTGAGCCGGCGGTTGGCGACGGGGACGCCGGGGCGGCCGGTCAGTCCTCGTCGTCCTGACGGCGCTGCCGCATCTGCCGCAGCATTGCCTCCTGTTCGTTGAAGCTGGGCATGCGGCGTTTCCCCCCGGCATCGCGATCGCGGTCGTTGGCACCGGCGGGGCCCGGCTGGCCCGGGCGTTCGCCTTCCTTGACCTCCTGGTATTCCTGCAGCTCGCGCCGGGCGTCCTCGTCGGAGGTGTAGCGTCCGCGATAGTCCTGCGGCGGGCGGTCGCCCTTGCGCAGGAAGGCCCGCATCCGCAGTTCCTTGTTGTAGCGCGTCACGCGACGGTCGATCCACACCAGGTCGAAGGCCGCCAGCGCGGCGACCGGGGCCGCCGGGAGCAGCCACCAGAGTCCGGGTACGAGGACGGCGAGGGCGGCGGTGGCCGCGCTGCCGGCGATGAACGCCACCGCACCGACGGGTTCGTGGAGATAGAAACGGTGCCCGCCGACGGGGAACAGCAGCCACGCGGCATAGGCTGCCGGCCGCGAGCGCATGGTGCTGGCCAGCCGGGCGTTGACCGCCTGCAGCCCGCCACCTTCCAGATCGAGTTTCTTCCAGGCCTTGCTCATGCGGCGCAGTCTAGGGAAACGCCGGGCAATGTGCACATTCGCACTGGTGGCCCGGGTTTTCCGGGAGACCCGTCCCCGGCTCCTCAGGTGGCCGGCGCCGGCACTGGCGGCGAATTCGCGTGTGTCCAGCGGATCACGTCGTCCAGCGGCATTGGCCGGGCGATGCCGTACCCCTGAACCGCATCGCAGCCCAGCTGGTGCAGCTCGTTCAGGGTCTCTTCGTCCTCCACGCCCTCGGCCACCACCTGCAGCCCGAGGTCGTGTCCCAGACCAATGGCCGCGCGGGTGATCTGAGCGTCGACGGGACGCCGGGTCATCTCGCGCACGAACGCCTGGTCGAGCTTGAGTGCGTGCACCGGCAGTCGGCGCAGGTAGGACAGCGACGCCTGGCCGGTGCCAAAGTCGTCGATCGCCACGTCGACTCCGGCGTTCTGCAGGCGGTCGAGGGCGGCGATGACCTCCTCGGGGTTGGCCATGACCGCGGTCTCGGTGAATTCCAGCTCCAGGTCGCGGGGTGACAGACCGGCCTCCCGGATGATCGCGAGCACGCGCTCGGCGAACTCGGGATCGAGGAAATTCCGGGCGGACACGTTCACGCTCACCGGCACGTCGATCCCGGATTCGCGCAGGCGCAGTGTGTCGGCGGCCGCGCGTTCCAGCAGTTCGCGGGTCAGCGGGTGGATCAGGCCGGTGTGTTCGGCCTGCGGCATGAACTCGTCGGGCGGGATATTCCCGAGTCGCGGGTGTTCCCAGCGCAGCAGGCCTTCCAGCCCGAGGAGGCGGCCGTCGTCGGGGTGGGTCTTGGGCTGATACCACAGGTGCAGCTGCTCGCGGCCGAGTGCCTCCTGCAGTTCGCCAAGACGCTCGACCGTGCGCCGCGAGCGCTCTTCCTGTTCGGCGTTCCAGACCCGGCAGGGAAGCCCGCTGATACGCGCTTCGTGCATGGCCATCCAGGCGCGGGTCAGCAAACCGGCAGGTTTTTCGCGAGGCCCGGTCGGAAAGGCCGTGACCCCGGCGTGTGCCCCCAGATAAACCGGGATGCCGCGAACCAGGAACGGGGCCTGCAGCCGCTCCACGGCCAGATGGGTGATCTCGGTGCAGGGCGCCTCGCCGTTGGCCGGAACGATCAGGGCGAAATGGTCGTCGTGGACATGGTAGAGGCGACTGCCGGTTTCCTTGGCTATGGTCTGCAGCCGCTGGCCGATGGCCTGCACCAGGTGGCGTTCGGCTTCCAGCCCCAGGGCGCTGACGGCATCCGCATAGTTGTCCATTCGCAGGCTCGCGAGCCATGCCGGCCGGGGGATGCCCGGTTCCGCCAGGTCGCGCTCCAGTGCCTGGCGGTTCGGCAGGCCGGTCAGCGGGTTGGCAAGCGCCTGGTCCACCAGGCGTCGCGCGTGCCCGTGGAGCTGGGCGAACATCCAGCCGGTGACCCCGCCGAGGAAGACATAGAGTCCCGCACGGGTGGTCCAGTTGAGCAGCGGCTGCATCTGCCCGGTGGTGGTGTCCAGGGGCATGAACGGGCCCAGGACCAGTCCGGCGAGCAGGCCCAGCGCGGCGCCGCCGCGCGGGCCGAAGATCGCGGCCCCGGCCAGGATCGGGATCAGGATGAAATTCAGGTAGGCGGTGGCGGTGCCGCCGGTGCGCAGGACCAGGGCGACCACGGCACCCATCTGGATGAGGATGAGTACCAGGGCGGCCAGCCGTCGGCCACCGGAAATCTCCAGCCAGGGTTCGGGCCGCCAGCGGGAGTCGAGCAGCTGTTGTATGTCCATGATGTCCCTTTCTGGAGTATTGCTGCAGCGGATGCAAGCGGGATCCCTGCGCCGGCATGTGCCGCGCGGGCAGTGGCACTGGTAGCATGCCGGTTTCCGGCGCGACAGGGGTGAACGGGGCCGATGGCCGATCGACGCTTGCAGGTGTTTCTGACGGTGGCGCGGCAGCTGTCCTTTACCCGCGCCGCGGAGATCCTCCACATGACCCAGCCGGCGGTCACCTTTCAGGTCCGCCAGCTGGAAGAGCAGCTGGACGCGCGGCTGTTCGACCGCAACCACAACCGGGTGGCCCTGACCGAAGCCGGGGAACTGGTGCGGCGTTACGCCGAGCGGATCTTCGATACCTACGGCGAGATGGAGGCCGCCCTGCGCGAGCTGAAGGGGGCCGCCGGGGCCCTGGTGATCGGCGCCAGCACCACGGTGGCCGAATACATGCTGCCGTCGCTGCTGGGGGCGTTTCGCCGTGCGCATCCGGAGATCGGCATCCGCCTGCGGGTGGGCAACACCGGGATGGTGGTGGGCATGGTCGAGGAAGGCAGCGTGGACCTGGGCATCGTTGAGGCGCCGGTGACCCATCGCAGTCTGGAGGTGCAGGCCTGTTTCAGTGACCGTCTGCAGCTGATCGTACCGCCCGACCATCCGCTCGCCGGACACGACAGTGTCGGGGTGGAGGCCTTCATCGACGCCCCATTCATATGCCGTGAGGAGGGTTCCGGGACCCGCGAGGTCATCATGGAGTACCTTGGGCAGGCCGGGTACGACCGCAACGCCCTGCGCGGCTGCATGGAACTGGGCAGCCCCGAGGCCATCAAGGGGGCCGTGGCCGCCGGTATGGGGGTCTCGGTGCTGTCCGAGGCCGTGGTGGCCAAGGAACTGGCCCTGGGCGAACTGGCGGCGATCCCGCTCGATCCCGCGCTGGAACGGCCCATCTCGCTGGTCCATGCGCGACAGAAATTCCGGGTGCCGACGCTGGAGGTGCTCAAGCAGTTCCTGCAGGACTACTGCCGGCCCGGCCCCGACATGCCCAAATAAGGACAAAGTGCGATGAAGAACTACTGCGTAGTACAGCACACCTATTCCGAGTTCCTGGCCCTGATCGAGGCCCAGCTCGAAAAACGCGACATTGGATTCTCCTACTACCGTCCCTTCGTCGGGCAGGACCTGCCCGGGTCGGCGGCCCAGTTCGACGGCCTGTGGCTGCTGGGCGGGGCCTGGCCCACGGCGGACCGCGAGAACAACCCGCAGGTCCCGGACGAACTGTCCCTGATCGACATCTTCCGCCGCTCGCAGCGCCCGGTGGTCGGGCTGGGCATGGGCGGACTGCTGGTGGCCGAGCAGGCCGGCGGTACGGCCAGCGAGGAGCCGCCCTACGTGGCGCGTTTCACCACCGCCCACAAGACCGCGGCCGGCGAGGGTGACCCGGTGGCCGAGGCGGTGGACGGCCACCGCGTGCTGCAGCTGCACCACGGCTCGGTGGAGCTGCCCGAGGGTCTGGAGCCGATCATGGTGGATGACGATGGCCAGTGGCTGATGGTGCGGCCCGACGAGCTGACCTATGGCATGCTGTTCCGTCCGGAGGCCAAGCCCGGGATGCTCGAGGATATCCTGATGGAGGGCGACCACAATCCGCCGCCGAACATGGGCGAACTGCTCGGCGAGGCGCGCATGGAATGGAACCAGATGCAGCAGGTTACCGACGAACTGCTCGTCGCCCTGGTCAAGCAGCTGTCGCTGATGCAGGAGCGGCGCAAGATGCCCGTGTTCAGCCTGCAGATCGAGGGTGATGGATGATCCCGCCGAAGGGCTCGACGGACGCCGGCCTGCCCGGGGATCTCGGACAGGTCCTGGCCGGAGGCCAGGGCGGGCGCAAGCGTGATGTGACCACCGAGGCCATCGCCGAGGTGGCCGCGCGCCTGTCCGAAGCCGACCGGACGAGCCTGCTGAAATTCGCGCGTTTCCTCGAATCCCAGGGCGATGGCGCGGGCGAGGAGTCCGGTGACATCGCCGCGGGGTCCGAACCCGAGCCGGCCGGCGTGCCGGAACCCGAGCCCATCCCGCGGCCCGAGGGCGAGTCGGTGATCAAGGCGATGCGCCGGCTGACCGCCACCTATTACATGCTGGACCGCGGCAAGCTGCTCAACGAGGCCTCGTCCCTGATGGCCCAGCACGTGATGCAGGGGCGCGAGGCCAGCGAGGTCATCGACGAACTGGAAACGGTATTCTGGTCGCACTATCAGGCCAGGGTGCAGGCCGAGGACCCGCATCGCGACGGTAACGACAAGGACAGCCCGACGTCATGATCGACATGCTCCGCCAGTGGTACCGGCGGCACTTCACGGATCCGCAGGTGGTGATCCTGGCCATGCTGTTGCTGGCCGGGTTCCTGATCATCGTGTTCGCCGGGCGCATCCTGGCGCCGCTGCTGGCGAGCGTGATCATCGCCTATCTCCTGGAAGGGGCAGTGGCCAAGCTGCAGCGCCTGCGGGTGCCGCGCATCCTCGCGGTGATACTGGTGCTGCTGGGAGCACTGCTGGCCACGCTGGCCGCACTGTTCAGCGTGGTGCCGCTGATGTCGCAGCAGGTGACCCAGCTGGTGCGCGAGCTGCCGGGCATGATCTCCGAGGGGCAGAAACTGCTGCTGCAGCTGCCGGAGCGCTACCCCCAGCTGATCACCGACGAGCAGGTGTTCGAGCTGATGGGCGCGATCCGTGCCGAGGCCACCCAGCTGGGGCAGCAGGTGGTGACCTTCTCGCTGGCGTCGGCACGCCATCTGGTGGACGTGGTGATCTACCTGATCGTGGTTCCGCTGATGGTGTTCTTCATGCTCAAGGACCGCGACCAGATCCTCGGCTGGATCCGGGGTTTCCTGCCTCGGGATACCCATCTGGCCAGCGAGGTCTGGGGCGAGGTGAACGTGAAGATCGCCAGCTACGTGCGTGGCAAGTTCATCGAGATCCTGATCGTCTGGGTGGTCAGCTTCACCACGTTCAACTGGTTTCAGCTGGAATACGCGGTGCTGCTGTCGTTCATGGTCGGCATCTCCGTGATCATCCCCTACATCGGTGCCGCGGTCGTGACCATACCCGTGGCGGCGGTGGCGTATTTTCAGTTCGGCTTCAGTTCCGAGTTCGCCTGGGTGCTGGTGGCCTACGGCGTGATCCAGTTTCTCGATGGCAACGTGCTGGTGCCGCTGCTGTTTTCCGAGGTGGTTAACCTGCATCCGGTGGCGATCATCGCCTCGGTGTTCATCTTCGGCGGGATCTGGGGCCTGTGGGGCGTGTTCTTCGCCATCCCGCTGGCCACCCTGGTGCATGCGGTGATCAAGTCCTGGCCGCGGTCCCTGCCACCCGGATCGCCGCCGGGCGATCCGCCGCCGTCCGACGGGGATGCGGATCCTGCCGCAGCGATCCCCGCGCGCGACTCCGCCTGAGGCGGAGTCGCGTTCCTTTTTCGTACACGCCGACCAAAGATCCCGCATGACCGGAACCGAACTGCTGATGAACGTCACGCCCCAGGAGAGCCGGGTGGCCCTGGTCGAGAACGGCGTGCTGACCGAACTGCACATCGAGCGCGCGCGTCAGCGGGGCATCGTCGGCAACATCTACAAGGGGCGCGTGGTGCGCGTGCTGCCGGGGATGGATGCCGCGTTCGTCGAGATCGGTCGCGACCGCACCGCCTTTCTGCATGCCTCGGACGTCATCTCGCGCAACGAGGACGAGGGGCGGGGAAGCGAAGCGATCCGCGATCTGCTGCACGAAGGGCAGGAGCTGCTGGTGCAGGTGACCAAGGACCCGATGGGTTCCAAGGGCGCGCGCCTGACGACCTACATCACCGTGCCGGCCCGTCACCTGGTGTTGATGCCCAACCAGAACAACGTCGGGGTCAGCACGCGGATCGAGGACGATGCCATGCGTGCCCGCCTGCGCGAACAGGTCGAGGCCCTGCGCGACGAACTGGCCCCGCAGCACGGCTTCATCGTGCGTACCGCGGCGGAGCTGGCGGACCACGAGGCCCTGGGTACCGACACCGCGTTCCTCAAGAAGATCTGGGACAGCCTGCAGGAAGCCGCGCGCAGCGCGCCGGCCGGGACCGAGGTGTACGCCGACCTGCCGCTGGTTCAGCGCATCCTGCGCGACATGGTCGGGGTGGACCTGGAACGGGTCCGCATCGACTCGCGCGAGACCTACCAGAAGATCGTCGATTTCTCCCGGCGCTATCTGCCGGAGCTGACCGAACGCATCGAGCACTACCCCGGCGAGCGGCCGATCTTCGATCTGTTCAACATCGACGAGGAGATCCAGCGCGCGCTGGAGCGCAAGGTCGAGCTGAAATCCGGCGGCTACCTGATCTTCGACCAGACCGAGGCGATGACCACGGTGGACATCAACACCGGCGGCTTCGTCGGCCACCGCAAGCTCGAGGAGACCATCTTCAAGACCAACCTGGAGGCGGCCCAGGCCATCGGTCGCCAGCTGCGCCTGCGCAATCTCGGCGGGATCATCATCATCGATTTCATCGACATGCAGGATGACGAGCACAAGCGCCAGGTGATCCGCGCGCTGGAGAAGGCGCTGGAACGCGACCACGTGAAGACCCAGATCTGCGACGTGTCGCCGCTGGGACTGGTGGAAATGACCCGCAAGCGCACCCGCGACAGCCTCGAACACCAGTTGTGTGAGCCCTGTCCCACCTGTGGCGGCCGGGGGTATCTCAAGACGGCCGAAACCGTGTGTTACGAACTGTTTCGCGAGATCCTTCGGGAGGTGCGCCAGTACGATGCCCGCGAACTGCGGGTGCTGGCCTCGCAGAGCGTGATCGACCTGCTGCTGGACGAGGAGTCGGCGAGCCTGGCGGAGCTGCAGAGCTTCGTCGGCATCCCCATCCGTTTCCAGGTCGAAACCCTCTACACCCAGGAGCAGTTCGACGTCGTGTTTGTCTGACGGGAGGTCTTCCAGCGTGAATGCAGCGGAGCGAACCGGGTACGCCTGGAACAGGCTGCGCACGATCGCTCGGGTGCTGCTGCCTGCGTTGCTTGTCGTGGTCCTGCTGCTGGTGCTCGTGCTGCTGGGCCTGCGGCTGTTCCTGCCGCACTGGGACGGGTTGCACGAACGCCTGGAAACGGCCGCTTCCGAAACCTCCGGCATGCAGGTGCGGGCCGAGTCGGTGGAGCTGGGCTGGCGCGGCTGGACCCCCGAGCTGGTGGTGCGCGGGGTGCACATGGTCGAGGGCGAGGCCGAGCCCCTGGAGGTCGAACGGGTCGGGGCCACCCTGGACCCGGTGGCGTCGTTGCGCGCGTGGGCGCCCCGCCTGCGGCTGCAGGTCATCGGCATGGAGGCCCGTCTGGTCCGCCAGGCGGACGGGCGGGTCACCTTCCATGGCCACACCATGGGCACCGGCGAGGGCGCGGTGCTGGAACATGCGCTGGAGGCCTGGCCGGAGTTCGATGGCGAGGCGATCTCGCTGGTGTGGGAGGACCGCGTTGCCGGTATTACGTCGGCCGCCCGGCTGGAGCGTCTGAGCTTTCGCAGCGCCGCGGATGGCGACGGCCTGCTGCGGCTGGCGGGCGCCCTCGACCCGCAGGCCGCCGGTCGTTTCGAACTGGGCGTGCGGATCCCGGCGTCCGCCGCCCGCGATGCCCGGTTCTTCCTCGAGGGCCAGAGCCTGGAGATCGCTCACTGGGCACCCTGGCTGGCGTATCTCGGCCTGCCGGCGATCGACGGCACCAGCGGGGCGCGGATCTGGGGTGACCTGGAAGACGGTCGCCTCACCCGTCTGCGCGGGTTCCATACCACCCGGATGAACGGCGACGAGGACGCGCGCGAGCGCGAACTCGGACACCGCTTCGACTGGCACGTGGACGATGCCTGGCACCGCTCCGCCTGGACCGGCACGCGGCCCGGTTCCGGTGACCTGCGCATGCGCTATCGCCTGGAGACGGGGGCGCACGGCGCCGTGGTGGACCGGCTGGAGCTGGCCGCGCGCGGGCTGGAGGCCGACGTCTATGCCCCGTTCAAGCCTTTGCTGGATCATGCGGCGCCCGCCCTGGCGGACCCTGTGGCGCGCCTGCGTCCGCGCGGCCGCCTGGCGGAGGGCACGCTGGTGGCGCGGCGCGACGACGACCGTCTGCGGATCCGCGAAGCAGAGCTCGATCTGCGCTCGTTCAGTCTGCGCACCGATGGCGACTGGCCGGGGGTGCGTGGCCTGGATCTGCGTGCATGGTGGGACGCGGAGACCGACGAGGCCGGCGCCACGTTCGATGGCGAACACCTGCGTGCGGAGTTCCCGCGCGTGCTGGGTGACGAGATCCTGTGGCTGGACCGCCTGCGCGGCGAGCTGCATGCACGGCGGCATGCGCCGGGCGACTGGACCGTGACCGGCGAGGGGCTGGAGGTCCGGGCCGAGCAGGGGGCGGCTTCGCTGCGCGGAGAACTGCGCCTGGATGGTCACGAGCAGGGGCCGCTGCTGGCCATGGCGATGGACATTCACCATGCCGACGGGGCCTATGCCGCTCGCTATCTCCCCGAACGCTATCTCCCGGCGACCACCTATCAATGGCTGGCGCGCAGCATCGTCGACGGTCGGGGGACCGGCGGGGGCATGGCCTACCGGGGTCGCCCGCGCGAATTCCCGTTTGCGGACCACCAGGGCGTGTTCGATCTGTGGGCCGATATCGAGGACGGAGTGCTGGACTATCAGGAGGACTGGCCGCCGGCGGAGGAACTGGCGGGGCGTCTGTGGTTTCGCAACGAGGCCTTCCGCACCGAGGGTGCGCGGGCCCGCATCCTCGACACCCGCATCACGCGCGGCGATGTCACCGTGACCGACATGACCGGCGAGCCCGATCTCGAACTGGATGCGTCGGCCGACAGCAACGCGGCGGATCTGCTCGCATACCTGCGCCGGGCCGGGCTGGGCGACGAACTGGCGGAGCTGCGCGACGGGGCCGAGGCCGCCGGCCCGGCGGGCCTGGACCTGCAGCTCCTGGTGCCGCTGGACAGCGATCGCATGGATGACCTGCGGGTGGCCGGGCGGCTGCGGCCGCAGGGGCTGGACCTGAACGTGCCGCAATGGCCGGTCGCACTGGACGGACTGCGCGGCGAGATCCGTTTCGATACCGCGGACCGGGTGCATGCCGAGGGTCTGGAGGCAGGGGTGCATGGCGAACGGGTGGCCCTGGATATCGACTGGCCGCTGGACGGCGAACGCGCCCGGCTGGGGCTGCGTGGTCCGCAGCCGCTCGAGCCCTGGCTGGAGGGGATACCCGAACTGGCGGCCCATGCCAGTGGCCGCGCCCACTGGGACGCGGAACTGAGCCTGGGGGGCGGGATGGACGGGATGCGCCTGGATCTGCGTTCGGATCTGGAGGGGGCCTCCATCGACTGGCCCGCACCCGTGGGCAAGACCGAGGAGAAGCGACGCGAGCTGGAGCTGTCGTTGCCGCTGGGTAACCAGCGCCCGGCCGTGGGAGATCTGGTGCTGGGGGATGCCCTGCGGGCACGCGTGCGGGTCCTGGCGGAGACCGGGGTCGGGGAGCCGCCGGCGCTGCAGGCGCTGGCCCTGGGGCTGGGGCGGGCGACGGTGGATCCCCCCGGGCTGCCCTCGCAGGGTGCCGTAGTGGAGGGGCATTTCGGCGAGCTGGATGCCCGCGCCTGGGTCGATGCCCTGCAGGGCGCCCCGTGGGCGGGGAACGTACAGGTCGCCGGCCCCGGTACCGATGCCGCGGAGGAAGCCGTCACCGGGGTACCGCTGAATCGCCTGATCCTGCGCGTGGACCACGCCCTGCACTGGGATGGCCTCAGCGTTCCGGAAACCCGGATCCGGGCGGTGCGGGACCTCGGGGGCTGGCAGGTGGAAAGCCGTTCGGACTGGCTCGCGGGAACCGTGGGGTGGCGCTACGGTATGGGCGACCGGCGGGACCATCTGCAGCTGGGGCTGGAACGGGTGGATCTGCCGGAGCTGGAATTCGCCGGACCCGACGGGGATCCGTCCCTCGAGGAGCCGGCGGTCGTCGAGGGTCTGACCGATCCCCGCAACTGGCCCTCGGTGCGGCTTGCCCTCGACAGCCTGCGCCTGGGGGATTACCGTTTCGCCGACATCCGCGGGGATCTGGTCCCCCACTCCGATGGTCTGGCCCTGCAGGATCTGGTGCTCCGCAGCCCGGATCCGGGTGTTCGGGCATCCGGAAGCGGGGGCTGGCGCGTGGATGCCGAGGGTCGCGGGCAGAGTCGGCTGCAGTTCGAGCTGGAGGGTGGCGACTGGGGGCAGGGGCTGGAGTCCACGGGCCTGAGTCGGGCCCTGCGGGGCGGTGCCGGGAACGGCGTGGTGCAACTGGAATGGCCGGGGCCCCTGTTCCGGCCGTCGCTGCGGCGCCTCACCGGCGAGATGGCGCTGGCCATGAGCGATGGCGAGCTGGCCGATGTCGAGCCCGGCGCCGGACGGCTGCTGGGCCTGGTGAGCCTCGACCTCCTGCCGCAGCGGCTGCGTCTGGATTTTCGCGACCTGTTTGTCGAGGGGCTGGCCTTCAGCGAACTCGAAGGCACTGCCCGACTCCGTGATGGCGTGCTGCACGTGCCGGAGCTCCGCCTGGAAGCCGGCTCGGCCGCCATCCGGGTGCGGGGAGATACGGATCTCGTGGCGCGCGAATACGACCAGGAAATCGTGGTCGTGCCGCGCCTGCGTACGGCGTTGCCGATCGCGGGGGCGCTGCTGGGCGGCCCGGTGACGGGGGCGGCGGTACTGCTGCTCGAACGCGTGCTGGGGATCGGCGATCAAATGGAAGAGGCGGCCCGGGTGGAGTATCGCGTGACCGGGCCGTGGGAACGGCCGCGGGTGGAAGCCCGAGTGGAAGCCGCGGAGAACGAACAATAATGAATTCGAACAATCACGAGGAACGCGCATGACACCGGTCGCCGCCATCCAGATGGCATCCGGGACCCAGCCCCGGGCCAACCTGGCCGATGCCCGCCGGCGCATGGTCGAGGCGGCGGAGCAGGGAGCCCGGGTACTGGTGCTGCCGGAGAACTTTGCCTTCATGGGGATGCAGGAAACCGATGTCCTCGACATCGCCGAGGCCCCCGATGGTCAGGGCCCGCTGCAGCGTTTCCTGGCCGAACAGGCGCGCACTCTGGGGGTGTGGATCGTGGGTGGGACGGTGCCGCTGCAGGCCCCCGACGGTGAACGCGTGCGTTCGGCCTGCCTGGTGTATGACGACCGCGGCGAGCTCGCGGCCCGTTACGACAAGATCCACCTGTTCGACGTGCACCTGCCTGACAACAACGAGGCCTATACCGAGTCGCGGGTGTACCAGCCCGGTGATGAGGTGGTTACGGTGGACACCCCCGCCGGTCGCCTGGGACTGGCGATCTGCTACGACCTGCGTTTCCCCGAGCTGTTCCGCGCGCTGCTGGACCAGGGCGCGGAATGGCTCGCTCTGCCATCGGCGTTTACGGCGCAGACCGGGCAGGCCCACTGGGAGGTGCTGCTGCGGGCGCGTGCGGTGGAAAACCAGATGTACGTGGTGGCCGCGGCTCAGGGCGGTTTTCACGTGAACGGTCGCGAGACCTGGGGCCACAGTGCGGTGATCGACCCCTGGGGTCGCGTACTGGGGGAGCTGGGGCGCAACCCCGGGGTCCTGCTGGGGGAGATCGACGGCCGCGAGGTGGAACGCATGCGGACCGTGTTCCCCACTGTCTCGCATCGGCGTCTGGGTTGTGCCATTCCGGAGTGAGCCTCCCGGAGCGCGTGGGGGTTGCGAGAGCCCCCGCCGCTCGCGGGCTTGAAAGCGCTGCCCGGGCCCCAAGCCTCATACTGACGAAAACGAGCCAACCCGAGGGATGCATGATCGACAACCTGGCCCGACAGACCCTGCTGGATCCCGCCGGTCTCGGCGAATCCGAACTCTCCCGCCTGGTCGGAACGACTTTCGGCCAGGGGATCGACGGCGGTGACTGCTATTTCCAGTTCGCCTGCCAGGAGGGCTGGTCGCTGGAGGACGGGATCGTCAAATCCGCGAACTTCAACATCGAGCGCGGCGCCGGCATCCGCGTGGTGCGCGGCGAGCAGACCGGGTTCGCCTACTCGGACGATCTCGCCATGCCCGCGCTGCTGGAGGCGGCGGGCACCGCGCGCAGCATTGCCCGCGCGGGCCAGAGCGGCGGGGTGGCGGTGCAGGGGCGTACGCCCGCGCGCGAGCTTTACGTGCCCGACAATCCCATCGACTCCCTGGGCGAGCAGGAGAAGATCGACCTGCTCAAGGAGGTCGATGCCGAGGCCCGTGCCGCCGATCCGCGCGTGACCCAGGTGATGTGCTCGCTGGCCGGCTCGCGCGAGGTGGTGATGGTGCTCAACGCGCGCGGCGAACTCACCACCGACGTGCGTCCGCTGGTGCGGCTCAACGTGCAGGTGATCGTCGAGCAGGGCGGGCGTCGCGAATCCGGCAGCTCCGGCGGCGGCGGCCGCTTCGGCTATCGCCATTTCCTCGAGAACGGGCAGGCCGCCGCCTACGCGCGCGAGGCGGTGCGTCAGGCGCTGGTCAACCTCGAGGCGGTGGACGCCCCCGCCGGCAGCATGAAAGTGGTGCTGGGTCCGGGCTGGCCCGGCGTCCTGCTGCACGAAGCGATCGGCCACGGCCTCGAGGGCGACTTCAACCGCAAGGGTACCTCCGCCTTCGCCGGACGCATCGGCGAACGGGTCGCGGCCGAGGGCATCACCATCGTCGATGACGGCACGCTGGCCGGGCGCCGCGGCTCGCTCAACGTGGATGACGAGGGCAATCCGACCGAGGAAACCGTGCTGATCGAGGACGGCATCCTGCGCGGCTACATGCAGGACGAGCTCAACGCGCGCCTGAGCGGCACGCAGACCACCGGCAACGGTCGGCGCGAGTCCTACGCCCACCTGCCCATGCCGCGCATGACCAACACCTACATGCTGGGGGGCAACGCCGATCCCGAAGAGATCATCGGTTCGGTGGAAGACGGCCTGTATGCGGTCAATTTCGGCGGCGGTCAGGTGGACATCACCTCCGGGAAGTTTGTGTTTTCGGCCTCGGAGGCCTATCTCATAGAGAACGGAAAGGTGACGCGGCCGGTGAAGGGTGCGACCCTGATCGGTAACGGTCCGGATGTCCTGACCCGCGTGTCGATGGTCGGCAACGACATGCAGCTCGACCCCGGCGTGGGTACCTGCGGCAAGGAGGGGCAGGGCGTGCCGGTTGGCGTGGGCCAGCCCACGCTGCGCATCGACGGCATGACGGTGGGCGGTACCCAGGCGGCATGACCCGGCATCGTCCGGGGCGTCACCGGACCGGATCTGGCCAGCAAGAAAAGGAGAGCCGCATGAATACCGATTTTCTGGAACAGGAACGCTCCCTCCCCGAAGGGCACGGCCACGACAAGGTCGTTCAGTGGCACGTGTTCCGGGCCCGCGACAAGGCCGAGGAATTCGCCCGTCACGTCAATTTGGGCGAGGGCCAGGACCTGATCGGTGGCTGGACCCGTGACAGCGTCGGCATGCTCTACTGGGTCGGCGTGCACGTGGATGACCTCGAGCGCTGGGGTAACGTCGGCGCGGTCCACAAGCACGGCACCCGCGTCTAGCCCGACTTCCGCACGGGGTCCGGGTCCGCCCCCGGCAGGGGCGGGCGCGGACCCCGTGGTTTTTCTCTCCCCCAAATCGAAAACGGACCGGAATCCGCATGAGTCAACGTCCCGCAGTCGAGACCCCGGAAGCCGCCGCCCAGGCGCTCTCGCACAGCCCCGAATCCCTGCGCGCCCGCGTGCAGCAGGCGCTGGAAGAGGCAAAGAAGCAGGGGGCCACCGATGCTCAGGTGGTCGTCAGCCACAGCGTGGGCCTGGACCTGGGGGTGCGCAAGGGCGAGATCGAGACCCTGGAGCATGAACGCGACCAGAACCTGTCGCTGATCGCGCACTTCGGTCAGTCCAAGGGAGCTGCGTCGACCACCGATTTCAGCGAACAGGCCCTGCTGGATACCGTCGAGGCGGCCTGCCGCATCGCCCGGTACACCGAGCCGGATCCGTATGCCGGCATGCCGTCGATCGCCTTCAAGGCAGTGGACTGGCAGGACCTGGACCTCGATCACCCCTGGGAGCTGTCCATCGCGCAGGCCACCGAGCTGGCGCAGCGCACCGAACAGGCCGGGTTCGACGCCGAGTCGCGCATCGAGAATTCCGAAGGCGCCTCGGTGAATACCCGCCGCGCGATGGCCTTCCTCGGTGACACCCAGGGCTTCATGGGCGGCTATCGCAGCACCCGCCATTCGCTTTCCTGCGCCCTGGTGGCGCGCGGCGACGATGGCATGCAGCGCGATTACGCCTACAGCGTCAGCCGCCGCGCCGCCGATCTGGGTATCCCCGAGGACATCGGGCGCGAGGCGGCGGAGCGCACCGTGCGCCGGCTGGGCGGAGAAAAGCTCTCCACCCGCAGCTGCCCGGTGCTGTTCGCCCCGGAGATGGCGCGCACCCTGATCGGCAGCTTCACCCGCGCGATCTCCGGCCCGGCCCAGTTCCGCGAGAGCTCGTTCCTGCTGAACGCCCTGGACGAACGCATCTTCCCCGAATGGATGCGTATCGAGGAGCGCCCGCTGACCCCGCGCGGGCTCGGCAGCGCACCGTTCGACGGCGAGGGCGTGCAGACCCGCAACCGGCCGTTGGTGGAACAGGGCGTGCTGCGCAGCTACACCCTCGACAGCTACGCCGCCCGGCGTCTCGGCCGCGAGACTACCGGCAATGCCGGCGGGGCGCGCAACGTGACGGTGCGTCCGGGGACGCTGGATGCCCCGGGCATGCTGCGCGAGATGGGCACCGGACTGCTGGTGACCGAGCTGATCGGTCAGGGCGTGAATCCGGTGACCGGCGACTACTCGCGCGGCGCGGCCGGGTTCTGGGTGGAAAACGGCGAGATCGTCCATCCGGTGGAGGAGATCACCATCGCCGGCAACCTCAAGGACATGTTCCGTGCCATCGTCGCCACCGGGTCCGACGTCGACTACCGCGGGAACATCCGCACCGGCTCCATCCTGATCGAGTCGATGACCGTCGCCGGGGAATAGGCCTCGCTCACCGGGACCCTCCCGGAGGGCCGTGCTGGCCCCTGCAATCATGCGGGGCGCGCCGTTGCCAGTTGGGCCAATATGGCCGGGTACTGGCGTGAGGGAGTGGACGAAGATGAGGGATTCGGAACAGCGCCCCGTCCGGGGGTGCCTGCGCCGACGCCTGGCGTCGGGTGCACTGACTACCGGCCTGTGCCTGACGGCGGGGGGCGCGGTGGCCGCACCGCCGCAGGACATGGGCGAGGCTGCACGTGATTTCGTCGCAGCGGAAGGGTATTGCCGGGTCGAGAGCGGAGAGATACCGGACCTGTTGCGAGAGCGGCTGCCGCCGGAGCAGCGCGAATCGGTGCGGCCGTTCGAACGGGCCGGGCCGTGGACCGTGCCCGTCCTGCTGCTGGAGGGCCACGAGGGCCCGGCGGAACCGGCGCGTTACCGGATGCAGGCGGGCTTCGAGTGGATGGAGGGTAGTCCGCCCGGGCGGATGCGGGATCTGCATTTCGTGCAGATCGACCGTTTTGAACCTTCGGACGAGGACGCCGGCGACGGTAACGACGGTGGGGCGTGGGACGGGGTCTCCTGGCGCATGGTGATGAGCCCGATCCAGGGGTTCCCGGGGCACGTGGTCGCGGCCTCGCGCCGGAGCCTGGACGCATCGGCCATCGAACAGGCCCGCTGCCTCGAGCAGGCCTGTACCGATCCCGAACCGCTGGGTGACCGGGTCACGCAGTGGCGTGACAACGGCGAGGGGCTGTGGGATTTCGTCCCGCCATCGCTGTCGTCATCGCCGGAAGGCGCTCCGGCCCCGGCATTCCTGCTGGGGTCCCTGCTGGATACCCGGCCGGGACAGCTGGAGGCCCGCGAGAGCGTCGGCTTCGCCGAACCCTTCGCCGAAGCGGTGGTGGAGGTCGGGCTGGAGGAGCCGGGCAGCGTGGATATCCTGCTGCGCGACGGCGACCTGATGGACCACGAGCTGGAGGCGATCTGGCAGCGCCTGAGCGTCGGGCCGGACGCGCAGATCCGCACCGCGTGGGCGGTGGATCGGCGTCCGCCCCCGCCCTGGCTGGAGGAAGGTGACGCCCCGGATGCGGCCCCGGATGCCGCCCCGGACGACCCGGACGACGCCGGGAAGGACAGGCGGGATGCCGAGTACGGCAAGGGCGGTCAGCCCGCCGGTGCACTGCAGGGTTCGTGGCGTGCGGCGCTGGTCGAGGGTGACGTGCCGCTGGCGTATTTCAGCGTGTTCCATGGCCGTGGCGAGACCCGTGCGCAGGGCGATTTCCTGATGGGCAATGCCCGCGGGCCCGGGCTGGACGGCGCCAGCGGTGATCTGGATTCGGTGGCGCTTGCCGCAGACGGGGAACGCGTGGAACTGGTGTGGAACCCGACCCCGGACCAGCAGGAGAGTTACCACCTGGAGCTCGAACGCCTGGATGCGGACACCTGGGAGGGCCGCTTCCATGCGGCGCGCTATCCGCACGAACATGCGGTGCGGATGACGCGGCGCGTGGACTGAGACGGCCGGCTGGCGACGGGCGCCGGCCGGGGGGGTCAGAGATCGAAGATCTCGGCCTTCAGGCCCCACTTGGAGGCCAGGGTCTCGGTGGCGTTGAGGAACTCCTCGGCGCGGGCCGGGTGGTTCCACTGGCCCTTCGCGATCCAGTTGAGCGCGGTGTCGCGATCGGGGGCCAGCGACAGGATGTGGATCAGCTCGCCGGCGTCACCGCCGATGACCTCCCCGCCCAGCAGGCCGCCGGTGTCCATGTCGCCGATCAGGCGAACAAAGCCCTCGGGCTCGTCCTGCCCCAGGGCGCGTGGCGAGGTCTCGAACGCGGCGAAACCGACCGCGGGTTCCAGTTCCTCGTCCTCGGCATCGTCCTCGTCCATGCCCAGACGCGCCATCTCCACCGCCGAATAGATGGCGATCGGCACGTAGCGCTCGTCCTGCTCGCGGGTGTTGCCGGTCTGGATGTTCTCCACCGCGATGGTGGCATCGGCCAGCGCGTGGTTGGCGGTCTGCCATTCGCTGGCGACGTCGCCGATGGCATAGATGTGGTCGACGTCGGTCTGCAGGGTGGCGCGTCGCTGCACGAAGCCGCGCGCGTCGGTCTGCACGCCGACGGCCTCCAGGTTCAGGTCCGCGGTATGCGGCGTGCGGCCAGTACCGAGCAGGACCCAGTCGACCTCGTGGCGCCCGCCGTCCTGATCGGTGATGACGACGCCGTTATCGGTGGTCTCCACGCTCTCGTAGCCCTTCACCCGGATCGGCTCGACGCCGTTCTCACCCAGCTTGTCCTTCAGCGTCGACAGGGCCTGGGGGCTGAACTTCTGGCCGTTCAGGGGTTTCGAGCGGGTCAGCCAGGTCACTTCCTTGCCCAGCTGGGAGAAGATGAAGGCGAATTCGGTGGCCACCACGCCGGAGCCGATGATGGCGACCCGGTGCCCTAGCGGCGGACGCTCGTCGAACAGCATGTCGGTGGTGATCACCCGCCCGGGGACGGCCTCGAACGGTGCGGGCACGGTGGCCGTGGCGCCGGTGGCGATGATGGTGTGCTTCGCTTCCAGGGTCTCGCTGCCGTCGGCGCCGGTGACCTCCAGGGTGGTGGCGTCGCGAAAGCGCGCGGTGCCCTCGCGGTACTGGATCTTCAGGTGCTTCATGTACTCCAGGTAGGAGTCGCGCACCGAGGTCACGACCTCCTTCTGATGGTCCCAGGCCGGGTCCATCTCCGCGCTCAGCGAGCCCCGGATGCCGCGGCCCTCGAAGTGGCGCTGGGCGGCCACGGTGCGCGCGGTGTGGTACCAGTCCTTCTTGGGCACGCAGCCGCGGTTGAGGCAGCAGCCGCCCCAGGTGTCCTTCTCGATGATGACGACGGAGAGTCCGCGCAGGGCGCCGAGGACGGCGGCGCGATAACCGCCGGGGCCGCTGCCGATGATGGCCAGGTCGAAGGTTTCGCTCATGGATGTGCTCACGGATTGGGATCTTCGGTCAGGTCGATGATGGGTTCGTGCCATTCCAGCGCGGTGAGTTCGAGTTCGAACACGCGCCCGCCGGCTTCGTAGTCGAAGCGCACGGGGATGTGGTTCAGGTCCGGGGCGAACCAGGCGGCGAGTTCGACATCGCCGTTGTCGCTGCGGCGGACCACGCGCACGGTGTCCAGCGAGCCGATGCCGGAGTCCACGGTTTCCTCGCCGTCGCGGCGGAATTCGTATTCGCGCAGGCGGTCGCGCTCCAGGGTGCGGATGCGGACGGTGTCGCCGGTGACGCCCAGTTCGCCGGTTTCCAGCTGCTGCATCATCATGTAGAGCGAGCCAAGGAAGTCGAGGGTGCCTTCGGGCACGTCGAGCGTGAACCGCTCGCTGTCGATGTGGCCGATGGCCTGCTGTTCCTCGTGGTCCAGGCGGGTTTCGACTTTACGTTCCTCACGCGGGGTGACCTGGTGGGAGCGCGACGAGATCAGGTGCAGGCCGGAACCATTGGTGTTCAGCAGCGATTCGCGGCTGAGTTCGAAACGCCCGAGTACGCGCAGGAATCCGGTCACGTGGGCATCCATCGCCATGCGCGTGCGGAGGTCTTCGTGGTTGAGGCTCATGGAGGCATTCAGCGTGCTGGCCATGGCCGTGGCTTCGAAGCTGGCCGTGAACGGCGGAATCCGCGACGCGTCCGCCGGGTCCGCGTTGCTGTCGGTGGCAGGGGCGGCGGTCGGGAACGCCGTTGCGAGGATCGCGGCCAGCGCCAGGACGAGACCGGTCAGCAACCGCGCCGTGAAACGCCGTCGGGCGGCGTCAGGACGATTCACCTGGGGCATGGGAAGTCACCTCGTGATCGAGCTGCAGGGGCGCCTCCAGCGGGGCGCCATCGTACCGGATCGTGGGTTCCGACCACTGAATCCGCCCTGAACACACCAGCCCGGCTGCTGCGGGGTAGAGGCGGTGCTCGGCCTGCTGCGCGCGGGCACTCAGGGAGGCTTCGGTGTCGTCGGCCAGAACCGGGACCCGTGCCTGCATGATAACCGGTCCCCCGTCCAGTTCCGGCGTGACGAAGTGCACGCTGGCGCCGTGTTCGGTCTCGCCGTCGGCCAGGGCGCGGGCATGGGTGTCCAGCCCGCGGTATTTCGGCAACAGCGACGGGTGAATGTTCAGCAACCGTCCGGTAAAGCGTTCCACGAATCCCGGGGTCAGGATGCGCATGAACCCGGCCAGCAGCACCAGGTCCGGCTCGAACGCCTCGATGGCCCCGGCCAGGGCCGCGTCGAACGGTTCGCGCCCGGCGTAGTCGCGGTGGTTGAGGACCTGTTCCGGGATGCCTCGGGCGCGCGCGAACTCGAGTCCGCCGGCGTCGGGGCGGTTGCTGATCACGCCGACCACCTGGCCGTTGATCTCGCCGCGTTCACAGGCGTCGATCAGGGCCTTGAGGTTGCTGCCGCGCCCGGAGATCAGCACGACCAGCCGTTGCGGGGTCATGCCTGTCATCCCGCGGTGTACACCACGCCGGGTTCGTGTTCCGCGCACTCGGCCACCACGCCGATCGGCCAGGCGGGAATGCCGGCGGCCGCCAGTTCGGTGGTGGCCGCATCCA
Organism: Thioalkalivibrio halophilus; assembly: GCF_001995255.1. GTDB lineage: Bacteria > Pseudomonadota > Gammaproteobacteria > Ectothiorhodospirales > Ectothiorhodospiraceae > Thioalkalivibrio > Thioalkalivibrio halophilus. The sequence goes on along the minus strand of NZ_MUZR01000017.1, from coordinate 38,634 downwards.
CGTGCGCTTCCGGCAGGATCAGCGTCATGCCGATGCCGCAGTTGAAGGTCAGCAGCATCTCCTCGTCGGCGATGCCGCCCTGCTGCTGCAGCCAGCGGAACACCGCCGGCCACTGCCAGGCGTTGGTGTCGATGCGCGCATGCAGGGTCTCCGAGAGCAGCACGCGCGGCAGGTTCTCGGTCAGGCCACCGCCGGTGATGTGGGCCGCCGCATGCACCGGATGCCGCGCCATCAGTTCCAGCAGCGGCCGGGCATAGATGCGGGTGGGCGCCATCAGGGCCGCGCCCAGGGTCTCGCCGTCGCCGCCCGGCAGCGGCGCGTCGAGGTCCGCCTGCACGTGTTCCAGCACCCGCCGGATCAGCGAGTAGCCGTTGGAATGCGGACCGCTGGACGCCAGCCCCAGGATCACGTCGCCCGCGGCCACCTGGCTGCCGTCCAGCAGCTGATCCTTCTCCGCGATGCCGACCGCGAAGCCGGCGACGTCGTAGTCCTCGCCCTGGTACATGCCGGGCATCTCGGCGGTCTCGCCGCCGATCAGCGCGCAGCCGGCCTGTTCGCAGCCCTCGGCGATGCCGGTGATGACATCGCCGGCGATGTCGATGTCGAGGTGGCCGGTGGCGTAATAGTCGAGAAAGAACAGCGGCTCGGCGCGCTGCACGATGATGTCGTTGACGCACATCGCCACCAGATCGATCCCGATCGAGTCGTGACGATCGGTCTGCTGGGCGAGCCGCAGCTTGGTGCCGACCCCGTCGGTGCCGGATACCAGCACCGGCTGGCGGTAGCGATCGACGGGCAGTTCGAACAGCGCGCCGAAACCGCCCAGGCCGGCCAGGACCTCGGGGCGCAGGGTGCGCTGCGCGTGCGGCTTGATGCGTTCGACGAGTTCCGACCCGGCGGCGATGTCGACGCCGGCCTCGCGATAGGTCAGACCGGAAGAGGATTCGGACATGGGCAACGTTCCCGGAAAAGGGCCTTCTGGCGGGCCGCGACGCTGCCCGTGGGCAGGCGCGCATTGAACCCGGGCATGTTAGCCGCCCGTGCCGGGGCGTGCAAAGCGCGGGCGGCGCGCCGGCGGCGGGCGCTGTGCTATGTTGAGCGGCGTGTTGCCTGCCTGCTGCCCGTGAGTCCCATGTCTGCCGTGTCGCGTTCCATCTCCGCCGTCGTCCTGTTCCTGTCCCTGTGGCTGATCGCTTTGCTTCCACAGGCCGCGGGGGCGGGGACGCTGGTCGTTCAGAGCGATGCGGAAGAGCGCGAAGCGGCGCTGGCGGAAGGGCTTCACGCGGCGCTGGTGCGGGTGGCGGGGCTGGATTCCGACGCGGTGCGGGCGCTCGCCGACGAGCTGCGCGAGGCCCCGGACGATGACGAACTGCCGGCGGCGCTGGAGCGCCAGCAGGCGCGCGAGGCGGGCGGCTATCGCCTGGAGTTCGACCGGACTGCCCTGCGCCGGTCGCTGCGCGACGCCGCCGTTCCGATGCTTGTCGGCTCGCGTCCGTCCCTGCTGGTGTGGGCGGTGGAGGAGGCCGGCGGCCGACGTGACCTGCTGGGCACCGCGTCCGTCGGGGAGGACTCCGGCGTGCTGGCCGCACTGGAGACCCTGGCCGGCGAGCGGGACATGCCGCTGCTGTTCCCGCTGGGGGATCTGCAGGACCGGCGCGAGGCGCGCATCAGCGACATCGTCGGACGCGTGACCGAGCCGCTGTTCGAGGCGGCCGGGCGCTACGGCCCGGACGGCCTGATCCTGCTGCACCTGCGACCGGCGGAAGGCGAGACCCGCGCGCGGGCCCTGCTGGTGCACCGGGACCGCGAATACCGTGCCGAGGCCACCGGCGCGGATGCCCCGGCGGCCGCGCGTCAGGCGATCGCCGCCGCGCTGGACCGGATGGGCGCTGACCTGGCGCGGGTGCCGGACGAACCCGAGTGGATCACGGTGGGCTTTACCGGGGTGGCGGGTTTCGACGGTTTTCGCCAGCTGCGTGCCCGGCTGGACGGCATGGAGGCCATCGAACGCGTGCAGCTGGACTCGCTGGGCAGGGCCGCCCTGACCTTGCGGTTGCGCACCGGTCTGGATGCCGAGGCCCTGGGCGAAGTGCTGCAGGAGGCGGGTTTCCCTGCGGCCGGGGAGGAGGAACGGGAAGAGGCCGGACTCCCCGACGCTGCACTGTGGCTGGGTGTGCGTTGATCCGGGGGAAGATCCGATGAGCGCCACAGAAACCCTGCCCCCCGGTGGCCCGGCCCCGGGGAACGTATCCGCCGCCACCGTGGCCGCCCTGCTGGGGCTGCTGGTCGTGGCCGGCGCGCTGTATCTGCTGGCGCCCATTCTCATGCCATTTCTGGTCGCCCTGCTGGTGGGTTACCTGTTCAACCCGCTGGTGACCCGCCTGGGGGTGCGTTTGAATACCTCGCGCACGGTGGCCACGCTGGTCATCTCCCTGCTGGTGATGCTGCTGCTGGCGGCGGTGGTGCTGGTCCTGATCCCGCTGGTGGCCGCCCAGCTGGAGCGCCTGTTCCTGTTCCTGCCGGAGATCATGGCCTGGTTCGACCAGCAGGCACGGCCATGGCTGGAGCGGCATGTCGGCGACGGCATCCCGGCGCTGGATCCGCAGGCGGTGCAGGACATGGTGGCGCGCCACTGGCAGGAGGCGGGCGGCCTGGCCGGCGGCGCGCTGCACTGGATCGGCAGTTCCACCACCGCGCTGGTGATGGGCGTGCTCAACCTGGTGCTGATCCCGGTGGTGAGCTTCTATCTGCTGCGCGACTGGCCGCGCCTGATCGACGGCCTGCACGACCTGCTGCCGCTGGCCTGGCGCCCGTCGGTGGAGACTTTCGCGCGCGAATCCGACGAAGTGCTGGGTGCGTTCCTGCGCGGGCAGCTGCTGGTGATGGTTTCGCTGGGCCTGTTCTATGCGGTGGCCCTGTCGCTGGCGGGCGTGGAGCTGGGGCTGGCCATCGGCGTGATCGCGGGCGTGGTGAGTTTCATCCCGTACGTGGGCGTGATCGTGGGCATCAGCCTGGCCAGTGCCGCGGTGCTGTTTGCCGGGGATGGCTGGCTCCTGCTGCTGGTGGTCTGGGCGATCTTCGCGGTGGCGCAGGTCCTCGAATCGGTCTGGCTGACCCCGTGGCTGGTGGGGGACCGCACCGGGCTGCACCCGGTGGCAGTGATCTTCGCCGTGCTGGCCGGGGGGCAGCTGTTCGGGTTCGTGGGGGTGCTGCTGGCCCTGCCGGTGGCGGCGGTGCTGGCCGTTGCGGTGCGCCACGCGCTGGCGCATTATCGCGCGCTCAATCAGCCCGCCCCCGGAGGGGATGCCGACCCGTGACCCGAGATCCTGCCAGCGTCGACACCGACGTGGCCCAGCTCCCGCTGGACCTGCGGCTGCGCGATGCATCGCGCTTTGTGGAATACCACGCCGAGGCCAATCGGATCGCGCGCGACACCGTCGAGAGCCTGGGGCGCAACGCCGGGCTGAGTCAGCCGCAGGTCTATCTGCACGGGCCGGGCGCGACCGGCAAGACCCATCTGCTGCAGGCCGCCTGCCACGTGGCGCATGAACGCGGCGACCGGGCCGCCTACCTGCCGCTGGCGGAACTGGCCACGGCGCCCCCCGCGGCGGTGCTGGACGGGCTGGAGCGTGCAGGGCTGGTGGCGCTGGATGACCTTGCGGCGGTGGTCGGTTCGCCGGCCTGGGACGAGGCGCTGTTCGGCCTGCTCAACCGTCTGCGCGATGCTGGCTGCCGGGTGCTGCTGGCGGCGCCGGAGCCGCCGGACGACATGGGCGCGACCCTGCCGGATCTGAGCTCCCGCCTGGGCTGGGGGCCGGTATTCCGCCTGGAGCCCCCGGAGGAGGAGGATCTACGGCGCATCCTGGTGGACCGCGCCCGGCGGCGCGGCCTGGAGATGCCGGATGCGGTGGCCGCCTATGTGCTGCGCCACCAGCGGCGGGATGTTGCCGCGCTGCTGGCCCTGCTGGAACGCCTGGACCTGGCGGCGCTGGCCGAACAGCGCCGCCTGACCATCCCCTTCGTGCGCGATCAGCTGGCGCGTTCGGCCGCCGACTGAGCCGCGCGGGCGCGGCGCGCGTCCAGCTTCACGAACAGCAGGCAGCCGGCAAACCAGGCCAGGCTGAAGCCCGTGACCAGCGCACCGTAGAGACGGTCGCTGGCGACCGACGCCAGTGTGATCCCGAGGGTGATGTAGGCCAGCGCCAGCAGGCTGGCCCAGGCATGGGTGTAGCGGCGCGCATGCAGGATCCCGCGCAGCGGGAACAGCAGCGGCACCAGCAGGATCGCCAGGGCGAGGGCGCGCGGCAGGGCCTCCGGCGGCTGCAGCCAGCCGGTGAACGCCAGCAGGGTGGCGAACAGGCCGAACCAGCCGATCAGGGCCATCCAGCGGAACAGGGCCACGAGGTTCATGCCTTGCCGCCTCCCTGGCCCTCTGCGGCCTGAAGCCGCTGCGCCAGCCGCCCCACGCGCTCGCCCAGCGCGCTGGCGATGCGCTGCTCCTCGCGCGAGACCGGCGCCTCGCCGCGTTCCCCGGCCACGTGGCTGGCGCCGTAGGGCGTGCCGCCGGTGGTGGTCGTGGAGAGTTCCGGCACGGTGTACGGCACGCCGGCCCACAGCATGCCCTGATGGATCAGCGGCAGGGCCATGGTCAGCAGGGTGGTCTCCTGACCGCCGTGCTGGGTGGCGGTGCTGGTGAACACCCCGAACGGGCGGTCCACCAGGCCGCCGCTGGCCCACAGCCCGCTGGTGCCATCGAGGAAGTGCTTGAGCGGCGCGGCCATGTTGCCGAAGCGGGTCGGCGAGCCCAGCACCAGCCCGGCGCATTCTTCCAGATCGCGGGTCTCGGCCCAGGGCGGGCCGCTGTCGGGCACCGCCGGGGTGTCGCCGGGGGTGCCGGTGGTCACCGGCGGGACCGTGCGTACCCGGGCGGTGGCCCCGGACTGCTCCACGCCGGTGGCCACGTGGCGCGCCAGTTCGGCAGTGGCGCCGTAGCGGCTGTAGTACAGCACCAGGACTTCCACGGCGGCGCTCACGGCAGGATCTCCAGGATCTGTTCGGGCGGCCGGCCGATGCGTGCGGCGTCACCGTGGACCAGGATCGGGCGCTCGATCAGTTTCGGGTGTTCGACCATGGTCCGGATCAGCGCCTCGTCGTCCAGCTCGGCGTCCTTCAGGCCCAGTTCGCGGTATTCGGCCTCGCCGGTGCGCAGCAGCTCGCGCGGGCGCACTTCCAGACGCTCGAGGATCGTGCGCAGGGTGTCCGCGTCCGGCGGGGTCTTCAGGTATTCGACGATCTCCGGCTCGATGTCGCGTTCACGCAGCAGGGCCAGCGCGGCGCGGGACTTGCTGCAGCGCGGGTTGTGGTACAGCGTAGGGCGTGGCGATTCGGACATGCACGGACTCCGGAGGTGAAGGATTCATGACTGAGGCCAATGATAACCGGGCCCGCCGCTGGCGTGTCAGCGGCCGGGTGCAGGGCGTGTTTTTCCGCGCCTCCACGCAGAAACAGGCGCGCCCGTTGGGCCTGACCGGCCATGCCCGCAATCTCCCCGACGGCAGCGTGGAGGTGCTGGCGGTGGGCTCGCCCGAGGCCCTCGACCGGCTCGGGACGTGGCTGCAGGAGGGCCCGCGCCAGGCCCGGGTGGACGATCTGCAGGTCGAGGACGTTCCGATCCCGCAGCCGCCGCCGGAGCGGTTCACCACCGGCTGAGCCGGGTCGAGTCTTTCCCCCGACGCATTGCGGGTGTAGATTAGAACGAACGTTCGTTTTAGTGAGGCGTCGATGACTGCCAGTCCCGGAAAGGTCGTACGCGGGGAGACCCTGCGCAAGCTGGTTCTGGACACTGCGCTGGAGCGCTTCAGCACCGACGGCTATTTCAATACCTCCATCCACGACATCCGCCGCCAGGCCGGGGTGTCGATTGGTTCGATCTATCACCACTTCGGCAACAAGGAGGCCCTGGCCAAGGCGCTGTACGACGACCTGCTGCAGCGCATGGACGCCGGGCTGCAGCAGGTGATGGAGGAGAGTCAGGACTGCCGCACGCGCTGCGACGGGATCATCGCCTTTCTGTTCGAGACCACCGCACAGGCCCCGCAGACCATGCGCTTCGTGCTGGAGTCGCGGCACCGGGAGTTCCTGCCGGATGAACCGCCGGTGTGTTCGTCGCAGCCGTTCCAGCGCATGCGCGAATGCATCGAGCAGGGCATGGCGGCCGGCGAGCTGCGGCCGATGGAGGTGCCGGTGGCGGCCACCGTGGCCTTCGGTGGAGCCATCCGCCTGCTGCACCTGTACCTCGATGGCGTGCTGGACCGGCCCCTGTCCGACTTTTTGCCCGACATGCAGGAGGCGGCATGGCGGGCGATTGCGATGGATCCGCCTCGCAACACCACTCGGGAGAACGCATGATGATGAAAAGAATGGCCGTACTGCCGTTGCTGCTGGCGCTGGCCGCCTGGCCAATGCTGGCGGTGTCCGCCGCCGAAGCCGGCGCTGAACCCACCGACGCGAAGGCGCTGGAGGGCGTCGAAACCGGGCGCGTGGTGTTCGATCTCAACAACAGCGACCCCGAGGGGCTGGCGCTTTACCTGACGGTGATCCGCGAGACCCACGAGGACTTCACCGACCAGGGCGTGGAGCCGGACATGATCCTCGCCTTCCGCGGGCTGGCGGTGACCATGGTCAGCGAGGACCGCGAGCGGTTCGAACTGACGCAGTTCGAGCATCTGGACGCGATCGAGGAACACATCGCCGCGCTGCGCGAGAAGGGCGTGCGGATGGAGGCCTGTTCGGTGGCCACGCGCCTGTTCGGCGTGGATCACGGCGAGCTGCTCCCCGGCATCGAGCCGGTGCGCAATACTTTCGTGTCGCTGACCGGGTATCAGGCGCAGGGCTATGCGGTGATCCCGATCTACTGACCCCGGGAAGAGAACCGGAAAACCACCAGGAGGAGGAAACTACATGAGAAAAACGATACTGAGCATCTTTTTCGCCTGCGTCCTGCCGCTTGGCCTGGCCGTGCCGGCGGTCGCCGACGACGAGGGCCTGGACAACCGTGAGGCCACGCAGGGGATCGAGACCATGCGGGCGGTCTACGACATGCGCAAGTCCGATCCGGACGTAATGCTGGCGTACCTGCGCGGCATTGCCACCAACCACGAGAACCTGCTCAAGGAGGGCGTGGAGCCCGACCTGCGCATGGTGTTCATCGCCGAGGCGGTCAAGTTCATCACTACCGATCCGGAGCCGGAGGTGGACATCGACCACGCGGAGACCCTGGAGGAGATCGCGAAGGCAGTGGACCGGCTGGATGAGCTGGGCGTGCAGATGGAAGTCTGCTCGGCCGCCACCCGCGCCTACGGCGTGGACAACGACACCATCCTGGAGCCGATCAAGCCGGTTCGCAGCGGATTCATCGCGGTGATGGGCTACCAGAACCAGGGCTACGCGCTGGTACCCGTCTACTGAACCCGGTGGACGGCACCGGGCATCGGGGCAATGTCCGGTGCGCCGGTGTCGTCCTCCCCGCTGGACAGCAGATGTTCCAGCGGTTCGGGTTGATGGATGTGGAAGCCCTGGCCGAATTCGATGCCCACCTCCCGCAGGATCTCCATGGCGGTGGTGTCCTCGACGTATTCGGCGATGGTGCGCAGTCCCAGGGTTCCGCCGATATGATGGATGGACTCCACGATCGCTCGATCGGAGGGGCTGGATGCAATGTCCCGGACGAACCGGCCATCGATTTTCAGATAATCCACCGGCAGTTGTTGCAGGTAGGCGAAGGACGACAGGCCGCTGCCGAAGTCGTCCAGCGCGAACTCGCAGCCCAGCCCCCGCAGCTCGTGGATGAATGCGGACACGGCCTCCAGATTGTCCACCACCGCCGTCTCGGTGATCTCGAAGCAGATCGTTCCCGGTTCTGGTACGTGGTCGCGGATCTTCCCGGTCACGAAGCGCAGGAATCCGGGATCGCTGAGCGAGGCCCCGGAAAGGTTGATGTTCCATGCGACACGATGGCCGCTGCGTTCCGGCTCGTCGCGCAGTGCAAGGGTGCGGGTGACCACCCAGCGGTCGATGGCACCCATCAGGCCGAAGCGTTCCGCGGCGGGGATGAACTGCCCCGGCAGGACAGGTTCCTCGTCGGGCCTGTCCTGCATGCGCACCAGAACCTCAATGCGCCCTGCCGGATCGTCCTCCAGACTCTGGATGCGCTGGGCGTACAGGGCAAAGCCGCCGCGTTCGATCACGCCGCTGAGGTGCGCGGCCCAGTGCATCTCGTCGTGACGGCGGGACAGCTCGCCGTCGTGGGTGGTGTAGGTCTGTACCCGGCCGCCCCCCCGTTCCTTGGCCATGTAGCAGGCGGTATCCGCTGCGGCCAGGATGTCGCGCACGTCATTCTCGCTGCCGTCGAACAGTGCGATGCCGGCGCTGGCGCCGATGCGGAACTGACGCTCCTGCCATTCGAAGCGGTAGGTGCGGACGACCCGGATCAGTGCGTCGGCGGCGCCCCGGGCGCCGTCCTCGGTTGTGCCGGCGAGCAGGATGCCGAATTCGTCACCGCCCAGCCGGGCGATGGTATCCGCCTCGCAACCCGCGGACCGCAGGCGGGCGCCGAGTTCCTGCAGCAGCTGGTCGCCGGCCATGTGCCCGGCGGTGTCGTTGACGATCTTGAACTGGTCGAGGTCCAGATAGATCAGGGCGTGAAACCCCTTCTCGGCATCCGGGGCGGTGGAGCCGAGCGTGTCCAGCCGCTCAAGGAAGAAGCGTCGGCCATGCAGACCGGTCAGGTCATCGTGGTGGGCCTGCCACGTGGTCTCGCGGACCAGATCGTTCAATCGGGCATGCTCCTCGCAGGCATGCAGGGCAACGGCGAGGCGTTTGGCCAGCTGGGCGATCTCCTGCACCAGATCCTGGCTGAAGGGTCGGGCACGCCCCAGGACGAGAGCACCGAAGCCCTCCAGGCGCCACAGATAATAATGGCGGTCATTCCGGAGCAGAGCCGGGACCGGCAGCGGATCGTCCGAACTCAGGGCTTCGTCCAGCTGCGGCAGCAGCGACCGGATGTCCACGCTGCGGGGGGCCGACATCACGATTCGTGGCCCGTCGGCGAGGACGGTGACCGAGGTGCAGCGGAGACGGCGCAGGAACAGGGGCAAGCAGTGCCCGAGCATCCCGTCACGATCGAGGCTGACGCCGATCGCCATCGCGATTTCGTGCAGCACTTCAAATTCGTACAGACGGTTGTGGCTCACAGCAGGCCTGCCGTTACGGTCTTGTTGTAGAACTCGAGTGATTCCTCGCCACAGTTCGCGATCTCGCCCAGCGAAAGCGCGCCCGCCAGCGGCAGGGTGTCCTCCTCGCAGAGGGTTGCGACCTCCTGGTCGTAAGCCCGTCCGAGAAAATGGGCCCGCGATATGCAGTCCATGGTCAGGCGGATGGTCGGAGTGAATTCTTCCGCGCCTTCCCGGCTGCGTTCCCGTGCCTTGCGGGCTGCGTTGAGAAGCGTGTGGCGATTGCCGGTCAGGACCCGCACGAACGCCCCCTCCGGCACCTCGCCGACACAGACCAGTGCATTTCCTTCGAGCTGAATCGGGTCGCGCACCACCAGCTCGCCGCCAATGCGGCCGATGCCGAAGGGGTAGGCGGGCGCGAGGCGGGTGAACGAGGCCGGTGTGGGGGCCTCTCCGCCGTGTTCCTGCACAATCCGGCCCCATACGGAAGCGGCCGGTTTCCAGTCAAGGCCGTGTATGGTGTTGCTGCTGGCGGATGTCACCTTGAGGGGGGCGGATATCGGCTCCCAGCCGTGGGCCACGCCGATGCCGGCAGGCAGATCCAGCCAGGCTACCACTGCACTGTCGGCGTGCAGCCCTTCGGAATCCAGTACCACCGGGCCGGGCTGTAAGCGAGCATTGCCGCAACCGCCACCGATATAGCCGGTTTCCAGCCCGAAATGGTCGTACAGTGCATTGACCAGGCGATCAATGCCGGCCGCCAGTCCGTCGACGAAGACGAACAGCAGGCCGTGGCCCGGTGGATCCGGGAAGGCCCTTTCGAGCGCTTCGGGCGGGTCGCATTCGGGCTGCGACAGCGCATCGATGCGGGCGACCCGGGAGAACCGGGGAAGCCCCACGGCGATCGCGCCGCTCTCCATGACACCGTCGTGTGTCACCAGGCCGGGGAACTCGCCGCCGAAAACGGGGCATTGCCGCGTCCCCAGTAATTCGGTCCAGGCCGCGGGTTCGGGCCGGGAATGGCCGTGGGCGACCATCAGCAGGATGCCGCCAATCGACGGGTCGGCCTCGAGATCCCGCAACATGACCTCAAGGTTTTCTGTCCTCGAGTCGGAACTCGTCCTGAGCTGTATCAATCGGTGCTCCTTCGCCGGACTCCCGGACCCGCCGATGAAGCCCTACCTTAACACCGGTTTTTGCCGAGGTCGCTACGGTGGAGGCATCTTTTCTTCAGCCGCGCGCCAGCCGGCGGTTGAGCACCCATACGGATAACGGCGCGAACACCGCCGCGATCCCCGCCGCCCAGGCCAGCGATGCCAGCGCCGGGGCCGCGACCGCTCCGTCGTCGTTCATCAGCCCGCGCGCGGCCTCGGTCAGGAGCGATACCGGGTTGGCCTGGACGAAGCCCTGCAGCCACTCGGGCATGGTCTCCACCGGGACAAACGCCGAGCTGACGAAGGTGACCGGGAACAGCGCGGTGAAGCCGAACAGCTGCACGTGTTCCGGGTCGCGCGCGAGCACGCCGACCAGCACCATCACCCAGGAGAACGCCACCGCGAAGGTGAGCACCAGCAGCACCATGACGAGCAGATGGCCGAAGGAGGTGGCCAGGCGGAAGCCCAGCAGGTAGCCCACGATCAGCAGCAGGGCGATGCACAGCACCTGCTTCACTACGTCCGCGAGGATGCGGCCGGCCAGCGGCGCCCAGCGCGGGATGGGCAGGGCGCGGAAGCGGTCGAACACCCCGCGGGTCAGGTCGGTGTTGAGGCCGTGGCCCACATACACCGTGACGAACAGCATGTTCATCACGATCACGCCCGGCAGTACGAAGGCGAGGTAGTCATCCGGCGAGCCGGCGATGGCCCCGCCGAACACGAACAGGAACAGCACCAGGAACAGGATCGGCTGGATGGAGTAATCCCCCAGCTCCCACGGATTGCGGCGCACCTGCACCAGGCTGCGCCAGGCCAGCGCGAGGGTCTGGTCGAGGGCATTCATGCGGCATCCTCCCCGCTGTCCCCGGCGGCATCGGCCGGCGCGTCGGTGCTGCCGGTCTGCCCGGTGAGTGTAAGGAACACGTCGTCCAGGCTGGCGCTGCGCAGGCCCAGCTCCGCGACCTCGATCCCGGTGGCATCCAGTTCGCGCAGCACCGCCGGCAGCAGCGAGGCCTCGGCCACCGGTGCGCTGAGGGTCTCGCCTTCCACATGCGGGTCGCTGCCGGTGAGGGCGGCCACCTGGCGGGCGGCCGCATCCGCCTGGTCCGCCCGCGCCAGGCGCAGGAACAGCGTGCGCGTGCCGACCCGGGCCTTCAGCTCCGCGGCCGTGCCCTCGGCGATTACGCGGCCCTGATCCAGCACCACGATGGAATCGGCCAGTGCATCGGCCTCCTCGAGGTACTGGGTGGTCAGCAGCACCGTGGTGCCCGCGTCCTGCAGCCGGCGTACCCGCGCCCACAGGTCGCGGCGGGCACGCGGGTCCAGTCCGGTGGAAGGTTCGTCGAGGAACAGGATGCGCGGGCGGCCGACCAGGCTGGCCGCCAGATCCAGCCGCCGGCGCATGCCGCCGGAATAGGTCTGCACCGGGCGGTGCCCGGCGTCCCGCAGGGAGAAGTCGGCCAGCAGCTCGTCGGCGCGGGCCCGGGCCGCGGCGCGTTTCATGCCCAGCAGGCGGGCGATCAGGATCAGGTTCTCGCGCCCGGTCAGCTTCTCGTCCACCGATGCGTACTGGCCGGTCAGGCCGATGATCTCGCGCACCCGCGCCGCCTCGTCGACGACATCGAGGCCGCCGACCCGCGCGCGACCGGCGGTGGGCGAGAGCAGGGTCGCCAGCATGCGCACCGTGGTGGTCTTGCCGGCGCCGTTCGGGCCCAGCAGCCCGAGTACATGGCCGGCGGGGACCTGCAGGCTGACCTCGTCCACCGCGCGGGTGCCGGCGAAATCCCGGACCAGGCCTTCCACTTCGATGGTGTTGTCCACGCTCACCTCCGCTCGCGCGCGGACGGTCAGGCGTGCTGCAGCTCGCGCGTCAGCTCGCGCCGGATCATCCAGTCCACGTACAGGAACCCGAAGGGCACCACGCCCATGATCAGCACCAGCAGCCACTTCAGAACCGACCAGCCGCGCATGTGGCTGGCCACCACGGTGGCGGCCGCATAGATCAGGAACAGGATGCCATGGATCCAGCCGACCCAGGTGACCGCCATGTGCATGTCCGCGTAGGTGCGCAGCGGCATGGCGACAAACAGCAGCGTGATCAGGGAGATACCCTCGATCACGCTGATCGCGCGAAAGTATTTCATGGCCTTCCGGTATCGCTGGTGAAACGGCCGCGAAGGGTAGCACGCGGGCGCCCCGTTGGCGGCATTCCCGGTGCCTGACGCAGCCCTAAGGGAAACACTGATCCATGTACACGCTCGCGCTTGAGTCGCTTTTGCGTGCGAACAAGGCGCGGCGACCGCCGTGCAGTCATTCTGCACAAGGAAGCCGCAACGCCGTGCGCGCGCAAAAGCGGCCGAGCCCCTACGGGGTTGGGCCCCGGGTTCCCCGATCCGGCGTTGCGCCGCTTGCGGGTAGAACCACTACCCACTGCACGACGCGCCTTGTCTCGGAAAACCCGGGGCACCAACGCGAGCGTGTACATGGATCAGTGTTTCCCTTAGGGGGTGATGGTGACCGGGGGCTCGAGGGCGCCGAGCAGGGCGTCGCCCTGCGGGCCGGCCAGCAGCGGGCTGCGGCGGCCGAGCACCACTTCGGCCGCCGGCTGACGTTCCAGTGTGCGGAGCAGCTCGCGGGGAGCGCTCGAGCGCAGCGAGCGAACCCGCACCGGAGGGTCGTCGGTCGCCACCCATTCGCTCAGGGCCCGGTCCCGCTCCCGCGCGGCGTCGGGGTCGTCCAGCGGGACGAGCAGCACGGTCAGGGGGCGCCTTTGCTGGCGGGCCCGGGCGCGGGCGAAGACGAGCGCTTCGTGCGCGGTCTCCGGGGCATCGACCACCACCAGGACCGGGCTGTCGGGGCGTGTCGGCCGGGTTCCGGTGAGGTGGACCCGTCCCGGGGCTTCATGGACCAGGCTGCGCGCGGTGGAGCCCAGGCGGCTGCCGGTCGCGGCCGACCATCCGATCTTGCCCAGCACGAGGAAATCACCCGGGGTGGTCAGCGCAAGCACCTCGCGGCGCACCGATCCGCGGCGGACCTCGAGCGAGCAGTGGATCCTTGCACGCGCGGCGGCCTGTTCGGCCGCACGGCGGAGGTGGGCGGCGCGGCGCCGCAGGCGGGTTTCCAGCAGCCCGGTTTCCAGTGGCCGCGGCTGCCCGGAGAGCGAACCGATCTCGCGGGTGAAGGGGTAGGCGGCGCTGCGCAGCAGATCGGCCTCCTCGACAAAGATCGCCTGCAGCTCGCCCTGCAGCGTGGCGGCCAGGGTCGCCGCGGCCTCGAGCGCGGCCTGGCTGGCGTGCGAGGCGTCGAGCAGGACCAGGATGCGCCCGGCCTCCGCCGACGGGAGCGGCTGGGTGCCCGCGGGGTCAGTCATCGTCCTCGGCCCGAGGAACGGGTCCGGCGTCCTCGGCGCCCGCGTCGTCGTGCCGGCGATGCCGCGCAAGGCGGGCGAAGGTCGCCAGCCGGTCGGCGACCGCACGGTTGAAGCTCTCCGCCGGGAACTCGCCATCGGCGTCCGCTTCCCCGGGGGACATCTCGGTGAGCAGGCCAATGGCGTCGTCTACCGTGCGTAGCGGGTACACGCGGAAGTGGCCGGCGGCCACGGCTTCGCGCACGTCGCGCCGCAGCATCAGGTGCTCGACGTTGCTGGCGGGGATGAGCACGCCGTGGCCGTTCATCTCGCCCGCTTCCCGACAGACATCGAAGAACCCCTCGATCTTTTCGTTGACCCCGCCGACGGCCTGGACTTCGCCGTGCTGGTTGACCGAGCCGGTCACCGCCAGCGCCTGCTTCAGCGGGATCCGTGCGATGGCCGACAGCAGGGCACAGATCTCGGCCACCGAGGCGGAATCGCCCTCGATCCCGCCGTAGGACTGTTCGAAGGCGAGGCTGGCCGACAGCGACAGCTCCGCATCCCCGGTGTAACGGCTGGCGAGAAAGCGTGAAAGGATCATCACGCTCTTGCTGTGGATCGGCCCGGCCAGTCTGGCCTCGCGCTCGATGTCGATGACCTGGCCCTTGCCCGGCCGCGCGGTCGCGGTGATGCGCATCGGGCGTCCGAACAGGTGGCTGCCCAGCTGCATCACGGACAGCCCGTTGACCTGGGCCGTCTGCGTGCCTTCCGTGGCGATCATCACCGTGCCGCGGCGGATCTGTTCCAGGCTGCGCCGCTGCACGCGTGCCGAACGCTCGATGCGTTCCTCGATCGCGCGTTCGATGTGGGCGGCGCCGATGGTTTCGGCCTCTGCCTGACGCGCCCAGTGGTCGGCCTCCATCAGCAGGTCGCGCAGGGTGCGGTCGTGAGCGGTGAGTTTCGTCTGATCCCCGGCCAGACGGCTGGCGTGTTCGATGGTGCGGGCCACGGCGCCGCGGTCCAGCGGGCGCAGCTCGTCGCGCCGCGCCATGCTGGCGAGCATGCGCGCGTACAGGGCGTAACCGGCCTCGTCGCGCTCGAGGTCGTCCTCGAAGTCGGCCTCGACCTTGAACAGCTCGGCGAAGTCCGGGTCGTAATGCGACAGCAGGTAGTACAGCAGGCGGTCGCCCACCAGCACCACCTTGGGCGATACCGGGACCGGCTCGGGTTCCAGGCTGACCGTGCTGACCAGGCCGTAGAGCCGCTCCAGTGATTCGATGCGGATCTCGCCGGAGAACAGCACGCGCTTCAGGCTGTCCCACGCCATTGGCTGCATCAGCACTCGCCGGGCGTCGAGGATCAGGTAGCCGCCGCTGGCATGGTGCAGCGCACCGGCGCGGATCAGCGAGAAGTCGGTGTACAGCGCGCCGTTGTGCACGTGGTGTTCAATCTGGCCGGTCAGATGCTGGTGATTGGGCAGATCCTCGTAGATCACCGGCGCCCCTTCGGTTTCCGCATGGTCCACCAGCAGGTTGGCGCGAAAGCGGGCCAGCATCGCTTCCGGGGGCGCGTGATCCTGCCCGCTCTGCTCATCCTGCCCGCCGTGTTCGTCGTGGCCGCCGCGGAAGATCTCCGCGTGTTCCACCACGTGGCCGTGGATGGCGTCGAGCTGTTCCGCCACGCGTGGCAGGTGCGCCCACTTCTCCTTCAGATCGTGAATCGGATCGCCGAGGGTCAGCTGCACCATCTCCTCGTTCAGCGAGTGGACCTTCTCCCGCAGTTCCTTGCGCAGGCGGGGCACCTGCTGGATGGCCTGCTGCAGCTGTTTCTGCAGCTCCTCGGCCTTCTGCTCGATGCGCTCGCGTTCTTCCTCTGGCAGCTTTTCGTATTCCTCGGGGTCCAGGACCTCGCCGTCACGCACGGGTGCGAAGGTGAAGCCGCTGGGGGTGCTGACCAGCTCGATGTCGTGCTTGTTGGCCTCTTCCTGGACCTCGCGGACGCCCTCGTTCTGGCGTTCGGACATCTCCTCCTGCAGTTCCCGCAGCCGCCCCTGGTATTCGTCGCTCTCGAAGGCGGCAGGGATGCTGGTGCGCATCTCCTCGACCAGGTTCTCGAGATCATCGCGCAGTTGACGTCCTTCGCCGGCCGGCAGGCGAATCGCGTGGGGGCGTTCCGGCCGGTCGAAATTAAAGACATGGCACCAGTCCGGCGGGACCGCCTCGCTGGCCGCGCGGCGGGCGAGAAAACGGCGCACCAGGTCGTGCCGGTCGCTGCCCTCGGGGCCGAGCACGAACAGGTTGAAACCCGCGCTGCGCATGCCCGCACCGAATTCCAGCGCGCGCAGCAGCCGGTCCTGGCCGCAGGGGAGTTCCAGTTCTTCCAGCTCTTCGGTGGTGTCGAACTCGAGCTGCTCCGGCGGGCAGCGATGGTAGGTCCGTTCCGCGTCCAGGGGTGTCGGTCGGGTCATGCCAGCTCTCCTTGATCCGTACCCCGGACCATAGCCGGATACGCGCCCCGGCGACAAAGACCTGTGCCCCGGGGTTGCCGGGCCGCGTTCCCGAAGCCGGGATCAGCATGCCGGGGTGCCCCTGGTTCGGATGGATGCCCGGGACGGGTCATTCGTTATGTTGCCTGTTGGTAAACCTTTTTCTACACTCTTCTTCGTGTGCCGGTTGAACTACAAGAAGTCGGCACTCAAGTGCCTGGCGCGGATGCCGCGTGGAGAGCGCCAGCGCGTGACCGGGGCGCTGAGCCGGCTGGCGCGGGACCCGGACGAACCGGGACTGGATGTCAGACCACTGCAGGGGCGCGAAGGTTACCGTCTGCGCATCGGCCGGTGGAGGGTTCTGTTTCGTCGGCAGGATGACGATCTGGTCATTCTGGTGTTGGACGCAGGCGCACGAGGAGGCATCTACAAATGAGTGAAGCGGTTCAGATCATCGAGCGCGACGGCAAACCCGAATATGCCGTGGTCCCCATCGACACCTATGAGCGCCTGGTGGCGAGCGCCGAAAAGGCCGAGGACATCCGGACTTTCGACCGCGCCATGGTCGAGCTGGAGCGTGGCGAGGACGAGGTTGTGCCGGAGGCGGTTGCGCAGCGGCTTCTGGCCGGGGACGAGCACCCGATGCGCGTCTGGCGTGAACATCGTGGGTTGACGCAGGAGTCGCTGGCGACGGCGGCGGGGGTGGGCAAGTCCTACATCTCCCAACTGGAAGCCGGTAGCAAGTCCGGTTCCGTGGATGCCATGCGTCGCATCGCCGCTATCCTCGAGGTCGACATCGAGGATCTGCTCCCGGTAGAGCCCTGAGGAACGGCGGCCTTTGGAGGCCCCCGGCGCTGACCGAATGCCGATCCGGGGACAACGCGGATACCCTGCTCAGGCGCGCCGACCGGGCGCTGTACTCGGCCAAGAACGACGGACGCGACCGGATCGATGTGGTTGATCCGGGGGCCGAGCCGGGGGCGTTCGCTCCGGACCCCGCTGTCCCGGCCGATACGTCGCGAAACGGGCCCGGTGAGGCCCGCTCAGGCCGGTAGCGGAATCAGCCTTCCCCGCGGAACGGACCCAGTTCCAGCAGCTCCAGGCGGTGATTGCCCGAGGGGTGCGGCTCGGAGGGGCCCTGGACGAGCAGAGCCAGGCCTTCGTTGATGCCGTTCTCCGCGAGCCACTGGCGCGCAAAGTCGTTCCAGTCGCTGCGGTCCTCGGCCACGGCCTCCGGCCGGACACCGTAGGAAAACTGCAGGCCCTGAGCGGTCTCGGGGTGCGGCGTAAAGGCCGCGATCCAGCAGGGCAGGCCCAGGCCGGCGATGCGTCGGGCGGTGGCGCCGCTGAGCGTGGGCACCAGCGTGACCTGCGGTCGGCTCCGGTGCGCGGTGTGGAACACGCTGCGCGCGATCAGGTCGGCGGCGCGCTCCTGCTCGGGCAGGTCGGGTTCGTCGGGGTGGTCGGTGCCCGCGGCGGCGTCGCGTTCCGGTTCGATCGAGCGGGCGATGGCCGCCAGCATCGCCACCGACTCCACCGGATAGCGCCCCATCGCGGACTCGCCGGAGAGCATCACGCAGTCGGTGCCGCCGAGGATGGCATTGGCCACGTCGGTGGCCTCGGCGCGCGTGGGCCGGCGCGAGTTCACCATCGACTCCAGCATCTGCGTGGCGGTGATCACCGGGCGGTTGTGTCGGTTGGCGCGGCGGGTGATGCGGCGCTGGGCCAGCGCGATGCTCGCGATCGGAATCTCCACCCCCAGGTCTCCGCGCGCCACCATGATGCCGTCGGCCGTCTCGAGGATGCTGTCGAGCTGCTCCAGCGCATCGGCGCGCTCGATCTTGGCGATGATGAATGGGTTGTAGCCCAGATCCTCCGCGGCCTTGCGCACCGCCAGGATGTCCTCGCCGTCGACCACGAAGCTCTGGCTCACCGCATCCACGCCGTGTTCCGCCGCAAACCGCAGCCATTCGTGATCGTCCAGCGTGAAGGCGCGGATCCCGAGATCGATGCCCGGCAGGTTCAGCCCCTTGCGCGAGCGCAGTTCCCCGCCGGTCTGCACGCGGCAGCTGACGTCGGGGCCGGCGACCGACATCACCTCCAGCTCGATGTAGCCGTCGTTCAAAAACAGCGCATCGCCCGGCTGCACCGCCTCCGGCAACCCGGAGAACGACACGCTGACCCGCGAGGCGTCCCCGATGCACTCCCGGGTGGTCAACGTGATGCCCTGACCCGGCTCCAGCTCGATCGGCTCCTCGGCCAGCTCGCCAATGCGCATCTTCGGCCCCGGCAGATCCCCGAGGATGGCCACACGGGTGCCGGTCTCCTGCGCCGCTTCGCGGATCTGCGCGATCAGGCCGGCGTGACAGGCGGGATCGCCATGCGAGAAGTTCAGCCGGACCACGTTCAGCCCGGCCTGCATCATCCGCCGCAGCGTCTCCGGTGAATCGGACGCCGGCCCGACGGTGGCCACGATCTTCGTCTTCTGCGCGGGCAACGGCATGGCAGGCCCTTATTTGTTCACTGCTATCGAGAGTAAACCGTCCGCGCCAGCCTGTCGCCACCGAGCCCGGCAAGCGTCCTCCATCCGGAACCCGGATGCCTCGCAATGGTCCATTGGTATGTGTTTCGGGGGAGGGGATCCGCCAGACCGACAAATCCGGCTGTCAACATATCAAGCCGGAAGGATGGTGCACGTGATACGGACGAACGGGATCTGCACATGGCCCATGGTCCTGGTGGCCGTGGCGCTTCTGGTGTTCGGCCTGAGCGGCAACGCGGCCGCCGGGGAACGGCAGGCCGAGATCGTGCAACTGGTGGAAGGCCTGGACGAGGACGAGCTCATCGTCTTTGAGCCGGATGGCGCCCAGTACACCGTGACGGTCTTTACCGACGTCAACTGCCCCTATTGCCGCGAGTTCCACCAGCAAATCGATGACTACCTCCTGTGGGACATCCGCATTCGCTATGCGGCGTTCCCCGTCATCGGCAACGCCTTCGAGCAGATGGAGGCGGTGTGGTGCAGCGACGACCGGCAGGATGCCATCACCCGGGCCAAGCGGGCCGAGACCATAAAGGCGGAAGACTGCCCGAATCCCGTGGCCGATCATCTGGCCATCGCCCGGGAGCACCGCTTCCTGGGTACCCCCACCATCATCACCCCCGAGGGCCAGATCAGGTACGGCCTTGTCCCCGCAGCCGAACTCGCAGATATGCTGGAAGCCGAGGCGGCCCGGTAAGCAGCGTAACGAGACGGAAGGGGTCTTCTTCTCCATGCGCTGGAGGCCCCCTCTGGTCCTTAACGATATCGGTGGATGCCTCGGCGCTGACCGGGCCGGGGGTAGCCACCTTGCCCGTCGCGCACCTGCTTGCCGGGCTACGCGCCTGGTTGTCCGCTGTCGCCGAGCCCGTCGAACTGGATTCGCTGTACGCCGTCCAGCTTCACGCTCCTGCGTGCACACCAGAGGTCGTGCTGGTCCTGCATGGCAAGCCAGCTTTCCGGAGACCGCCCGAGCGTTTTCGAAAGACGCAGCGCCATCTCGGGGCTGACTCCGCTGCGCCCCTGCAGGATACGCCCCAGGGTGGAAGGCGAGACATCAAGCTTGCTGGCCAGGTGGCGGGCACTCAGCCCGAATGGTTCCAGATAGACCTCGCGAATGAACTCGCCCGGATGCGGAGGGTTGTGCATCGTCATCTCACCGGATCGCCCGGACGCCGCCACGACGCCCGATACCGGCAGCCACCCGGAACAGGTCGGGGATATTCAGACGGCCATCGGCCGTGCGACTCATCACGCCGATCTCGATTGCGGCCTCGATGAGCGCGTCTTCCGCACACTGGCCGGCGGCGGGCGTTTCCAGCGCATGCGGTGGCAGGTAGGGGCGTGCGGAGTCGTCCTGGTTGCTGTCGTCCGTTGCGGCCTGCTGGATGGCGTCCACCACGCCGCTTTCGCGCCAGCGGGTCTGGAGGTCTTCTCTGGTAGCCGGTACTGTCATCCCGTGCAGTGGTTCGAGCATCTGCTTGATCCAGGGGTAGTCCTCCTGCAGTTCCTGCAAACGGATGCGCGAGGCTTCCTGTACGCCGCGCTTGATGCCCTCAAAGTGAAGCAGAACGCCGGAATCGGCGTACTGGTGCTCGGTGAGCACATGAGCCTGTTTCAGTGCCACCAGGAAACTACGTGGACTGATTTGCCCTTTGGCATCCGCCAGATGGGTTGGCACCCATGTGTAGGTCTTGCCCCTGCGTCGGTCGCGCCCCATGAAGGGGCTTGCAATGGCCCGAAGTACTTCGGCCTGTGCCTTGTCCTGTGTTCGCAGCGATTCCGGGACCACGAAAACGGTCTCGCCGTCGATCTCCACCGACTCGAAGTGTTCGTTGTGCGTAGCGGCCAGCCATTCGCGGAAAGCGGGGCCGGATTGTGGATCGTTTCCCAGGTGGTGCCACAGCAGGCCATACAGATCGGCGCGATGCCATTCCAGCAGTACACGCCCGTGGGTGAGCTTGGATGCATCGGGGAAGGCCCAGACACTTTCGTCTTCCCACATGTCGGGGCGCAGAAAGAATTTGGTGCGGATCGCACTGTATTCCCGCAGATCGAGACCAACCCGCAGCAGCCCCCGCAGCAGGGTGCGGATGCGCGCCCAGTCATCGCCCAGACGGTCCAGCGCATCAAATACCACCAGGTGCCGTTCCCCGCGTGCCTTCAGGTCAGCGTCCAGCGTTGCAAACAGTTGTTCTTCGGTCTCCGGGTCATCGACGATTCGCTGAACACGTTCGGCCCAGCGTTCCGCCCCCCGAAACAGGCCCTGTTCAGCTGGACCGGCAAGCTGGTAGAGGATGACCGTGCGCCAGATGTCCTCGGCCCGGAATCCTTCGTCAAGCAGCTTCCGCAATACTCGCCGGGAAGGGTGGCTGTGGTTGCCTGTCTCGGAAGAGTAGCCCCAGCCGACACGAACCTTGTCGAGCCTCAGCCGCTTCAGCTGGCGGCCGATCATCATACGAGTGGTTTCACCGTTGAGGGCGGCACTCCAGAAGCTCTTGCCCGTGCCCCGGTCCCCGACCACCACTGGTGTATTGGGGTTGAGTGCACTTTCGTGACCGGGGACCACGTATACGCTCGCGGGTGCCGGAGGGTGGGTACCGTGATGCGCCACTTCTTCCGGGATGGCTTCAAAGGCCGCGCGCAGGTCGTCACGGTGCAAGGCGGGCTGATTCATCCGGCTTCTTCCTCCAGCAGGCTCAGACAGGAGTGCAGGCCTTCGAAGAGCTCTCCGAACGCCTCCCGTATCGCAGCCTCCCCGACGTCCGCCAGCTGCTCCATCGGATTGAATGCCTCGAAGTGCTCGCTACGCAGGATGCCGAATGGCCAGTGGGGTGCTTCAGGGTCACGTTCGTCGAATGTGAATGCGATATCCGGGCCGTCCATGCCATCCGATGAAACGGCATCATACAGAGTGTCGACCCATACCCCGTAGGAACTGGAGGCGAAACGGTACTTGTCTTCCATGCGCATGGTTGAACGCGCCTGAACCATATGGAAGCGCGTTCGCCACTGCGCATCGTTCGATCCGGAACCGCTGACGGATGCCAGCTGGGCGAGATGCGCGAACAGGTACCGGTAACCTTCCCATGTGGCGGGTACGTCCACGGCAAAAAAGAACACTTCCGCATCCAGATGCAACAGGGGCGCTGCGACCGTCTCGTGAAGGCCGGCCCGGCTGTCGATCAACACGACATCCGGTTGTACCTCTGCCTCCAGGGCACCGAGCATTTTTTGCAGACGCACCGCAAAGCCGCTTCCATCCTCGCCTTCGAGGTAGGCGCGCGCGAGCTTGGCCAGCGCACTTTCGGAATGCTCGGCTGCGGTTCGACCCAGGGCCGGGGCCAGCCAGAGTCCCGGCCGGTCGACCAGTGAACTTTCAGCCACCATGTCGGCCGCCAGGCCCGGGTGGGTGTTGCCGACAAGATCCTCCACCAGCCAGTCCAGCACGCCGTATTCCGGTCGGTTTTGTTCGGGCAGCATGTGGGCGCCAAGCCCCGGGGCCTCGAGGTCCAGATCCACCAGCAGCACCGTACGCCCCTGTCGGACAAGCTCTCGGCCCCACAGCATGAGCGCCGTGGAACGCCCGACACCGCCCTTCAGGCTGTGGAACACGAATCGCGGCGGATGTGAGGTCTGACCAGGGTCAGGTTGCAGGACCCAGTCCTGGCCCATGGCACGCCGCTCCACGAGGTGCACCCCCGTATCGCCCACCCACTGCACCAGGCTGGGTTCTCGGTAAAGCGCTTCGCCAGACAGCGTTTCCGAGCATCTGGCCACGCCATTGTTCCTGCCCGGGCTGAACGGTCCAAGCACCCGGTGCAGTTGCTCGCGCAATGTGTCGAGGGCCGGCTGGGGCCAGTCATCCGGGACTGTCAGATACAGGCGGCCGTGCATGTCGCGCACCACGCGCAGTCCGGAGAAATCGGCGGTCGGTTCGACCGAGCGCACTGCATGCACGAGCTCCGGGATGCAGCGGTCGAAGGATATCTGGCGGCCTTCCATGTTCACGCCCCCAGATTCGCCGCGCGGCACGTCCGGCGAGCGTGGTCGCGGTAGCGTTCGGCCATTTCGACATCAAACGCATCGTCTCCCCGGTAGCGGTTGTCGATCGTCCAGCCTTCCATATAGCCCGTGGAATTCAGCAACTGGTAAAGCCCGCGCTGGGTGCGCCCGCTGAACCAGCGCTTGCCGTCATCGATCAGGTCCGGCAAGTGCCGGCGGGGGAGTTCACGCTCCCCTCCCGGAAGCCGGTCCATCGCGTGTTTCACCGCGCATTCGGCGGCCAGCCCGAAGGCGTGACTCGCCCCACCGAAGCGATCTGAACGAAGCAGACACTCTCCGTCCTGTAACCATCGCATGGCTGCTTCCCGATAATCGTCCATGATCCGCCTTCCTCAATCACACCAAGATCCACCGAATCGGCCCTCCGTTTCTGACAGTTATCAACTTTCAGGCCAGACCAGCTGCCGATCTGAACAAAGACCGGGTTTCTCTCCCCGGCTGGCTCGGGTGCAAGTAATACTAACAGTCGACGGTCCCGTGCATGGATGGCCTGGCACAAATGGGTGGTCAGTCGAGAAAGGCGACGGATTTGACGAGGGCGTGGGCGCGGGTGCCGGGCTTCAGGCGGAGGCGTTCGGTGGAGAGGCGGGTGAGTTCGGCCATCAGGGTCTGACCGTCGTCCTGACGGCAGGTGACAAGGACCCGGGCGGGGCCATGGTGGCCGGGGGCTTCGTCCCGGGACTCGATGGTGACGGGGAGGATGTTGAGGATGGAGACGTCCTCCGGGGCGGTGAGGGCAAGTGACACGTCGCGGGCGTCGATGCGCAGGCGGGCCTGGTTTCCGGCGCCGTTGGTGGCGCCGGGGGTGGTCGGTACGCGGTAGCGGGCCTCGGGCGGGCCGAAGGGGTGCAGGCCGTGTTCGTCGGGCGGGCCCAGTTCGCCTTGCAGGACGGAGACGGCGCCTTCGTCGCGGAACAGGGGCGAGTCGGCGCGGGCGAGCGCCTCGCGCAGGGGTTCCAGGCGTTCCAGGCGGCCCTGGTGCATGAAGGCGACGCGGTGGGCGAGGCGTTCGACCTCGTCCGGGGCGTGGGTGACCAGCAGGGTGGGGATGCCGGTCTCCTCGGACAGGCGGGCGAGGAAGGGCATGATCTCGCGTTTGGTCTGGGTGTCGAGGGCGTTCAGGGGTTCGTCGAGCAGCAGCAGGTCGGGGCTGGTGAGCAGGGCGCGGCCGAGGGCGACGCGCTGGCGCTGGCCGCCGGAGAGCGCCTCGGCGCGGCGCTCCAGCAGCTCGTCGATGCCGAGGAGGTCGGCGACCTCGTCCAGGTGCAGGCGGCGCAGGGGCTCCGGCGTGCGCTTGTAGCCGTAGAGCAGGTTGCCGCGTACCGACAGGTGCGGCAGCAGGGTGGATTCCTGGAACACGAGGCCGACGCGGCGCCGGTGCAGCGGGACGAAGGTCTTGCCGGACTGCCAGACGGTATTGCCGAAGTGCAGCTCGGCGCCGGGCGGGTGTTCCAGCCCGGCGATGATGCGCAGCAGTGTGGTCTTGCCGCAGCCGGAGCGGCCGAACAGGGCGGTGACGCCCTCCAGTGGGATGGCCGTGTCCACGTCCAGCGCGAAGCCGGGGCGCTCCAGGCGCGCCTGGATGCGCAGCCCATCGCTCATCAAGGGCAGGCTCACAGGCGCACCGTGTCGAAGCGGCGGTTGATCGCGTAGACCACGAACAGCACCACGAAGGCGAAGATCAGCAGGCCCAGCGACAGGCGGTGGGCGGAGGCGAAGTCCATCGCCTCGGCGTGGTCGTAGATCAGGATGGACAGCACCTGGGTCTCGCCGGGGATGGCGCCGCCGAGCATCAGGATCACGCCGAACTCGCCGAGGGTGTGGGCGAAGGCGAGCGTGGCGGCGACGATGAATCCGCCGCGCGACATCGGCAGGATCACGGTGAAGAAGCGGTCCATGCGCCCGGCGCCCAGCGAGCCGGCGATCTCGGTGGGCCGGCGGCCGAGGTTGGCGAAGGCCTGCTGCAGGGGCTGCACGGCGAACGGCAGGGAGTAGATCACCGAGGCGATCAGGATGCCCTGAAAGGTAAAGGCCAGGTGGTTCAGGCCCCAGCTCTCGAGCGTGCTGCCGACCGGGCCGGCGGGGCCCAGCAGGACCAATAGATAGAAGCCGAGAACGGTGGGGGGCAGCACCAGCGGCAGGGCCACCAGGGCCTGCACCGCGGTGCGCAGCCCGCCGGGGGCGCGGCCGTTGGCCAGCCACCAGGCGATGGGCGTGGCGATCACCAGCAGGATCAGCGTGGTGTAGATCGCGAGCTTGAGGGTGACCTCGATCGCCATCCAGTCCGTGGGGCTCAGCTCGAACATGTCCGGTTACCGGGTGGCGTCGTCGGGCAGCTCTTCGCCGGGCATCACGAAGCCGTAGCGGCGCATGATGTCGCGGGCGGTGTCGCCGTTCATGTAGTCGGCGAAGCGGTGCGCGGTCGCGTTGTCTTCGCCGCGTCGGGTGATGATGAAGCCCTGGGTGAGTGGTTCGTGCAGGGCGTCGTCGATCAGGTGGTGCGGGTGTTCGGCGAGGTCCGGGAACTCGGCCAGCGACAGCGCGATGATGCCGATCTCGGCACCGCCGGCCTGGATCATGCGTGCGGTCTGGGCGATGTTGTCGCCGTTGACGATCTTGGGCTGCAGATCCTCCCAGATACCGACGGACTTCAGCGCCTCCATCGCGCGCACGCCGTAGGGCGCGTGGGTGGGCGAGGCGATGGCGACCCGGCGGATGTCGTCGCGCAGCAGGTCTTCAAGCGTCATCTCCGAGGCATCCATGCGATTGCTCCACAGCACGATGCGGCCGATCGCGTAGACCTCCGGTTCCGTCACGGCATGGCCCTCGGCGCGCAGCTTCTGCGGGTAGGCGATATCGGCGGAGAAGAAGACGTCGTACGGCGCACCGTTCATGATCTGCGTGGTCATGCGGCCGGAGGAGCCGTAGGTCACGCGGACCGCGTCGTCCGGGTGTTCGCGTTCGTATTCCTCGATGATGTCGTCCAGGGCGAAGCGCAGGTCGGAGGCGGCGGCGATGGTCAGCGGGCCGTTGGCGGCCACCAGGCCGGGGAGCAACAGGAACAGGGTCAGGAGCAGGGTGCGCAGGTGCATCATCGGTCGTCCTTTTCTTCGGGCTGAATGCGTCTGGGAACGCCTTGTCTGTACGTTCTTCCCCGTACGAGGGTATTCGTACCTTTCACAGCGGATCGGGCCATGGCTGGAGGATCCGGGTGACAGGTCGGCGGGGATTTTTGCATTCGCGTTATGTTTAATGAAACATAACGGGCTCGATTAACCCGGTCAAGCATCGGGCGGTCGGGCCCGGTGGCCGCAGGGGCCGGGGGACCGCCGGCCGTGCATTCCGGATCCGGGATGCCTCGATTCAGCGCCTTTTTGAAGGAGTGCGCATGAGTAACGAAAGGAACGAACCGATGGACGAGCCGCAGCTGGAGATCAGCGTGGATGCGTCGCGCGAGCTGGTGGATATCGGGCTGGCGGTGCTGCTGGACATCCGCCAGCCGTTCGAGCTGGAGCTGGAAGGCGCGGTGGATGGTGCGGTGTCGGTGCCGCTGTTCCGGCTGAAGCAGCTGCTGGGCAAGCATCTGTCGGAAGAAGAACAGGAGCTGCTGGATGCGGACGAGCCGGACGAGCGGGACTTCCAGCACTTCCTGTCGCTGATCAACCAGCACCATGTGCGGCAGGATCAAATTCTGCTGTGTCTGTGCAACAGCGGGCGGCGCAGCCTGCGGGCGGCGCAGCTGCTGCGCGATCTGGGGTATGCCCGCAGCCTGTCGGTGCGCGAGGGGTTTCGCGGGTGGCAGGGGGCCGGGGAGGCGGATTGAGGATGGCGGGAGGTGGCCGGGTTCGGTCCGGTCGGGGGCGGCAAGGCCGTTGTTCGCGTGCGAGCACGCTCCCACATACCCACATACCCGCATAGCCAGATACCCACCTGGCCAGATACCCAGATACCCGCCTGGCCAGATATAGATGTGCGGGCTATTCGCTGTCGTCGCGCAGCAGTGGGCGCATGGCGTCGAGCTCGTCGCGGATGGCCTCGGCGGCGCGCTCCTCCATGCGGCGGTAGCGGGCGAGGACGTCCTCGCCCAGCGGTGTGACCCGGGCGCCGCCGCCCCGGGAGCCTCCACGTGCGGTGTCCACCAGGGGTTCGCGGAAGCTGCGGTTCATGGTCTCCACCAGGTTCCAGGCCCGGCGATAGGACATGCCCATGTCACGCGCCGCAGCGGAGATCGAACCCGCGCTCCGGATGGCCTCCAGCAGGCGTGCCTTGCCCGGTCCGAGGGCCGTCACCTCGCCCAGCAGGATGCGCAGGCGGGGCGTCGGGTCATGTCGGTTTCCGCTGTTGGGGGCGCTGTCGGGGTTGTCGGGGTCGCTGCTCATGGCCGGCCGTGGTCGCAATCTGCGTCGATGGTGCCGTGAAAGGACGCGGATTGCGAGGCATGCGCCCGGCAGGCGGCGCGGCGCAGCGGGATCTGCGAGACTGAGGATATGGTGAGCAAGCTTTCCAGATCGGCCCCGTTCCGCGTCGGCCGGGCCGACCGCGACGTCCGCTGGCGGGTGCCCCGTTCGCGATGAGCGCGACGATGGCCCGCGAAGAAGCGGCGGCGCTGGAGGATCTGCTGGGGCCGCTGGATGCGGCGCTGTCCTCGCACGGGGCGGCGGTACTGGTGGCCGAGCCCGGGGCGGGCAAGACCACCCGCGTGCCGCTGCATCTGGCCTCCGGGGAGTCGCCCGGGCGCGTGGTGGTGCTGCAGCCGCGGCGTCTGGCCGCGCGCATGGCGGCCACGTTCATGGCCGGGCAGTGCGGCGACGCCGTGGGGCAGACGGTGGGCTATCGCGTGCGCGATGCGCAGCAGGTGTCGGCGCAGACCCGGGTGGAGCTGGTCACCGACGGGATCTTCTTGCGCCGGATCCAGGCCGACCCGCTGCTCGAGGGGGTCGATACCCTGGTCTTCGACGAATTCCACCTGCGCCGGCCGGAGGCGGAGCTGGCGCTGGCCTTCGCGCTGCAGGTTCGCCGGCTGCTGCGCCCGGAGCTGCGCATCGTGGTGATGTCGGCCACCCTGGATGACGATGCGGTGGCGCGCCTGCTGGCCGGGGCCGGGCCAGACGGCGGCTCAGAGGGCGGGGCCGACCCCGTGCCGGTGCTGCGGGCACGCGGCCGGCAGTTTCCGGTGGATGTGCGGCATGCGCCGCCGGGGCCGGACGCGTCGCTGGCGGACGCGGTGGCCGGGGCGGTGCGCGAGGCGCTGGCGGCCGAGAGCGGTTCCCTGCTGGTCTTCCTGCCGGGGGAGCGCGAGATCCGCGAGGTGGCTGGGCGGCTGCAGGCGGGCGGGGAAGCCGGCCTGGATACGCCGTCCGGTTATGCGCGGGTCGTGCCGCTGTTCGGCCGTCTCTCCGCGGAGGAACAGGCGCGCGCGGTGCAGCCGGCCCCGGCGGGCGAACGCAAGGTGGTGCTGGCCACCGACATCGCCGAGACCAGCCTGACCATCGAAGGCGTGCGGGTGGTGGTGGATGCGGGTCTGGCCCGCGAGCCGCGCTTCGATGCGGCCACCGGGCTTTCGCGCCTGGTGACGGTGGCGGCCTCGAAGGCCGCGGCCGAACAGCGTGCCGGGCGTGCCGGACGCACCGAACCCGGCGTCGCGATCCGCCTGTGGGCGCGGGCGGAGGAGGTCGCCCGGCCGGACTATGCAACCCCGGGACTGCGCCAGGTGGACCTTCTGCCGCTGGCGCTGGAGCTGGCGGGTTGGGGCGAGCCGGTGGCCGGGCTAGACTGGCTGGAACCGCCCCCGGGGCAGGGACTGGCCTCGGCGCAGGCGCTGCTCGCGGAACTGGGCGCGGTGGACGCAGTGGGGCGCATCACCGATCACGGGCGTGCGCTGCTGCGCCTGCCGACCCATCCGCGGCTGGCGCACATGCTGCTGCGTGCGCAGGAACGCGGGTGGTCGCGGCTGGCCTGTGAGCTGGCGGTGCTGGTGGAGGAGCCGGGTCTGGCCGGACCGGAGATGCCCCTGGATCTGGAACTGCGGCTGGAGCGGGCGCGGCGCGCGGGCGGACGGACCTGGCAGCGATCCCTGCGGCGTCTGGAACAGGGACTGGAACGGGGCGCGGGCGCGGCCGGAGTCGGCGAAGCGGCGGCGAACGAGGCAATGGACGAGTCCGCCGCCCCGGGCGTGCTGGCCGCGCTGGCCTGGCCGGAGCGCATCGCCCGGCGCCGTGGCGGCGCGGCCGGGCGTTTCGTGATGGGCAACGGCCGCGGCGCGGTGCTGCCGGAGCGCGAACGCCTGGCGCATGCGGAATTCCTGGTGGCGGTGGACTGCAGCGATGCCGAACGCGAGGCCCGCATCCGCTGCGCGGTGGCGCTGGATCCGGCGGAGCTGGAACGCGAGGCGCCGGAGCTGTTCCACCGCGAGACCCGCTGCGACTGGGTGGAGGACGGTGCGCGCCTGGAGAATGCGCGCATCCGCCGGGTCGGGACGCTGGTGATCGAACGGCAGATGATCGCCCTGGAGGATCCCGCCGACACCGTTGCCCCGTGGTGCGCGCGGCTGCGTCGCGAGGGGCTGGAGCGGCTGCCGTGGGACGCGGCGGCGAGCCAGCTCCGCGCGCGCATCCGCCTGCTGCACGAGGCGATGCCGGAGGCGGGCTTTCCGAATATGGACGATGCCGCGCTGCTGGCGGACCTGGAGCAGTGGCTGGGCCCGTATCTCGCCGGGATCACGCGGCGGCGCGATCTGGAACGCCTCGATCTGGCGGCGATCCTGCGCGCACGCCTGGACTGGGCGCAGCAGCAGCAACTGGAGCGCGAGGCGCCGGCGCGCATCGAGGTGCCCTCCGGTTCCGCGCACCGGGTCGACTACACCTGCGACCCGCCGGTGCTGGCGGTCAAGCTGCAGGAGCTGTTCGGTCTGACCGACACCCCGACGGTCGCCGGCGGCCGGGTGGCGGTGATGCTGCATCTGCTGTCACCGGCCGGGCGCCCGGTACAGGTCACTCAGGATCTGAAAAGCTTCTGGGCGAACGGCTACCCGGAGGTGCGCCGCGAGCTGAAGGGGCGCTATCCGAAGCATCCGTGGCCGGAGGATCCGTGGAACGCGCCGGCGACCCGGCATGCGAAGCGGCGGTGATCGCGGGGGCCGCTCCCCCGGAGTCCGGCTCCGGCTCGGGTCCACGATGCGGCGCGCGGCGTTCTCGGGTAGTGTCGCGTTCAGCACCACTGCGAGAAGATTCCCCCGATGCTGAAGTTCCTGACCGCGATCCTGATCCTGCTGTTCATCTGGTGGCGGGTGTCGCGCTGGCTGGAGGTGCGCCGGCGCCGGGCACGCGGCGAGGACATCTCCTACGAGGTGCGGATCAAGGGTTATCGGCCGATCACCATCCTCAGCGTGATCTTCCTGATCCTGTACGGGGGGTATGTCGTCTGGTACCTGCTGACGGAACATCTGGGACTGCTGTAGTCCGTTCGTCCCGCAAGCGGTGTGCGGGGCCTCGCCGAGGAGAGGCCCCGCGGGTCGAGCCGCGGGTCAGCAGTCCCCGATGCGCTCGCCCTCGATCTCCATGATGATCGTCATCGGGCCCATGGGGCTGTCGACGTCGGTGGTCATGGTACCTTCGGAGCGCGTCCCCATGAAGCGCATCTCGCCTTCCATGGTGGCGCGGCCGCCCTGCGGATCGGTACAGGTCATGGCGAAGTCGGCGCCGTCGGAACGGACGTCCACGTGATCCAGGGTGCATTCTTCCGGGACCTCGATGACGTCCTCACCCTTTTCGATGTCTTCCTGCGTCACGCATTCGCGGGTGACTTCGACCTGGTCCTGCATCTGGGGCATGCCTTCGATGGTGGTCGTATGGGTGTACTCCCATTCACCGGGTTCGATGTTGGGCGTCTCGGCCTGGGCGGCCACGGGCAGGGCCAGCAGGGCCAGCGGGATCAGGAATCGAAGCATGACGGTTCTCCGGATGCGGAAAAGGGCTTTCCCGATCCATCTTGCATGGGGGCCGGAGGTGTGGCAACTCTGCATTTGCAGGGGAAGAGGAGTACGCAATGACGGGACGCTGGTGGTTGCCTCTGGTCGTGGTGCTGGTCGCGATCGGGGGGTGGCGCGAACTGGTGGAGGAGGGGGCGGAGCAACCGGGGAATCCGGTCACCACCCTCGCGGAGCATCCGGTCGCTCCGGGATGCCGGCTGCCGGTGAGCTTTCACCTCGACCGGGTCGACGCCGAGTTCGGACTGTCGGAGCGCGAGGTGCGCGCGGCCCTGCGCGATGCCCGGGGGATGTGGGAGGAGACCACTGACGCGGAGCTGTTCCGTGAGGAAGAGGGTAAGGGGGTTGCGGTGCGGCTGGTGTTCGACGAGCGTCAGGCTGCGGCCCTGCGGCGGGATCAGGCCCGGACGGGCCTGGAGGAGCTGTATGCGGAGATCGAGCGCCGGCGCGAGCGTCTGGATCACGCACGTTCCGCGCTGGAGGCGGATATCCGGCGCCATGACGAAAACCGACAGGAGCTGGCGGAACGTCAGGCGGCCCACCAGCGCGACGTGGCCTCATGGAATGCCGGAGAAGGGCGCCGCACCGAGGCGCGTCGTGCGCGGCTGGAGCGCGAAGCGGAGGCCATCGAGCGCCAGCGGCGCGAGCTGAACCGCCGGGCCGAGCGGCTGGGCGAACGCCGTGATGAACTGGAGGACCGCCGAGCGGAGCTGGACGCGGCGATCGCGGACTACAATGCACGTGCGGACGGCCATAACGAACGCTCGCGCGAGGCGAGCGGATTCAACGTGGGATTGTACGAGCGCTCCGGCGAAGGGCGTTCGATCACCGTCTATCAGGCTACCGATCGCGAGCAGCTGACGCTGGTGCTGGCGCACGAGCTGGGGCATGCGCTGGGCATCGGCCACGTCGCGGATCCGGCCGCGGTGATGTACGCCAGTCTGGGTGCCGAGAATGCGGGGCGCGAGCGGCTCGCGGAGGCCGATCGGCGTGCGCTGGAACAGGCCTGTGACGTGACCACCGGGCCCACCGGGCCCACCGGGCCTGCACGGGGTCAGTAGCGGTAGCGCAGCCCTGCCGACAGGATGTTCACCCGCCCGCGGGTGCTTCCGCTGTATTCCACCGTGCCGGTGTCGAATTCGCGGGTCAGTTCGATGTCCTCGCTCGACACGTGGACGTAGGAGTAACCGAGGTCGACGCTCAGTCGTTCCGACGGATGCCAGGAGGCCCCCAGCGACAGCCAGGTGCGGTCGCCGTCCGGGGTTCGGGTCGAGCGATGGCTGTCGCGGGTGGGGGTGCGGTCGTACTGGATGCCGCCGCGCAGGGTCCAGGCCGGGTTGAGCTCGTATTCGGCCCCGATCGCCAGCGCGTAGCTGTTGCGATAGTCCTGCTCCAGCTCCTGTTCGGCCAGCGGGTGGTTGGACTCCACCGCGATCTCGTCGAAATTCGACCAGTTGAACCAGGTGTACTGCAGCAGCCCGGTCCAGCGTTCGTTGAAGCGATGGCTGAGCGCGGCGCTGGCGATGTCCGGGAGCTTGAGGTCGGCCTCGCCGGTGGCCACCACCGGCCCGGTCAGCGG
Organism: Thioalkalivibrio halophilus; assembly: GCF_001995255.1. Taxonomy (GTDB): domain Bacteria; phylum Pseudomonadota; class Gammaproteobacteria; order Ectothiorhodospirales; family Ectothiorhodospiraceae; genus Thioalkalivibrio; species Thioalkalivibrio halophilus. The sequence continues at coordinate 6,249 of NZ_MUZR01000017.1, read as the reverse complement.
CGGGCCGTTCTCCGGCATGGCGACGCGCGCCGTGCCCTTGAGCGTGTGGGTCACCCCGCTGCGATAGTGCAACCCGAGGCGAGTGGTGTCCGCGAGGTCGATCAGCACGCCGAGGTTGTACCCCACGTCCCAGCTGTCCCCTTCCAGGCGGTATTCGCCGTCGAGTGCCGGGTCCGGACCAATCGGGTCCGGGATGGCCGCACGCAGCGTGGCATCGGCGTACTGCAGGTCGATGCCGCCGCCGACGGAGACCCGATCGCTGACCTGCACGGCGATGCTGGGCTGCAGATTGAGCACCCGCAGGTCGGTCTCCAGCGAGTCGTAGCGGGCGAAGAAATCGTCGTCATACTCGCCCTTCAGTCCGAAATGGGTGCCCAGGCCGAAGCCCAGCCATACGCGATCCGACTGTGGCTCGGCCCAGTAGAAATTGGGCAGCGGGGTGGGGTCGTAGGGGTTGTCGCCCTCGCTGCCTTCCACGGGGAGCGTCTGGCCGTTGGCATTCGTGAAGCTCGAGCCGTCGTTGCGGGTGCTGGAGCGCGGGAACAGCAGATGCGCACCGGCCTGCACCTCGGCGCTTTCCAGGCGGGTCATGCCGGCGGGGTTGAAATAGATGGTGCTGGCGTCGGAGGCGATGGCGGCCTCGCCGGCATAGGCCCGGCCCAGGCCGGTCACCCCCTGTTCCTGCAGGTAGAAGCCGGCGGCCAGCACGGTGGCCGGGGCCAGACCGAGCGGCGCGGCGATGGCCGCGGCCGCGAGATGGCGCGGTCGAACAGACATGCTTCCCCCTTCATGCCTCTGGAGCGTACGGTCATGATCCGTTTTGCAGCCGACAGTAGCGGGGGCGCCCGAAGGGCACAAGCGTCGCGGGGGGCGTGAACCGTGGCGGTTATACGAGGAGAACGCCCAGACCGATGGCGGCAGTGACGGCGCCGCCGCCGGTGAGCCCCAGGGTGCGGGCGGTGAAACGCCCGACCACGGGACGGGCGCTTTCGCGACGGGTGAAGGCATCCTGTACCCCGACCAGCGCAGTGATGGCGCCGGCGACCAGCAGGATGATGCCGAAGATGTCCAGCAGTGCGGCGTATTCCATGAAGCTCCCGGGCGAACGACGGATCCTGCATCATGGATCATGCGTTGCGTTCCCCCATTTCGCATCCCAACCCTGATCTCACCGGGGTTGGTTGTGAACGGAGTCTCAGTGCTCGAAGGTGGTAATGACCATTCAGGATAGTGGGTTGTCAGGAGACAGCCAATCGGGAGGGATCTCATGTCATCGTTCTTGCTCAATCGTTCGCTGCATGCACGTCACTGGTCTCGGTCGGGCCTGGTGGCCGCCGGCGCGGCCATACTGATGGCCTGCGGCCCCGGCGAAGGGCAGTCCGAGGTGCCCGGGGTGGAGGCGGCCGCGCTGGCGCATCCGGAGGAAGCGGGCGAACTGGTGGTGGTCACCCGCAACGCACCCACCGCCTGGTTCTACGACCGCCATACCCGGACCGCCGGTCCCGAGCACGATCTGGTCGAGGCCTTCGCCGAAGCCCGTGGCTGGGAGGTTGAATGGAAGGTTGTGGATTCGGTCGATGCCGTGCTGCGGAGCCTGGCTTCGGGGGATGTCCACATGGCCGCGGCCGGCCTCACGCATCTCGCTTCGCGCGACGAGGATTTTCTGCGGGGGCCGAAGCACACCGAGGTGACCGAACGGGTGGTCTGTCATCGCGACCAGCGCCCGCAGCCCGCGGAGGCCGCCGATCTCGACGGCCTGGAGCTGGCGGTGAGCGCCAACAGTGCGTACGTGGAAACGCTGCAGGCGCTGGAGGAGCCGGTACCGTATCGCGCCGAGCCGAAGGGCACCGAGCGACTGCTGGCGGCGGTGGAGAAGGGCGAACTGGACTGCACCGTGGCGGACTCGCATATCGCCGAGCTCAACCGGCGGATGTTCCCGCATCTGGAGGTGTCTTTCGACCTGAGTGACGTCCGCGCGATTGGTTGGTACCTGCACCCCGATTTCGAGGGGCTGGCCGGACAGGCGCGCGCCTGGATGGACACCGACGAGGGGGTGCAGGCGCGTGCCCGGGTGGACGAGCTGTACTACGCCTATGTACCCGAATTCGATTTCGTCGACCTGCGCGCGCTGACCCGGCGCATCGACCAGCGGCTGCCGGATTTCCGCCCGGTGTTCGAGGAGGCCGCGGACGAGCACGAACTGCCCGCCGACTTGCTGGCCGCGCTGGCCTACCAGGAGTCGCACTGGGATCCGGAAGCCCGCAGTCCCACCGGGGTGCGCGGCCTGATGATGCTCACGCAGCGCACCGCGCAGGAGCTGGGCATCGAGGATCGCCTGGATCCGGAGCAGAGCATTCGCGGCGGGGCACGTTACCTGCGCCAGATGCACGAGCGCCTGGATGAGGACATCCCGGAACCGGACCGTACCTATCTCGCGCTGGCCAGTTACAACATCGGCCGCGGGCATCTGCTGGACGCGCGGCGTCTGGCGCGCGAGCTGGGCCGCGATCCCGACCGCTGGGCGGACATGCGCGAGGTGCTGCCGCTGCTGACCGAGGAGCGTTACTACAGCAACCTGCGTTACGGCTATGCGCGTGGCTACCAGCCGGTGTACTACGTCCAGCGCATCCGCAATTACCGCGACGTGATCCGGCCGGTGTTCGTCGAGGACGAATCGGTGCCGCTCACCGGACCGCGGGTGGCGCTGGACTGAGCACGCTCCCGGTCAGGTCCTCCAGGGCCCGCGCCCAGGCCGGCAGCAGCGCGGTGGTTTCCAGCGTCGAGACGTCCACCGGTGGCGGCAGGCCGTCGGTGAGCCAGCCGTCCAGTCGCGCGGCCAGGGCCTCGGAGTCGCCGGCCGGATAGCGGTACTCGCGGGGGTACTGCTCCGGGTAGCAAAGGGCGTCCGGCACCAGCGGGCGGGCGCCGGCGGCGCTCGCCTCCAGCATCGACAGTCCCTGGAATTCGTGTGCGGTGCTGCTGACCACGATGCCCGCGCGCCGCAGCAGGGCGTCGTATTCCTCCCGTGGCACGCGCCCGTCGGCGACGATCCATGCACCGAAACGCTGCCGTATTCGTTGCAGGGCGTCGGGGGGCGGTTCCGGACGCGGACCCAGCAGGGCCAGGCGAAAATCCCGCCCGCGCGCGGTCAGTCTTTCCAGCGCCTCGGCGAAGAGTTCCGGGCGCTTGTCGTATTCCCAGCGATGGTTCCACAGGATCAGTCCCGGGTCACGTTCGGGTGTTCCCCCGTCGGGGCGCCGCGGCGGCGCGACCGGGACCGGGAGTACGCGGGCCCGCTCGGACAGGCGTTCGGGGACGCCGGGCGGAACTGCGTCGGGCATGCGCCGCAACAGGGCCCGCAGGCCGTCGAGGAAGGAGTCGCGGTTGAAGGCCGAATTGAACGCGAGATGCCCGGCGGACAGCGCGCCGTACACCTGGACCATCTGCGGCTCGACGGAACGCACCTGTTGTTCGCCCACGGGGTAGGCGAACTGGTTTTCGTGGAAGTAGTACAGCGCGGGCAGGGCCGCCAGCGTCGGGTGCAGGCCTCGCAGCGTGGCCAGATCCACCATCGAGGTGGCGACGATCGCATCGGCCTGAACGCCTTCCAGCGCATCCAGCCACGAGATCGGGTTGCCGCGGATGCGCCAGCGGAAATGGCGCCCGGGCAGCTCGAAGCGCTGCCAGTCGATCCCGGGAAAGGCGGTCACCAGGGCGTCCGCCCACGCGGCATGGCTGTCGGCACGATAGGCCGACAGCAGCAGCACGCGTGGACGCATTTCCCGGTTCATTCGGACTGCGCTCTGCCTCAGCCGCCGGCCGGGGCCGTCCAGCGTTCGCCCTGCATCGGTTCGTCCACCGGTGTGGCGGCGATGTGGTTGGTGTAGTTGGACAGGGTCTTGAGGCCGATGGCGAGGATGACCTCCAGCATTTTCTGCGGTGTGTGGCCGGCCTCCAGAAAGGCCTGCTTGTCCGTCTCGTCGACCCAGCCGCGGTGTTCCAGCATGGCCCGGGCAAACCCGCGCAGGGCCTCCAGCGCGGGGTCCTCCAGCGGCCGGTCCTCGCGCAGGGCGTCCACCACCGAATCGGCGACGCCGGCCATGCGGCCGGTCATGCTGTGGGCGGCCATGCAGTAATCACAGGCGTGGAAACGGCTGACGGTGAGCAGGAGCACGGCCTGTTCCTCGCCGCTCAGCGAGGTCTGCTGCAGGAGTTCGTTGAGATCGAGATAGGCCGCGGCCAGGGCCGGGACGGTGGCCATCTTGCGGATCAGGTTGGGGACCATGCCGAAGGTGGCCTCGGCGCGGTCGAAACTGGCGGCCGCCGCGGGGGCCGATGCGCGGTCGTGCAGTGGGAAATCGGATTCGGTCGTCATGGCGCGTCTCCGTCGGGATGGGTGGTGAGCAGCAGATCCTGCAGCGCCGGGGCCAGGCGCAGGATGGTGTCCGCGTCCTGTTCCGCCCGCGCCATCAGCAGGATGCCCTCCATCAGCGCGAGCCAGTGATCGGCGAGGCGGGCGGTGTCGGTGCGTGCGTCCAGTTCGCCGTGTGCGACGGCCGCGTCGAGGGCCGCGCGGAATTGCGCGCGGATCGCGTCCAGATGGCCCTGCATGGCTTCGCGCAGGCGCGGGCTCTGCGTGCCGGTTTCCACCGCCAGGCTGCCGAACGGGCAGCCCGGCAGGCGGCCCTCCGCGGCCTGCATGCGGGCCTGGAAAGCGTGGATCGCGCCGACGAAGGCCGCCATTCGTTCCCGCAGTCCGCCGGGGCCGCGCAGGGCGGGCTCCAGGACTTCCGCTGTGAACTCGGTATACAGCGCCTCCAGCGTGGCGATGACCAGATCCTCCTTGCCCGGGAAGAAGTGATACAGGCTGCCCCGCCGGACGCCGGCGCGCTCGCAGATGCCGGCGATGCCCACCGAACCGTAGCTGCGGGTGAGCACCAGACCGCGGGTGGCGTCCATCAGGGCCTGTCGACTGTTGTCCGTGGTGTTCATGATCTAGAGTCTAGTTGACCAGTCGGTAAACGCAAGGGGAGGAGATCCAATGGCAGATCCCATGAACGAAGCGAATGGCTCTGCACGGGGCGTTTCGGATGACGGGGTCCCGGGTACCTCCGGTGGATCGGCCATACCGCCGGTGCATGTGCCGGTACGTTATTGCAGGACATGGGAGGATGGCTTCGGCGGGCGCGCTGATGCAGCTGGCGCTGCGCACGGGTTCGGATCCGGTGGAGGACTATCGTCAGATGATCGACGAGGACCTGCTGCCCGGGCGTCCGGTCGCGGACGACTGGCCGGCCCTGTTGCCGGAAGCCCTGCGGCCCGTGACGGATACTCGCCCCGATCCGGAACATCTGCGAGGGCTGGCGCAGTGGGCGGGGCAGGGGGCCCTGCGGGCACTGCTGGTTGCAGGCTTCGTGCAGGCCGGGTACGCGCGTCTGGCGACCGCGCACGCGAACTGGGAAGGATACGGTCTGGACGTGCGGGCCCGGGAGGCGATTGCGCTGGCGCTGCAGCGCCTGTTCGAACGTCTGGACGAACGCATGCTGGCGGGCGACGTGCGGCACGCCGAGGGGGAATTCGAGATCACCGACCGGCGGGTGGTTTATCGCGATGCCGGCGGAGCGTTGGAGGACGCGGAGATCGTGAGGGAAGACCCCGCNNGCGCCTTCCTGGAACTGCGGGTGATCCGCGGCATCGGCCGCGTCGTTGACGTAGTCGTGGGCGTGACCGTCTTCGGCCTTCTCCTCCGCGGCGTGGACGGACTGCGTGCCCATCAGGCTCACCACCGGAATGGCGGCCACAGCGGCGGATGCGCGGCGCAGGAAGGCACGGCGATTGGCGTTGTGCTTGTCGGACATGGAAAACCTCCGTACTTGCGTAGGCTTGTGAATGTTCTTCGCTGACAACGTCCGGTGTTTTTTCACGATGTATTCCGGACGCTGCTTTCGAGTGTTACAGATGACGAGGGTTCCCGGCCAGATCCGGGATCCGGGTCGCGGGGCTCCGGTCTGTACATGGGCCTCACCCTGAGTAGATGACATGGGGTCGCGGGAAATTCCTTCCGCTCCCGCCGGCGCAGCCGATCGGTACCGGCTCCGGCAGGCTTGCGGTACACCGTCACCTGCCCCGGGCAGTTTTACGGGTCGGGTGTCAGCGTTAAACTTCCGCGAAACACAAGCTTTTCCGGGAGTTCGACATGCAGGTTCGCAGGATGATGTTCGCAATGGCCGCCGCCCCGCTCCTGGCGGT
>NZ_MUZR01000016.1 GCF_001995255.1 Thioalkalivibrio halophilus | reverse complement strand
GGCCCGACGGGCATTGATGACCTTGCGACCGCCACGGGTGGCCATGCGGGCACGGAATCCGTGGGTTCGCGCGCGGACGAGACGGCTGGGCTGGAAGGTGCGCTTCATGATGATTCCGGAATGACTGGATGAAAGGCCGGTGAACCTACCCCGTGTAGCGCCACAAGTCAATCATCCCCGGGGGATGCGGCTGGCGTGACCGGGCGCGGCGGGCGTAGACTGCACGCCTGTTTCGTATCCCTCATCGGAGAATATCGCGTGGCTTCCGACAGCCTTTGGAGGGCCTGCCTGGACCGCNNGCCGGCCCCTTCGGCCGGCCGTGTCCCGGTGGCGCCCGCCCCGTCGCCTGCCGCTGCCGGCGCCGGTTCCGGGGGTGAGACACCGGCCGTCCGTCTCGGGATCGGCGGCGAGGAACCGGCGCCGGCAGCGGCAGGCGACGGGGCGGGCGCCACCGGGACACGGCCGGCCGAAGGGGCCGGCACGCCGCCTCGCGCATCCGGACCGGTCAGCAACCTGAATCCGGCGTTCACTTTCGAGACCTTCGTCGAGGGGAAGTCCAACCAGCTGGCCAAGGCCGCCAGTCTGCAGGTAGCCGAAAACCCCGGGGTGGGCTACAACCCGCTGTTCATTTACGGCGGTGTCGGCCTGGGCAAGACCCATCTGATGCATGCGATCGGCAACAGCATCCTGGCGCGTCAGCCGGAAGGCCGGATCATCTATCTCCATTCCGAGCGCTTCGTGGCGGACATGATCAAGGCGCTGCAGCACAACGCGATCGACGACTTCAAACAGCACTACCGGAGTGCGGATGCGCTGCTGATCGATGACATCCAGTTCTTTGCCGGAAAGGAACGCTCGCAGGAGGAATTCTTCCACACCTTCAACGCGCTCCTGGAAGGCCAGCAGCAGATCATCCTGACCTCCGACCGTTACCCCAAGGAAGTCGAGGGGCTGGAGGAACGCCTGAAGTCCCGGTTCGGCTGGGGACTGACCATCGCGATCGAACCGCCGGAACTGGAGACCCGTGTCGCCATCCTGCAGCGCAAGGCGGAACAGGCGGGGATCGAACTGCCCAGCGAGGTGGCCTTCTTCATGGGCAAGCGAATCCGCTCGAACATCCGCGAACTGGAAGGTTCGCTGCGCCGGGTCCTGGCAAACGCCCACTTCACCGGCAAGCCGATCACGGTGGACTTCGCCAAGGAGGCGCTGCGCGACCTGCTGGCGGTGCAGAACAAGCTGATTACGCTGGAGAACATCCAGAAGACGGTGGCCGATTATTACCGGATCAAGGTCGCGGATCTGCTGTCCACGCGCCGCAGCCGCTCGATCGCGCGGCCACGTCAGGTAGCGATGGCTCTGGCCAAGGAGCTGACCCAGCACAGCCTGCCGGAGATCGGTCAGGCCTTTGGCGGGCGCGATCACACGACGGTCATGCATGCCTGCCGCAAGATCGCGGAACTGCGCGAGTCGGACGCGAGCCTCGACGAGGACTATTCCAACCTGCTCCGCACGCTGAGCAGTTGAACGGCGGATGGGAGAACGCCCGCCCGGGGCTGTGGATAAAACGGTGGACAAGCTGTCCCTGTGGCGGTGCAAAAACCGTGGGTGAGTGAGGAGGCGAAATCTGTCCACAGGCCACGCACAGCTATCCCCAAGGGCTGACGGGAAAGATTTATAGTCATAAATTGCTGTTTTGAAATGTAAAACGGTCTTTTTTCCACAGGCTGACGCGTCAGTTATTACTACAAGTATTCATTTAGAAAGCTCTTACAACAGGACAAGCCATGGAACTCTCATTCAACCGGGAAGCGATGACCGAGGCCCTGCAGCGGATCGTGGGGGCGGCCGAGAAAAGGCTGACCATGCCGATCCTCGGGAACGTCCGCGTGCGGCCGGACGATACCGGGGGCATGCGGCTGGAGACTACGGACCTGGAACTGGCCTGGAGTGCACATGCAGCCGGCAACATTCCGGCGGAATGCGACACCACCGTGTCCGTGCGCAAGCTGCTGGATGTGGTAAAGGCCGCACCCGGCGAGAGCGAGATCCGGGCGAGCCTGGATGCGGAACGCATGAGTGTCGGTTTTGGCGGTTCACGGTTTTCGCTCGCTACCCTGCCGGGTGCGGATTTCCCCGACTGGGAGGCCGGCGGAATCGTGGCCGCCGTGGATGTGCCGCAGAACCGGTTGCGGCGGTTGCTGGAGGCGACCATGTTCTCCATGGCGCAGCAGGATGTGCGTTACTACCTCCAGGGGTTGCTGCTCGTGGCCACCGGACACACCCTGCGCGCTGTCGCGACCGATGGCCACCGTCTCGCTCTGGCCGAGATCGAGCTCGATCAGGCGGTGGATAACCGCATCGAACGGATCGTGCCACGCAAGGCGGTGGCCGAACTGAAGCGCAACCTCACCGACGATGACCAGGCGGTGCGTATCGGGTTCGCCGAGGATCAGATGGTGTTCGAGCTGGGATCGGCGATTCTGCGGTCCAAGGTCATTGAAGGGCGGTTTCCGGATTACGAACGGGTGATCCCCGCGGATCTTCCGGCGACCCTGGTGGTGGAACGGGAAGTCCTCAAAAGGGCGCTGGCACGTGTGTCCATCGTCGCGAGTGACAAGTACCGGGGGGTGCGGATGGTCCTGGGACCGGCGGGCTGCCAGGTGATGACCCATAACGCCGATCGCGAGGAAGCGCAGGAGGCGGTGGAAGCATCCTATGACGGGCCGGAAATGGAGATCGGCTTTAACCTCGGGTACCTGCAGGACGTACTGAACGTGATCGAAACGGATTCAGTGCGGATCGGGCTTCGGGACGGTAACTCCTCGATCCTGATCCAGGCGGAACCGCCTGGCGGCGCGCGCTACGTGGTCATGCCGATGCGTCTGTAGCTGCGGACTCCGGGGTGCTGGAAGAACTGCGTATCCAGGGCGTGCGCAACCTGGAGGCGACCCGGCTGAAGCTGAGCGGCGGATTCAACGTGTTCGCCGGGGCCAACGGTGCTGGCAAGACATCGGTACTGGAGGCCTGTCATTTGTTGTCGGTCGGCCGGTCGTTTCGTACGCAGCAACTCCGCCGGGTGGTACGTGAGGGGGAACATTACCTCGGCGTGGGAGGAACGGTGCTGGACCCGGTGAGCGGGACGCGCCACCGGCTCGGTGTGGAATGGCAGGGGAGCCGGCGCTCGCGTCTGGACGGAGAGTGGCTTCGGGGGCATGCGCGCGTGGCGGAATGGCTGCCCTCGCGGGTGCTGCACGCGGGCAGTTTCGACCTGGTACGGGAAGGGCCGGAGGAACGGCGACGGCTGCTGGACTGGGGCTGTTTTCACGGAATTGCCGGCTACCGCGAGGCATGGCAGCGCTGGCGGCGGGCCCACGAGCAGCGAAACGCGGCGTTGCGGCAGGGACAGGGGAGCGCGGCCCGTGAATTCGAGGGGCCACTGGTGGGGGCGGGCGAACGGGTGACCCGGGCGCGCGAAGAGTATGTCGGAGAATGGCGGGCTCGGACGCTGGAGGCCGCGGGGAAGCTGGGTTTCAAGGAGGACCTTGAAGGTCTGGATCTTCGGCTTCGGCCGGGATGGGAGCAGCGTCGCTCGCTGGCGGAGGCGGTTGATCGCAGTCGGAGCTCGGATGCGGAACGCGGGTTTGCGCAGGTCGGGCCGCAGCGTGCCGATCTGGTGCTGAAACTGGCGGGGAGGGACGCGACGGAGGGATCGCGAGGGGAACAGAAACGGCTGGTAACGGCGCTGGTGGTGGGGCAGGGTCTGATGCTGGAGGCGCGTACGGGTCGCTCGCCGCTGCTGTTGCTTGACGACGTTCTGTCGGAACTGGATCGAGGGGTGACGGCCGGGCTGCTCGGCGGCTTGGATACTCTGGGCTGGCAGGTCCTGCTGACCGCAGTGGATCACGGCGCGGTCGGGGACCGGGTTCGGGAGCCCCGGATGTTTCACGTGGAACACGGGCAGGTGACTCCGCCCGACTGATGTTCCACGTGGAACATCCCTCCTCCTTTCACCCCCCGACCCGCCGACCGCCAGACTCGGCCGGCTTTGCGGTACAATGACGGGATTGTCACCTGCCGGAAGCGCATCCATGGCCGACCACGAAATCCCCGCCGATCCCGCCGCCTATGATTCCAGCCAGATCCGTGTCCTCAAGGGCCTGGACGCGGTGCGCAAGCGTCCGGGGATGTACATCGGCGATACCGATGACGGCACCGGTCTGCACCACATGGTCTTCGAGGTGGTGGACAACTCCATCGACGAGGCCCTGGCCGGACACTGTGACAGCATCGAGGTCGTGATCCACGAGGACAACGCCATCAGCGTTGCCGACAACGGCCGTGGCATCCCCACGGATGTCCACGAGGAAGAAGGCAAGTCCGCGGCCGAAGTCATCCTCACCGTCCTGCACGCCGGCGGGAAGTTCGACAACAATTCCTACAAGGTCTCGGGTGGCCTCCACGGGGTAGGCGTGTCGGTCGTCAACGCCCTGTCGGAAGAGCTTCGCCTGGAGATCCATCGCGATGGCCAGCGGCACGAACAGATCTACCACCTCGGCGTACCGGAGACCGATCTGACCGTGGCGGGGGCGACCGAACGGCACGGTACCCGCATCTGGTTCCGGCCCAGCAGCGAAATCTTCTCCGACGTCGAGTTCCATTACGAGATCCTCGCCAAACGCCTGCGCGAGCTTTCGTTCCTCAACTCGGGGGTGCGCATCACGCTCCGAGACCTGCGCGACAACCGCGAAGAGACCTTCGTGTTCGAAGGCGGTATCCGTGCCTTTGTCGAGCACCTGAACCAGAAAAAGACCGCCCTGCATCCCACGGTCATCTACGCCGACCAGATGCGGGACGACTACGCAGTGGAGATCGCCCTGCAGTGGAATGATTCGTATCAGGAGAATATCTTCTGCTACACCAACAACATTCCGCAGCGCGATGGCGGCAGCCACATGGCCGGTTTTCGCGCCGCGCTCACCCGCACGATCAACCAGTATCTCGAGCGCGAGGGCCTGAGCAAAAAGGCGAAGGTCGCCACGGCCGGCGATGACATGCGGGAGGGTCTGACGGCGGTCCTGTCGGTGAAGGTCCCCGACCCGAAATTCTCGTCCCAGACCAAGGACAAGCTGGTCTCCTCCGAGGTGAAGCCGATCGTCGATTCGGTGCTCTCCGATGCGCTGGGCGCCTTCCTGCTGGAAAATCCGCCCGAGGCCAAGGCGATCACCGACAAGGTGCTGGACGCCGCCCGCGCCCGCGAGGCCGCGCGCAAGGCACGCGAAGTCACCCGTCGCAAGGGCGCACTGGACGTTGCCGGCCTGCCCGGCAAGCTGGCCGACTGCCAGGAAAAGGACCCGTCCCGCTCGGAACTCTACCTGGTGGAGGGGGACTCGGCCGGCGGTTCGGCCAAGCAGGGCCGCGACCGCCATTTCCAGGCGATCCTTCCGCTCAAGGGCAAGATCCTCAACGTGGAACGCGCGCGTTTTGACCGTATGCTTGGCTCTGCCGAGGTCGGTACGCTGATCACCGCCCTGGGCTGCGGAATCGGCAAGGACGAATACGACCCCGACAAGCTGCGCTATCACCGCATCATCATCATGACCGACGCGGATGTCGACGGCTCGCACATCCGCACCCTTCTGCTGACCTTCTTCTTCCGGCAGATGCCGGAGCTGATCGAGCGCGGCCACGTCTATATCGCCCAGCCGCCGCTCTACAAGATCAAGCGCGGCAAGCGCGAGCAGTACATCCGCGACGAACAGGAGATGCAGCAGATCATCCACTCCCTGGCCCTGGACGGGGCAGCGCTGCACCCCGCCGCCGAGGCCCCCGCGATCACCGGAGAAGCATTCGAGGACCTGATCCGCGCCTACCAGGCGGCCGCCGCGGCGGTCGGGCGTCTGGGACGTCTGTATGACCCCCGCGTCCTGTGGGGCATGCTGGAAGCGCCACCCATGCCGCGTCCGCGCTCGGTGACCGAACCCGCGGTTCAGCGATGGTTCCAGGCGATTCTCGACGGACTGTCGAGTGACAAGGCGGGTGCCACGCGCTACGAACTGGAGGCCGATCGCGACGCCGACGGTCATGACCGGCTCGCACTCCATCGTCTCGAGCACGGCGCTCGGATGTCGCAGCACCTCACCGACGACACCCTGGCCTCGCGCGATTTCCAGGCGATACTCGATCTGTCCGAACGCCTGCAGAGCCTGCTGGACGAAGGCGCCTACATTCAGCGCGGCGAGCGGCGTCATGAAATCGTCCGTTTTTCCGAAGCCATGGAGTGGCTGCTGGCCGAAGGCCGGCGTGGGCTGTCCGTCCAGCGGTACAAGGGCCTCGGGGAAATGAACGCCGAGCAGCTGTGGGAGACGACCATGGATCCCGAATCCCGTCGCCTCCTGCAGGTCCGCGTGGAGGACGCGATTCGCGCGGACGAGATCTTCACCACCCTGATGGGCGACCAGGTCGAACCGCGTCGCGACTTCATCGAGACCCGAGCGCTGAGCGCCGAAAACGTCGACATCTGAGCCGCGCGCGTCGCCCGTGCTCGCTCTGCTGCTGGCCCTTGTCGCCGTGACCGGCCTCGTCTGGCTGGGGCGGACGGCGGCCCGTCTCGCCCACTGTCACCGCCAGGTCACCCGCGCCTGGGAACAGTTCGATGTCCTGGTGTGCCAGCGTAATGCGCTTTTGCCGCGGGCTCTGACCGAACTCGCGGTCCCGCCGGCCCGCCGCGCCGGCCTGGACACCGCCCTGGAAGCACATGAATCCGCACGCCGCCACGGCAATCCACCGCAACTTGCGGCGGCCGAGCGAGACCTGCGCAAGAACTGGGACCTGCTCGCCGAGGAATTCGATGAATCCACCCGCGATCACTCCGGCGTCCGTCGCATCGAGGCCCTGGATGTAGCCATCACGGATGCCATTCGTCGTTACAATGCGGCCCTTGGCGCCTATCGCTCGCTGTGCCGAACCCCTTCGGGCGTACTGATCGCGCGCCTGACCGTCCGTGGTCCCTACGCCCCCCTGGAGCCGTCCCACCAGCGCGAGCGTGCACATTGATCCGTGTTTCCCTGACAGTGGCATAATCCTGTTCCCAAACACCGACCCCGGGAGCCGTCGTGTCCAATCCGTTGCTGAACGTGGATTCCCTGCCCGCGTTCCGGTCCATCGAGCCGGATCATGTGATCCCGGCCATTGATCAGTTGCTCGCCGACAATCGCCGCGAGATCGATGAACTCGTCGCCCGCGCCGGTGACCGGCCCACCTGGGACAACCTGGTCGCCCCTCTCCAGCACCTCGAAAATCGCCTGGAGACCGCCTGGTCGCCGGTCAGCCATCTGAATTCGGTGATGAATTCGCCGGCCCTGCGCGAGGCCTACAATGCGTGCCTGCCCAGGCTGTCGGATTACGGTTCCTGGCTGTCCCAGCACCAGGGCCTGTACCAGGCTTTCCGCGCGCTGGCCGATAGCGATGAATACCCGCGCCTTTCGCCGCAGCGGCGCAAGGTCATCGACGATGCCCTGCGTGACTTTCATCTGAGCGGTGTCGATCTCCCCGCCGAGGCGCGCGACCGCCTGCGGCAGATCGACGGGCGGCTCTCCGAGCTGACCGCGAGCTTCGAGGAGAATGTGCTGGACGCCACTCAGGCCTGGGCCTATCCGCTACACGAGGAGGGCGAACTCGCCGGCCTGTCCGATTCCGACCGCGCCCTGCTGGCCCGGAACGCCCGTGACCACGAACTGGACGCACCCTGGGCCGCCACCCTCGACTTCCCCAGCGTGCACGCCGTACTCACTCACGCCGACGATCGGGCGTTGCGCGAACGCGTGTATCACGCCTTCGTCACCCGAGCCTCGGAGACCGGCCCGCACGAACTTGCCTACGACAACTCCGCCAACATGGTCGAAATCCTGCAGCTGCGCCAGGAAAAGGCCGAACTCACCGGTTTTCCCCGTTACGCCCATCGTTCGCTGGCGACGAAGATGGCCGAGACGCCGGAGCAGGTGGAGCAGTTTCTCGCCGATCTCGCCCGCCGGGCCCGCCCCCGGGCCGAACGCGACCGCGCCGAGCTGGAGCGCTTCGCCCGCGAGGAACTGGACCTCGAGCAACTCGAATCCTGGGATGTGGCCTGGGCCGCGGAGAAGATGCGCGAGCGCCGGCTCGGACTCTCGCAGGAGATGCTGAAACCGTATTTCCCCGCCACCCGGGCCGTTGACGGTCTGTTCCGTCTGGTCGAACGCCTGTTCGGGGTCCGCTTCGAGGCCGATCCCGCGATCGAGACCTGGCACGACGACGTGACCTTCTACCGCATCTTCGGACCCGAGGGCGATGAACGCGCCGGCTTCTATCTGGATCTCTACGCCCGCCGCAACAAGCGCGGAGGCGCCTGGATGGATGTCTGCCGCCAGCGCTATGCGCGGGCTGACGGATTGCAGCTGCCCGTCGCCTACATGACCTGCAATTCCACGCCGCCGGTGGATGACCAGCCCGCGCTGTTCACCCACGACGAGGTGATCACGCTCTTTCATGAATTCGGCCACGGCCTGCACCACATGCTGACGCGGGTCGACGAGCCCGAGATTGCCGGCATCAACGGTGTGGAATGGGATGCGGTCGAACTGCCCAGCCAGTTCATGGAAAACTGGTGCTGGGAGCGGGAACCGCTGGACCTCTTCGCCAGGCATCACGAGACCGGCGAACCAATGCCGGAGGACCTGTACGAACGCCTGCAGGGCACGCGTCATTTTCATGCTGCCCTGCAGCTGCTGCGCCAGGTGGAATTCTCCATGTTCGACATGCGCCTGCACGACCGTCCGGCCCCGACGGATCCCGCAGAGATCCAGGACCTGCTGGACACGGTGCGGCAGGAGGTCGCGGTCTTCATTCCGCCGTCGTATAACCGCTTTCCCCACGGCTTTGCCCATATCTTCGCGGGGGGCTACGCCGCGGGTTACTACTCCTACAAGTGGGCCGAGGTGCTCTCGGCGGATGCCTTTGCCCGGTTCGAGGAGGAGGGCCTGTTCTCGCGCGAGGCCGGCGCCGACTACCTGCACGAGATCCTCGAGGCGGGGGCATCCCGCCCTGCCGCGGATTCCTTTCGAGCGTTCCGCGGCCGCGACCCGCAGATCGATGCGCTGCTGCGCCACAGTGGACTGGAGGAGAAGGCCGCGTGAAGATCGCCAGCTGGAACGTCAATTCCCTGAAGGTGCGCCTGCCCCAGGTCCTGTCATGGCTGGGGACGTCGCATACCGACATCCTCGCCCTGCAGGAGACCAAACTGACCGACGAAGCCTTCCCCGTGGCCGCCATCCACGAGGCCGGCTATCAGGTGGTCCATTCCGGCCAGAAAACCTATAACGGGGTCGCCATCCTGTCGCGCACCGAGGCCACCGACGTGGTGACCGATCCGCCCGGGCTCGACGACGCCCAGCGCCGCATCCTCGCCGCGACCATCGCCGGCGTGCGGGTGGTGAACCTGTACGTGGTCAATGGCGAGGCCGTGGATTCGGAAAAATACGCCTACAAGCTCGACTGGCTGTCGCGGGTCCGGCGCTGGCTGGAAGAAGAGGCCCGGCACCACGACAGGCTCGTGGTCCTCGGCGATTTCAATATCGCGCCGGACGACCGCGACGTTCACGATCCGGAGGCCTGGGAGGGCAAGGTCCTGTGTTCGGCACCCGAACGCGAAGCGTTGCAGTCCCTGCAGGCCCTGGGGCTGGCGGATACGTTCCGCGCGTTTGATCAGTCCGAAGGTGAATTCTCCTGGTTCGACTACCGAGCCGCGTCCTACCGCCGCAATCGCGGGTTGCGCATCGATCTGATCCTCGCGTCGGCGGCCCTCGCCAGCCGGCTGGCGGGGGCCGGTATCGACCGCGAACCCCGCGCCTGGGAACGCCCCTCCGACCATGCCCCGGTATGGGCGGAATTCACCGACGACTGACCCCGTCTGACCCGCCACCGGTACCACCACCCGTCACGGGAGGACCCATGCAGTACAAGGATCTGCGCGATTTCATCGACGGCCTGGAACAGCGGGGAGAGCTCCGCCGCATCCAGCGCGAGGTCAGCCCCGATCTGGAGATGACCGAGATCAGCGACCGCGTACTGCGTGCCGGCGGTCCCGCCCTGCTGTTCGAGAACCCGACCGGTTCCGACATCCCGGTGCTGGCCAATCTGTTCGGCACGCCGGAACGGGTGGCCCTCGGCATGGGCGAGGATTCGGTGGAGGCGTTGCGCGAGGTCGGCCGCCTGCTGGCCTTTCTCAAGCAGCCCGATCCGCCCAAGGGTCTGAAGGCGGCCTGGGAGCAGCTCCCGGTGTTCCGCAAGGTCCTCGACATGGCGCCGAAGAAGGTGCGCAGTCCGGACTGCCAGCGACACGTGCTCGAGGGTGATGACGTCGACCTGAACCAACTGCCGGTGCAGACCTGCTGGCCGGGCGATGCCGGGCCCCTGATCACCTGGGGCCTGGTCGTGACCCGCGGCCCGGAGAAGACCCGACAGAACCTGGGCATCTATCGCCAGCAGGTCATCGGACGCAACCGCGTGATCATGCGCTGGCTGTCACACCGGGGTGGCGCTCTGGATTATCAGGAATGGTGCCGGGCTCACCCGGGCGAGCCGTTCCCGGTGGCCGTGACCCTGGGTGCAGATCCGGCGACGATCCTGGGGGCGGTCACCCCGGTACCGGATACCCTGTCGGAGTATGCCTTCGCCGGCCTGCTGCGCGGGCGCCGGACCGAACTGGCCACCTGTATCGGCTCCGATCTGCAGGTGCCCGCCTCCGCGGAATTCGTCCTCGAGGGCCATATCCATCCAGGCGATAACGCGCCGGAAGGACCCTTCGGCGATCACACCGGATACTACAACGAGGTCGACGAATTCCCGGTCTTCACCGTCGACCGGATTACCCACCGCGACCAGCCGATCTATCACTCGACCTACACCGGCCGCCCGCCCGACGAGCCGGCCATTCTCGGGGTCGCGCTCAACGAGGTCTTCGTCCCGATCCTGCAGAAGCAGTTCCCGGAGATCGTGGATTTCTACCTTCCTCCCGAAGGCTGTTCCTACCGCCTCGCGGTGGTCTCCATGCGCAAGCAGTACCCCGGCCATGCCAAGCGGGTGATGATGGGGGTCTGGAGTTTCCTGCGGCAGTTCATGTACACCAAGTTCGTCATCGTGGTCGACGAAGACGTGAACACCCGCGACTGGAAGGACGTGATCTGGGCGATCACCACCCGCATGGATCCGGTGCGCGATACCACGCTGGTCGAGAATACACCTATAGATTATCTGGATTTTGCCTCGCCGGTATCCGGTCTGGGATCCAAGATGGGGATGGATGCGACATCCAAATGGCCCGGCGAGACCGACCGCGAATGGGGCCGACCCATCAGCATGGATCCGGCCGTGAAGGAACGGGTGGACGCCATCTGGGACGAACTGGGGCTCTGAACCCGCGACCCGGCTGTCGGGCTGCCCCCCCCCGGGGCTCCAGCCGATCCCCTCCGCAGGAAAGGGAGCGGGACCGGGGACATCCGGGCCCGCTCCGTTGGTCGGGGGCTCAGTTGCCCAGATGGGCGCCGTCTTCCGGCACCCGCGACCATGCGGCGATATCCGAGCCCATCGCGCGGATCGTGCGTCCCATCACCGAACAGGTACCCTTGAATCCGCCGAAGGCGCCGCCACCGGAGATGCGACGAGAGGTGAAGTCCGCGACGGCTTCACCGTCCTCGTACAGTGTCCCTTCGGCTTCGCTGAAGGCACGGTGCCCGGACCAGGCATTCCCGTCGTTGCGCGCCTGGGTGATTTCCACCATCAGGACCTGGCCGCCGTCCGCCGGGCTCGCGTCACCGCGCTCCTCGAAGCGAATGTCATGCCGTGCACCGAACTCCTGCACGAACTCCGGAAAGCGTTCTTCCAGCTCGCATTCATTGCGGATGGCCTGCGTCACCACCGCATCATCGCTGTAGGCGAAGCGCTCGGGCATCACGATGGTGACCGCCGGATCACTGACCGCCGGCGCCGCCTGCGCCTCCCCGCCCGAATCCCGGGTCTCGTTCGCGGCACAGCCACCCAGTGCCAGGACGCCCGCTGCGGCCAGCACGCTCAGGTATTGCTTCTTTTGCATGGCTTTCTCCCCTTTGCCCATTGTGGTCTCGCGAAGTCTGCCCCAGAACCCACCCTTCATGCACCCCCCGAATCGGGGGGGCGCGGCGAATCCGGGCGGTCGTTCCGGAATCCTTGCGGTTGCTTGCGTTCCCCGGTTCTCTGACCACAATGAACGCCTTTCCTGCATGGAGCATTCCCCAATGGCCTTTGACGTCACCATCCAGCCCAGCGGCCACCAGTTCGAAGTCGAGGACGACGAGACCGTCCTCGAGGCCGGCCTGCGTCAGGGATACGCGTTCCCTTACGGGTGCCGCAACGGTGCCTGTGGTTCCTGCAAGGGTCGGGTGCTGTCGGGCGAGGTGGATCATGGTCCCAAACTGCCACCGGGCATTACCGAGGCCGAGCTGGCCGACGGCCTGGCGCTGTTCTGCCAGGCGGTCCCGGTGGATGATCTGGAGATCGAGGTGCGCGAGATCGGCGCCGCCCGTGATATCGAGGTCAAGACGCTGCCGTGCCGCGTGGCGGCCCTCAACCGCCTGGCCGATGACGTGATGGAACTGCGTATCCAGCTCCCCGCGCGGGAACGCCTGCAGTTCCTCGCCGGGCAGTACCTCGACGTGTTGCTGAAGGGGGGTGAACGCCGCAGCTATTCCCTGGCCAACGCTCCGCACGACGACGAACAGCTGATCCTGCACGTGAAATACGTCGAGGGCGGACGCTTCTCGGCCCATGTGTTCGAAGAGATGCAGCCCAGGGCCCTGCTGCGTATCGAGGGCCCGCTGGGGCAGTTCTTCGTGGACGAGGAATCGCCGCGCCC
Organism: Thioalkalivibrio halophilus; assembly: GCF_001995255.1. GTDB lineage: Bacteria > Pseudomonadota > Gammaproteobacteria > Ectothiorhodospirales > Ectothiorhodospiraceae > Thioalkalivibrio > Thioalkalivibrio halophilus. Next base: position 47,228 of record NZ_MUZR01000016.1, on the reverse strand, counting down.
GCGCCTGTTCGTGGGCGGGGGGACCGGTTTCGGTCCGCTGAAGGGGATGCTGGACCACCTCGCGAACGAGGGCCTGGACCGGCGGCACCACCTGTTCTGGGGCGCGCGCGACGCGGCGGGAATCTATGCTCCCGAGTGGCTGCAGGCCATGGCGGCTGCGGAACCGGAGCACTTCCGTTTTACCCCGGTGCTGTCCGATCATCCGCAGGACGAGGCGGCGGGCTTCGCCGCGCGGGCGGGACTGCCCCACGAGGCGGTGCTGGCCGAATATCCGGATCTGTCCGGCTTCGATGTCTACATGGCGGGGCCGCCACCCATGGTGCATGCGGCCCGCGAGGCTTTCCGTGCGGCGGGTCTCCCCCCCGAGCAGCTCTACTACGACAGCTTCGAGCCGGCGGGCGGATCCTGACCGGGGCACGTGCCCCGGTTCGCCTGCGAGCAGGCTCCTGCCGGTTTCGTGGGAGCGGGACAGACCCTGTCTCAGCCGTCGCTGCCGTCCAGGCGCGCCGCGAGACGGCGTGCGGCCGCCAGCATGGACGCGTCGGTGGGATCTTCGGCCGTCTCCACCGCGGCCTTGAAGCCGAGCTCCTGCGCGATTTCGGCGATGCGCTCGCTGCCGACCACCAGCGGGGTCTTGCGCAGCCACATGCGTCCCAGCTTGCCGACCATCTCGTAGAGATTGCGCAGGCCCTCGCCCGAGGTAATGGTGATGATGTCGATCTGCCCGCGCGAGAACGCATACATCAGATCCCCGGTGTCCCCCTCCGGGCGGCCGCGCCGGTAGGCCTCGGCGAAGGTCACCGTGGCGCCGCGTTCGCGCAGAGTATCTCCCAGCAGCTCGCGCCCGCCGTCCCCGCGGAAGATCACCACCCGCTTGCCGCCCACCTCCTGCATCGCCGGCTCCGCCAGCAGCGCCTCGCTGTCAAAGCGGCGGGGCGGGGCGATGTCGGGCGCGTGGCCGAAACTGCGCAATTCCTGGGCCGTCCGGTTGCCGATTGCGGCGATGGCGGTCCCGGCGGGCCACTCACGATCCGCCAGCGCCAGGTTCATCACGCGCTGAACGGCGTTGGGGCTGATGAACACCGCAATATCGAACTGATCCAGCTCGTCCAGCACCGCGCGCAGATTGGTGGGATCGCTGGGTGCGAGGATCTCCAGCACCGGGAAGCGGATCACCCGGGCCCCTTCACTCTCCAGCGCCTCACAGAACGGTTCCGCCTGAGCGGCGGGCCGGGTCACCAGAATGCCCCGGTCGGCGAGGGTCGGGGCCCGGCTCTGGGCGGCGGTTTCGGCATCGGCCATGATGCGGTCCTCAGTGATCGTTCATTGCGGCGCGCAGAAGTTCCCCGGCGCCCAGTTCCAGCAGCTCGTCCGCCAGGCGGATGCCCAGTGCCTCGGCCTCGGCACGTGGCCCGCGTACCTCGCGCTGCAGCAGCTGGCTGCCATCGACCGCGCCCACCAGCCCGCGCAGCCACAGGCCACCGTCGGCCTCGAGGATCGCATGGGCGGCCAGCGGTACCTGACAACCCCCCTCGAGCCGGCGGTTGAACGCGCGTTCCGCGCGTACCCGATCGCTGGTATCCGGATCATTCAGGCTGGCGATCCGTGCTTCCACCTCGTTGTCCCCGTCGCGGCATTCGATCGCGATGGCCCCCTGACCGACGGCGGGCAGGCTGACCTCGGGTTCCAGGCAGTTGCGAATGCGCGCATCGAAGCCGAGGCGCTTGAGTCCCGCCGCGGCCAGCAGGATCGCGTCGTATTCGCCGGCATCCAGCTTGCCCAGCCGCGTGTTCACGTTGCCGCGCAGGTCATGGACCTCCAGATCGGGCCGGCGGGCGCGCAGCTGACACTGGCGACGCAGGCTGGAGGAACCCACCCGCGCGCCCTGCGGAAGCTCGTCCACGTGTCCGTAGTGATTCGACACGAACGCATCCAGCGGATCCTCGCGATCGAGGATGACGGGCAGGGCCAGGCCTTCCGGAAGCTCCATCGGGACATCCTTGACCGAATGCACCGCAATATCCGCGCGATCTTCCAGCAGCGCGTTCTCCAGCTCCTTCACGAACAGGCCCTTGCCGCCGATTTTCGCCAAAGGCGAGTCGAGCACGCGGTCGCCCTGAGTGGTCATGCCCACCAGTTCGACCGACCGGTCCGGATGTGCCGCGCGCAGGCGCTCGGCGACGTGTTCGGCCTGCCACATGGCCAGCGGACTCTTGCGGGTGGCGATGCGTAGCGGTTTCATGCAGTGTCCCGTTCGGGGAACCCGGTGGTTTGTCCCGGGTCCATAAAAACGACGTAGTATAACGGCTCGCAACCCGCAGCCGAAAAACCGATGGACAAGTTCATGATGATACGCAACCCGATTCTCGCGGCCTTCGGCCTGGCCGCGGCCATGCTGTTTGCCGGTCCGGCTCAGGCGGAGCTGGAACGGGTGACCGACCTGCAGGCGCTCAAGGACAACGGCGAGCGCAAGCCCACCGTGGTGATGTTCACCGCCGAGAATTGCCCCTACTGCGAGCTCGCGAAGGAGGCCCATCTGGGCCCGATGAGCCGTGACGAGGCCCATTCCGACGTCAATATCCTCATGGTGGAGATGAACGGCGAAGAAGTCCGTGATTTCGATGGCGATACCATGCGTGGCTCCGAGCTGGGGAACCGGTACGGGGCCCGCGTGACCCCCACCCTGGTGGCGTTCGATGCCGAGGGCAATCCGGTCGGGCGCCCGCTGGTGGGCATTCCCAACGAGGAGCTCTACCGCAGTCAGGTGCGCATGCGCATCAACGCCGCACGCGAGGGCAGCTGACCCGAGCCACGTCCCGCCGGACCGGACCCGCCCGGATCAGACCCGCTCGAATCAGACCCGGGTGTGCCGCCGCAGGAACTCGCGCACCCGGGCCAGCTGCCGCCGGCTGACCGGTACCGGTTCGTGCCCGTCACGAAACCGCAGACGATGGTCCCCGGCGTTGCGGGTCTCCAGGCCCGCCACGTTCCGGGCCACCGCCAGGGCCCCGCGGTGCACGCGCAGCACCTCGTCCCCCAGCGCCCGCTCCAGATCCTGCAGCCGAGCCTCGACGAAGCCCTCGAGTTCCCGCCCGCGTGCGACTACGCAGCCATCCTCGGTGACGAAACAGTCGATCGCATCCAGGTGCACCGACTCTTCGCGGCGGCCGATGCGCAGGCGTATGGCTGGCGGCTCGTCCGGCTGCCCGGATCCATCCATTGAGTGCCGGGCCCGTTCCAGTGCCTGCTCCAGTCGCTCCCGGCGTACGGGCTTGAGCACGTAGTCGCGAACCCCCGCTTCGAAGGCCTGCAGGCCGAAATCCTCGTGTGCGGTGACCAGGATCACGACCACTTCGGGGTGGCTCCGCGCGAGTTCGCCCGCCAGTTCGATGCCCCGCTCGCCGGGCATCTCGATGTCCAGCAGCAACACCCGGGGCCGGTGGGTCTCCAGGGCCGTGCGGACCTGGCCGGCGTCCGCGGCTTCCGCCACCACCCGGTGGCCCAGCTCGGTCACCAGGTCGCGCAGCCGCTCGCGCGCGACCGGTTCGTCATCCGCGATCAGCAGTTCCATGGATCAGTGTTTCCCTCCCCTCTCTCCGAATCCGGTCGATCCGGCAGCGTGCGCGGTATCTGCAGCCGGACGACGAATTCGTCTCCGTCACGTTGCGCGTGAAGCGATGCCCGATCCCCAAAGGCGTGGCGCAGGCGCAGCCGGACCGCGTCGCTGGCGGTTCCGGTACCGGCCGGGGCGGCCACCTCCGGCAGGCTGTTGCGGATCTCGACGCTAAGCGTATCCCGTTCCCGGTGGATCCGGATTCCGAGATGGCCCCGCCCGCGGGCCGGTGCGATGCCGTGCTGGATCGCGTTCTCCACCAGCGGCAGCAGAACCAGTGACGGCATTTCCTGTTCCAGCGACGGGTCCTCGGGCCACTCCCGATCAATCCGGAAGCGATCGCCCAGGCGCGTCTGCTCCACCCGCAGATAGCCCTCGACCAGTTCCAGCTCCTCGCGCAGGGTATGGTGGTCGGCGCCGTTGAACGCGGCGCGAAACAGATCGGCAAGATCCAGGGTGACCTCTTCCGCGCGCGCGGGATCCGTCCGGCACAGCCCGGCGATGGTGTTCATGCTGTTGTAGAGGAAATGCGGCCGAAGCCGTGCCCGCATGGCCTGCTCGCGGGCTCGCGCCACGGCCCGGGTCTCGCGTTCCCAGGCGGTCTGCAGGTAGAGGTAATGCATCGCGACCAGGCTCAGGATCACCGCGATGCCCAGCACCGGCAGACGCAGCTCGGGATCCGCCAGCTGCACCGACTCGGCGGCGTGCTGCACCAGCGCGGTATTGACGATGGGGACCAGCGGCGGCAGCACGATCTGCAGGGTCAGCGGGCCACGCCGCAGCAGGCGCTGCAGCAGACACAGGATCAGCAGACTGGTGAGTGCGACCCAGAAGATGAACAGTGCATACAGTGCCAGGGTCCCCAGCCAGTCCCCGGTGCCGGGTCGCAGCAGGGTAATCGCCAGGGCCAGAAGTACCGCCAGCATGAGCACGCGCAGCAGGGTCTCCGCGCCACAGAAATCCGGTAGCGGCGAGACGCGGTCCGCGCGGCCCTCGTCAACCCGCTCGTTCCCGCTGGACGACCCCGGTTCCGGGCGCATGGCAGTCGCTCTCCCTGTATACTTCCCTGTCGTTCAAAACCCCGTTCAGAGTGCACCATGACGCAGGATTCCCCGCAGGACAAGCCGGCCTCCGAAGCCAAGCTCTGGGGTGGCCGCTTCTCCGAGCCCACCGATGCCTTCGTGGAGCGATTTACCGCCTCGGTGGACTTCGACCGCCGCCTCTACCGCGAGGACATCCGGGGCTCGCAGGCCCACGCGCACATGCTGGCCAGGGTGGGGGTCCTGAGCGAGGACGAGGCGCGCCGGATCGTCGACGGGCTGGACGTCATCCGCGACGAGATCGCCGCCGGGGAGTTCGACTGGCAGGTGGGCCGCGAGGATGTCCACATGAACATCGAGGCGCGCCTGATCGAGCGCATCGGCGATGTCGGCAAGAAGCTGCACACCGGCCGCTCGCGCAACGACCAGATCGCCACCGACATCCGCCTGTGGCTGCGCGCCGCGATCGACGAGATCATCGAACTGATTCGTTCCTACCAGAGCGGCCTGGTGGATCTGGCCGAGCGCGAGGCCGACACCATCATGCCCGGGTTCACCCATCTGCAGACGGCCCAGCCGGTGACCTTCGGCCACCACATGCTGGCGTGGTACGAGATGCTCGAGCGCGATGCCGAACGGCTGCGCGACTGCCGGCGCCGGGTGAACGTCCTGCCGCTGGGCGCCGCTGCCCTGGCGGGTACCCCGTACCCCCTGGACCGGGAATACGTGGCGGAACAGCTCGGATTCGACGGGGTCACGCGCAACTCGCTGGATGCGGTGTCGGATCGCGATTTCGCGATCGAATTCACCGCGGCGGCCTCGACCCTGATGATGCATCTGTCGCGTCAGGCCGAGGAGCTGGTGCTGTGGACCAGCGCCCAGTTCGACTTCATCGAGCTGCCGGATCGTTACTGCACCGGATCCTCCATCATGCCGCAGAAGAAGAACCCCGACGTGCCCGAGCTGGTGCGCGGGAAGACCGGCCGGGTGTATGGCCATCTGACCAGCCTCCTGACCCTGATGAAGAGCCAGCCGCTGGCCTACAACAAGGACAACCAGGAGGACAAGGAACCGTTGTTCGATACCGTGGACACCCTGCTGGGCTCCCTGCGGGCGTTCGCCGACATGGTCCCCAACCTGGCCGTGCGTCGTGCGAACACCCTGGCGGCCACTACCCGCGGTTTTGCCACCGCCACCGATCTCGCCGACTACCTGGTGGAGCGGGGCGTGGCCTTCCGCGACGCCCACGAGGTGGTGGGCCGTGCGGTGCGCCTGGCGCAGGAGCGGGGTGTGGACCTGGCACAGCTGTCACTGGGGGAACTGCAGCAGCTGAGTGCCGCGGTGGGCGAGGATGTCCACGGGGTGCTGACCGCCGAGGGCTCGGTGGCCGCCCGCCGGGTGACCGGCGGGACGGCGCCGGAACAGGTCCGGCGCCAGGTCGCGGCTGCGCGCGCGCGTCTGGCCGCAGCCGGGGATCAGTCCTCGACGTAGCCGTCGACCACGTCCCACATCACGTTGCCGTGGATGACCTCGTATTCCAGTAGCAGCTGGCCGAAGCGGTCGCCGCTCTCGAAATGGGCGAGCACCCAGCGCGCGTTGAGTACGTAGATCCCGTCTTCGCGGAACTCGGCGGTGTCACCGTCGCGCAGGACCTCGGGAACCAGTTGCGGATTCTCGACCAGATCCTCGGACAGCCGGCGCTCCGGGTTGGTCATCCCCAGACGCTGCAGCTGCTGGATGTCGGCGTTGCGCAGGCCGATCTCCACCGGGCGCGGCACCTCCTCGCGGGTGTATTCGGCCAGCTGCATCTGGGCCTCCAGCAGCTCGCGGTTGGCCTCGGTGACGTCGTGCTCCAGGCCTTCGGCGCGCGCGATGTAGATCGCCAGGATGATGACGAAGAACGCCATCAGCCCCAGCCACATCAGGCGTTCACGGGTACGCAGGCGACCCGGATCCTCGTTGTCGGTCTCGGGGTTGCGGTTTTCATCATCCTGGGACACGGCGGTTCTCCTCGGTTGCGGGCGGGCGGTAGTCCCGGGCCGAGTGGGCCCATGGGACGTACCCTCGACATGTGGCGCATGATAACCCGCAATGTTCCCGCTGCCGAGGTGCCGCCTCATGTCCGCCGCCGAGCCGAACCGCGAACGTCCTCCGGAGACACCGCCGTCGGGCGCCGGGCTGGAATGGATCAACCGTTTCGCCGCGCTGCCGGACGCCTTCCATCACCGCCCGGAGCCGGCCCCGTTCCCCGGGGCCCGGCTGCTCGCCAGCAGTCCGGCGATGCGCGAGCGTCTGGGTCTGACGCCCGAGGATCTCGCCGCGGAACCGTGGCTCGGCATGATTACCCGCGGCGAGCCGGTGGCGGGCACGCCGCAGGTCGCCAGCGTGTATGCGGGTCACCAGTTCGGGGTCTACGTGCCGCAGCTGGGCGACGGCCGGGCCAAGTTGCTGGGCGAGGTGCGCACGCCCGCCGGCGAGCACTGGGAACTGCAGAGCAAGGGCTCCGGTCCGACCGCGTTCTCGCGTCATGCCGACGGACGCGCGGTGCTGCGCTCGTCGATCCGCGAATACCTGGTTTCCGAGCACATGGCGGCGCTGGGTATCCCCACCACGCGCGCGGTGGCCCTCTACGGGTCCTCGCTGCGGGTGTTCCGTGAGCGCATCGAGAGTGGCGCGGTGGTACTGCGCGCGGCGCCCAGCTTCCTGCGTTTCGGGCATTTCGAATACTTCCACTATGCCGGTTATCCGGAGCGGCTGCGCCAGCTGATCGACTACGCGCTGGACCATGACTTCCCCGAGCACCGCGAGGCCGAGGACCCGGTGCGCGCGATGCTGGAGACCGTGACCGCCCGCACCGCCGAGCTGATGGCCGACTGGCAGGCAGTGGGCTTCAGCCACGGGGTCATGAACACCGACAACATGAGCCTGACCGGGCTCACCATCGACTACGGCCCGTTTGCGTTCATGGACGCCTACGACCCCGATTACATCTGCAACCACACCGACCAGGGGGGCCGTTACGCCTTCGGCCGTCAGCCGGGCGTGGCTCAGTGGAACCTGATCCGTCTGGCGGAGACCCTGGTGGGGCAGTTCCGTGCCCCCGACATCGACACCGCGGTGGAGCAGGCGAAGCCCGTCCTCGAGGCGTACCAGGAGCAGTTCCGCGCGGCCTGGTTGCGGCGCATGCGCGCCAAGCTGGGCCTGCAGCTCGGACGTGACGAGGACGAGGCCCTGATCCAGGATCTGCTCGCCCGGATGGCGGCCGAAGGCGTCGACTACACCCGTTTCTTCCGTCAGTTGCCGGCGCTGGAAGACGGGGACGCGCGTCAGGGATTCCTCGAGGAGCTGGAAGACCCGCGTGCCTGGGCGGCCTGGGAGGATCGCTGGCGTGCCCGTCTGGGCCACGAGACGCGACCGACCGCGGAGCGCCATGCGGCGATGCGGGCGGTCAACCCGAAATATATCCTGCGCAACCACCTGGCGCAGGCTGCCATCGAACGCGCCGAGGAGGGTGACCTGTCGGAGGTCGAGCGACTGCAGCGCGTGCTGAGCCGGCCATTCGACGAACAGCCGGAGGACGAGGACCTCGCCGGGCTGCCGCCGGCCTGGGCCAGCGGCATCCAGCTCAGCTGCTCGTCCTGAGGGGAGGCGCTGCCCGGCTTCAGGCCGAGTCGGGGACCTCTTCCAGCAGCAGGCTGCGTCCGCCCATCGCACTCGGCTTGGGCACGCCCATCAGTTCGAGCACCGTGGGGGCGACGTCGGCGAGTCCGCCGCCGGTACGCAGGCGCCAGCGCTGGCTGTCGAGGATCATGCACATCACCGGGTAAATGGTGTGCTGGGTGTGCGGTGCCCCGGTGACCGGGTCGACGTATTCGTCGCAGTTGCCGTGGTCGGCGGTGACGATCACCGAGTACTCCTGGGCCTCGGCCGCATCCAGCACCCGCCCGACCTCGCGGTCGAGGGTGTGAACGGCTTCGATCAGGGCCTCGCGACGGGCGGTATGGCCCACCATGTCGCCGTTGGCGAAATTCACCAGGATGAAGCCGTAACGCCCGCTTTCCATCGCCTTGATGGTCTCGTCGGCCACCTCGCGCGCGCTCATCTCCGGCTGCTCGTCATAGGTGTCCACCGCGGGCGAGGGCACCATCACCCGCTTCTCGCCCGCATAGGGTTCCTCCTTGCCGCCGTTGAAGAAGAAGGTCACGTGGGCGTACTTCTCGGTCTCCGCGCAGTGGAACTGCGGGATCCCGGCGGAGGCGATGGTGGAACCCAGGGTGGTGGACGGGCGTTCCGGGGGAAACGCGATCGGCGACAGAAAGCGCGGGTCGTATTCGGTCAGGCAGGTCTCGGAGACCGGGTGGAAATCCCCGCGATCGAACCCGTCGAAGTCATCCATGCCGAGAGCGGCGGTCAGCTGGCGCGGCCGGTCGTTGCGGAAGTTGAACAGCACGCATTCCACTTCGGTGCCCATCGGCGCCCCGCCATTGATGATGCGGGGCTTGATGAATTCGTCATCCTCGCCCGCGGCCCAGGCACCCTCGATCGCCTCGCGCGCGCTGCCAACCGGCTCGCCCTCGGCATAGGCCATCGCGCGGAAGGCCTTCTCCGTGCGGTTCCAGCGCTTGTCACGGTCCATGGCGTAGTAGCGGCCGCAGACCGTGGCGATAAATCCGCCGGCCTGTTTCAGCTCCTGTTCCAGGACCTCGAGATAGTTCAGCGCCGAGCGAGGCGCGGTATCACGGCCGTCGGTGATCATGTGCACGATCGGCCGGGCGCCTTCCTGGCGGCAGATGCCGATCAGGGCCACCAGGTGCCGGATATGCGAATGCACGCCGCCGTCGGACACCAGTCCGATCAGGTGCAGGGGCTGGTCCTTGGAGGCCGCGGCCCGCGCCGCGCTCACCAGGGCATCGTTCTCGAAGAAACTCCCATCGGCGATGGCATCGTCGATGCGCACGAGATCCTGATTGACCACCGTCCCCGCTCCCAGCGTCAGGTGGCCGACCTCCGAGTTGCCCATCTGCCCGTCGGGCAGGCCAACCGCGCGTCCGCAGGCATCCAGGGTGGTGTGCGTGCGGGTCGACAGATAACGGTCGAGGTTGGGGGTGTCCGCCTCGGCGTAGGCGTTGTTGAGCTTGCTGGGGTTCACGCCCACCCCATCCATGACGATGAGGAGGACGGGGCGGCGAGGGGTGGTGCGTGGATCAGCCATCGCGGTCTCGGTACCTGGGTGCGTGGGTGGGACGAATCATCAGTGAAGGCTGAATTTTACCAGCTCCGCACGCGGTTTGGAGGTCCGCGACCGTCGCGAATCAGCGGGGATCGCGCTCGGGGCGGCCCCCGGATTCGTCCGGCGTGTCGTCCGCCGCATCGTCCGGCCCATCTGTGCGGTTGCCCGCGGATGCGGTTCCGCGTCGGGCGTCTTCGGCCTCGATGCGATCGAGTTCGGCATCCATTTCCGCCTCGGAAAGCGGGGTGTAGCCGGTGCGGGCCGCGGGGGACGGACGCGTCTCGCCCGCGGTGTCGGCCGGCGCCCTGCCTGCGGGTTCAGGCCCGGCGGTGCCGGTGCCGGATCGCGGTGCGGGGCCGGAATCCGGTCCGCTCTGCGGCCCCGCGCCCGGGCCGCCCCCCGGTCCGCCCTCGGGGTCATCGGGCCCGTCCGGGTCGTCATCGGCCGTGGTCTCCCGTTCGGCCTTGCGCCGTTCCATGATGCGCGCAAGGATCAGACCGACCTCGAACAGCAGCCACATCGGCAGGGCCAGCAGGGTCTGCGAAATAATGTCCGGCGGGGTCAGGACCATGCCCACCAGGAACACCCCGACGATCACGTACGGGCGCTTGGCGGCCAGCTTCTCGGTGGTAGTGGCCCCCATGGTCACCAGGAGGATGGTCGCCACCGGCATCTCGAAGGCGATGCCGAAGGCGATGAACAGCAGGATGACGAAATCCAGGTAGCGCGAGATGTCCGTCATCACGTCCACGCCTTCGGGCGCGGCCGCGGTGAAGAACGCGAAGATCAGCGGAAAGACCACGAAATAGGCGAACGCCATCCCGAGGTAGAACAGGATCGTCGATGACGCGACCAGCGGCCCGGCCAGGCTCTTCTCGTGCCGATAAAGCCCCGGCGCGATGAACGCCCACAGCTGATAGAGCAGGTACGGGATGCTGATCGCCACCGCCAGCAGCAGGGTGAGCTTGAACGGGATCAGAAACGGCGCGGCCACCTCGATCGCGATCATGCTGGTGCCTTCCGGCAGATGCGCCATCAGCGGATCGGCCAGGAAGGTATAGAGCTGGTTGGCGAACGGGAACAGGATCAGGAACACCACCAGCACGGCGATGAACATCCGCAGGACCCGGTCGCGCAGCTCGATCAGGTGGGAGAGCAGGGTCTCGGTGGCCTCTTCCGTGGGTTCGACCCCCGGGCTGGTCTTGCTCATGGGCGTTCGTCAGGCGTGCGGGGTGAGTGGTCGGTGTCGGTTTCCTGCGGCCCGTCGCCGCCCTGTTCTTCCGGAGATTCCGGCGCCTGCTGGTTGCGGCGCTGCGGCCGGCGGCCGGCGGTGCGCCGCCGGGGCGTTTCTTCCCGAGCGTCTTCCCGCGTGCTGCGCTGTTCGCGTTCGGCCGCCAGAGCGGGATCTTCGGTGGCCAGGTCCGGGCCCATGTCGTGGCTGACGGGTACGCGTTCGAGGTCGCCGCCGTCCGCGTCCCAGGCCGGTCCCTCCGGCGCGGGTCCCGCCTCGGCGTCCTGCGTGCCGGCATCTTCCACCGAATCGGTGCGGGAGGTGTCGGTTTCGCGACCGGCCGGTTCCGGAGGGGTGCGACGTTCGCGAACCGCGGGACGCGCCGGCTTCGCCGGTTGCGTGTCCCTGTCGGCCGCCTCGCTGGCATCCGCATCCGCCGGGGTGTCGTCGGTGTCGCGCAGCTCGCGGTTGATCTCGCGTTCGGTCTGCTCCAGATCCTCGCGCAGGCTGGTCTCGGTATCCTCGACCATGTGCTTGAGCTCGCGGATCTCGCGGTCCTGGCTCTTGACCATCTCGCGCAGCTCCTCGGTCTGGAATTCCCGCTCCACGTCCGAGCGCACGCTCTGGACGAAACGTCGGGTCTTGCCGACGAACCGGCCGATCTCGCGCGCAAGGCCGGGCAGGCGCTCCGGTCCCACGACCAGGAGAGCCACCACGACGATGATCAGGATTTCCCAGAAGCCGATGTCGAACATGGTTTAGCGCCGCTGCCGGCCGGTCGTTGCGGACCGGAACCGGATCAGGCGTTCTTGTCCGACGAGTCGTTGTCGCCGGACTTCTCGCTGCGCTTTTTCACCTCGGCGTCGACCACGCGACCTTCGTCGTCCTCGCTCTGGTTCTCGACGCCCGGCTTTTCGCCTTCCGCGCCTTCCTCGCCTTCTTCCTTCTTCTGGTTCTCGCCGTCGGGGTCCTTGACCGCCTGCCGGAAGTTCTTCAGCGCGGAGCCGACGTCACCGCCCATGTTGCGCAGTTTCTTCGTGCCGAACAGCAGGACCACGATCAGAAGGATGATCAGGAGCTGCCAGATGCTGATACCACCAATACCCATGGAGTGTCTCCGAAATAAGTTCCTTGCCGGACAGCCTGACCGGGGAGGGTTCCCGAATCAACAGGCTGCCTATTTGTCCGAACGCTGTCCTGCGACTTCGCGGCCGGCCTTTTCCTCCACGCCGGACAGGCCGAAACGCCGGGCCAGTTCGTCGAGGACGTCGTCGGGGTGCCGGTCGCGCGCCCGCAGGACAATGAGGGTATGAAACCACAGGTCGGCCATTTCCGACACCAGCGCATCGGCGTCGTCGTCCTTGGCCGCCAGCACCGCCTCGGTGGCTTCTTCGCCCACCTTCTTGAGCATGGCATCCAGGCCGCGTGCCTGCAGCTTCGCGACGTAGGAGCGTTCGGGGTCCGCGGAGCGTCGCTCGTCGATGACCTCGGCCAGCGCCGCCAGCAGGTGCTCGCGCGGGGTTGCGGAGGGATCGTTCACGCCGTCACCTCCTGCAGAGGACGCACGGGCACCCCCGCGGCTTCCATCGCGGCCTTGGCCTCGCCGACCGTGTGCTCGCCGAAGTGGAAGATGCTGGCCGCCAGCACGGCATCCGCGTGCCCGGTGGTCACGCCCTCGACCAGGTGTTCCAGGCTGCCCACGCCGCCCGAGGCGATCACCGGGATGTTCACCGCGTCGCTCACCGCACGCGTCAGTTCCAGGTCGAAGCCGCTGCGGGTGCCGTCGCGGTCCATGCTGGTCAGCAGGATCTCCCCGGCACCCAGTTCGGCCATGTATTGCGCCCATTCGATCGCATCCAGGCCGGTCTCGCGGCGCCCGCCGTGGGTGAAGATCTCCCAGCGTGGGGGTTCGCCCTCGGCGCTGGTGCGGCGCGCGTCGATGGCCACCACGATGCACTGCGAGCCGACCCAGTCGGCGGCTTCGCGTACCAGTTCGGGCCGGTGAACCGCCGCAGTGTTGATGGACACCTTGTCCGCCCCGGCGTTCAGCAGACGGCGGATGTCGTCCACCGCGCGCACGCCGCCGCCCACGGTCAGCGGGATGAAGACCTGCGAGGCGACTTCTTCGACCACGTGCAGGATGGTGCTGCGGTCGTCGGAGGAGGCGGTGATGTCGAGGAACGTCAGCTCGTCGGCCCCCTGGGCGTCGTAGCGCCGGGCGATCTCCACCGGGTCACCGGCGTCGCGGATGCCGACGAAGTTCACGCCCTTGACCACGCGGCCGGCGTCCACGTCCAGGCAGGGGATGATGCGGCGTGCCAGCATCTCAGGTGTCCTCGCCCCGGGCGGCTGCGCGCGCCTGCTCCAGGGTGAAGGCGTCCTCGTACAGGGCGCGGCCGACGATCACGCCGTCGATGCCGGCGTCGGCCCCGCGGGCGAGGCTGCGGATGTCGTCCAGCGAGCTGACGCCGCCGGAGGCGATCACCGGTACGCGAACGTTCTCCGCGAGCTTCGCGGTGGCCTCCACGTTGGGGCCTTCCATCATCCCGTCGCGCGCGATGTCGGTATAGATGATCGCGGCGACGCCGTCGGACTCGAAGTGCTGGGCGAGGTCGATCACGTCGTGACGCGAGAGCTTGGACCAGCCGTCCACCGCGATCTTGCCGTCGCGGGCATCCAGGCCGACGATGATGTGACCCGGGAATTCCAGGCACAGGTCGTTGACGAAATGCGGCGCGCTGACCGCCCGTGTGCCGATGATCACGTACTGCACGCCGGCATCGAGGTAGGCCTGCACGGTGTCATCGTCGCGGATGCCGCCGCCGATCTGGATGGTCAGGTCGGGGAAGGCCTCGACGATCGCGTGGATCGCCTCGGCGTTGCGCGGGCGGCCGGCGAACGCGCCGTCAAGGTCCACGATGTGCAGGCGTTCGGCCCCGGCCTCGACCCAGCGTCGGGCCATTTCCACTGGCTCTTCGCCGAATACCGTCGAATCCTCCATGCGCCCCTGGCGCAGGCGCACGCACTTGCCTTCCTTCAGGTCGATCGCGGGAATGACCAGCATCTTCTCCGCCTCCAGTTACGGCGTTTGCGGGGCGTCCGGGGCGTCGCCGTCCCAGCGCAGAAAGTTGTTCAGCAGGCGCAACCCGCAGGCCGCGCTCTTTTCCGGGTGACACTGCATGGTGAACAGCGAGCCGCGGGCGAGGGCCGAGGCGAAGGTTTCGCCATAATCCGTGTGCGCAGCCACGCTGGCCGCGTCGCGCGGCTGCACCCGGAAGCTGTGCACGAAATAGAACCACGGCGTCTCCGGCAGGCCGTGCCACAGCGGGTGCTCGCCGGTGGGCTGCACGCGGTTCCAGCCCATGTGTGGCACCTTGAGGCGACGCCCCTGCGCATCGCTGCGTTCCGGAAAGCGGGCGACCCCGCCGGGGATCACCCCCAGCAGGTCGACGCCACCGCTTTCGTCCGAGTGCTCCATCAGGATCTGCTGCCCCAGGCACAGCCCGAGGAACGGGCGTGAACCGGCCAGTTCCGGCAGCAGGCGGTTGAGACCGCGCCGGGCGAGGGCCTGCATCGCGTCGCCGGCCGCCCCCTGGCCGGGAAACACCAGCCGGTCGGCCTCGCGCAGAATCTCCGGGTCGTCGGTACGCAGGATGCGCTGGCCGGGTGCGGCCTCGTGCGTCAGGGCACGCTCCACCGAGTGGAGGTTGCCCATGCCGTAGTCGATGACGGCGACGGTTTCCATGTGGCTTCCCTGTTGCGGCGGGCCTTACAGGCTGCCCTTGGTGGAGGGCGTGATGCCGGCGCCGCGGGGGTCTTCCTCCGCGGCCTCGCGCAGCGCGCGGCCGAAGGCCTTGAAGATGGTCTCCGCTACGTGATGGGCATTGTCCCCGCGCAGGCAGTCCACGTGCAGGGTGATCCACGCATGGTTCACCAGGCCCTGGAAGAATTCGTGGAACAGGTCGACATCGAACTGGCCGATGTGCGAACGGCGGAAATCGGCGTGCATCTCCAGGCCCGGGCGGCCGGAGAAGTCGATCACCACCCGTGACAGGGCCTCGTCCAGCGGAACATAGGCATGGCCATAGCGGCGGATGCCCTTCTTGTCGCCGATCGCCTGCGCCAGTGCCTGGCCCAGGGTGATGCCGATGTCTTCCACCGTGTGGTGGTCGTCGATGTGCAGGTCGCCTTCGGCGCGCACGTCCAGATCGACCATCCCGTGACGCGCGATCTGGTCGAGCATGTGGTCGAGGAACGGGATGCCGGTCTCGGTGTGGCACTGGCCGGTGCCGTCGAGGTTCAGTTCGACGGAGATCCGGGTCTCGAGGGTGTCGCGGCGGACGGAGGCGGTACGCTGGTTCATCTTGGCTGGCTTCGACGCAGAAAGCTCCAGTGTAGCAAGGCTGGCGCCCGGCCGGTATGCCGTACTCGCGGCCCGGGACATGCAGCACGACGTCTGTCCGCCCCATCGGCGGGTCGGATACGGATACCCACAAAAAAGGCCGGGGTGAACCCCGGCCTTTCCGTATCCATCAATGGAGATGGATTTACCGGACGGAAACCGACTCGGAATCGGTGTCGCCCTGGTTGTCTTCCCAGCTGATCTCGACGGTATCGCCGGACGAACCTTCGAATTCCAGCTCGAGGAAGGGGTTCTGCGAGATGGTCACGTTCCAGTAGGCGGTGACCATGGTTTCGCCGTTGCGCTTGGCTTCGACGGTCTGAATGAAATGCTCGGGGATGGTTTCGCCGGCATCATCGGTCTGATCCCCGGTATGCATCGGGTGGCTCAGCAGGGTGCGGACGTTGATCATCCCGTCCTGTTCCTGGGCGCGAATACGGATGGACATAGTTCTTTACCTCCAGACTGTTGATCGGATCGGTGAGGGTGCCGGCTTAGCCGCCGCAGCCACCCACCGTCACTTCGACGTTGCGGGACGTCATGTACCAGTTGCCGTCGGCCTTGACGGCGGCGACCACGTCCGAGGTATCACCCAGGCGGATGCGCATCGAAGCCTTCGGCTTGGCGCCGGAGGCGAAGACATAACGGCCGGTGAGGGAGCGCTCGTTGGCCTCGGCGAAGACCGCGATCTCCTCGACGTTGTCCATGTGGGCCTCGACCGAGACCGGGACCACGGCGCCGTTCTCGGCGATTTCCGGGGCGCTCAGGTCGATGTCGTCGGACTGCTGCATGTCGGTGGTACCGGCAACCGCGTTCATCGCCTCGGCCATGCCCTCGGTGCGGAACATGTCGTCGGACCAGGCGGCGAGCAGCTTGCTCGGGGCCAGCAGGCCGGCGCCCACGGCGGCGCCCACGGTACCGGCGGCGAGAGTGCCTTTCAGGAAGACACGACGCTTGGTGCTAATCATGGAGATCTCCTCTCATCTTTTTGGATCAAATCCGGACTTTCCCGGGGCGCAAGCGATCCTTTCGGATGCCGGCGCCTGTGCGTTGTGACGAGGTACCGTTCGGTTCTATTCCCCGTCCCCGGATCAGCCCCCTTTGGTGTCGGGCCCTTTGCTGATCCTGCAACTCCAGAGTCTCAGAATACGGCTGAACGCTTCATGAACGGATCCGTCATCGAGCGGCTCCGGGCCGCAACGCCCCTGATCCGAGTGAAGCCAGCCCCGTATCAATGGCACACTATGCCCTCCCGATGCAATCATTCCCGGATACCGCACCCATGCCCTTCTGCAAGGCCCACCTGCTGCTGCTGATCGTGGTTATCGTTCTCGGAGGCGCGCAGATGCTGGCCAGCTGCGGGCAGAAGGGCGATCTCTACCTCCCCGAGGACGAGCAGGAGGAATCCCGCTAGATGGACTATTTCGATTACCGCGGGGGCACGCTGCATTGCGAGAGCGTTGACCTCCACGCCCTGGCCCGCCGGGTGGGGACCCCGGCCTACGTCTACTCCCGCGCCACCCTGGAGCGCCATTACCGCGCGTTCGCCGAGGCCCTGATCGGGATGCCGCATCAGGTCTGCTTCGCGGTCAAGGCCAACTCCAGCCTGGCGGTCCTGAACGTGCTGGCGCGCATGGGCTCCGGGTTCGACATCGTCTCCGGCGGCGAACTGGAGCGGGTGCTGCGTGCCGGCGGCGATCCCGCGCGGGTGGTGTTCTCCGGGGTCGGCAAGACCGCGGCGGAGATGCAGCGCGCGCTGGACGTGGGCATCCACTGCTTCAACGTGGAGTCGGAGGCCGAGCTGGAACGCCTGGAAGCGGTCGCCGCCGAGCGCGGCGAGGTCGCCCCGGTGTCCCTGCGGGTGAACCCGGACGTCGACGCCGAGACCCATCCCTACATTGCCACCGGGCTGCGCGACAACAAGTTCGGCGTGGCGATCGAGGACGCCCCGGCGCTGTACCGCCGTATCCAGGCATCGGCGCACCTCGACGCGATCGGCGTGGATTTCCACATCGGCTCGCAGTTGACCAGCACCGAGCCGTTCGTCGACGCGCTGGAGCGGGTACTGGGGCTGGTGGACCGGCTTGCTGAGGACGGCATCGAGCTGTCGCACATCGATGTCGGTGGCGGCCTGGGCGTGCGCTACCGCGACGAGACCCCTCCGGAGCCCGACGTCTGGGCGGCGGCCCTGCGCGAGACCCTGGGCCAGCGGCCGCTGAAGGTGCTGCTGGAGCCGGGCCGTGCGATCGCCGCCAACGCCGGGGTGTTTCTGACCCGGGTGGAATACCTCAAGCACTCGGAGCACCGCGATTTCGCGATCGTCGACGGGGCGATGAACGACCTGCTGCGCCCGGCGCTGTACGGCGCGTGGCAGGCGATCGATCCGATCGTGCCGCGCGACGACACCGAGACCCGCAGTTACGACGTGGTCGGACCCGTATGCGAGACCGGGGATTTCCTCGGGCGCGAACGCGATCTCGCGCTGGCCCCCGACGACGTGCTGGCGGTGCGCTCCGCCGGTGCCTACGGTTACGTGATGGCGGGCAATTACAACAGCCGCCCGCGCCCGCCCGAGGTCATGGTGGATGGTGATCATTATCAGATCGTCAACCGCCGCGAGCAGGTCGATCACCTGATGATGCGCGAGAGCATGCTGCCGCGCGATCCCGACGACGAGGATCCGCCCGGGAGGGTCGATCCGTGATCCCGCGGCGGCCCGAGCCCGAGTTGATGCTGGAGCCCGGGCAGGCCCGGGCCTATGCCGAGGCGGATTTCGCGCAGCCCCACGAGGGTTTCGTCGACGCCTTCACCGAGGTGTTCCCGGAGCCGGTGCGCGGCCCCGTGCTGGATCCGGGCTGCGGCCCGGGGGATGTCAGCCTGCGCTTTGCCGCGCGCCATCCCGACTGCGAGGTCGACGGGCTGGACGGGGCTCCCGCGATGCTGGCGGCCGGGGATGCGCTGTGCGCGGGGCATCCGGCCGCCGATCGCGTGCATCTGGCCGAGGGTTGCCTGCCCGATGCGCGGGGCCCGCGCGCGCCCTACGCCACCATCATCTGCAACTCGTTGCTGCATCACCTGCATGATCCGGGAGTGCTGTGGCAGGTGATCCGTCGTGACGGCGCCCCCGGGGCGCGGGTGTTCGTGATGGATCTGCGTCGCCCCGATTCGGAGGCCGAAGTGAAACGCCTGGTGGCGGAGCACGCGGCCGACGCCCCGGAGGTCCTGCGGCGCGACTTCGAGCACTCGCTGCATGCGGCGTTTACCCCCGAGGAGGCCCAGGGCCAGCTGGCCGCCGTCGGTCTCGAAGGCTTCCGCGTGCGGGTGACCAGCGATCGCCACATGGTCATCCACGGGCGGCTGCCGGAGCGCCGGGGATGAGTGCGCTCGCCTTCACCAAGATGCACGGCCTGGGCAACGACTTTGTGGTGTTCGACGGTGTGCGTCAGGCGGTCGCGCTGAGCACGGATCAGCTGCGCCTGCTGGCCGATCGCCATTTCGGCGTGGGCTGCGACCAGATCCTGCTGGTGGAGCCGCCCGCCGATCCCGCGGCTGCGCTGTTTCGCTATCGCATCTTCAACGCCGACGGCGGCGAGGTGGAGCAGTGCGGCAACGGCGCGCGCTGCTTCGCCCGGTTCGTGCGCGAGCAGGGTCTGACCGATGCCCGCGAGATCCCGGTGGAGACCCTGGGCGGTCCGCTGGTGCTGCGGGTGGAGGCGGACGAACAGGTCACCGTCGACATGGGCCGCCCGGTACTGGAGCCGGCGCGCATCCCGTTCGAGGCCGACCTTGAGGCACCGGAGTACCGCCTGGAGGTCGGCGACACGGCCCTGACGATCGGCGCGGTGTCCATGGGCAACCCGCATGCCGTGACCTTTGTGGACGACGTGGCGCACGCACCGGTGGCGACCCTGGGGCCCGCGATCGAGGCGCATCCCCGCTTTCCGCGCCGCGTGAACGCCGGTTTTGCCGCGGTGCGCGATCGCGGGCATCTGGATCTGCGGGTATACGAGCGCGGCGCCGGCGAGACGCTCGCCTGTGGCTCCGGCGCGGCCGCGGCCATGGTCGTGGCCCGCCTTCAGGGACGGGTCGACGCGCGTGTACGGGTTTCGCTGCCGGGCGGGGTCCTTGTGCTAAGCTGGGATGGCAGCGCGGAGTCGCCGGTGCGGCTGACCGGCCCCGCAACCACGGTATTCAACGGCAGGATCGATCTATGAGTACAGACCCCTCCAGTGCCTCCCCGGCGGGGGATGGCGCCGAGCTCTCGGCGGCCGAGGTCGAGGCCTGGCTGCGCGAGCACCCGGATTTCTTCCTGGACCACCAGGCCCTGCTGGACGTGCTGCGCATCCCGCATCCGGCCGGTGGTGCCGAGTCCCTCGTCGAACGCCAGCTCAAGCGCCTGCGCGAACAGAACCGCCAGCTGGAGCAGCGCATGCACGAGCTGGTGGAGCGTGCCCGCGACAACGAACGGGTCGGCCGCCAGCTGCACGATCTGGCCCGCACCCTGATGCGCGCGGAGAATCTGGATGCGGTGCTGGCGCTGACCCAGGACGCCCTGCGCGACGAACTTGGCGCCGAGCGGGTGAGCATCCGTCTGGCGGAGCGCGAGGTGCAGGACCTGCACGCCCTGGATACCGCCCAGCTGGCCGTGCTGGAACCACTGTTCGCCCGCGGCCGGGCGCAGTGTGGCCGGGTGCCCCCGGACATGCTGAAGGTGCTGTTCGACGATGCGGACCACACGGTGGGTTCGGCGATCCTGATGCCGCTTCTGGCCGACGACGAACGCGTGGGCGTGCTGGGTCTGGCCAGCGCCTCGCCGGATCGCTTCCAGCCGGACATGGGGACCTACTTCGTCACCCATATCGGCGAGCTCCTGGCCGAGTCCATCCGCTGCCATGCCGACCGCAAACAGGCCGCCTGAGTCCGAGTCGCAACCCGATCCCGCCATCGAGGCCTATCTCGCCCATCTGCGTGATGTGCGCGGCCTGTCGTTGCACACCGTGGCCGCGTACGGTCGCGATCTGCGCGAACTGCGCCGGGCCTGGGGCGCGCCCTGGACGGAGCTGGATGCCGCCGCGCTGCGCCGCATCGTGGCCGGCCTGGCCCGGGGCGGGCGGCATCCGCGCTCGGTCCGCCGGTTCCTCGCTGCAGTGCGCGGTTTCCTCGATTTTCAGGTGGAGCGCGGCGAGCGCGCCGCCAACCCGGCCGCCGGGCTGCGCGGCCCGAAGACCGACCGTCCGCTGCCCCGCGGGCTGGATGTCGATCAGGCGCAGCAGGCGCTGGATGCCCCACCCGCCACCGCCTCCGCGCCGGACGGGGAAGCGGCCGATCCCGATTCGCCCCTGGCGCGCCGCGACCGCGCGATGCTGGAGCTGCTGTACGGCTCCGGACTGCGGCTGGCGGAACTGACCGGGCTGGATCTGCCGGACGTGGACCGGGACGCCGGCATGGTGCGAGTACTCGGCAAGGGCCGCCGCGAGCGGCGGGTGCCCGCCGGACGCATGGCGCTGGCCGCCCTGCGCGACTGGCTGGCGGTGCGCGGCCAGTGGGCGGATGTCGACGAGCCCGCGCTGTTCGTGACCCGGCGCGGGCAGCGCATCAGCAACCGTTCGGTCCAGCGACGGGTCGCCGAGGCGGGGCGCCGGGGCGGGCTCGACGTGCATCTGCACCCGCATCGCCTGCGCCACGCCTTCGCCAGCCACCTGCTGGAATCCAGCGGCGACCTGCGCGCGGTGCAGGAACTGCTGGGGCATGCCGATCTGTCCACTACCCAGATCTACACCCATCTGGACTATCAGCACCTGGCCGAGGTCTACGATGCCGCCCATCCCCGCGCGCGGCGTCACGATCCGGCCGACGAGACGGGTTCGTAGGCGGCCGCAACCGCGTACAATCCCGCTCCGGATCCGACTACCGATTGCAGGAGACCACCGTGGAGCAGTTTCGTGGCACCACCATCGTCTGTGTGCGCCGCAATGGCGCCGTGACCCTGGGCGGCGACGGCCAGGTATCGCTGGGCAACACCGTGATGAAGGGCAACGCGCGCAAGGTGCGCCGCGTCTACCATGACCGCATCCTCGCCGGTTTCGCCGGCGGCACCGCCGACGCCTTCACCCTGTTCGAGCGCTTCGAGGGCATGCTGGAGAAGCACTCCGGCAACGTCACCCGGGCCGCGGTCGAGCTGGCCAAGGACTGGCGCACCGACCGCGCGCTGCGCAAGCTGGAGGCCCTGCTGGCGGTGTCCGATCGCGAGAACTCGTTCGTGATCTCGGGCAATGGCGACGTGATCGAGCCCGAGAACGCGCTGATCGCGATCGGCTCCGGCGGCCCCTACGCCCAGGCCTCGGCCCAGGCCCTGCTGCAGAACACCGATCTGCCGGCGCGCGATGTGGTGGAGAAGAGCCTCCATACCGCCGCCGACATCTGCGTCTACACCAATCACAACATCACGCTGGAGAGCCTCGACGCCGAGTGACGCCCCGGCGTCGCCCGCAAGGCTCCCCGGCCGCGACCCTTCAGGACCGCAAGCCATGAGCGACATGACCCCCCGCGAGATCGTCCAGGAACTGGATCGCTACATCATTGGCCAGGACGACGCCAAGCGTTCCGTGGCCGTCGCCCTGCGCAACCGCTGGCGCCGGCGCCAGCTGCCCGAGGCCCTGCAGCCCGAGGTCACGCCCAAGAACATCCTGATGATCGGCCCCACCGGCGTCGGCAAGACCGAGATCGCCCGCCGCCTGGCGAAGCTGGCCAAGGCCCCGTTCATCAAGGTCGAGGCGACCAAGTTCACCGAGGTGGGCTATGTCGGGCGCGATGTGGAGTCGATCATTCGTGATCTGGCCGAAAACGCGATCAAGCAGCTGCGCGAGGAAGAGATGCAGCAGCACCGCGGCCAGGCCGAGGACGCCGCCGAGGAGCGCATCCTCGATGCCCTGCTGCCGCGACCGCGCAACGCCGGTTTCACCGAGTCCGGCGACGACGCGGCCAACAACGAGACCCGGCAGAAGCTGCGCAAGCGCCTGCGCGAGGGCAGCCTGGACGAGCGCGAGATCGACATCGAGCTCCAGCAGCAGGGGCAGAACGTCGAACTGATGACACCGCCCGGCATGGAAGAGATGGCCAGCCAGCTGCAGTCGATGTTCCAGAACATGGGCGGCCAGAAGAGCCAGCAGCGGCGGCTCAAGATCGCCGATGCCCGGCGCCTGCTGGTGGACGAGGAAGCCGCGCGCCTGGTCAACGAGGAGGAACTCAAGGTCAAGGCGATCGAGCGGGTCGAGCAGAGCGGCATCGTGTTCCTCGACGAGATCGACAAGGTCGCCAAGGGCAGCGAAAAGAGCGGCTCGGATGTCTCCCGCGAGGGCGTGCAGCGCGACCTGCTGCCGCTGATCGAGGGCACTACCGTGTCGACCAAGCTGGGCATGGTGCGCACCGACCATATCCTGTTCATCGCCTCCGGTGCGTTCCACCTGAGCAAGCCGTCGGACATGGTCCCCGAGCTCCAGGGCCGGCTGCCGATCCGGGTGGAACTGGAACCGCTGTCGGTGGAGGCCTTCGTGCGCATCCTGACCGAGCCCACGGCCTCGCTGACCGAGCAGTACGTGGAGCTGATGAAGACCGAAGGCGTCAGCGTGGAATTCCGCGACGAGGGCGTGCACCGCCTGGCCGAGATCGCCCACGACGTCAACGCGCGCACCGAGAACATCGGTGCCCGGCGGCTGCATACCGTGCTCGAGCGCCTGCTGCAGGACGTCGCCTTCCGCGCCCCCGACATCCCGGAACCGGTCGTGATCGACCGCGCGTTCGTCGACGAACGCCTGAGCGACCTGGCCGAGGACGAGGACCTGTCCCGCTACATCCTGTGACTCCGTGTACAGAAACCGTAGCTGGCGCGCGGGTTCCGGAGATTGTAGGGTTCGGGGTTCCGAACCTGTCAGGAGGCGTTGCCGTGCCCGTACCCACGATTGAATCGATCATGATCCGCGATCCCCTCACCATTGCCGCCAACACCCGGCTGGGCGAGGCTCTGGAAATGATGATGCAGCGCAACCTGCGCCACTTGCCGGTGATGAATGGCGAGGAACTGCTGGGCGTTGCCTCCGACCGGGATATCCTGCTGGCGGAGGTCGCGCATGTCGATCTTTCCGATCATTCCAGCCTGAAGATCGGGGACGTGTGTGCCCTGGACGCGTATTGTGTCTCTCCGGACACACCGCTGCCGGAGGTGCTGCGCGGCATGGCCGAGCGGCACATCGGCTCGGCGCTGGTGTGCGGCGAGGACGGGAGCCCACTGGGCATCTTTACCTCCACCGATGCCTGCCGCGAGCTGGCGCAGGTCCTGGAAGGCGCAGCGGGCTGATCCGCGCACGGAATCCGGCCCCGGTGGCCGGGTTCTGCGCACCGACGTCCGGGAGACTGATATCCTCGCCTCTCGGAACCCCGGGCTGAACCCCGCCCGGAGTCGCCATTCCCGCGACCGGCAAGCGGAGGCCGCATGAGCAGTACGCAACGACCCACGGACATCCAGCTGCACCAGAAGTCGCGCATCCTCGAGCTGCGCTATGCCGACGGCTCGCATTTCGAGCTGCCCTGCGAGTTCCTGCGGGTGTATTCGCCGTCGGCCGAGGTGCGCGGGCACGGCCCCGGGCAGGAGGTCCTGCAGGTCGGCAAGGAGGACGTGAATATCACCGCGATCGAGCCGGTCGGCAACTATGCGGTCAAGCTGGTGTTCTCCGACGGCCACGATACCGGTATCTACGACTGGGATTATCTCTATAAGCTGGGTACGGAACAGGAGCGTCTGTGGCAGGATTACCTGGAACGGCTGCATCAGGCCGGTCACGAACGCCGCACCCACTGACGCAAGAAGACTCATGAACGACGACGACCCCGGCAAGACCCACTTCGGTTATCAGACCGTTTCCGAATCCGAGAAGACCGAGCGGGTCGGACAGGTGTTCCACTCCGTGGCTTCCCGCTACGACGTGATGAACGACCTGATGTCCATGGGCATCCACCGCGTATGGAAGCGCTACACCGTGGAACGCGCCGGGGTGCGGCCCGGCATGCGCATCCTCGACCTGGCCGGCGGGACCGGCGACCTCGCCAGCGCGTTCGCGCCGCGGGTCGGGCCGAAGGGGCAGGTCGTGGTCTGCGACATCAACGCCTCCATGCTGCAGGCCGGGCGCGACCGGCTGATCGACGAGGGCCGGGTCGGCAACATCGACTACGTGCAGGCGGATGCCGAAGTCCTGCCGTATCCCGACGAGGCCTTCGACCGCATCACCATGGCCTTCGGTCTGCGTAACGTGACCCGCAAGGAAAACGCGCTGGCGGAGATGCGCCGGGTTCTCAAGCCCGGCGGCCGAGTTCTGATCCTGGAATTCTCGCAGCCCGTCGCGCCGCTGCGCCCGGCCTACGACGTCTACTCATTCAAGCTGCTGCCGCTGATGGGCAAGCTGGTGGCCAACGACGCCGACTCCTACCGCTACCTGGCCGAGTCCATCCGCATGCACCCGGATCAGGAAACCCTCGCCGGGCTGATGCGCGATGCCGGCCTCGAGCGCGTCGAATACGACAACCTTACCGGCGGCATCGTCGCGTTGCACCGCGCCACCCGCCTGTAACTCCGCGAGGAACCGCGATGGCCGAGCCGAAAGCCCTGCCAGGCCCTGTCAACGCCCTGGTGGAAACCCTTCTGAACGAGATCCTGCAGGCCGCGCCCCCGCAGGCGCGCGAGCGTCTGGCCGGTCGCGCGGTGGCGATCGTGGTGGAGCCGCCGGGGGTCGCGTTCAGCCTGGTGGGTGCCGCCGACCGCCTGCAGGTCATCGGGGGTGTGGAAGAACCGGTGGATGCTCGCGTGGCCGGCTCGCCGTTGTCGCTGGGCGCCGCGATGGCACGGGACGACCGCAGCGGGCTGACGATCGAGGGGGATGCCACGGCACTCTCCGATCTGCAGCGCGCGCTGGGCGAGGCCGAGCATGACTGGGCGGCGCTGTTCGAACGGGTCGCCGGCGCCGGGTCCGCGGGTCCGCTGCAGGACCTGTTCCGGCGGGCGGTAACCGGCTTTCGCCACGCCACCACGCGCTCGGCGGAGGACCTGGCCGATTATGCCCGCGACGAGGCAGGCTGGCTGCCGCCGTCCGGGGCTTTCGAGGCCTTCAGCGAGGACGTGGCCCGCCTGCGTGACGACTCTGCCCGGCTGGAGGCGCGTCTGCGCCGTCTCGAATCCGGAGACGCCTGACGCCCATGCGACGCAGTTTCTACCAGGGTCTGCGGCTGTGGACCATCGCCCGCGTCCTGGTGCGCTACCGGCTGGACGTTATCCTGTTCACGCTGAAGCCGCTGCGCCCGCTCAGTTTCCTGCTCTATCTCGCCCCGTGGAACTGGTTCCGCCGCACCCGGGGCACGCGTGGCGAACGCATCCGTCGCGCGCTGGAGGATCTGGGGCCGATCTTCATCAAGTTCGGACAGATGCTGTCGACCCGCCGCGACCTCCTGCCGGACGATATCGCAGTGGAGCTGGCGCGCCTGCAGGACCGGGTCCCGCCGTTCCCCGCCGATCAGGCGCGAGCGGTGATCGAGGCCGAACTGGAACGCCCGGTGGATATCGCCTTCGCCGAGTTTTCCGACACGCCGCTGGCCTCGGCCTCCATCGCCCAGGTGCACCAGGCGCGGCTGCAGGACGGCCGCGAGGTGGTGGTGAAGGTGGTCCGTCCGGGGATCCTGAAGACCATTCGCGCCGATCTCGAGGTGATGCACACCATCGCCGCGCTGGCGGATCGCTACTGGAGCGAGGCCCGCCGCCTGCGCCCGCGCGAGGTGGTCAACGAATACGAGAAGACCGTCACCGACGAGCTGGACCTGATCCGCGAAGGCGCCAACGCGACCGCGATCCGGCGCAATTTCGACGACAGCCATCTGCTCCACATCCCCGAGATCATCTGGGACCACACCCGACGCAGCGTGCTGGTAATGGAGCGCATCGGCGGGATCCCGGTGGCGGATGTGGCTGCCCTGCGCGAACGCGGTGTGGATCTGCGTCTGCTGGCGGAACGCGGGGTGGAGATCTTCTTCACCCAGGTGTTCCAGCACAATTTCTTCCATGCCGACATGCATCCGGGCAATATCTTCGTGGACGCCACCGACCCGGAGGACCCCACCTATCTGGCGGTGGACTTCGGCATCGTCGGGTCGCTGCTGGATTCCGATCAGCGCTATCTGGCGGAGAACTTCTACGCCTTCTTCAACCGCGACTACCGCCGGGTGGCGGAGCTGCACGTGGAATCCGGCTGGGTGCCGAAGGACACCCGCGTCGACGAGTTCGAGGCGGCCATCCGTTCGGTGTGCGAGCCGATCTTCCAGAAACCGCTGGACGAGATCTCCTTCGGCCAGGTGCTGATGCGCCTGTTCCAGACCGCGCGACGCTTCAACATGGAGGTGCAGCCGCAACTGGTGCTGCTGCAGAAGACCCTGCTCAACATCGAGGGGCTGGGGCGCCAGTTGTATCCGCAGCTGGATCTGTGGACCACGGCCAAGCCGTTCATCGAAGAGTGGATGCACGAACGCATGGGCACGCGGGCGTTCCTGCGCAGTGCCCGCGAGCATCTGCCGCGGCTGCTGGCCCACTTGCCGGAGCTCCCGCTGCATCTGGAGAAGGCCCTGACGGTGGAAGAGCAGCGGGCCGAACGTGATGCCGCGCTGCGCCAGCAGATCCGGGAACTGGAGGAGGGGCTCGGCCAGCAGGACCGCCGGCGCCGCGAAGGCCTGGCCGCGCTGGGGCTGCTGGTGGTGGCGGGCCTGACTTTCCAGCTCGACGTGCCGCAATGGCTGGGGATCGCCTGGCCGGCGTGGCCCGCCGGCGTCCTGGGGCTGGGGCTGCTGCTGTTCAGCCTGCGGCCGTTGCCGCCGCGGCCGCAGAACTGACACCGGCCGGCTCCGGTCCCCGCCCCCGGCCCGGGCTTCAGCCGAGCAGGCCGCGCAGCACGAAGAAGAACACGATCGCCAGGATCGCGCCGGCCGGCAGAGTCACGATCCAGGACATGAAGATCATGCGGACCAGGCGCAGATCGATGGCGGCGATCCCGCGGGCCAGGCCCACGCCGAGGATCGCGCCCACCAGGGTATGGGTGGTCGAGATCGGCAGGCCGGTGCCGGAAGCCAGCACTACGGTGGCGGCGGCGGCCGCGGTGGCCGCATAGCCGCGACTGGGGGTGAGCTGAGTGATCCCGGTGCCGACCGTGGCGATCACCTTGTGGCCGTAGGTGAACAGGCCGAACACGATCCCGAACCCGCCCAGCAGCAGGACCCACATCGGGACCAGCGTCTCCGGGTCCACCTCGCCGGTCTGGATGACGTCCACCACTGCGGCCAGCGGGCCCACGGCGTTGGCCACGTCGTTGGACCCCAGGGCAAAGGCCATGGCGCAGCCGGTGACCACCATCAGCACCCCGAAGACCTTCTCGACGTCACTGAAGTGCGAGCCGTTTTCGTCTGCCGGGATCTCCTCGAAGCGCAGCCGGCGGATGGCCAGCATGCCGGCCGCCACCACGCCCAGGCTGATCAGGATCGCCAGGCTGTAGCTCTGTACCGTGGTCAGGTTCAGGCCGACATGGGTGAGGCCCTTGAACATGGTCACCAGGGCGGTGACGAAGGCCGTCAGGAAGATGTACAGCGGTGCCCAGCGTCGGGCGTTTTTCAGCGGCTGGGCGGTATCCAGGATCAGCAGCTGGATGCTGCGAAACAGGGCAAAGGCGATCGCGCCGCCGATCATCGGCGACAGCACCCAGGACATCGCGATAGTGCCCACCCGTTCCCAGCGCACTACCTCGAAGCCCAGGCCGACCACGGCAAAACCGATGATGGCGCCGATGATGGAATGCGTGGTCGAAACCGGCCAGCCGAAATACGACGCAACCATCAGCCAGGTTCCGGCGGCCGCCAGGGCCGCCAGCATCCCGAATACCAGCAAGTCCGGACTGTCCGCGAGAAGCTCGGAATCGACCATTCCGCTGCGGATGGTCTGGGTGACCTCGCCCCCGGCCAGCCAGGCCCCGGCAAACACGAAGATTCCGGCGACCACCACCGCCTGACGAATGGTCAGGGCCCGTGACCCCACCGAGGTCCCCATGGCATTGGCCACGTCGTTGGCGCCGATGCCCCAGGCCATGAACAGGCCAAAGAAAACCGCGAGGGCGAGCAGCACAATGCCGTATTCCATGCCGTCTCCCGAGCCTCGTCTTGTGTCGGGTGGTTACTTGGCCAGCATCAGCTGCAGGCGGCTGCCCACGCGCTGTGCCAGGTCGGCGAGATCGCCAATGGAGTCGATCACGCGATACATGAACATGACGCTCACCGGCGGCAGCTCCGTCTCCCGGGCGAACAGCATCTCGCGGACTTCGCGCTGCGCGTCGTCGGCTTCGTGTTCCAGGGCGTCCAGCTTCTGCAGGATGCGGTTCACGACCTCGACTTCGTGGCCGCGGAAGCCCGCTTCCACCAGTTCGTCCAGCTCGTTGACCGCACGCCCCGCCTGATCGACGGTATCCACGCTGCGCTGCAGGAACCGCTGCACGGGCTCCTGCATGTCGTCGGGAAAGCGCATCTGCCGGCCCAGCATCAGTCCGGCGATGTCCTTGGCCTTGTTGGCGACCTGGTCCTGGATGAGGAGGGTGTCGAGGACGTCGCGGCGAGACATGGCCAGCATCAGCCCCTTGGGGAGGTGCAGACGCAGATCCTTCTTCAGGCGGTCGGCGTCGTGTTCGAGCTGGACGATGCGTTCCTGGTGGCTGCGGGCGGCCTCCCAGTCATCCCGTCCGACCGCCTCGATAAAGGGCGGCAGTTCGGCGATGCAGGAACGAACCTTGTCCATGTGCGCCTGCAGCGGGCGCACCGGGGACCGGCCGAACAGTTCGAAGACAAAGTTCTTGGGGCTCATGGCGGCGCGAAGAGTGTCACAGACCATTAATCTAGCGCAAACGGCCCCGCCGTGCTTACTGGACGGCTCTGCGTTACACTCGGAGGTGAGCTGGGGGTGCCCCGTTGTCGAGAGCGGCGACCGGGCTGAGAGAGTCCCCTTGAACCTGAACCGGTTAACACCGGCGGAGGGAAGCTCGGTCAACGGTCTGCTGTACCCGGGGTGTCTGCACCCCGCGATCGCCCTGCCCGCGCTCCCTTCGCCTCACGCGTCGCAGCAGAGGTCCGATCATGAGCGCCATCCCCGAGTCGTTTGCCCGCAAGACCGCCGAAGTCTCCGCGGACGTCACCCGCCCGTTCCCGAACTCCGGGAAGCGTTACGTCGGGGGTTCGCGTGCGGATATCCGCGTGCCGTATCGCGAGGTCGCGCAGACGCCGACGATGACCTCCGGCACGCCCGAGGAGAACCCGCCGATCCCGGTCTACGACACCTCCGGTCCGTACACCGACCCCGAGGCGACCATCGATCTGACCCGCGGGCTGGCGGACCTGCGCGGTGCGTGGATCGACGAACGCGGCGACACCGAGTGGCTCGACGGCCCCAGCTCCGAATACGGCCGCGCCCGCGCCGCCGATCCGGAACTGGCCACCCTGCGCTTCGAGCACATCCGGGCGCCACGCCGCGCGAAGTCCGGGGCGAACGTCTCGCAGATGCACTATGCCCGCCAGGGGATCATCACCCCGGAGATGGAATTCGTCGCCATCCGCGAGAACAACCGCCTGCAGGAGCTGCGCGCGGATCCGCGCTACAAGAAGCTGCTGCGCCAGCACGCCGGCGAGTCGTTCGGTGCCTCCATCCCGGATGAAATCACCCCCGAGTTCGTGCGCGACGAGATCGCCCGCGGCCGCGCGATCATCCCGGCCAACATTAACCACCCGGAGCTGGAGCCGATGATCATCGGCCGTAACTTCCGGGTGAAGGTCAACACCAACATCGGCAACTCGGCGGTCTCCTCCTCGATCGAGGAGGAGGTCGAGAAGCTGGTGTGGTCCGCGCGCTGGGGCGGCGACACCCTGATGGACCTGTCCACCGGCAAGAACATCCACGAGACCCGCGAGTGGATCCTGCGCAACTCGCCGGTGCCGATCGGCACCGTGCCGATTTACCAGGCGCTGGAGAAGGTCGACGGCAAGCCCGAGGACCTGACCTGGGAGCTGTTCCGCGACACCCTGATCGAGCAGGCCGAACAGGGCGTGGACTACTTCACCATCCACGCCGGCGTGCGCCTGCAGTACGTGCCGCTGACCGCCGATCGGGTGACCGGCATCGTCTCGCGTGGTGGCTCGATCATGGCCAAGTGGTGCCTGGCGCATCACGAGGAGAACTTCCTCTATACGCACTTCGACGAGATCTGCGAGATCATGCAGGCGTTCGACGTCTCCTTCTCGCTGGGTGACGGTCTGCGCCCCGGATGCCTGGCCGACGCCAACGACGCCGCGCAGTTCGGCGAGCTGGAGACCCTCGGCGAGCTGACGCAGAAGGCCTGGGAACACGACGTGCAGGTGATGATCGAGGGGCCCGGTCATGTGCCGCTGCAGAAGGTGAAGGAGAACGTCGACAAGGAGCTGGAAGACTGCTTCGAGGCGCCGTTCTACACCCTCGGCCCGCTGGTCACCGATATCGCCCCGGCCTACGACCACATCACCTCCGGCATCGGCGCGGCCAACATCGGCTGGTACGGCACCGCGATGCTCTGCTACGTGACGCCGAAGGAGCATCTGGGCCTGCCCAACAAGCAGGACGTGCGCGACGGCATTATCACCTACAAGATTGCGGCCCATGCGGCCGATCTCGCCAAGGGCTTTCCCGGCGTGCAGCTGCAGGACAACGCGCTGTCCAAGGCGCGCTTCGAGTTCCGCTGGGAGGACCAGTTCAACCTGGCGCTGGACCCGGAACGCGCGCGCGAATTCCACGACGAGACCCTGCCCAAGGACGCGCACAAGGTCGCCCACTTCTGCTCCATGTGCGGCCCGAACTTCTGCTCGATGAAGATCACCCAGGACGTGCGCGACTACGCCGCGGCCCAGGGGCTTTCGGAACAGGAGGCGCTGGAAAAGGGCATGCAGGAGAAGGCCGTCGAGTTTGTCGACAAAGGCGCGAAGATCTACCGCGAGGTGTGAGTCACCGATCCCCCCACCGCGTCCGCATCGCCGTACCGGGGCATCGTCGGGCGCCCCTGCCGGCGTGTACTGGCGGCTTGACGCCGCGGGGCCGCTTCGGTAGGAAGAATGTCCATTGTCCGTCGGGTTTTCCGATGCGGGCAATCACTCACGGCCGAGGTCCTTCCATGTTGCGAATCCGAACCCTCCCGGTGCTGTTTCTCGTCCTGGCCGTCGCCGGTGCCGGCTCCGTCGCGCTGGCCTTCGAGCGCGGCGATCCCGGGGACGTGGCCGTGCGCTCGGCCGAGCTGCGCGAGGCGCCCGGACATCTGACCGCGATACGCGGGCATCTTGATTACGGGACCCGGGTCGAGGTGCGTGACCGCCGCGAGGGATTCCTGCGGGTGCGCAGCGAGGCCGGCGAGGAGGGCTGGCTGCACCCGTCCGCGCTGAGCCGGGATCCGGTGATCCTGACGGGGGACGGGGACGACGTTGAACGCGACGCGGACCGCGACGAGATCGCGCTGGCCGGGCGCGGATTCAACGAGGAGGTGGAAGAGCGCTATCGCAGTGAGCGCGGCCTGTCCTTTGCCCCGGTCGACCGGATGGAAGCCGGGGGAGCGGATCCCGAGGATCTGAGGGCGTTCCTCGAGCAGGGCGAGCTGCATCTGCCGGGGGGTGAGTGATGCGAGTACGCAATGGATCCTGCCTGCTGCTGCCGGTGTTCCTGGTGCTGTCGCTGGCGCTGCTGGCGGGTTGTCGCGGGGTTGCTTCGGTAGGTGCCGAGCTGGGGACCCGGACCGGCGTGCTGGATGCGCGGCAGGCCGAAAGCCTGCGCCAGACCGGTGAGCTGGCGGAGCGCAGCATGGAGGATTTCACCCCGGAGCAGGAATATTTCATCGGCCGCGCCGTGGCGGCCCGGGTGCTGGAGGACTACGCGGTCCTTGATGATCCTGCGGCACAGGCGTACCTGAACAACCTGGGCGGGGTCCTGGCCCTGCACTCGGAGCGCCCGAGCCTCTACCAGGGGTATTCCTTCCGCCTGCTGGATTCCGACGAGCTTAATGCCTTCGCCACCCCGGGCGGGCATATCTTCATCACCCGCGGCATGGCCCGGCTGGCGCAGACCGAGGACGAACTGGCGGCCATCCTCGCGCACGAGATCGCGCATGTGCAGGAGCGCCACGGCCTGCAGGCGATCCGCAGCTCGCGCGTGACCGCGGCGCTCACCAGTGCGGCGCTGACCGGGGCGCAGCTGGCGGGGGACGATGATCTGCGCGAGCTGACGGACATCTTCGAGGATTCCATCGATGACATCACCCGGACCCTGTTCGTGAACGGCTATTCGCGCGAGTTCGAGCGCGAGGCGGACGACGGGGCGGTGGCCATCCTCGAGCGCACCGGCTATCGCCCCGAGGCGCTGAGCCGCGTACTGGAGCGCATGGATGACGAATGGGATCCGCAGGGTCCCGGCTTCGCCCGCACCCATCCATCGCCCTCCAGTCGCATCGCGGAGCTGGGGCTGGAGCCGGCGGACTCGCGCAGCGAGGCCCGGGCCGAACGGTTCTCGCGTTTCCGCGCGGCCCTCTGACCGCTTCCCCGGATGGCCGCAAACTCCCGCTCCGGAGGCCGTTTCCGGCGGGCCCTGATGATCGGGCTGCTGGCGGTCCTGCTGGCCCTGGTGGCGGAGCAGTCGGGCTGGCTCGACGGTCCGGAGCGGGCCGCCTACGACCTGCAGGCGCGTCTGCTGGCCGGGCTCATGGCTCCGGACGCGGACGACGAGGTCGTGCTGATCCTGGTCGACGAGCAGAGCCTCGAGTGGGCGCTGGATACCCAGGGCCAGGGCTGGCCATGGCCGCGCGAGTACCCGGCGGTGATCGCCGATTTCGCCCGTCGTGCGGGGGCCGCCTCGCTGACCTTTGATGTCCTGTATACCGACGATTCCCGCTTCGGAGTGCATGATGATCGCCGGTTCGCACGGGCCGCCGCGGATTTTGGTCCGACGGTGTTCGCCGCGCTGTACGGCGAGGAGGCTGCCCGCCACGACCGGTTCCCGCAGGACGCGCCCGTGTCGTCCGCGACGGTGGAAGTGGAAGGGACCGGGGGCGACCCCTTCCCCGCGTTTTCCCGCGCGACCTTCCCGGTGACCGAGCTTGCGCAGTCGGCGGCGCGCATGGGCAACGTGCACGTTACCCCGGATCCCGACGGGGTCTACCGCCGGCTCCCGCCGGTGACCCGCTTCGACGGGGAGCTGGTACCCGGACTGGGGCTGGCGGCCTTTCTCGCGGGATCGGAGGAGCCGCCCGGTTTGCGGCTGGAGGACGACGGGCGGGCGCTGCGGGTGGGTGAACGGCATGTGCCGCTGGACCCGGATGGCCGCCTGATCCTGCGCTTCGAGCGGCCGGGTGCGGAACGTACCCGGCTGCGGGCGGCCGCGGTCATCCAGAGCGAACTGCGGCTGGCGGCGGACCCCGACGCCGACCCCGGCACCGACACGCCGGTCGACCCTGCAGAACTCGAAGGGCGGCATGTGATGGTGGGGCTGTCGGCGGCCGGGCTGTTCGACCTGCGACCGCTGCCGCTGGATCCGCGTGCGCCCGGCGTGGAGTTCCACGCGACCATGCTGGAGAATCTGACCACGCAGAATTTCATGCGCGAGGTCGACGCCACCCGGGCGCTGGTGCTGGTCGGTCTGCTGGCCTTTCTGCCGGCCTTCCTCGCCGGGCTGGGGCGCAGCAGTGCGAGTACGGCCCTGGCCATTGCATTTGCCCTGGTGGCGCCGGTGCTGCTGTCCGGCTTTGCGCATGCCGGCGGGGTCTGGCTGCCGCTGGCCGTGCCGCTGGTGGCCGGGCTGACGGGGACCGTGGGGGCCGCGGTCTACAACTATGCCCGCGAGGGCCGTGAACGCCGCTTCATCAAGGCGGCCTTCGCGCAGTATCTCAGCCCGCAGGTGATCGAACGCCTGCTGGAGGAGCCCGACCGCCTGAAACTGGGGGGCGAGCGCCGCGAACTCACCATCTTCTTCAGTGATCTGGAGGGCTTCACCAGCCTCAGCGAGCGGCTGTCACCGGATGATCTCACGCGGCTGCTCAACGAGTACCTGACGGAGATGACCGACATCCTCACGGCCTGTGGAGCCACCATCGACAAGTACGAGGGCGATGCGATCATCGCCTTCTGGAACGCGCCGGTGGATGTCCCCGACCATCCGCGGCGGGCGGTGGAGGCGGCGCTCGAATGTCAGCGCCGGCTGGCGGCCATGGCGCCGCGCCTGCGCGGGCGGGCCGGACGCGATCTCGCGATGCGTATCGGCGTGAACACCGGCGAGGCAGTGGTCGGCAATATGGGGTCGCGTACCCGTTTCGACTACACCATGCTCGGCGACGCGGTCAATCTGGCCGCGCGGCTGGAGGGGGCGAACAAGGTCTTCGGCACGTACACCCTGATCGCGGAGAGCACCGTAGGGAAGCTCCCCGAAACGCTTTACTGCCGCGAGTTGGGCGAGATTCGCGTGGTCGGCCGGGCGCGGCCGGTGCGGGTCTATGAGCCGGTCGCGCGCTTGGCCCTGGATGCGGCTCCCGAGCGCTATGAGGTCTTCGCCCGGGCGCTGCAGACCCTGCGCCAGGGCCGGGTGGAGCAGGCGCGAGCGCTGTTCGCGACCATTGCCGACCGGGACCCGCCCGCGGCACGCTACGTCGAACGCTGCACGCGATTGCTGGAACAGGGTGAGGCCGGCGACGGCGTCTGGGAACTCGACGCGAAGTAGTCCCGCGGCGTTCAGAGCCCCTGGCGCAGGGTACCCAGGAGCTGGTTCATGCTCGCGTCGATGTCCATCTCGACGATCGTGGTGATGGATACAAAGTTCTGCATGGCATTGATGTTGGCGTCGCGCCGCGACGCCAGGCGTACCCGCTCCATCAGGGCACGGTTGACCGTATTCAGCTCGCGATGCAGTTCCTGCAGCCCTTCCATGTCCCAGTCCGGTGCTTCACCCTCCCGGCGGTCGAGATACTGACGGACCAGATACGTCCCCGCCATGCGGTACAGCGTTTCTTCGAGGGTGGCGAACGGCAGGTGGAATTCCGCCAGCGGGCGCAGCCGCGACAGGATCGGGCAGGCGCCCGAGGCCATGATCAGCCCGAACAGCGAGCGCAGGAATTCCTGGACATCACATTCCTTCAGATAGCTGCGTGCGGGGGTGTCCACGCGGCCCCGGATGCGTTCCACCGACGGGCTGTCGGCGAAATGCCGGGCGATATCGGCGAACTCGATGGCCGCCGGGCAGTATTCCACGGTGCGCGCATTCAGCGGACAGTTTTCGCACTGTCGGCATTCCAGGCGGGTCCAGTCCGGATGGGCCTCGTCATTGTGGCGCGCCGGGTCCCGCGAGCGGTGGATATCCACCCGATAGCACCACTCGCTGCCGTCACTGCGTTCCAGGCGATAGATGATTTCGCTCATCGCTTTCTCTTCCCGCCGCTTTCACCGTGTTTTTGTGAAGCCTATCACGCCGCACCGCGCCTGCCGTTCTCCGCCCCGGCGAGTCCTTTTTAACGCAGTTTCTGACCTCGGCTAACGCCTGGCTCACGCTTCGGGGGTGTAATCCCGCATGGAACATGCCAGCATTAGCGCCCGTTCCGGATCAGGGAATGGTTCCGGACGGGCCATATGGATATCCAGAGGGATGCTTCAATGCGCTTCGGAGTTGCCAGTCGCCTGCGTGGCGGCCTGATCGGGCTCGCTCTCGTCACGGTCGTTGCGAGTATCGTTTCCCTCGTTTCCTTCGAACGCTTCGCGAGCAGTTTTGACGAGCTGGCGGCGGAACAGGTGCCGGTGCTCATGGGGACCGGGAATCTGGTCCAGCGCAGCGAGGCGATCGTCTCCACGTCGGTTGGCCTGCTCACGGCCGGAGACCCGGCCGAGCGGGCTTCCGGTTTTGCCGAAATCGAGCGTTACAACGCCGATATCGGTGCCCTGCTGGAACAGATGCCGCGCAACCAGGTGGACCCGGCAACCCTCGAGGAACTCGATTTCCTGCGCGAAGACATGATGGGCTCGGTGCGTGCCCTGGAGGCGGTAATGGACGAACATGCCGCCCACGAGGAGCGCACGCGGTCGGTCCTGGCCGATCTGCGCGAGGCGCGCACCGGGCTTGGCCGTCTGCGCGATGACCCGGATTATCCGGCGAGCTGGCTGGGGCGCGCCGG
This sequence comes from Thioalkalivibrio halophilus, assembly GCF_001995255.1. Classification (GTDB taxonomy): domain Bacteria; phylum Pseudomonadota; class Gammaproteobacteria; order Ectothiorhodospirales; family Ectothiorhodospiraceae; genus Thioalkalivibrio; species Thioalkalivibrio halophilus. Next base: position 10,440 of record NZ_MUZR01000016.1, on the reverse strand, counting down.
CATGGTGATCATGAGTCTGGCCATGGCCGCGACGGTGGACTCGCGTGAAGACCTGGCCCCGCTGCGCGAACAGGCCAGGGACCGCGTCGAGATCCTCGTCCGCGCGACGGAAGACCTGCCGCCGGCACTGCGCCCGCAGGCCCGGCAGCTGACCGCGGATCTGCGCCGGCTGGTCCACGGCGACACGGGACTGCTGGCCACGCGCGAAGGCCAACTGCGTCAGGCGGAGGCGGTGCAGGCCGAGCTCGGTACGGTGCGAGCCCGCGCCGGCCGTCTGGTCAGCGAGCTGTCGATGCTCACCTTCGAGCTGGAAACCAGCGTGATCACGCGGCAGGAGGAGGTGCAGGAGCTCTCGGATCAGCGCATGACGGTCCTCGCCACCACCATGGCCGTCGGCCTCCTGCTGGCAGGGATGATCATCCATTACGTTAACCGTCGGGTCGTCCGCCGGCTGCAGTTCCTGCACCACGGCATGAACGGATGTGTCGGGGGCGAAAACACCTCGGTTCCGGTCGAGGGCAACGACGAGATCGGCGACATCGGACGGGCCGCGAACTACTTCATCGACTCCGTGCGCCGACGCGAGGAGATGCTGGAGAAGCTGTTCGATGCCACACCCCTCCCGCTGGTGCTGTGCGAACCGGCCATGGGGGTCATCGAGCGCCACAATCGGCGCCTGACCGATCTGTTCGGGCCTGATATCGAGAATGTCGGGATGCTGTTCGAAAGCGCTCGGGACTGGGAAGAGCTGCGGGAGAACCTGGCCGGCGGGGCCTTCCTGGATCATCACGAGCTGCAGCTGCGGCGGGCCGACGGCAGCCCGTTCTGGGCCCTGATCTCCGCACGCCGGATCACCCTGGGCGAGCGTGAACTCCTGCTGCTCAGTGCGCTGGACATCTCGGCCCGCAAGCAGGCCGAAGCCGCGATGCGCGAGGCCAAGGAACGCGCCGAAGACGCCACGCGGGCGAAGTCCGAATTCCTGGCCAACATGAGCCATGAACTGCGCACTCCCCTTAATGCCATCATCGGCTACAGCGACATGCTCCTCGAGGAAGCCGAGGACATGGGCTTCAGCGACTTCGATGATGACCTCGACAAGATCCGCTCCGCGGGGCGCCACCTGCTGATGCTTATCAACGACATCCTCGATATTTCCAAGATCGAGGCGGGCCGCATGCAGCTGTACCTGGAGGACCAGGAAGTCAGCCAGATCGCCTCCGAGGTCGAGGCGATGGTCACGCCGCTGGTGGGCAAGAACGGGAACCGGCTGGTCGTCGAGGGTGCCGAGGGGGCCGGCACCATGCATACCGATGTCACCAAGCTGCGGCAGTGCCTGTTCAACCTGCTCTCCAACGCCGCCAAGTTCACCGAGAACGGGGAGGTCCGCCTGGAGATCGAGACGTACCCGGACGACTCGGACCCCGAGGCCGACCGGTTGTGTTTTCACGTGAGCGACACCGGGATCGGCCTCAGCGAGGATCAGATGGCCCGGCTGTTCCGTTCGTTTTCCCAGGCCGATGCCTCCACCACCCGCAAGTACGGGGGCACCGGTCTGGGGCTCGCCATCACCCGTCACTTCGCCCGGATGATGGGCGGCGACGTCACCGTCAGCAGCGAGCCGGGTGCGGGATCCACCTTCACCGTGGAACTGCCGCGCGTTTCCAGCGAGTCGACGCCGGAGCCGAGCGAGGGCACCGGCACCCTCCTGCTGTTCGATCAGGACGAGAACCTCTACCGCATGATCGGTGGCGGGCTGGAGGAGGAAGGCTACTCGGTGGTGTTCGCCAGCACCGTGGACGAGGCGCTGAAAAAGGTCGAGGAGGTGCACCCGGACCTGATCGCGGTGGGCTGCCAGATGGAGCAGGGCAACGGCTGGACACTGGTGACCACGCTCAAGCAGATGCCCGGGGCTTCCGAGATCCCGCTGATCATGGTGGGTCAGCGCGAGGACGGCGACTCCGCCCATGCACTGCCCCTGGGCAACGTGGTCACAAAGCCGGTGGATACGCGTCACTTGATGCAGATCATCAACCGTCATGGCAAACCGGGCGATGGTGACCACGTTCTGGTTGTGGATGACGACCCCGACGCCCGGGCCGTCCTGGAACGGCTCCTGGACCGCGAAGGGATCGCGACCGCACCGGCGGGGGATGGCATCGAGGCGCTGGGGTCCATGGGGAAAAAACGCCCCTCGATGCTCCTGCTGGATCTGATGATGCCGAACCTGGACGGCTTCGGCGTCCTCGAGGCCATGCAGGGGGACCCCGAGCTGCGTGATGTGCCGGTGGTCGTCATCACCGCCAAGGACCTGGAGCCGGACGAGGCGCGTCAGCTTCAGGAACGAACGCTCCGGGTCCTGCGCAAGGGGCAGTACGACCGGCGGACCCTGCTGGAGATGATCAAGAACCGGCTGGCCCGCGAGCAGGCTCCCGCCGGTGCGGCCGTCGCCGAAACCGAAACCGAAACCGCCGGAACCGACGCATGAAGACTCGCTCTCGGGAGGTCACGTGGCAGCAAGAGACGCGCGCAGAAGGCGCCTGACACTGACGGCCGCCGCCTGTTGCTGCGGCGTGATACTGGCACTCGGATATCCGGCCCTTGCTGTCGCCGATCCCGACCGGGACCTGCGCGTGGCCACCCGAGCCCTGAGCTTCCTGGACCATCGACCCAGGGGTGACATGCCCGTAGCCGTGGTTTACGCCGCCGGCGATTCCGCTTCCGAGGCTCATGCGCGTCGCATGGCCGATGCCATGGGCGGCGGTGGTCCGCAGGGACGGATCCGTCTCGTGCCGACCCTGATGGCGGCCGACGAGCTGGGGGCCCTGGACCGCCAGGAAGCCGTCCTGCTGGCCGACGGACTCGCCGGAGACCAGGCCACGGATGTTTACAGTGCGGCGAGCCGTCGCGGCCTGATCACCATCGCTTCGGACATGGCATGCGTGGATGCGGGCTATTGCGTGATGGCGGTGGCGAGCCAGCCGCGGGTCCAGATCGTGGTCAGCCGCGAGGCGGCCCGGGAAAGCGATGTGGGCTTTGCATCCTCCTTCCGCATGATGATCACCGAACGATGATGGCCGCCGTTATGAACCTTAATCCCCTGCCTTCCGGTTTCGACTTTCGCGTTCGCCCGCTCGCCGTTGGCGTTGCCCTGCTGTCTGCGGGAATGGTCCCCGCGCCGGCGCTGGCCCAGGCCATCGACTACGGTGCGCTGGAAGATCTGTTCCAGGAGCCGGTGACCACCAGCGCGACCGGCTCCCCTCAGCGCAGCACCGAGGTGCCGGCGGACATGGAGATCATCTCCGCCGAAGATATCCGCCGTTCCGGCGCGACCGATATCCCGGAACTGCTGCGCCAGGTCCAGGGGGTGGATGTCTGGCGGCACAGCTTCGCCGCGGTAGACGCCACCGTGCGCGGGTATAACCGCCCGTATTCCCAGCGCCTGCTGGTGCTGATCAACGGTCGCCAGGTTTACAAGGACTACTGCGGCTATACCAGCTGGGGCGCACTGCCGGTCAATCTCTCCGAGATCCGTCAGATCGAGGTGGTCAAGGGCCCCAACGCGGCGCTGTTCGGTTTCAACGCGGTCGGCGGCGTGGTCAACATCATCACCTACAGCCCGCTCTATGACGATCACAACAACGTGACCGTGCGCGCCGGCAATCACGGGTATCAGGAGGTTTCGCTCACGCACACGGCGCAATTCGGGGACGTCGGCGGGGCCCGGGTCTCGCTGGGCGGCTACGGTGCCGACGAGTTCGACACCGATGCGCACCCGGTGGACGAACCCTTTCGGCTCGATCGTTCGCGCCGCCGGCACGCGGCCGTCGATACCCTCTTCCAGGTCAGTGATCGGACCCAGGTGGGCATCGAAGCCACTACCGTTCGTACGGACCAGACCAACCTGCTGCCGTTCTATGGTCTGACCCAGGCGAAGTACGACAACCAGTCGCTGCGGGTCAACCTGGGAGCCGACACCGACTTCGGCCTGATCGAGGCGACGGCCTATCAGAACGTCACCCACGTGGACATGAACAATGCGTTCATCGGCGACACCCAGATCGACAACCGCATTACCGTTGCGCGCGTCCAGAACCTGATCAAGCCCGCCAGCGATCACACCTTTCGCATGACCGGCGAGTTCCGCCGCAACGTCCTCTACAGCCTGCCGTTCGAGGGCGGCAAGGTGAGTTACGACGTCTGGGCTGCGGGCGGCATGTGGGACTGGCAGATGACCCCGCGCCTGACCCTGAACAATGCCGTGCGCTACGACCGACTGAGTTCGGGACGCAGTGGCAGGCTGCCCGATACCTGGCTGTACGAGCAGGATGACTACGACGTTACGCTCAACGAGGTCAGCTGGAACAGCGGTCTGGTCTTCCGCGCCACGGACAACGACACCTTCCGTCTGCTGGCGGGCAGCGGGGTCCAGCTGCCGTCGATGATCGAGGGGAGCTTCATGTTCCTGCTCGATCCCAACGATTACGGCATCACCCAGATGGGCAACCTCGCCGGGGGTGCCGGCAGCCCCGAGGTGGAGCCCACCCGTGTCACCAATGTGGCGCTGACCTGGGATCGGGAAATCCCGCAATGGGATGCCAGCCTCAAGACCTCGGTCTTTCACACCCGCAACAAGGACCTCAAGAGCGTCCCGGGGATTTACCCCGACACAATGGTCGATCAGGTCCCCTACGTGATGTTCACCAACGTGGGCGATTCCTCCGCCAGCGGCTTCGAGGTCGGTCTGAGCCGGACCACGCGCAACTGGATCATGGAGGGTAGCTATGCATACCTGCGCGTCAACGATGACCTCGACGATTCCGTCTACGGGCCGGACGGGAGCCCGGTCAAGGCCATCGACTACGAGGACAGCAGCTCGCGGCACAAGATCAACGCCCGTCTGGGTTACGCTACCGGCCCGTGGGAGTTTGATCTCTACGGCAACTACGTGAGTGGATACTCCCTGCTGGAAAGCGGTGGAAGCCCGTTCGAGATGCGTGAAGTGGATGTTCCGAGCTACACCCTGTTCAGCGGGCGGATCGGGTACCAGTTCACCGACAACGCTTCGCTTGCACTGTCGGCGCAGGGCTTCAACACTTCCAGCCACCGCGAAAGCGCCGCGCCCGAAGTCGAGCGCCGCGTGCAGATGACCCTGTCGGTCAATTACTGAGAGCGAGAGCAGCCATGGGCAACCGGATCCTTCTGGTCGAAGACAACGAGATGAACCGCGACATGCTGTCGCGGCGCCTGACCCGCAAGGGCTTCGAGGTGACCACTGCCGAGGATGGTGCGACGGGGGTGCAGCTGGCGCGGGACGAACGCCCCGATCTGATCCTGATGGACATGAGCCTGCCGGTGATGGATGGCTGGGAAGCCAGCCGGACGCTCAAGGGGGAGGCGGATACGGCCGTCATCCCGATCATCGCCCTCACGGCGCATGCGATGACGGGTGATCGCGAGAAGGCCCTCGAGGCGGGATGCGATGACTTCGACACCAAACCGGTGGAGATGCCGCGGTTGCTGGAAAAGATCCATGCATACCTGGATGGCGCCGGAGCCTCCGCATGAGCACGGGTGTCGGGCCGGACGTCCGCCAGGCCTCCAGCCACGCCGACGACCCGCACGAAGCGATTGCCGAGGTGGCCGCCGGACTCGATGCCGCCGACGCCTCGGTGGTCTTTCTCTTCTGTTCCGCGCGCTATGACCGCAACGCCCTGGGCCGGGCCATTGCCCGGGCGTTCGCTGGCCGCCCGGTGGTGGCCTGCACCACGGCCGGCGAGCTGAGCGGCTCCACGGGCTACGTGGCCGGCAGCGTGACCGGGGCTTCGATCCGCTCGCCGCGTCTGCGGGTGGCCACCCGCCTGATCGCGCCGCTGGACGATTTTGACGCGACCCGGTCCACGGAAACCGTTCAGACGCTGGTGGACGAGGTGGCCACGGACGGCCTTGACCCGGAACGCCAGTTCGCACTGCTGCTGATCGACGGCCTGTCCATGCAGGAGGAGGCGGTGGCCGCCACGCTGCATGGCAGTCTTCACGGAGTGGGGTTGTTCGGCGGTTCGGCGGGTGACGAAATGCACTTCGAGGGTACCGCGGTGTATCACGACGGGGCCTTCCACGAGGGCGCGGCGGTCGTTGCGATGTTCGATTCCGGCCATCCGTTCCATCTGTTCCGGTTTCAGCATTTCGAGCCCACCGACATCCGCATGGTCACGACCGCCGCCGATCCGGCGTCACGCAAGGTCCACGAAATCGACGGCATGCCCGCGGCCGAGGCCTACGCGCGTGCGGTGGGGGTGGATCCCGCCGAGCTGGACGGCCATGTGTTCGCGCGCCACCCGGTGATGCTGCGGGTCGGCGGGGAATGGTATGTGCGCTCCATTCAGCAGGCTCTCCCCGATGGCAGTCTCACCTTCTACTGCGCGATCGACGATGGTCTGGTGCTGGCGCTCGGGAGGGGAGTGGATCTGGCCCGGAGCATCCGCGAGAGCTTCGACCGGCTGCGCGACACCCATGGCGAGCCCCGCTTCCTGCTGGCCTGCGACTGCATCTTCCGGCGCCTGGAACTGACCGGCCTCGATGCCCTGGAGGCCGGTTCGGAGGCGCTGCGCGGCCTGCCGTTGATCGGATTCAATACCTACGGCGAGCAGTTCCGCGGACTGCACGTCAACCAGACCCTGACCGGGGTCATGCTGGGGAACGATGAAAGCTGATCAGGAACACCGCATCCGGGAGCTGGAAGCGGAGCTCGAGCGCAAGGACCGCATCATCGCCGCACTGATGCGCCGGGTGGAACGGGCGGTGGACGATGCGGGCGACAGCTTCTCGCTGTTCGAGCGCAACGCCGCTCTGGAATCCACTGCGCGCGAGCGCATGGTGCAGCTGGAACAGGCCAATCACCGGCTGACGGATTCGGAGGAACGGCTGCGCCGGGTCTTCGACAACGTCCAGGAGATCCTCTTCGAGACCGACGGGGAGCGCCGGATCGTGATGCTTAACCCGGCCTGGGAGCGCATTACGGGGATTCCCGCCGCCCGCTGTCTGGGCCGCGACTGGATCGAGATCCTGCATTCCGAGGACCGCGACAAGGGGCTGGCCCGCTGCGCGCCGTTCATGGAAGGCAGCACCGCGGACTGCGCCGAGACCCTGCGCATCACCTGTGAGGACGGCAGCGTGCGCTGGATGGACGTGCGCATGGCGCGGTCGACCGACCGCGACGGGAACACGGTGGGGACCATCGGCACCATGGCCGACGTGACCCGTCAGCACGAGGCGGTGGAACAGATCCGCCAGGCGCGGGAGGCCGCCGAGGCCGCCAATCAGGCCAAGAGCGCCTTCCTCGCCAACATGAGCCATGAATTGCGCACCCCGCTGAACGCCATCATCGGTTACGCCGAAATCCTCAGCGAGGAGGCCGGGGATGCGGGTGTCGGCGAGCTCGCCGGTGACGCGGACAAGATCATCAGTGCCGGTCGCCATCTGCTGTCCCTGATCAACGACATCCTCGACATCTCCAAGATCGAGGCCGGGCGCATGGATCTCTATCTCGAGGATTTCAGTCTGGCCCCCGAGATTGACCAGGTGCTCGCGACCGTACGCCCCCTGGTCGAGTCGCGGGGCAACGAGCTGAGGCTCGAGAACGGGACGCGACACGAGACCATCCATGCGGACCTGACCAAGCTGCGGCAGATCCTGTTCAACCTGCTGTCGAATGCCGCCAAGTTCACCGACCATGGCGAGATCCGCCTGGCCGTCCGGGACGGCGAGGATGCTGCGCTCGAGTTCGAAATCCGGGATACCGGGATCGGCATTACCGAGGAGCAGCTCGCGCGCCTGTTCCAGCCGTTCACCCAGGCCGATGCGTCCACCACGCGCAAGTACGGCGGTACGGGCCTCGGACTCTCCCTCAGCCGGCATTTCGCCCGGATGATGGGCGGTGACATCGAGGTCAGCAGCGAACCCGGTGAGGGCTCGACCTTCGTGGTGCGCCTGCCGCTGCAGGGTGAGGTACCCGACGCCGGCCGGGATGCCTCCGGCTCCGCCGCGGTGGCACCACCGTCCGCGCGAAGCTGCCGCCCCGGGCATGTGCTGGTGATCGACGACGATGCCAGCGTGCGCGACCTGATCCGGCGCAGCCTTGCCACGGAAGGCTACGAAGTGACGCTGGCCACCGGAGGCGAGGAGGGGCTGCGCCTGGCCCGCGAGCAGCGCCCGGACCTGATCACCCTGGACGTGATGATGCCCGCCATGGACGGCTGGGCGGTGATGACCGCGCTGAAAAACGACCCCGACACCCGCGACATCCCGGTCATCATGCTGAGCATGCTGCGCGACCGGGATATGGGGTTCATGCTGGGGGCGGCCGACTATGTCACCAAGCCCGTAGAACGGCATTACCTGCTCGAGGCCGTCGGTCGGCAGATGCCCCCGCCCTGCGCCTGGGGCGCAACCCCGGAGACCTGCGAACGATCGCCGGGCTGCGGCTGTACCTGCACGGTCCTGGTGGTCGAGGACGATGCCGAGACCCGCGAAATGATCCGCCGCCAGCTCGACTGCGAGGGCAGCCGGGTGATCGAGGCCGAGGACGGCCAGGCGGGGCTGCGCCGTCTCGAGGAACGGGACGGCCGGGTCGATCTCATCCTGCTCGACCTGATGCTCCCGGGCATGGATGGTTTCGCCTTTCTCGACCAGCTGCAGCGTCACGAGCGCTGGGGCGAGATTCCGGTGCTGGTGCTTACTGCCCGGGATCTTTCCGCCGCGGAACGCGGCCGGCTTCTCGAGCGGGTAGAAGATATCTTCCAGAAGGGGGCCGTCAGTCGTGACGACCTGCTGGCGGCCATCCATTCCCACGTTGACCGCCATGCCTCCGCCAGCAACACGGATCTCGGGCAATGAACGCGGCGAACACCAATATCCGCCATGACCTGCGCACGCCGGTGAACCACATCATCGGTTACGCCGAGATGGTCCAGGAAGACCTGGAGGATGCGGGCATCGATGGTGGTTCGGGGCAGCAGCTGAGCGCCCTGGTGCAGAAGGCCCACGAGCTCCTCGAGCAGGTCAATCGCATTCGCACTCCGGAGGAAGGCGGGCCGCCGCTGGAAGACCAGTTTGCCGAATGGACCGACGTGCTGTCCGATCTGACCCGGCTGCATTCCGATGTCCGCGCCGCAGTTCCGGAGGCCGGGGCCGGGAGCCTGCACGGAGATCTCGACAAGATCGGAGACGCCATCAACCATCTGGCCGATATGGTGCGTGCCGGCAGTCGTACGCGTCTTGCCGATCCCGATCCCGGCCCCGAGGCCTCCGGGCCCGGCGATGCCACGGGCGCTTCATCCGACGCCCCGCCCGGGGAAGCGCCGGAAGACGCGCCGCGGATCCTGGTGGTCGACGACAATCGTTCCAACCTCGAGATTCTCGCCCGGCGTCTGGAGCGCGAGGGGTATCGCGTGTCGGCGGTGACCAGCGGCTTCCACGCCCTGGCCCGGCTGGGTGATGAAAACTTCGACCTGATCCTGCTGGACGTGGTCATGCCGGACATGGATGGCCAGGAGGTGCTGGACCGGGTGCGCCGCAAGTACGGCCCGACCGAATTGCCGGTGATCATGGTGACCGGACTGTACAACAGCGACAGCATCGTTCAGGCGCTCAATGCCGGGGCCAATGACTACGTTACCAAACCGGTGGACTTCCCCGTGGCCCTGGCGCGCATCCGCACGCATCTCCAGCTGGGCGAACTGGCGCGTGATCTGGCTGCGGCCAACGAGCGGCTGTTCCGGTATTCCTACATGGATGGTCTGACCGGGATCCCAAATCGGCGTCATTTCGACGAACACTATTCCCGCGAGTGGGACCGGGCGAGTCGGGAGTCGCTGCCCATCGCCGTGGTCCTGATGGACATCGACTACTTCAAGCCCTTCAACGACCACTACGGCCACGAGGCCGGTGACCGGGTGCTCAAGGAAGTCGGGCGTGCCCTGGACGAGACCCCGCGCCGCAGTTCCGACCTGGTCGCCCGCTACGGCGGCGAGGAATTCGTGGCGGTTCTCCCGGGAGCCGAACAGAGCGATGCCCGCGATTTCGCCGAGCGCCTGCGTACATCCGTGGAGGCCCTGGGTCTGGAACACAGCCAGTCCGAGGCCGCCGCGCACGTGACCCTGAGCGTGGGCGTCGCCGGGGAGCGGCCGGTCACGGGGGGTGACGAGGCGGACGACCGGCGCCGTCAGCTGCTCCTGCGCGCGGACGAGGCCCTGTACGAGGCGAAAGAAGGCGGGCGGAACCAGGTCCGCTGTGCGCCCGATCCGGCATAGGGGGGCAGGCGGGCCCCGGCGGAGTTATGGTCAAGTCTGGTGTATGAGTGATCGCTGGTTCAGGCGGCGCTCCGGTCGGTGATGGAGGATTCCTCGTCGTTGGTCGGTTCGGTCTGCTCGATGCCGTCGATGA
>NZ_MUZR01000015.1 GCF_001995255.1 Thioalkalivibrio halophilus | reverse complement strand
GTATACGGGACACCGGGGGTGGCCCCGCGACCCCCGGTGTCCCGTATACTGCGCGCCCGACAAATTTAGCAAGGAATCGCCATGCGCCCCAGCGGCCGACAGCCCGACGAGATGCGCCCGGTCAGTTTTACCCGGCACTTCACCCGCCACGCCGAGGGTTCGGTTCTGGTGGAGTTCGGCGACACCCGGGTGCTGTGCAACGCCACCATCGAGCCGCGAGTGCCCCCGTGGCTGAAGGGCAAGGGCAAGGGCTGGGTGACGGCGGAATACAGCATGCTCCCGCGTTCCACCCACGACCGCATGGCGCGCGAGGCGGCGCGCGGCAAGCTGGGCGGGCGCACCATGGAGATCCAGCGCCTGATCGGTCGCGCCCTGCGTGCCGTGGTCGACATGGAGGCGCTCGGCGAGCGCCAGATCATCATCGACTGCGACGTGATCCAGGCCGACGGCGGGACCCGCACGGCCTCCATCTCCGGCGCGTATGTGGCCCTGCGCGACGCGGTGGCGCACGGGCGCGAGACCGGTCTGCTGAAGAAGGACCCGCTGCACGGCTATCTGGCCGCGGTGTCGGTGGGCATCTTCAACGGCTCGGCGGTGCTGGATCTCGACTACGACGAGGATTCCAGCGCCGAGACCGACATGAACCTGGTGATGAACGAGGCCGGCGGGGTGATCGAGATCCAGGGCACTGCCGAAGGTCACGCCTTCCGGCGCGACGAGCTGGACACCATGCTGGACATCGGCGAGAAGGGCATCGGCACCATCATCGACGCGCAGCGCGCGGTGCTCGGGGAGGGTTGAGCGGCATGGCGGCGCAGCGCGTGGTCCTGGCCACCGGCAATCCGGGCAAGCGGAGCGAGCTGGCGGCGCTGCTGGAGCCGCTGGGCATGGAGGTGGTCACGCAGACCGAACTGGATGTGCCGGAGGCCGAGGAGACCGGCCTGACCTTCGTCGAGAACGCCCTGTTGAAGGCGCGCAATGCGGCCCGGCACACCGGGCTGGCGGCGGTGGCCGACGACTCCGGGCTGGAGGTGGACGCCCTGGGCGGCGAGCCGGGGATCTATTCCTCGCGCTATGCCGGGGAGAGCGGCGACGGCGCCGATGCCGCCAACAACGCGAAGCTGCTGGCGGCGCTGGAGGGTGTGCCGCCGGAGCGCCGTGGCGCGGGTTTCCGGGCCGTGGTGGTGTTCCTGCGCCATGCGGACGACCCGGCCCCGCTGATCGCCGAGGGGGTGTGGCGCGGACGCATCGCCGCCGCGCCGGCGGGTGGCGGCGGGTTCGGTTACGACCCGTTGTTCGAGCTGCCGGAACGCGGTTGCACCTCGGCCGAACTGGAGCCGGCGGAGAAAAACCGCCTGAGCCACCGCGGCCAGGCCCTGCAGAAACTGGCGGAAGCCCTGCGGGAACGTGCCGGCCGCTGAGCCGCGGGCTATGCTCCCGGCATGACCCCGAGCTTCGATACCCCGATCCCGCTGGCGCTGTACGTCCACCTGCCGTGGTGCGTGCGCAAGTGCCCGTACTGCGACTTCAACTCGCACGAGCCGCGAGGCGGCGAACCCCCGTTCGACACCTACGTGGCCGCGCTGCTGCGCGATCTGGAAGCGCAGCTGCCGGAGGTGTGGGGGCGTCGCATCGAGAGCGTGTTCATCGGCGGTGGCACCCCCAGTCTGTTCCCGCCCGAAGCCATGGCGGAGCTGATGTCGGGACTGCGCGCGCTGCTGCCCTTGCGGCCGGACGTGGAGGTCACCCTGGAGGCGAACCCCGGGACTGCCGACCGGGATTATTTCCGTGGCTACCGCGAGGCCGGGATCAACCGGCTGTCGTTGGGGGTGCAGAGCTTTGACGGCGACATGCTGCAGCGTCTGGGGCGCATCCACGGACCGGAGGAGGCCGCCGAGGCGGTGGCTCATGCGCGGACGGCCGGCTTCGAGCGGATCAATCTGGACTTGATGTTCGGCCTGCCGGGGCAGTCGGTGGCGCAGGGGGTGGCGGATCTGGAGGCGGCGATCGCGCAGCAGCCGGAGCACATCTCCTGGTATCAGCTCACGCTGGAGCCCAATACACTGTTTGCCGCGCGGCCGCCGGTGTTGCCGGAAGACGACGCGGTGGGCGAGCTTTTTGCCGCCGGAAGGGCGCTTCTCGCGGAGGCGGACTATACTCGCTACGAAGTGTCCGCATACGCGAGGGCGGATGAGAGGTGCCGGCACAATCTCAACTACTGGACCTTCGGGGATTACCTCGGCATCGGGGCCGGTGCTCACGGGAAGCTCACGCGGGTCCACGACGGCTCCATCATCCGCCGCGTGCGTCCGCGCCAGCCGCAGGCCTATATCGACGACCCGGCCGGGGGGCGGGATACACCGGTCGTACCCGGCGAGCGGCCGTTCGAGTTCATGCTGAATGCCCTGCGCCTGGTCGAGGGTGCGCCGGAGGAGCTTTTTTGCGAACGTACCGGGCTGCCGCTTGCGGCCCTGCAGCCCGGGCTGGATCGGGTGCGCGGGCGGGGTCTGCTGGAGCCCGCCGGTAGTGGTGTGCTGCGTGCAACTCCGGAGGGGTTGCAGTTCTTGAATGAGGTGCTGGAGGCCTTTCTGGCGGAGTCCGAAGCCGATGGCCAACAGGAGGAGGTGTCGGAATGAGCCGACCGATCGAATTCGTGGCGTTTGCCTGCCCCTGGTGCGGCGAGCCGGGCGAGACCACCATCGACATGGTGAGCAATGAAGGCGAATGGGTGGAAGACTGCGCGGTCTGCTGCTCGCCGATCGTCTTTCGCTGCCGCAAGCCTGCCGAGTGCGGAGGGGATGACGTCCCCGAGGTGGAAGCCGAGCGGGAGGGTGGTTGATGCGCCCGCCCGAATACCGGCCCATTCCCTGCGAGCGGTATTCGGAGCTGGAACTGTGCATCATGCACGGTCGGCCGCTGCGGATTCGCTGGCGGCGGGCGGGTCTGGATTACGTCGCCCGGGTGACGCCGCTGGATCTGCGCACGCGCCGCGGGGCGGAGTACCTGATCCTGCTGGATCCCGGCGGGCGGCGTCAGTGGCGGCGGCTGGACCGCATGCTGGAGTTCGAGCCGCTGGCGGCCAGCGCCTGACGCCGGGGCGCGACGTCAGGAACGCTTCATCTGATCGAAGAACTCGCCGTTGGTCTTGGACGACTGCATACGGCCGAGGAGGAATTCCATCGCCTCGATGTCGTCCATGCCGTGCAGGAACTTCCGCAGGATCCAGAGTTTCTGCAGTTCCTCCGGATCGGTCAGCAGTTCCTCGCGGCGGGTGCCGGAACGGTTGACGTTGATCGCCGGGTAGATGCGCTTTTCGGCGATGCGCCGCTCCAGGTGCACCTCCATGTTGCCGGTACCCTTGAATTCCTCGTAAATCACCTCGTCCATCTTGGAGCCGGTGTCCACCAGGGCCGTGGCGAGGATGGTCAGGCTTCCGCCTTCCTCGACATTGCGCGCGGCCCCGAAGAAACGCTTGGGCCGGTGCAGGGCGTTGGCGTCGACGCCGCCGGTGAGCACCTTGCCGGAGCTGGGGGCAACGGTATTGTAGGCACGGGCGAGTCGGGTGATCGAGTCCAGGAGGATGACCACGTCGCGGCGGTGCTCCACCAGGCGCTTGGCCTTCTCGATGACCATTTCCGCCACCTGCACGTGGCGCTGGGCAGGTTCGTCAAAGGTGGAGGAGACGACCTCGCCCTGCACCATGCGGTCCATCTCGGTCACTTCCTCGGGCCGTTCGTCGACCAGCAGGACGATGAGATAGCACTCCGGGTAATTGGTCGCGATGCTCTGGGCGATGTTCTGCAGGATCAGGGTCTTGCCGGCCTTGGGCGGCGAGACGATCAGGCCGCGCTGGCCCTTGCCGAACGGCGCGACGATGTCGATGACGCGGGCGGTGATGTCCTCGGTGGAGCCGTTGCCCCGCTCCATGCGCATGCGATGGTTGGCATGCAGCGGCGTGAGGTTCTCGAACAGGACCTTGTGTCTGGCATTTTCCGGCGGCTCGAAGTTGATCTCCGAGACCTTCAGTAGCGCGAAGTAGCGTTCGTTGTCCTTCGGCGGGCGGATCTTGCCGGCCACCGTGTCGCCAGTGCGCAGGCCGAAGCGGCGGATCTGGCTGGGGGAGACGTAGACGTCGTCGGGGCCGGCCTGATAGGAGGCGTCCGGGCTGCGCAAAAAGCCGAAGCCGTCGGAGAGGATCTCCAGTACGCCGTCGCCGTAAATCGCCTCGCCGCTTTTCGCGTGGGCCTTCAGCAGGGCAAAGATGATGTCCTGCTTGCGGGCACGGGACATGTTCTCGATGCCCTGGTTTTCGGCGAGGCCAACGAGGTCGGCGGCGGTCATCCGCTTCAGTTCGGTCAGATTCATGCGTGGGGCGCTGTGCTCAACGTGGATGAACGGCGGCCGGGGATAGCCGCAGGATTGCAATGATGACGGGGCAGGGGACGACTCCGGGAGAGACCCGGTATCGACGAAACGCTTGAATGTTAAGCGGGGCGGGCGGCTGTTGCAAGCCCGCCCCGTTACGGCGCTCGACCGTGCAGCCGATCAGGCGTGCTGATCGAGAAAGGCGGTCAGCTGCGATTTGGACAGCGCGCCCACCTTGGTGGCCTCGACGTCCCCGTTCTTGAATAACATCAGCGTCGGGATGCCGCGGATTCCGAACTTGGGCGGCGTCGACGGGTTTTCGTCGATGTTCAGTTTGGCAACCTTGACCTTGCCGGCGTATTCTTCGGCGATTTCGTCCAGAATCGGCGCGATCATCTTGCAGGGACCGCACCATTCCGCCCAGTAGTCCACCAGGACCGGCTGGTCGGACTTCAGGACGTCCTCGTCGAAACTGGCGTCCGATGTATAAATGATCTTGTCGCTCACTCCGCGTCCTCATGACGTTGGGTTGGCACCGGCCTTCTTCAGGGCCGCGTACGCCGTACTATCGACGAAGATGACGGCAAAGTTCAAGTAAAACAGCGAAGCCCGCCCGGGAGCCCCATGACTGACGCCGCGCAAGACCCCTCAGTACCCGCATTCGACCGTTTCGATCTGCCCGAGACGGTGCGCGCGGGCTTGCGCAAGGCCGGGTTCGATACCTGTACTCCCATTCAGGCGCAGGCGCTGCCGATCGCGCTGGAGGGCCGCGACGTGGCAGGGCAGGCACAGACCGGAACCGGCAAGACCGCGGCCTTCCTGATCGCCACCTTCAACCGCCTGCTGCGCCAGGCGCCTGCGGAGCACCGCCGGCCCACCGACGTGCGCGCCCTGATCCTGGCTCCGACGCGCGAGCTGGCGGTACAGATCCACCGCGACGCGGAGCTGCTGGGGGGCGAGACCGGCCTGAGGCTGGCTCTGGCCTACGGTGGCACGGACTACGATCGCCAGCGGGAAGCGCTGGCCGCCGGCGCCGACGTGCTGATCGGCACCCCGGGGCGCATCATCGACTACTTCAAGCAGAAGGTCTTCGGCCTGAAGCACACCGAGGTGGTGGTGCTGGACGAGGCCGACCGCATGTTCGACCTGGGCTTCATCAAGGACGTGCGCTTTCTGATGCGCCGCTGCGCCCCGCCGCAGGAACGGCTGTCCATGCTGTTCTCCGCCACCCTGTCGTGGCGGGTGATGGAGCTGGCCTACGAGCACATGAACAACCCGGAGAAGGTGCAGATCGAAGCGGAGACCCTGACCGCCGACCGGGTGCGTCAGACCATCTACTATCCGGCCAACGACGAGAAGATCCCGCTGCTGCTGGCGCTGGCGCGGGATCTGGCGCCGGAACGGGCGATCGTGTTCTCCAATACCAAACACGGAGCGGAGAAGGTGGCCGACTGGCTCAATGCCAACGGCCACGCCGCCGCGCTGCTCTCGGGCGACGTGCCGCAGAAGAAGCGCTCGAAGCTGCTGGAGGGCTTCGCCGCGGGTGAATACACCTTCCTGGTGGCGACCGACGTGGCGGCCCGCGGCCTGCACATCCCCGAGGTGACGCACGTGTTCAACTTCGACCTGCCGCAGTCGGGCGAGGACTACGTGCACCGCATCGGGCGTACCGCGCGCGCCGGCGCCGAGGGCGACGCGATCAGCTTCGGCTGCGAGGACTCGGCGTTCTACCTGCCGGACATCGAGTCCTACCTGGGCGAACGCATCCCCACCGAGAACATTGACCGCGCCTCCCTGCCGCAGGACCCGAACCGCCCGAAACCTCGCGAGCGCAAGCCGCGCGGCGGGCCCGGCGGGCCCGGCGGACGCGGCGGTCCGCGTGGCGGCAACGGCCGCGGCCGCTGAAACCGAACCGGAGCACTGCGATGGAGACCCTGGATCTTCGGGTGGGGGATTCCTTCCACCTGGGCGACGACATCGAGGTGGTCGTGGTACAGGCCGGGTGCGACGGGCAGACACGCCTGGTCGCGAATGCCCCGGGCCACCGCGTGCAGTGGGTCGACAACGAGCTGCTGATCGATCGCCACATCCGCGTGCGCTTCGACGAGAACCACCCCGGCCGGGTGCTGGTCGAGGCGGCCGCGCCCGTGACCGTGGTCCGCGGCGACGCCCGCTGAGCCCTGTCCCCCCCCCGCCGTTTCCCGGCCCCTCTCCCGGAATCGTTTCCCGAAGTCGCTCTCGCGTTCGCCCGTTCGTTGCGGGAAAGGATTACATCGCGCGCGGGTACCGTCATGGTCTATGTATCCAGCAGGAAAGGCATGGGCCCTTTCGCGTGGAATGATGGTAAATGCGCGCTTGCGCTGGAGGGTGCAAATGACGAATTCGCGAACCGGGGAAATATGTCCGCTGCGTCGCTGCACGGAGTTACTGTCGAAAGTG